>NZ_CP018867.1:1200000-1800000 GCF_002849895.1 Companilactobacillus alimentarius DSM 20249 | reverse complement strand
CAGCTAGAACTCTTGGTGAATCTTCAACTAAGATTGCTACTAAACACTTGATTCCTAACCTTTCATCAACAATTATTATTCAAACAATGTTTACAATTCCCAACGCCATCTTCTTTGAAGCCTTCCTAAGTTTCATTGGTATCGGTATTCCGGCACCAAACGCTTCATTAGGTACTCTTCTCTCAGATGGACAAAAGGCCTTTAGGTTCTTACCATATCAAATGTGGGCTCCAGCTATTATCTTGAGTATTATCATGATTGCCACTAACCTTCTTGGTGACGGTTTACGTGATGCCTTTGACCCACAATCATCAGAAAACTAACTAAGGAGAAATCGCAATGGAGAAAATTCTAGAAGTAAAAGACCTGCATGTTGATTTTGACACCTACAATGGTGTCGTTCATGCTATCCGTGGTGTTAATTTCCATTTAAATGCCGGTGAAACCTTAGCTATCGTTGGTGAATCTGGTTCTGGTAAATCCATCACGGTTCGTTCAATACTACAATTATTAGCCAAGAACGGAACAATTTCTAAGGGGGAGGTTCTCTATCACGGAGACGACCTCTTACAAAAAAGCGACAAGGAAATGGACAAGATCCGTGGGAATAAAATCTCAATGATCTTCCAAGATCCTATGACCTCGCTTGACCCTACTATGACAATCGGTAAGCAAGTTGCTGAGCCTTTGTTGATCCACAATAACGTTTCTAAAAAAGACGCTCTAAAGCGTGCTGAGGAAGTTCTACGCTTAGTTGGTATTCCTAACCCTAAAGCTAGAATGAAAGATTACCCTCACCAATTTTCTGGTGGACAAAGACAACGTATCGTCATCGCGATTGCTATCGTTGACTATCCTGAAATTCTAATTGCTGATGAGCCAACTACAGCTTTGGATGTTACCGTTCAAGCTCAAATCATTGATTTATTAAGGGAACTTCAACAAAAAATCGGTACTTCTATCATCTTTATCACCCATGATTTAGGTGTTGTTGCTGGTATTGCTGATCGTGTGGCTGTTATGTATGCTGGACGTTTCGTTGAATATGGTTCAGTCGATGACGTCTTCTACAATCCACAACATCCCTATACTTGGGGGTTGTTGGATTCAATGCCTACTTTGGACACTAGTGAAACTGATCGTTTGAATTCTATTCCTGGTACGCCACCAAACCTTTTGAATCCACCCAAGGGAGATGCCTTTGCTCCTCGTAATGCTTACGCTATGGAAATTGATGAAGAACAACAACCACCATTCTTCAAAGTTTCCAAGCACCATTACGCAGCAACTTGGCTATTACATCCCAATGCACCAAAAGTTACACCACCAGCAGGTATTCTTAACCGCTACGAAAAATTTAAAAAGTTAGGAGGCAATGTGAAATAATGGCAGATGAAAAACAAGTAATCGTATCCGTAAAAAATTTAAAACAATATTTTAACATTGGTAAACCTAACATGGTTAAAGCCGTTGATGATGTCTCCTTCGATATTTATAAAGGTGAAACTTTTGGATTAGTTGGTGAATCCGGTTCTGGTAAGAGTACGACTGGACGTTCAATCATCAGGCTCTACAATCCTACTGATGGTCACATCTATTTCAATGGTCAAGACATCAGTAAAATCAAGAGTCATGGTCCAAAGATGAAAGAATTCCGTCGTGAAATGCAAATGATCTTCCAAGACCCCTATGCTTCTTTGAATCCTAGAATGAAGGTCAAGGATATCATTGCTGAAGGACTTGACGTGCACCACTTAGTCAAAAACGACCAAGAACGTGATCAACGAATTCGTGAATTACTCGACATGGTTAACTTAAATCCAGAACACATGACACGTTACCCTTATGAGTTCTCTGGTGGTCAAAGACAGCGTATCGGGATTGCCCGTGCTCTAGCCGTTGATCCTCAATTCATCATCGCTGATGAACCAATTTCCGCTTTGGATGTTTCTATCCAAGCTCAAGTTGTTAATTTAATGCAAGACATTCAAAAGAAGCAAGGCTTAACTTATCTCTTTATCGCCCATGATCTTTCCATGGTTAAATACATTTCAGACCGTATCGCCGTTATGTATCGCGGTAAAATCGTTGAATTAGCTGCTTCTGATGAGATTTATAATCACCCGTTACATCCTTACACACAGAGTCTTCTTTCCGCTATTCCAGTCCCAGACCCTGAGATTGAAAAGCAAAGAACCAGAATCGACTTTGACCACAAACGTCCTTTCTTGGATGACCAAAGACTTCAGGAAGTATTTCCCGGACACTTCCTTTACTGTAACGATGAACAAGCAGCCAAATTAAAAGCTGGAAAATAATATCTGACAAATCAAATCCTAAAATAAAAGTTGCAAAAGAAAAGAGCTTGCCGATTGGCGAGCTCTTTTTGTCATATTATTTTTCATAATGTTTACTTCTTTCTATTTAAAATTCTATATCTTTGGGGAGGAGATATATTTTATTAAGGGGGATTAAATTTAAAAGGATTATTTATTAAGTTTATTTTTCATTATTTTAAGTAATTAATTTTTTCTCTCTTAGAGATTATCTATACATCCGGTCACCTCTTCTTCATTGACTATGCTTAAATAATAACCAGAATTTATGAATATATAATTAGCAAAGTGCGAAATAAATAATAATTAATTGTGAAGAAAATTCGATGACTCTAAACAATTTCTTTTTTAGTAATAGTAAAATAGTTATTAAGTTCCGTTTGAGAGGAGAAAATATTTTATGAAACATATTGTAGCGGGAATCGTTGCACACGTTGATGCCGGTAAAACAACGCTTTCCGAAGCTCTTTTATACAAAGCCGGACAATTACGAAAACTAGGACGAGTCGACAATGGCAATGCATTCTTAGATTCTGATGACCTGGAAAAGAAGCGTGGCATTACAATTTTCTCTCATCAAGCTAATTTAAAGTATGATAATTTACAATTAACTTTACTTGATACTCCTGGACACGTCGATTTTGCTTCCCAAACCGAACAAGTTCTCAGCGTTTTGGATTACGCTATTTTAGTAGTCTCCGCTACCGATGGTGTTCAAGGCTATACCAGAACTCTTTGGAATCTTTTACAACGATATCAAATACCAACTTTTATTTTTGTAAACAAAATGGATTCAATTGGCGTCGAACAAAAGAAAACACTCGTCAATTTACAAAAGAATTTATCTAAGGGCTGTATTGCCTTTAATGCTCCTAACGATAAACTTTCGGAAGAAACGCTTGAAGAGATAGCTCTTCAAGATGATGATATTCTCAATAATTTCTTGGAGACAGGTTCTATCTCCTCAGATATTATTCAAAATATGATCAAACAACGTCAAGTTTTTCCTTGCTTCTTTGGATCGGCTTTAAAACTTTCTGGAATTGATGAATTTCTAAATGGTTTTGAAAATTGGACTCAAGAAACTAAGTACTCTAATGAATTTGGAGCTAAAGTTTTTAAAATTTCTCATGATGAAAAAGCTGAACGTCTGACTTGGGTCAAAGTTACTGGTGGAACCTTACATAATAAAGCCGTCCTCTTCAACGAGCAAAAGGCCAATCAAGTACGTGTCTACAACGGTGCTAAATTTGAGACTACTCAAGAAGTCCCTGCCGGATTCGTCTGCGCAATTACCGGTTTAGATAAAACTTATCCAGGCTTAGGTTTGGGAAAACAAACTAATTCTCAGCAACCTACTATTCAACCCGTCTTAAATTACACGGTCAATCCTAAAGACAACGACCTTCACACTTGCCTAACTGCCTTGAGACAATTGGAAGATGAAGACCCTCAATTGCACGTTGCTTGGTCCAATCATCTTCAAGAGATCCGTGTTCAAATCATGGGTGAAGTCCAACTGGAAATTTTACAACAAATATTGTTAGACAGATTCGACTTGGATATTAATTTTGATGAAGGCAGTATCCTTTATAAAGAAACGATTACTAAAAAAGTCGAAGGCGTCGGTCATTTTGAGCCACTACGTCACTATGCAGAAGTCCATTTGTTACTAGAACCTAATCCAAATCATGGTTTAAGTCTCGATTCACACTGTAATTTAGATGTGCTCGCTCGCAATTGGCAACACCAAGTCCTCACTAACCTTAAAGCTAAAGAACACTTGGGAGTCTTAATAGGTGCACCGATCACTGATATGAAAATCACTTTGATCAATGGCAAAGCTAATAACGTCCACTCTGTCGGTGGTGATTTTCGAGAAGCTACCTGGCGAGCTGTTAGACAAGGTCTGATGATGTTAAAGAAACAAGATGCCTGTCAATTATTGGAACCTTGGTACCAATTCCGATTAGAAATCACTCAAGATCAAGTTGGTCGAGCCATGAATGACATCCAAAAGATGCACGGTACCTTTAACGATCCTGATGTTCTGACTGACAATACTCAATTGGCAGTTTTGACTGGGTTCGCCCCTGTTTCAGAAATGCAGGGTTATTCCAAGGAAGTTACAGCTTATACTCATGGTCAAGGACACCTTGAGGTCATTGTCGATAAATTCCGTCCTTGTCATAACGAAGAAGAGATTATCATTGATCGTGACTATCATCCCGTTTCCGACTTAGAAAATACTCCTGATTCAGTCTTTTGTGCTCACGGTGCCGGTTATCCAGTTGCTTGGGATCAAGTACCAGACGCTGCTCATTTACCATATACTTATCATTAACGCAAAATAACAGCCAATTCTGGGGAGGAATTGGTTGTTATTTTATTTTTTTAACTTTATATCTTTTAGGGGGGAGATAAAAGTTATATTTATGTTTAAGGGGATTAAACTTTTAAAAAATAGGGTTTTATATATTAAGGGTTTGTTCTATTCGTTAAGTGAGTAATTCAAAAATTTTCTTTCCAATTACAAGCAATTATCCAGTTTCATCAGGTCACTTCTTTCAAAATTTTATTCATTTATATATATCTTTGGGGGGAGATATATTATTTAAGTTAAGGGTTAAATTTATTTAAGGGAATTAATTCTATTCATTTTATTTTCAATAAGTATAATTTCAAGGAAAAGTTATCTGGGAGATTATTTCTTCATCCGGTCACCTCTTTGTTATTTGACTATGCTTAAATAATAACGGGAATTTATGAACATATGGTTTCCAAATTACGAATTAATTAATAAAAATATGTGAAGAAATTATGACTAAAGTACCTTTTCTCATTGACTGTAACGTTAGTAGATAGTTTACAATTACTTTCTGTTACCAATGACAAGACCAATTACCTGAATTAGTATCCACTCTGATTTATACTTACAATTAGGGTTTTAATAATCGAAAAGAGGTATTATTTATGCATTTGAATAAAGCACAAAAAGTAGATTTAAAAGCAGCAATCATTGCTGGTACAGCTGCAGGAGTTATTTCAGGATTCGTCAAATTAGGTTGGGAAAATGTTTTGCCTCCCCGTACTCCAGAACGTGATGCCGTAAATCCTCCACAGACTTTAATGGAACAATTCGGTATTCCTAAGAAGATTACTCGTGGTACTTATACCTATTCGGAACAAAAAATGCCTTGGGCTAGTTTTCTAATGCACTTTGGTTTCTCCACTTCATTTGCTGTTATTTATGAAGTTCTTTCTGAATACAAACCATTTCTCAGAAAAGGTTCCGGCGCTATTTTCGGTCTTGCCATCTGGGTTGCCTTCCATATCGGTATTATGCCAATGATGAAGACTGTTCCAAATCCCAAAGACCAGCCTAGTGAAGAACATATTTCCGAAGCTCTCGGTCACATCGCCTGGATGTGGACAAACGATATCGTCGGTCGTGAGCTTTATCGTCGTCTAACTGCGAAGAAATAAGCCTATCTTTGAATAGATGGAAAACTTCACTAACTGAACGAATCAGTTATGGCTTAAGTGACGCCGCAGATAACTTAGTTTTTCAAATGATGACCACTTATCTATTATTTTTCTATACCGATGTTTTTGGACTAAACGCTAATGAAGTCGCAATTCTTTTTGTTGTCGCCAGAACTGCCGACGTATTTGAAAGTCTGATTATCGGTGTCATGATTGATAACACGCATTCCCGCTGGGGAAAAAGTCGTCCGTTCTTTTTGTGGTACTCATTTCCATACGTCATTTTTGCTGTACTAACCTTCGTTACTCCTAATTTTCTCCCACATTCCGGAAAATTGATTTGGGCTTATGTAACTTATTTAGGTCTAGGATTCTTCTATACAGCAGTTAATTTACCAATTACATCAATCCTACCGACTATGACTAATAATGAGCAGGAAACTACGCTTTTGGGAGTCATCAGACAATTTTTCGGTAGTTCTGTACAAATTATCGTAGCTGTCTTTACAATTCCTTTAGTAAGTTTATTTGGTAAAGGAAATCAACAAAAGGGCTTCTTAGGAACCATAATTCTTTTTGGAATAATCTCTCTAGCTTTGATTCTTAATACCTTCTTCCACGTTCGTGAGCGCTATACGAACAAAGAGATTAGTCATCAACCGCTCAAAGAAGTTTGGAAAATGCTAAAACAAAATAAACCTTGGATAGTTATATCCATCGTCATTTTCTTGTACTGGCTGACCACCGCTATTAAAAATCAGACTACCATTTATTACTTTAAGTACGTTCTTAACGATGAAAATTTGGTTTCCCTTGCCAACAGTTTCACCTTCACCGCTTTAATCGGGGTTGTAGCCATCTACTTTATCTCTGCTAAATTGGGAAAGAAAAACACGATGCTATTAGGCATTGTTACTGCCTTTATCGGTCAAATTATTATTACATTTGGAGCCTATTCAAAAGTTTTGCCAACAATCTTCACTGGTATCTTTATCAACGGTATCGGTGGTGGATTCATCATTGGACTAGTTTCAATCATGATTGCTGATACCATCCGTTATGGTACTTCTATGGGCATTCAAGCTGAGGGCGTCCTTGCTTCAACTGATGATTTCGGCGTCAATTTAGGACTAGGTCTAGGTGGTTTGATTACCGCTGAATCCCTACAGATATCAGGATATGTCTCCAACAAAACTCAAAGCGCTGCCACAATTTCAGCTATTAACTTAAATTATGCTTTGATCCCCTTAGTTCTATACTTAGTCATGTTTCTAATTCTCTTGGCCTATAACGAAAAAGAGATTCAAAAGGCAATTAATTAGAGAGGTTAAAAAATGCAACAAGAGTCACTCTTCGCAAATAATAATAAAGATAATAACAACAATAGTCCTCTAGCCAATCGGGTTCGTCCTTCCACGCTGGAGGGCTTTGTTGGTCAACAACACTTACTTGGTCCAGGTAAAATTTTACGCGAAATCATCGATCAGGATAAAGTTCCCTCATTAATTTTCTGGGGACCTCCCGGGGTTGGTAAAACAACCTTAGCTGAAATTATTGCCAAAAAACTAAAGCCAACTTCATTACTTTTAGTGCTGTTACTAGTGGTATCAACGATATTAAAAAAGTAATGAAAGAAGCTGAGATGAATCGAGAAATGGGACAAAAAACAATCGTCTTCATCGATGAGATCCATCGTTTTAACAAAGCTCAACAAGACGCTTTCTTGCCTTTCGTTGAAAAAGGCAGTATTACATTGATCGGTGCCACGACTGAGAATCCTTCATTTGAGATTAATTCAGCCTTACTATCGAGATGCAAGGTCTTTGTATTAAAGTCATTAACCTCCGATGATTTAGTCGATCTTTTAAAGAAAACTCTCGCTAACGACAAGGCTTTTCCTAAGTTAAAAATTAAAATTGATTCTGATACTTTAAAACTAATTGCCAACTATGCCAATGGTGACGCACGTGTTGCCTTGAATACCTTGGAAATGGCTGTCATTAATTCAACAGTAACTGATAAAACGGCTACGGTAGATTTAGAAGATATTCGTCAATTACTCAATACTAAATCATTGCGTTATGACAAAACTGGCGAGGAACACTACAACATTATTTCAGCTTTACATAAATCAATGCGTAATAGCGACACCGACTCCGCTATCTATTGGGTTACTAGAATGCTCGAAGGTGGCGAGGATCCTCTTTATATTGCTAGAAGATTAGTCCGTTTCGCTAGTGAAGATATTGGTTTAGCTGACACTAATGCTTTAAATGTCGCCATCAATGCCTTTCAAGCCTGCCAATTTCTTGGTATGCCTGAATGCGACGTTCATTTAGTGGAGACTGTTATTTATTTATCTGTCGCTCCCAAATCAAATGCCACTTATAAAGCTGTTTTACGTGCTAAAAAAGACGTTAAAAAGTATGGCAATTTGCCGATTCCCTTACAGATTCGAAACGCGCCTACCAAGTTGATGAAAAATCTCGGATATGGTAAAGATTACAAACTAGCACACGACTATGCTGACAAACTTACCACAATGAAAACTGTCCCTAAAGAAGTAGAGAATAGTATTTATTACCGCCCTACTGAACAGGGTAAAGAGAAGTTTTTCAAGCAACGTCTAGACTACATTGCCAAGTGGCACCAAGAATATTACAAGAATTCTGATAATTAATCTATTTCACTAAAAAAAGCCGATATGATTGACCATATCGACTTTTTTAGTACGTCAATGCTATTTTTGCAAATGAATCACATCATCATCTGTAGCCAAAAATGCATCCGTCACAATTTCAAAATAAGATGTTCCTAATACACCTGTCATTTTTGTTAATTTATCATTTATTTCAGCGATATTTTGCCAGTTATCAAAATAACAGTCTACTAAACTATTGCCATTTACGGTTCTAACCATTCCAGCTATGTCACTGGATTGGCGAATTTTAATTTGACCATTTAGTTTTTCTACTTCATTGACTACTTGTGGTATCGCCAAATCTAAAACTTCTAAGCACAATGGTATTTTTGCATCTAATTCTTCAGTTTGACGAGATTCTGGAGCTAAAATAATATAACGATCAGCTAAATTACCATACAATTTTTCCAAAGTATGAATTCCACCATTACTCTTTAAAACATTCAAATTAGAATCAATACTATCGCAACCATCGAATGCTAAATCAAATTTTTTTACTTGTTCTAATGGTACTACTGGAATATTCAATTCCAAACAAAGTTGACGTGTCATCTCTGAAGGACTTGAAACCTTTATATCCAATCCTTTAACGGCTTTAATCAATCGCCCGACCGTTCTTCCACCACCAAAACTAACGCTCATCTGGGGTTTAATTAGAGACTTAGCTTGCTCAATTAATTTTTCCATATCTCTCCTTTAGGAATCTTTATTTCTTTTTTATTTTATACGGAGATACAAAAAAAGACCACCGAAGAGGGTGATCTTTACGATTAAATTTCAATTTTAAATTATAGAACCTTAACAGCGAATGAAGGCATGAAGTAACCTGAGATTGATGAAATCTTAACTGATTCACCAGGTTGTGGTGCAGCGATATATTGGTTGTTACCTAAGTAGATAGCTACATGGTAAGTTGAACCTTTGCTACCCCAGAATAGAAGGTCTCCAGCTGATGCTTGAGAAACAGATTCTTGTGTACCGGCACTTTCTTGAGCTACAGTGTATCCACCAATACTCTTACCAGTTGCTTGGCTGTAAACGTATGATGTGAAACCTGAACAGTCAAATCCTGCAGGTGTCTTACCACCCCATACATATGGTGTGCCAAGGTACTTCTTAGCAGTATTGATAACATTTTCAGCTGATGAAGCTGTAGTTGTTGTTGAAGAATTTGTAGTTGTAGTATTTGTTGTTGAAGCTGATTCTGTAACAGCAGCAGTTGTTGCTACATCTGCACTACTTAACCATTCGTTTGATCCAACAAGGTACCATGTTGTACCATTGTCATCTTGAACAGCCTTAGCTACACGCCAGCTAGTATTTGAAGCAAGTGCACGACCAGTAATTTTTGAAGCTGATGATGGTGTTCTGAATAATGCTGATTCGTTCTTTGTACGAACGACTGAAGGTGCGTTTTGAATAACTGTATCAGCCTTTGCTGATGATGCATTTGATAGACCCAAACCTGTAACTGCCAAAGCTGCAGCAGCTGTAAATGAAATTAGACTCTTTTTAACGTTTGTATTCAAAATTGAAATCCCCCGTAATTGGTATATTTTTTAATGTTTAAATTTTTTATAATTATTAATTTCTTATCACTCAACGACCACTATACTACTCTCTGAATATTGCAAAACTGTTACAGCAATTGTATAAGAATGTTACACTTTGAACTTCACAAAAAAATAGAGTCTTAATCGTTTTCATAACAACGATTAAGACTCTATTGTGAAAAAACATTTTATTTGATTTTTTCACTTTTCAAGATATTATTAACTTTTTCCTCAGTTTTTTTAATATTATCATTAGTAATTTTATAACATTCATTAACTAATTCACATGGAATTTTTAAATCACGTTGAAATTCTTCGCTGTTTATTCTCGTTGACAACCGGCTCTGATCATCCCCACGCTTTTTGAGTCTTTGTGTTACTTTATCAAAACTAACTTCTAGAAAAATTACGACAGCGTTTTTCCCATATTTCTTCTTATATGAGATAGCACCTTTCGTATCAACCACGATACTTACCGCATCATACTTTTCCCAAGTCTTCTTTAGACTCTCCTCAGATGAACCGTACCAATGACCACTATATTCAACTTTTTCTAAATAATGATTCTTGAAAAAAGACTCTTTTGTCTCAAAATGATAATCAATGCCATCTTTTTCGCCTTCACGTGGTAATCTAGTAGTGTGAGTTATGACACTTGGTATATGATAAGTATCTTTCAAATATTTGCTAATGGTTGTTTTACCTGTCCCGCTGGCACCAGTAATAACGATGATTTTTTTATCCATTATAAAACCCCTATGTTTGAAATATTTCTTCTACTATATTAATATACTAATCTGTTAAGTAATTAAATCCGAGGAGATTTGACATATGAAAATAGAAGACTTAAAAGTTGGTACTGTTTACAACTGCTCCGTTGATGAAGATATGGATTATCCATTCCAAGGTAAAGTTGAAAAGATTTACGAACATTCAGCTTTAATGGAAATTGTTAAGAATGATCCTAAAGATAATGCTAATAAAACTGAACTAAATAACAAAATTGTTGTTAGTATCAAGAAAATCAAAAAAGCATAGTATGAAATTAATGGCATCAGATAATCAAATTGATTATCTGATGCCATTTTTATTCTCTTTATTTAGCTACATTAATAAATGAACGTGCTGGTACTCTTAACACACGGTACTCCATGGCAAAACGATTAGCTTTCAATCCTAATCCATTAATAAAATTATTCTTATATTTAGCTTGAACAGTTATAACGTATGCATTTTGATAACGTGAATCCATTTTTTTAATCTTTTTCATTGGCCAATCCAAATGTAAACCTGATACAGTAAACGGTAATGTCGCATCAGATATAGTTGAGTTTTGACTTGATACAGTATATTTTGTATTGTTCAACCAATACTGATAAACATCTGTCGCTGAACTGGATTCCTTTTTATTGATTCTAACGTAATAGCCTTGACCATCCTCAGTTGTCTGAACAATCATTGGATTATATTTATAAGTGACAGCGACATCATCTTGATTAGTTAAATCAACCTTCGTAAATAAACTAGTATACAATAAGCCACTGACCGCTAATATTACTACAACGATTTCTAATAAATCTGTTAGAATAGTTGTCCAAGTTATTTTTTTCTTCTTTTCTACAAGAATCTTTAAATGACGATTTCTAATATTAAATACTACAAAGATCAACAATGCAATCACGATGATCCATGCAATAATTCCCACAAAATTCCAAGAATTCATAGTTTTCTCCCAACCAAAATTAATTGTCTGAAACACTTTAAATTATACTCAATAACTTTATAATAGTTATTACGCTAATTTTACCACGAATCAGAAATTTTTTTGAAAATCAGATGCGATACGGGTTAATTTATTGGGGCACATAAGTTTGCGCTTTCAATATTCAAGTTTCATAACCACGCTATATCGTGTGTGTATCATTATAACGAACACAATATATTGTGTTTTTTATCGTAAATGATTATACTAATTTAGTAATTGAAGAGAGGTATTCCAAATGAATAATGTAATCGTATATAGTAAAAATAACTGCATGCAATGCAAGATGACTAAAAGATATCTTAAGGAACACAATGTTTCTTTTGAGGAAAGAAATATCAATCAGGACCCACAATATCTTGATGCTTTAAAACAACAAGGCTTTAAGAGCGTACCGGTTGTAATGAACTCTTCTAGCGACCCTATCGTTGGCTTTCGTCCAGACAGCCTTAAAGAATTGGTGGGTTAATTATTATGAAAGAAATAGCTTATTATTCTATCACCGGACAAACTAAACGTTTCGTTAATAAGCTAGGAATAGATGGTTACGAAATAACCGACGCCGATCCTTTTTTTAAAATGGGTCGGCCATTTATTCTTATTGTACCTGCTTATGACGACGATATGATGGATCCTGTCATCGACTTTCTTCAATATGAAGATAATGCCAAGAATTGTGTTGGTGTTGCTGGCGGCGGGAATCGTAATTTCAACACCTTATATAATCACACAGCCAAAGACATTGCTCACGGTCTTGACGTTCCAGTTGTTTTTGAATTTGAATTCAATGGAACTCAAAAAGATGTCGAAAACTTTAAGAAAGCAGTGAATAAAATTGGGATTAAATAACCTTGATGCAACCAAGCTCAGCTACTTTAAATTAAATAACGAAATCAACATCCCCGTGGATGATAAAATTCCTTTAAACAAAGATAAAGAAGCTGTTAAAGCTTTTTTTGCTGAGAACGTAGAACCAAATACTAAAAACTTTGCTTCTTTCAAAGAACGCCTTAACTACCTTGTTAAAAATGATTATATAGAAAAAAACGTTTTAGATGAATATTCATATGATTTCATTGAAGAACTCTATCAAAACCTATTAGATCAACATTTTCAATTCCAATCATTTATGGCCGCTTACAAGTTTTACAACCAATACGCCCTAAAAACAAACGACGGCGACTTCTATCTTGAAAATTATGAGATGAGAATCCTTTTTAATGCCCTTTTATATGCTAATGGTGATCAAAACTTAGCTAAAAATTTGGCCACTGAAATGATTGCCCAACGCTACCAACCCGCTACACCATCGTTTTTGAATGCTGGTAGAAAGCGCCGTGGCGAATATGTTTCTTGTTTCTTATTACAAGTTACTGACGACATGAACAGTATCGGACGAACCATCAATAGTGCTTTGCAACTATCAAGAATCGGTGGCGGTGTCGGTATTACTCTTACTAATTTACGTGAATCTGGCTCACCAATTAAAAATGTCGACAATTCTTCATCTGGAGTTTTACCCGTTATGAAATTATTGGAAGACAGTTTTAGTTACAGTAATCAGCTTGGTCAAAGACAAGGTGCTGGTGCCGTTTATCTTAACGTCTTCCATCCTGATATCATTGAATTCCTTTCAGCTAAAAAAGAAAATGCTGATGAGAAGATCCGTGTAAAGACTCTCTCCTTAGGAGTCATCGTTCCTGATAAATATTACGAATTAGTTCGTAACAATGAAGACATGTATCTTTTCAGTCCTTATTCCGTTGAACGAGTTTACGGCGTACCCTTCTCATACGTTGATATTACAAAAGAGTATGACAATATGGTCAATGACGACCGGATTAAAAAGTACAAGATCGATGCTCGTGAATTAGAAGACGAAATCAGTAAACTTCAACAAGAATCAGGTTATCCTTATGTCTTAAATATCGATACCGTTAACCGTGACAATCCTATTGACGGTAAGATCATTATGAGTAATCTCTGTACCGAAATTCAACAAGTACAAGTCCCTTCAGAGTTAAACGATGCTCAAGAATACGTTAAATTAGGAACAGATGTCAGTTGTAATCTAGGATCGACCAATATTTTGAACATGATGCAAAGCCCTGACTTTGGAAAATCTATTCGATCCATGACTAGGGCCCTAACTTTTGTCAGTGACGCTTCTAATATTAGTTCCGTTCCACCAGTCGCTCATGGTAATCAAATGAGCCATTCAATCGGTTTAGGTGCAATGGGACTGCATACATATTTAGCTTGCCATCATCTCGAATATGGCTCTCCTGAGGCAATTGAATTTATCAATGTTTACTTCATGTTGCTTAATTACTGGACCTTGGTTGAAAGCAACAACATTGCTAAAGAACGTCATGAAACCTTTAGTAATTTTGAAAAATCAAAATATGCTGATGGATCATACTTCGATAAATACGTTCAAAAGAGTTTTGCTCCTAAATCAGATTTAGTTAAAAAGTTATTTAAGGATATTGAAATTCCTGAAATAGCTGATTGGCAAGAATTGAAACAAAAAGTTATGCGTGATGGTCTTTATAACGCCTATCGTATGGCTGTTGCCCCTACTGGATCTATCTCTTATATCAACAACACTAGTGCAAGTTTACAACCCGTTACCCGTTTGGTTGAAGAGAGACAAGAAAAGAAGAATGGTAAGTTATACTTCCCAGCACCTTTCTTAAGTAATGACACTATCAAATATTACAAATCAGCTTACGATACCGATATGAGAAAAGTCATAGATACTTATGCTTCCGCACAAGAGCACATTGATCAAGGAATGAGTTTAACTCTCTTTATGCGTTCTGAGATTCCTGAAGGACTTTATGAATGGAAAGATGAACCTAAACAGACAACTCGTGATTTAAGTATTTTACGTAACTATGCCTATTACAAAGGAATTAAATCACTTTACTACGTTAGAACCTTTACCGAAAACAATGACGAAATTGGCAGTAATGAATGTGAAAGCTGCTCAATCTAGGAGGAAATTTTTATAATGGTCGATACATACTACAAATCAATGAACTGGAATAAGCTGGAAGACCAAATTGATAAGGAAACTTGGGAAAAATTAACTTCTCAATTTTGGCTAGATACTAGAATACCTTTATCAAATGACCTCGATGATTGGCGTACCCTCAGTCCAGCTGAACATACAGTCGTTGGACACGTCTTTGGCGGTTTGACTTTACTTGATACTTTACAATCGCAAGACGGTATTCAAGCTATGCTAAAGGATACTAGAACCCAAGCTGAAACGGCCGTCTTCAACAATATTGAGTTTATGGAGTCAGTTCATGCTAAGAGTTATTCATCTATTTTTAGTACCCTGAACACAGCCGAAGAAATTGATGAAATTTTTGAATGGACTGATCATAATGAATATCTTCAAAAGAAAGCTAAATTCATTAACGATATTTACCAAAATGGAACTCCACTTCAAAAGAAAGTCGCAAGTGTTTTCCTAGAAAGCTTCCTCTTTTATTCCGGTTTCTATACTCCTCTTTACTATCTAGGTAATAACAAGTTAGCTAACGTAGCTGAAATTATTAAATTAATTATTCGCGATGAATCAGTTCACGGAACTTATATCGGTTATAAATTCCAATTAGGTTTCAACGAATTGAGTGATGATAAAAAGTCAGAATTAAAAGATTGGATGTACGATTTACTCTATACTTTGTATGATAACGAAGAAAAATATACTCGTGAACTCTACAAAGAGGTTGGTTGGGTCGATGAAGTTTTGGTCTTCCTTCGTTATAACGCTAATAAAGCTTTGATGAATCTTGGTCAAGAGCCACTATTCCCCGATGGTAATGCTGAAGATGTCAATCCGATCGTTATGAACGGGATTTCAACTGGAACCAGCAATCATGATTTCTTCTCACAAGTAGGTAATGGTTACCTGATGGGAAAAGTTGAAGCCATGAAAGATTCAGACTATGATATCGGACGAACCGGCGACAACAAGACACCCGATGATAGTTCTCTTTTCAATCGCGTTAAGAAACTTAAATAAAATAATATCCATTAAAAAATCTAAAGTGCTTCATAATTGTTAGACAAGAAATCTAACAGTTATGGAGCGCTTTTTATATGGTTAAATACAGTTCAAAATTAAAGGCAGAGGTTGTTGGTGAATACCTCCAAGGTAGAACCAGCATGCAAAGTCTCTCAGAGAAACATAATTTACCTAAACGGCAAGTCAGTTTCTGGATTCAAAAATATCGCTTAAGCGGCGTAGACTCGCTTAAGCGAAAAAAAACTAAACGGAGCTTTTCAGCTGAATTTAAAATTGATGTGATAAACTACTATCAAACTCATGATGAAACTTTAGCTGAAGTATCCGCCAGATTTGATGTTAACAAGTGTCAGATTAGTTCCTGGAGAACGGCATTCAATAAACATGGCATAGAAGCCTTGAAGTCTCATCCGAAAGGCAGAAAATCCAAAGTGAAAAATGATAAAAAGAAATTACGTCATTTAATAAACAAGAATGAATTAGATCAACTTCGCGAGGAACTCGCAAAGAAGAATCAAGAATTATATGACACAAAGTTGGAGAATGATATTTTAAAAAAATCAATGACCCTGTTCGGAACTTCAAAGGACGCAAAAAAACACAAATAGTTGATCAGATCAGGGTAGAACAAGAGTCTCTTCCAAAAGCAGAACGGTATAAGATAGGCGATATTCTTAAGGCCATTGGACTTAAAAAGGCCACTTACCATGATGAGCGTAAACGTATCAAAAATCATGTAGATAAGTACAAAGATATAAAAACTGAAATATTAAAAATTACTGAAAGTGGAAAATGTCGTGGACGCCTAACCTACGGTTATCGTCGCGTACAAGAAGGATTAATTAAACTAGATATTCACATAGCAGATGCCGTAGCTCGTCGCTTGATGAATGAGTTAAATGTTCAAGTAAATCTTTATAATCGTCATAAAAATGGAAAGTATTCCTCATATAAAGGAACTGTTGGAAAGGTCGCACACAACATTTTACATCAACAGTTTAATGAAACTGAGCCCTTTAAAGTCCTGCATACAGATGTCACACAAGTTCGTTTAAGGGATAACGAATGGGCTTATGTTTCCGCAATTACCGACGAGGCAAGCAAAGAAGTTCTAGCGTTCCAAGTAAGTAATAGTCCCAATAGTAAATTAATTATGGATACATTAAATGAATTAACGACAGTTATACCTAAAGGAAGCAACCCAGTGATACATTCAGATCAAGGCTGGCATTATCAACTAAATTATTATACTGATAGGCTTTCTGAAGATGGATTTATACAGAGCATGTCTCGCAAAGGAAATTGTCTCGACAATGCGCCAATCGAAAGTTTCTTTCATCTATTCAAAACAGAATGTCTCAATGGATTTCCACCTTGTAAAGATATGAAAGAATTTAGGAAACTTTCTAAGGAGTACGTCGATTGGTTTAACAATCGACGCATCTCAAGAAAAACAAAAGGCATGACTCCCCGCGAATACAGGGAACATGCCTTATCAGCTTAACAATATTCAATTTTGTCTAACTTTTGTGTTGCACTTTAATCTCTGACTTTTATGAAGTCAGAGATTTTTTAATAGTTATTTTATTTAGAGATATTCTCATATAACTTATTTGACAAATTCTCTAATTGGTTCCATTCAGCTTCTGAAAGTCCGCTCTTTTCAACCAAAATTTCTGGTAGATTATTTGCTTCCTCCCTTTTTGCTACTCCGGCGTCAGTCAAATGAACATTTACAACTCGTTCATCACTTTTACTACGATTTCTTGTTAACAAGCCTTCATTTTCTAACCGTTTTAACAGTGGCGTCAAAGTACCAGAATCAAGAGATAGTAAAGCGCCTAATTTTTTAACCGTCAACTCTTGATGCTCATATAACGCAACTAACACTAAATACTGGGGATAAGTTAATTTACATTCACTCAATCCACCATGATATAACTTTTGAATAGCACGAGATGTGGCATACAAGGAAAAACATAAGTGATCATCTAAAGGAATTGGTTGATTGTCTTTAAAATTTGGCAAAATAATCCCTCCTTTTATTAGTTTATTATTATATTCTATACTTTATTAAAAAAATGTAAACTATTTTATTTTATACAATTTAATTGTCAACAATAAGTATAGTGGAAATTATGATTGCTAAAGTTAAAGTAACTCAAATTACTTTTAAACAACGGGACTTCATATTCACAGGTCCATTTTAAATAATTATAAATGTTTATTTATAACATAAATGATATATTTTCTATCTCGTTATTTGTATTTTTTATATAAAAATATACTAATAAAAACGTTGTTAAAACATGTTAAAAATTCATATACCTGTTACACTTTGATTGAATAATGATAATTATATCAATTGAGAGGGATTTATTATGAGTAAATATAAGAAGAAAGTGCAAAAATTCTATATTTTTATATTTATTATATTTACCATTTTATTAATATTATGGGGAAATTTTCAAACAATATCCGCAGCCACCAGTAACGAAGCCGATTATAATACCGCTTTAAAGACGGCTCCTAAGGGTCTAAGCTGGGACGGCGGCGCCTTTTCTAAAGCTAATTTCGATGATAACTCGGCTCAAGTAGTAGCATCTCAGAATCCTAATTCAAAGGATACTAGTATTCTCAAAATGACTAATAAAAGTTATCAAGTGGGAGGAATCTGGAGTAATTTCGATAATGACAACTTTTTCAATATTAATCATAACCAAACTGTCTCCATGTGGCTCTATTTTGGATATGCTAAAAGCTATACTAATCCAGACCAATTCTTCCCCGGAGATGGAATGGCCTTTGTATTGCACAATGATCCAAGAGGTATCAATGCCCATTCAACTGGTTTGAAAGATGGCAAAACTGTTCCTGGAGATGGTGAAACTTTAGGAGTTTGGGGAACTGACTGGGATATGGACGAAACTAATTCTTCTAAAATAGCTAAAACAGCTATTCAAAATAGTGTCGCCATTGAATTTGATACCTTCCTCGATCGAGTGACAAATTATGACGATCTAAAAGGTGAAGGAGCCTCTTTTGATGTACTCAACTCCGGTAGTAGTTCTAGAAATTATGCTCCTCATATTGCCTTTGGCTATCCAGGAGAAGCAACTAACTATGTCAATCAATACGTAACCAATGCTAGTGGCAATAAAAAACATTACTTCATTTTAAATCATTTGAACAGCTATGGATCAGGATATGATGAATCACTTAATTTAGTCGACAGCAAGTGGCATCATTTAACCGTTAATTGGGAAAAACCGCAAAATGGAAGCAACACAGGTACTCTAATCTATCACTATGACGATAAAGATCCTGCTACTGGTGAAATCAATACTAGCGGGCTCACTAGATCCATCAACGTCGATACCAATAAGTTTTCCTCAAGTGATGGTAAATTATATTGGGGCTTTACTGGGTCGACCGGAAGATATACAGAAAATAACTTAATAGCTTTTGAATCCATCCCCTCATTCGTTGATGCTGAGGCTAGTGCAAACATCTTTGATGACACTTCTAACACTGAAGTTAACGATGGTGATCACGTTAATACTAACGATGATATTAGCTACAAGTACAATTTGAAATATATCGGTTGGACAAAGAACTGGTCTAATATCAAAACAAAAATAGATATTCCTGATAACATGAGTTTTTCTAGTGGTGAAGTTACCTATGCTAATGGCCAACAGGAAAGTATACCTAGTTCAGTCTTTAATTCAAGCCAAATCAATTATCAATTGCAGCAAACACTAGATACCAACAATCGTACTGCTACGATAACGTTACACGGAAAAGCTGCCAAAACATCGACTACTCAATTAACCGTACCTAAGGCTCATGGTCATTTTGATGGTGACAACTTAATCACCGACACCGATGCCCATTCATTTATCATCGATCCTAAATCAATTACGTTGGAAAGCTCTACACCGGATATTATTAAGGTCAAAAAGGATACTGACGTTGACATACCTGCACAGGTAAATTATCTCGGTAGTGGTTCTATACCTGATTTTTCTAAATTAACTATTTATCAAAAAATAGGTGACAATGACCCAATGCCAATTAAAAATCTGATTGATTCATCAGGGAAATTTACGCTTCATATTAGTAGTAGCCAACTTACCTCAGCTACAACTCCAGTTTCGTTTTATGTTAAAGATGATTCCACCGCAAATACGCTTGGTCAAACCAATACTTTGAACCGCTCGATTCAAATTGGTGGAACCGTAGCTTTTGGAGATGTTTCTAGTAATGTGGCTTTCAAAAACATTAACTACGGCGGCAATAAACAAATCATCCCTAGAATCGATGACTGGCATGTCAACGTTATTGATAGTCGAGAAAAAGGTTCCAGCTGGACCGTTCAAGCAGATGCCACACCATTAGTAAATGCCAACAAGAAAACTTTTAATGGCAATTTAATTTATCGGGCTACGCCAGACAGTCACAGTTTCGATTTAAGCAATAATGTTAATATTGCTCAGTATACTAAACCCAATGATCAAACTGATACTAAAGATATCACGGTCCCTTGGACTAAAGAAAGTGGAATTTTACTATCAATGAATGACAATAATAATACCGCTGGTCAATATAGAGGAACTATCAATTGGACATTATTAGATTCGTTACAGAACATCTAAAAAAAGTCCCTGCATTAATTGAAATCTATCAATTAATACAGGGACTTTACTATGTTTTAAAATTTTTATTAGCTTCGATATCCCATAAACATGGCAAACATCAAAATAACCAAAACAATCGTCGTAATAATCACATATAAATTATCGTGTTCTTTATAAAATGCATAGATAGAAACCACTACCCGCAATACTGGCGTTAAAATCAGAAGAAAGACTCCCAACATAATTACAGCATAAGATTTACCTTCAGCAATTCCAGAAAAAATTGCCTCAAACCTCGTCGGATAATCACCTGGAGCATAACCACTACCACTCATAAAGTAAAGTGCTATTCCTATCAAAATTACACAAGCAGAAGTAATAACACCGATCCGCAAAATTTTACCAATTACTAACTCAACTTCTCTGGTTTCCTCATGTGTATTCATTAGATGTTCACCCCGAATCCCTTGAGAGCCATTTGTACACCCATATAGAGAATAATAGGAACAAAGATCATCCTAATAATTCTTGGTTTCATAACTTGCATTAAACGAGCACCAATCGTTGCCCCAGCCAAAACACCAATAGCCAAGGGTGCTGCAATATCTGGTCGAATTGATCCATTAAAGAAATAAACAGTTGCACTAGCAGCAGCAGTAACACCCATCATCAAATTACTAGTTGCACTTGATGGTTTCAAAGGCATCTTCATAATAGTATCCATAGCAATAACTTTAAAAGCACCACTACCGATTCCCAACAAACCGCTGGCTAATCCTGCGGCCCACATCATGATAAAACCACCGGGAACATTTTTCATTGAATAATCAACTTGTTTCTTCTCCGATTTATCATAATAAGTGCTGGCTAATTTGAATTTCTCAACCACTGGATCGTGACCTGTGAAAACTTGTTCACCCTTTTTATCCATCAATTTTCTAATCATATTGTATGTTGAGTACAATAGGAAAAATCCGAATAGAACATAAAGAAAATTACTTGAAAAAACTCCAACTAATAACGCACCCATGATTGCCCCAATAGTGGTAGCTATCTCCAAAAACATCGCTACACGCAAATTCAGCATATCATCTTTTAAATAGGCAATAGTAGAACCAGAACTCGTCGCAATAACAGAGATGATACTAGCACCGATCGCATACTTAATATCTAACCCCATCATAATAGTCAAAACTGGCGTGATAATCATTCCGCCACCAATTCCTAAAATTGCGCCTAAGACTCCAGCTCCTACTCCCATTACCAAAAGTAGCAGCATTGAATTCATTATTTATCCTCTTTTTCTTCCTCATCCTTCTTAGAAAAATTCTCTAAAGAAGTTTCATAGTTACTTTTCATTATATCCATTGTGTGTTTTATTTCATCATTTTTTAAGCTATTTTCAGAAATTAAGTCAATATGGAATTTAGAGGCATTTAAATATTCGCAACTAGTTGATAGATAAATCTTTGTTTCAGTTTCAGCATCATCATCAAAAAAGTGTGTAACCTTCTTAGCATCGGCAAAAGGCAAATTGATTATGCCACTTTCAAGGTAATAATCAATTTCAAATTCAGCATCAGCCACATGAATAATTATTTGTGACAGTTCATTTTCTGCTAGATCTTTTTCCATTTGATCCTTGGCAGTGTTTAAGGCCCAAAGATCTTCTTGAAGTAAATCATCTTTACTTATATCTAGCTTAGTTTGTTTGAATTTTTCATCTTGGACTTTCTCGATGAAGTCAGCAACTTTAATTTTCATTATTTTCTCCTAGAGATACATTTTCAAAAATTTTTCTACAGTATCCTGATATTTTTTTGAATCCATATAGTAACTTCTTATATGAACCCCTTGACTTTCGTATGACATTCTTGGAAATTTTCCACATGTTAATAACTTTTCACGCATTGTAAAGGGAACTGTAAAATCATTATGCCCATGCATGAATAAAATTGGCAACTTATTTTTAGCAAGTGCCTTAGTACAATCAGTTTTCGCATAAGAAAAACCAGCTCGCAACTTAGACACTAATGATATTCCTTTTATCAAATACTTGCCTTTAATATGATACCTTTTTTGACAGTGATAACTCAAGATATCATACGCACTCGTATATCCTGAATCTTCAATAATTAGTTTAACATTCTTTGGCAAATGATACTGAGTCACAAGCATAACTGTAGCTGCTCCCATGGAAGCCCCATAGAGAATAATTTTATCATTCGGCCTTTCAGACAAAACACGTTGAATCCAATCCAACAGATCAAGACTCTCAATATATCCAAAGCCTAAGTACTTACCCTCACTCTTTCCAGCAGCCTGATCATCTATCTGCAATACATTGTATCCTAGACTATCGAACAATTGAGCATGAACATTTAAAGAATTGTGATCGACGCCAAAACCATGTACTAAAATAACCGTCGTTTCACTTTTATTGTCGGTAAACCATCCGATTAGCTTACTGCCATTAAATTTCGATTTTATATGCCAAATTTGTTTCGATTTTTTTAAAAATTGATTTGTTTTATCCACTAATCCGTCATCCATCTTTACTTTAGGGGCCTCACCACCACCCAAAGCCTTTGAGCCTCTCTTTTGAATATACAAAAAAAAGGCGTTCAGGATTAGAACGACTAGTAATAACAATATCAACAAAATAATTATCATGATATTACCTCACTTAAGCTAATTCTTTTACGCCTATCATGGCCACTGCCACAATAATCATTGATACTGTAATTCCGATAAACAGGTTTGAGAAAGATAAGGCTGTAATGACCAAACTACCCGCATATGGACCCACAGCTCTTCCTAAGGAACCGAAAATACTATAGAAGCTCTGGAACGTTCCACGATTTCTCTTCGTTGACATCTTACTCAATAAAGCTGGAATAGTTGGAAAGACCATTGATTCGCCAACAGTCAAAACTAACATACTGATGATAAAGGCGCTGTAAGTTCTGGCTTCAGGCAACAATAAAAATGATGAGCCCATAATTATTGTTCCAATAAAAATTTGATATTTTAGCAATTTAAATATTTTTGAAATGACACGATTCATTACTGGCTGAATAATCAATAACGAGCCGGCATTAATAGTAAATACTAGACCGTATTCTCTAGTTGTATAACCTTGATTCAACATATAAGCGGACATATTGCTGTCCCACTGTGAATAGCCTAACCAAACGATGAAAATTGATGCACAAATGATAAAGATATTTAAATTAAACCGTCTAGAGCCTATTTCAACTCGAGGATCAACCTCACTACTATTATAATCTGTCACTTCCGTATCGGAATCTCCTCGTTGTGATACATGATCCAACAAATTAGCCTTAGAAAACAAAATAATAGTACTGATTACAAACAATAACATCGGTATAAAGAAAGTAAAGAAAATACTCCATTTAAATATATATCCAACTGCAGTAGATCCAATTGCAATCCCAATATTCGAAGCTAGATACATGTTATTGAAAACCACTCGACTGTTACCAGACATTTGTTCAGCTACAAAAGCCGTGTACGCATTAACAGCCGTATAAATGAGTCCCATACCAAATCCTAAAATGAATAACATAACGGCATAACTAGGCCAGACGTGATGAAATGACATACCTAACAGCGAAATAATTGATATTCCATAGCCGGTATAAAGTGTCCCTCGCCTCGAAAATCGATCGAACATAATACCACCTAAAGCATTTCCTACCATCATAAAAGCAGAATATACCATCAACGCAAATCCAGCTGTAACTAAGGATTCGTGTAAGTTTTTATGGATAAATATCATATTAACAGGTAGGATAAATCCCATTACCAAATTAAAGGCAACATTTAAAATCAATAACCATATTCTTTGTGCACGCATTTTCTCACCTCTTCATAAAATTTCCTATAAAAAAAACCATGGTATAAATCAACCATGGTTTTTTGGTAGTACTCAAAAGAGTAATTAGATTCCGGTTCACATCCAGTTTCTAAAGATATCACTCACAAATCCGGTGAGTAGTGCTCGATACCCTACCTTTATAAGTGCCGTCCAAATTCGACGGCTCTCGACTCATCGCACAATCCTCATCATAATATATTCTGAAAATAGTTGCAACTTTTTTAATTAAAGATTTGGATTCTCGCTAACTTTCTCTTCTGTCCAGATCTTATATATTAAGTTCAACAAGCCGCCCATTTGTCCATCTACACCGTTATACATCCAACGATAAATACATACGTCTTTACTCATTTGATCTTCCGGTGGATTGGCGCTATTGGCTGTTACAATAATATCAGCATCTTTAGGATCACTAACAATCTTGGCATATGGTAAAGATTGTAACGTCACAGAAAGGTCTGAATAGACTAAGAAAAATGATTCTAATTCTAAGTAAACCTTTACTTGAATATTCTTATTATAAAGTGAGAAGAAACGATAAGCAATCGCATAAATAGCCTCAGAAATCTGTTTCGACTTACCATTTAATGATTGATACTTATCACGTAACATCAAATGTTGAACGGTTGAGTAGATTTTACTCTCCAGCCCTTCATCATTTAATTTACTGATTGCATCGCCAAATCCTGAATATAAGTTAAGAATTTCAATGTAATTATGATCTAAAGCTAAGACACCAATAATACAAGTTGTCAGATTATATTTATATCTTAAGAATTCGCTGTGAGACATTGCCATGTCTGAAATTGTTTGTTCAATATCAATTGGAATAAGTTCCAAGAAATCATCAATGAAGTTAGCAAATAACGGATTATATCTAACCAATTGTTTAGAAACTGACTGCAAATAATCCTCAGAAACTTCAAAAGTAGCGGGAACGCACATCAAAAGAATGTAGAAATCAGCTGATTGGAACATTTGCTCCTCATAACTAACATCTTCTTTAATAGCACGTTTTAATTCCTTAACTTTTTCACTACCGGTATCCCCTTCAAGCATTGAACCAGCACTTTCAAAAATATTAGGGAAAGGATAATTAATTACATTCAAAGCATCCATGTTTTGTACATGATTTCCCGCAATGATCCGATACAAGTGTGCCATAACGACATATGCATAAAAAGTCTTCGTAATATAGTTAGTTGGTTTTAAACGATATTTATCTAAGGCAATATCAACAACCTTGAAGGCTGTCTTTTGCGTGAAATCTTCAAATGGCCATACGTATCCCCTAGTAGCATTCCAATACAATGCTGCGATAGCCAAACGAATTGATTCCTCGTCTCCAACAAAGCGCATTGGCTCATAAGCAATTCTGACACCAAAACGTTTTAAATAGCCTCTCATCGGCTTTAAATGACGTAAGACAGTTGCTTTACTACTATCCAATGTTTCATAGAAATGTTTGAAGGAAGTTTCCTTCTCTTTAACAATGGCATCTAGAAATAGATATCCATCCGAATTAGTAGTCAAATAGGCATGGTAACCATCCCTCGTGACCGCAAACATCTCTTCAGTACTATATTTATCCTTTTTAAGAATCCTTTTAAAATCATCTTGAATCCCTAAAAATGTATTATAGACACTACCGTAGCTCTTATTCATCTGATAAGCGGCTTTTCGTAAATTAATATCTTTAACTCTGATATCTCGATTACGATATGTTCCGATAAGATCCGCGCTAGCAAGCTGATTTGTTCTTATTAGTTTAATTTTATTAAATAATTGAATCTTTTCAATTTCTGATTTTGATAAAAATAAGTCAGTAAAACTATCCAAGAACTCCACCCCCATAGATATAATTAATTCTATTATAATAGAACATACCCAAAAACCTACATTATATATTTATATTATAGTAATTTTTTTATTAAATAAATAACCAATAACTTTTTAGAACCTAAATAAGTAGACAAAATATTTAGCAAAATATGAATACATTTTATTATCTATACCAATAAGTTATTTTACGCCTTATTTAAAATAAGTATAGCTTTTAACAGTTCCTTAATTCAGAAAAAAACAAATTTCATAAAAATAAAAAGATTAGATTGAAAAAAACATTTATTTTTTCAATCTAAATGTAGATATTACGCTAACCAAATTCATAATGATATTAAACATCATAATAAACATCAGATGAAAGCGTAGCGAATCATCTGATAAAAGATTTTCATTAATAAATGGTAAAAATATATTCATATTTTCTGAAAATTAATTTTTAAGCACAAAAAAAGAGATCAACCTAAGTTGACCTCTTATCATTAGCGTGGCAGCTACCTATCCTCGCGGGTAGTTTCCCACCAACTACTTTCGGCGTGGAGAAGCTTAACTTCTGTGTTCGGCATGGGAACAGGTGTATCCTTCTCGCTATCGCCACCACACTATATTTGCTCGTACCTTCAAAACTAGATATTAAGACTATGAATTAAATAATGAAACACTTCAAACTGTGAACTCTTCTCGGTTAAGTCCTCGATCTATTAGTACTGCTCAGCTCCATGTATCGCTACACTTCCACCCGCAGCCTATCTACGTCATATTCTTTAACGGATCTTACTTCCTTAACGGAATGGGAAATCTCATCTCGAGGGGGGCTTCACACTTAGATGCTTTCAGCGTTTATCCCGTCCATACGTAGCTACCCAGCGATGCGCCTGGCGGCACAACTGGTACACCAGAGGTATGTCCATCCCGGTCCTCTCGTACTAAGGACAGCTCCTCTCAAATTTCCTACGCCCGCGACGGATAGGGACCGAACTG
Organism: Companilactobacillus alimentarius DSM 20249; assembly: GCF_002849895.1. NCBI lineage: Bacteria > Bacillati > Bacillota > Bacilli > Lactobacillales > Lactobacillaceae > Companilactobacillus > Companilactobacillus alimentarius. Next base: position 1,772,753 of record NZ_CP018867.1, on the reverse strand, counting down.
TCTCACGACGTTCTGAACCCAGCTCGCGTACCGCTTTAATGGGCGAACAGCCCAACCCTTGGGACCGACTACAGCCCCAGGATGCGATGAGCCGACATCGAGGTGCCAAACCTCCCCGTCGATGTGAACTCTTGGGGGAGATAAGCCTGTTATCCCCAGGGTAGCTTTTATCCGTTGAGCGATGGCCCTTCCATATGGTACCACCGGATCACTAAGTCCGACTTTCGTCCCTGCTCGACTTGTCAGTCTCGCAGTCAAGCTCGCTTATGCCTTTACATTCTACGAATGATTTCCAACCATTCTGAGCGAACCTTTGAGCGCCTCCGTTACATTTTAGGAGGCGACCGCCCCAGTCAAACTGCCCACCAGACACTGTCCCTCGTCGCGATAAACGACGTAGGTTAGAGTTTTCATATAACAAGGGTAGTATCCCACCAATGCCTCCATCGAAACTAGCGTTCCGATATCAACGGCTCCTACCTATCCTGTACATGTCACACAAAAACTCAATATCAAGCTACAGTAAAGCTCCATGGGGTCTTTCCGTCCTGTCGCGGGTAACCCGCATCTTCACGGGTATTATAATTTCACCGAGTCTCTCGTTGAGACAGTGCCCAAATCATTACGCCTTTCGTGCGGGTCGGAACTTACCCGACAAGGAATTTCGCTACCTTAGGACCGTTATAGTTACGGCCGCCGTTTACTGGGGCTTCAATTCTCAGCTTCGCAAAAGCTAACTGATCCTCTTAACCTTCCAGCACCGGGCAGGCGTCAGCCCATATACGTCATCTTACGATTTAGCATAGACCTGTGTTTTTGATAAACAGTTGTTTGGGCCTATTCACTGCGGCTGGCTGTTACACCAGCACCCCTTCTCCCGAAGTTACGGGGTCATTTTGCCGAGTTCCTTAACGAGAGTTCACTCGCTGACCTTAGGATACTCTCCTCGACTACCTGTGTCGGTTTGCGGTACGGGTAGTTTATTTCTAACTAGGAACTTTTCTCGGCAGTGTGAGTTACTGTGCTTCGCTACTAAAATTTCACTCCCCATCACAGCTTGTCCTTAAAGAGTTAAGCATTTGACTCAACTCAAGACTCACTGCTTGGACACGCATATCCATCAGCGTGCACACATCATCCTCCTGCGTCCTTCCATCGTTCAAACAAAATAAACTAGTACAGGAATATCAACCTGTTATCCATCGATTACACCTTTCGGTCTCATCTTAGGCCCCGACTAACCCTGGGAGGACGAGCCTTCCCCAGGAAACCTTAGTCTTTCGGCCGACCAGATTCTCACTGGTCTTTCGTTACTCATACCGGCATTCTCACTTCTAAGAACTCCACTACTCCTCACGGTATAGCTTCAATGCTCTTACAACGCTCTCCTACCACGTATCTTACGATACATCCACAGTTTCGGTATCATGCTTAGCCCCGGTACATTTTCGGCGCAGAATCACTCGACTAGTGAGCTATTACGCACTCTTTGAATGAATGGCTGCTTCTAAGCCAACATCCTAGTTGTCTATGCGTTTCCACATCCTTTTCCACTTAGCATGAATTTTGGGACCTTAACTGGTGATCTGGGCTGTTTCCCTTTCGACGGTGGATCTTATCACTCATCGTCTGACTCCCGGGTAAAGATCAATGGCATTCGGAGTTTATCTGAATTCAGTAACCCAAGACGGGCCCCTAGTCCAAACAGTGCTCTACCTCCACGATCCTAATCCCCGAGGCTAACCCTAAAGCTATTTCGGAGAGAACCAGCTATCTCCAAGTTCGTTTGGAATTTCACCGCTATCCACATCTCATCCCAGCATTTTTCAACATACACGGGTTCGGTCCTCCAATGCGTTTTACCGCATCTTCAACCTGGACATGGATAGGTCACTTGGTTTCGGGTCTACATCAACATACTAGATCGCCCTATTCAGACTCGCTTTCGCTCCGGCTCCGACTTTTCATCTTAACCTTGCATGTTAACGTAACTCGCCGGTTCATTCTACAAAAGGCACGCCATCATCCATAAACGGACTCTGACTACTTGTAGGCACACGGTTTCAGGATCTATTTCACTCCCCTTCCGGGGTTCTTTTCACCTTTCCCTCACGGTACTGGTTCACTATCGGTCACTAGGGAGTATTTAGCCTTGGGAGATGGTCCTCCCGGATTCCGACGGAGTTTCTCGTGTTCCGCCGTACTCAGGATACTGAATGGAGAAGTATTGATTTCACTTACGAGGCTTTCACTCTCTTTGGCCAGCTTTTCCAAGCTGTTCAGCTATCTCAACTATTTGTACTCACAACATCAGTCCTACAACCCTAAAGAGCAAGCTCTTTAGTTTGGGCTATTCCCGTTTCGCTCGCCGCTACTCAGGGAATCGAATTTCTTTCTATTCCTGCAACTACTTAGATGTTTCAGTTCATTGCGTATTCCTCTTGACTGCTATGTATTCACAGACAAGTAAATATCCATTACGATATTTGGGTTCCCCCATTCGGAAATCCCCGGATCAAAGCTTACTTACAGCTCCCCGAGGCGTATCGTCGTTAGTTACGTCCTTCATCGGCTCCTAGTGCCTAGGCATCCACCGTGCGCCCTTTATAACTTAACCTAATAAATTACAAAAGCAATTTAAATCATTTGCCATAACATAAGTTACAGCTGGCAACTAAAAAGTTGCCGCGCAGTTTTCGGTGTTTCTTTAATTCATTAATTCTTAATATCCAGTTTTCAAGGTACGAGTTTGAGGGTAGACCCCTCAAAACTAAACAAAGTTTTAACGATTGTGTATTCCGTTGGTACCAAAGTACCATATCCTTAGAAAGGAGGTGATCCAGCCGCAGGTTCTCCTACGGCTACCTTGTTACGACTTCACCCTAATCATTTGTCCCACCTTAGGCGGCTAGTTCCCCGAAGGGTTACCCCACCGACTTTGGGTGTTACAAACTCTCATGGTGTGACGGGCGGTGTGTACAAGGCCCGGGAACGTATTCACCGCGGCATGCTGATCCGCGATTACTAGCGATTCCAGCTTCATGCAGGCGAGTTGCAGCCTGCAATCCGAACTGAGATCGGTTTTAAGTGATTTGCTTGCCCTCGCGAGTTCGCAACACGTTGTACCGACCATTGTAGCACGTGTGTAGCCCAGGTCATAAGGGGCATGATGATTTGACGTCGTCCCCACCTTCCTCCGGTTTATCACCGGCAGTCTCACCAGAGTGCCCAACTGAATGCTGGCAACTGATAATAAGGGTTGCGCTCGTTGCGGGACTTAACCCAACATCTCACGACACGAGCTGACGACAACCATGCACCACCTGTATCCATGTCCCCGAAGGGAAAGACTAATCTCTTAGCTTTTCATGGTATGTCAAGACCTGGTAAGGTTCTTCGCGTTGCTTCGAATTAAACCACATGCTCCACCGCTTGTGCGGGCCCCCGTCAATTCCTTTGAGTTTCAATCTTGCGATCGTACTCCCCAGGCGGAGTGCTTAATGCGTTAGCTGCAGCACTGAAGGGCGGAAACCCTCCAACACTTAGCACTCATCGTTTACGGCATGGACTACCAGGGTATCTAATCCTGTTTGCTACCCATGCTTTCGAATCTCAGCGTCAGTTACAGACCAGAAAGCCGCCTTCGCCACTGGTGTTCTTCCATATATCTACGCATTCCACCGCTACACATGGAGTTCCACTTTCCTCTTCTGCACTCAAGTTCACCAGTTTTCGAAGCACTTCCTCGGTTGAGCCGAGGGCTTTCACTTCAAACTTAATGAACCGCCTACATTCTCTTTACGCCCAATAAATCCGGACAACGCTTGCCACCTACGTATTACCGCGGCTGCTGGCACGTAGTTAGCCGTGGCTTTCTGGTTGAATACCGTCAGTACGTGAACAGTTACTCTCACATATGTTCTTCTTCAACAACAGAGTTTTACGATCCGAAAACCTTCTTCACTCACGCGGCATTGCTCCATCAGACTTTCGTCCATTGTGGAAGATTCCCTACTGCTGCCTCCCGTAGGAGTTTGGGCCGTGTCTCAGTCCCAATGTGGCCGATTACCCTCTCAGGTCGGCTACGTATCATCGCCTTGGTGAGCTATTACCTCACCAACTAGCTAATACGCCGCGGGTCCATCCAGAAGAGATAGCAAAACCATCTTTTAAACAAAAAACATGTGTTTAATGTTGTTATGCGGTATTAGCACTTGTTTCCAAATGTTATCCCCCACTTCTGGGCAGGTTACCCACGTGTTACTCACCCGTCCGCCACTCACTTAGATCTAAATCATGATGCAAGCATCAATCAATAGGAAAGTTCGTTCGACTTGCATGTATTAGGCATGCCGCCAGCGTTCGTCCTGAGCCAGGATCAAACTCTCATATTAAAAGTTTGTGACTCATAAAAAATATTACTAGCGAATTGACTTCGTTGTATATCAACAAAAATGTTGACCTACACAATTTTAGTGTTAAAACTTTGTTCAGTTTTCAAAGGTCTACCAGCTGATTAAGCGCTTACGCTCATCAGCGACTTAATTATTTTATCAAGCCGACAAGTTGATGTCAAGGACTTTTTTAAAATAATTTTACTAACAATTTAATGAAATGAATCAAGAAATTGTTAGGCTGTTGCTCTAACGAGTTAACTTAATAATCATAACAAGTTCAAAACCTAATGTCAAGAACTTTTTAAAATTATCTTTTCAACAATTAGATGAAACAAATCATCAATCGTTGATGTATCGGCTCTACCGCGACAACAGGTAATATCTTACCGTTAATGGTAAACCAATGCAAGTACTTTTTCATATTTTTTTGAAAATAGTTAGTTTTCTTTGATTTTTTCAATGTCGAGGACTTTATCTATCCAATCACTACTATAGAAATCTTCCTCATGAGTTACTAAAATCAGTGATCCATCATAGTTCTTAAGACCCTTACGTAAGGCTGCCTTACTTTCATCGTCCAAATGATTAGTTGGCTCATCCATGAAAAGGAAGTTTGATTGATTGAACATTAAGTCACCGATCTTGACCTTTGTCTGTTCTCCACCAGAAAGTGAGCGTAAAGGTGACATGATTTGTTGATTAGTTAATCCAGTTCTAGCTAAAACTCGTCTAACATCTTTACCACCTTGGTCTGGGTGTTCATCACTTACATACTTGAAAGGACTCTCTAGGTTATTCTTCCAAACTAAATCCTGCTTAAAGTAACCTATCTTAGCCACTTCTGAAAAGTCATAGTTACCCTCTATAGGTTTCAGTATGCCTAATAGAGTCTTAATCAATGTAGACTTACCAATTCCATTAAATCCTTTAATGACCATCTTTTCGCCACTAACAATAGAGAAATTAAGAGCTTTATCAAACAAAGCCTTCCCGTCATAGCCAACTTTAAGATTGTTTACCTCCAAAAGCATTCGAGAACTAGGAACTTCTATATAAGGAAAACCAAAACTTGAAGCAGTCTTATTCCCAGGAGGTGTCAAAACGTCCATATGAGATAGTTGCTTCTCCCTACTCTTAGCACTCTTTGATCTAGAACCAGCCTTAAACTTTCTGATATAAGCCTTAGTCTTCGAGATTTTCTCCTGTTGCTTAACGTATGCTTTCATATAGGTCTCTTTGTTAGCAGCCTTTTGTTTCAATGCTTGCTTCAAAGTACCTGTATACTTAGTGATCTTACCAAATTCAAAATCAGCCACACAGTTAATGATTCGATCCAAGAAATTATAATCATGGGAAATAACGATGAAAGCACCCTCAAAATTATTCAAATAATCTGCTAACCAGTCAATATGATTAGTATCTAAGTAGTTAGTTGGCTCATCCAATAAGATCATATCAGGCTGTTCCAAAAGGATTTTAGCCAAAATAATCTTGGAACGTTGACCACCACTGAGTTTAGAAACATCGTGATCATAGCCAATTGCATCTAATCCTAATCCTGTAGCAACTTGTTCAATTCTAGTATCCAATTCGTAAAAATCGTTGGCATCCAAGATTTCTTGAAGTTTTCCAGCCTTTTCCAAATCTTCATCATCTGGATTATTCATGTAAATTGCATTCAGTTCATCGCTTGTTTCATACAATTTTGCAAAAGCAGTTTGAAGATATTCAAAAATAGTCATCCCCGCTGAAAGCTTGGCTTGTTGATCCAAATAACCAATTGTTAAATGCTTTTTCCAGGAAATCTTGCCTTCATCAGGTTCAATCTGTCCTGTTAAAATCTTGATGAAGGTACTCTTACCAACACCGTTTTGACCAATGATACCTAAATGGTCCTCCTTATTAACTTGTAAATTAGCATCATCATACAATCTCTTATCTAAGAATTGCTGTGTTAATCCGTGTACTTCTAAAACGCTCATATTATTCTCCCTTTATACATAACAAAAGACTGAAACTATTGTCTCAGCCTTTATCCAATTTATGGTTAAAACCACATATTATTCAGACATTAATAGCCACCAAATCCTCCAGGATAACCAGAGTTATTGGACCCATCTGATTCGCTTCCATATGAACTTGTCGAGTGACTGGATTCGCCATAACCCGAAGTAGTAGTTTTTGAAATAGATGTAGTGTAATTCTGTTGTTGATCGCCGGTGTAATTGAATGAAAAACCAAGTTTCTTATTATATGCATTCAACTTAGTTTCCTTATTATTCAATTCCTCTTCTGACAATCCTAATTGCTTACGCAACTTATTTGAAACTCTTCTTAATTCTTTTGTTGAAGCAATCTCATAAGATGACCCATTTATCGTTGAACTATAACCCTGTAAATGATCCGAATTAATATTCTTGGCAGCACCGCGATAATTAAAGAACATCGATTGCATATCACTAAAGCTCAAGTTAGTTGTCATTGAGCTGGAAATGCTATCTAGAACTTTTTGATAATGGGTAAAGGTATTGGCACTAGCAGCACTCTTAATAATTGCTGTTATAACCTGACGCTGTCTCATTTGACGTCCATAATCCCCCTTAGGATCTTCATAACGCATTCTGGAATAATCCAAGGCTTGTTTTCCATTCAAATGCATCTTACCTTTTTTAAAGTGAGATTCCTTTTCACCTGTATCACCATACGAGAAACTAAACGGTACGTCAACATCAACGCCTCCGACAGCATTGACAATTTGCTTCAAGGAATTAAAGTCAACCTTGATATAGTAATCAATTGGTATGTTTAATAATTTCTCTGTCGTTACAACGGCACTTCCTTCATTGCCGATGTTATAAGCTGAATTTATTTTTTGAATCTTATTGGTGTTCGAACTGGAAGTTTTCCAGATTTGAGCCATTGTATCACGTGGAACTGAAGTCATTGTAGTCTTATTCGTCTTCGGATTAACCGTAACGACGATCATTGTATCTGAATTACCTCGATAATCCTTTTCTGTATCTCTAACTCCGTTATCAGTAGTATCAACACCTAATAACAAAATTGAAACAGGCTTTTTACTACTGATCTTAGCTGAAGCATTCTTACCATCTAAAGCTTTATACGTCTTGTCTAAAGAGTTTTGAGCTTGGGCGTAAAGCCTGAAACCATATCCTCCTATTACAAAGACAGTAACTAATACTATTAAACCTAATATTTTTAAAAATGGACGTTTAATTTTCCCATTATTGTTCGAAGCTAAAGCACTGTTACGCGTCTTTTGGCGACGACCTCTGAATCTATTGTTGTTGTTATCCATAATTAACTCCGTTAACTTCTATCAATAATTATAAAAAGCATCTTTATTATATAGTAGATAGATTACAATTATACAGCCTAAATCAAATGTGTAAACCAAATTTAATCAAGTAGGTGTATTCCTAAATTATAATTTTTTAATGCCATCTGTCAATTTTACAAAAAATAAATTATTAAAATATAAAACTAAGTTATTTCGAAAAAAACATCTTATTATTACGAGCCTTTTCTTCAAGCTTTTCCTGTATAATCTCTTCTGTAGGAGGATTTGATTATGTCAGATGCAAAAAATGCAAAGACCTTCCGATGGTGGAATATTGCCTTACTAGGTTTTACCACCGTCTGGGGTTTAAATAATGTTATTAACAACTTTGCCAATCAAGGTTTAGCCGTTGTAACATCATGGATTTTAATTATGATTCTTTATTTTGTTCCATACACATTAATGGTGGGACAATTAGGATCAGCTTTCCAAGAAGCTGGTGGTGGTGTCAGTTCTTGGATCAGAACGCTCTCTAACAATAAGTTAGCTTACTTTGCAGCTTGGACTTATTGGGTGGTTCATGTTCCTTATTTAGCTCAAAAGCCACAGATCATTATGGTCAGTCTTAGTTGGCTCTTTAAGGGTAATGGTTCTTTCATTAAAGAATCATCCCCATTTATCGTTCAAGGTTTAAGCTTGATCATCTTTCTTGCTTTCGTGTGGTTAGCAAGTAAAGGTGCTGCAACATTGAATAATATCGGTAGCATCGCCGGGGTTGCTATGTTTACTATGTCAATGCTGTTCATTATCTTAGGTGTTAGTGCTCCTTTTATCACTCATGTTCAAATCGCTACACCAAACATGACTGATATTCATACATATATACCGAAATTCGATTTACAATACTTTACTACTATTTCAATGTTAGTCTTTGCGGTTGGTGGTTCCGAGAAAATTTCGCCATACGTTAATAAGACTAAAAACGCTTCAAAAGAATTCCCACTAGGAATGATTATTTTAGCCGTCATGGTTGCTGTTTCAGCCGTTCTAGGTTCATTTGCAATTGGAATGATCGTCAATTCAAATCACATTCCAGCAGATCTAATGGCCAATGGTGCTTACCAAGCCTTTCAATTCTTAGGTCAAAGTTTCCACGTTGGCAATTTATTCGTTTGGGCATTTGCTATTACTAATACTTTAGCCAGCGCTGCGGCTCTTGCCATTTCAATTGATGCACCTTTGAGAATGCTTTTAGGCGATGCCGATAGCAGATACATCCCTAAGTCACTTTTGAAGAAAAACAAACGTGGAATTGCCATCAATGGTTACAAGATGACTGCAATTCTAGTTTCCATTCTTATCGTTGTGCCTGCACTAGGTATCAATGGTATGAACGATTTATACAACTGGTTATTGAATCTTAATTCAATCGTTATGCCTATGCGTTACCTTTGGGTATTCTTAGCCTTTATGCTACTTTCAATGAACTTGGATAAGTATAAATCAGATTACATGTTCGTTAAGAACAAGTATATCGGATTTGGCTTAGGTCTTTGGACCTTCTTCTTAACAGCCTTTGCTTGTATCATGGGAATGGTTCCAAAGATGAATATGGCTCAAGACCCATCATCATGGTGGTTCCAATTAGCCTTAAACATTATCACTCCAATAGCTCTGATTGCTCTTGGTTTGATTCTTCCCGCTATTGCTAAGAGAACTAATGAAGTTGAAGATATTAAATAAGATAGTTTAAATTAAAAAAAGAGATAGAAATATTCTTGGATATAATTGTCCAGAATTTTCTATCTCTTTTTTGTGTGCATTTTTATCTAATCAGTAACCATTTGATCACGATAAAGTTCTGCATAAAAACCGTTCTCCTTAAGCAAAGCTTGGTGATCTCCTTGTTCAATAACTCTACCATCTTTCAAAACAACAATTTTATTGGCGTTTAGTATTGTCTTTAACCGATGGGCAATAACAAAACTAGTCCGTCCTTGAATAACCCGATCCATAGCCGCTTGAATATTAGCTTCCGTTACCGTATCAACGTTTGAAGTAGCTTCATCTAGTATCAATAATTGTGGGTTGGTCAGAATCGTTCTAGCTATTGACATCAACTGTTTTTGGCCCGCTGAGAAGACACTTTGTTCGTCCGATACATTCGTTTCGTACCCCTTAGGAAGACTAGTGATAAATTCATGAATATTAGCCTGTTTAGCAGCATCAATCACTCGATCCATCTTTGCGGTTGGGTCGCCAAAGCGAATATTATCAGCGATTGTTCCCGAGAATAATTGTGGATCTTGTAAGACGATCCCTACATTTCTACGCAACTCTTGTAATGAGAATTCACGAATATCTGTCCCATCAATTGTAATAGCCCCACTATCGACATCATAAAAGCGATTCAAAAGATTCATAACGGTAGTTTTTCCTGAACCGGTTGGTCCAACCAAAGCCACCATTTCTCCTTTGTGAACTGAGATTGATACCCCATGTAGAATTTCTTTACCAGGTAAATAACTAAAGTGAACGTCATCAATTTGTAAATCATCTTTAATTCCAGGCAAAGTCTTACCATCAAGTGGAGCAATTTCATCAGGTTGTTCTCTAACTTCATTGACCCGATGTGCTCCGGTAATAGCTAATTGAATCATCCCGTATAAACTAGTTAAAGACATAATTGGTTGATAATACTGTTGTGCGTAGTTAACAAAAACTACGACCAATGCTAAAGCTGCTCCAGTCGACATGGTTCCATTCAAAGCAAACCAAGAACCAAAGAAAATCACGATAGCTGTATTTAACAAAGACATCCCTTGCATCAATGGATTTAAGACACCAGACCAAATTTGACCTGACATTGCGGATTTACGAACGGTTTGATTATGCTTCTTAAAACCCTTGATGGAATCTTTTTGTAATCCATTGGTAATGATAACCTTCTGAGCGGTTACCTGTTCATTGATATAACCATTCAATTGTCCAATATCTTCTTGCTGACGATTGACAGCTACGCTAGCCTTTTTCATCACAAAAGCTGCAATAATCAAAGAAACTGGCGTTGATGCCATCGTAACCCAAGCCATTGTGACATTCTGGTTAAACATAACAATCAATAAGCCAATAAACTGAGCAATAGCTAAGAAGATCTCAATTAAAGCTTGATTCATAGCATTAAAGATATTATCTAAATCTGAAGTATAACGGGCTAAAATATCGCCATCACTGTGTGAATCAAAGTACTTCACTTGCATGCGTTGCATCTTCCGAAAAAGTCCCACTCGCATTGTACCAGTTGAATAAGCGGTAATTCTAGCAAGAATCATACTGGCAATCAATAATGTTGAAACGTCACCAATATACAGTCCTAAATAGGTCCATAAAGTTCGATGAAACGTGGTTAAACTAGCATTAGAACGTGTTGCCGTATTAGTCCATTGTTGCAAATAAGTTGTTAACTCCGAAACGGCTTTTCCTAAATATGTAGGCGCTATAACGATACAAGCTGTTGAAATACCAATTAGCAATGCCGTAACAATGAATCCAAACCAATATCTCTTTAAATAGTGCCAATAGTATTTTCCTACACTCTTTAAATCTTTCACGACATTGCCCCCTTTTGTGCTTTTTGAGTAAAGTAAATTTTTTGATAAACCGAGTTATGTGCTACCAACTCTTTATGATTGCCATTACCGACAATTTTTCCATTATCTAAAACTAAAATTCGATCAGCTCGCAAAATCGAAGAGATTTTCTCTGCAATTACAACCGTCGTAGTTTTCTTCAAATCCCGATCCAGTGCTTCTTGGACTAGTTTTTCAGATTGAGCATCCAGTGCCGAAGTGGCATCATCAAGAATTAAAATTTTAGGTTCTGCAATTACCCCACGTGTGATCGACAAACGTTGTTTTTGTCCACCTGAGAAATTCGAAGAACGTTCTTCAACTGGTGCATCATAAGTCTGAGGCAAGCGCTCGATAAATTCTGAGGCTTGAGCAACATTTGCGGCCCATTGCATTTGTACTGGTGTAGCGTCGTCTTTTACTTGACGTAAATTAGCCGAGATTGTTCCTGAAAATAGTGTTGAACGTTGCAGTACATAGGCCACAGTTTTACGTAACGATGCTTCTGAAAGCTGTCTTACATCAGTTCCGCCAACTCGTATCACGCCAGAATCTGGATCATATAACCGAGCAATAAGTTGAGCCATAGTGGTTTTACCAGAACCAGTAGCCCCAACGATACCAATCATCTCGCCAACTTTTACTTTGAAACTAATGTCCTTTAAGGTAGGTGAACTATCTCCTGGGTAAGTGAACGTCACATGGTCGAATTCGATGTCACCATCAACTGGCTTAGAATCACCCTTAACATATTCCATACTAGGTTTTGTTTCCATGACTTCGCCGATTCTTCCCATAGAGATCTTAGCTCTTGAAGCGGCAATCATTAGAAATCCTCCATTGATCACCGCAAAAAGAATTTGCATCAAGTAAGAAATAAAACTAGTTATTGCTGCCAAATATGTCGGATGGACTGTTAAATTCTTCCCTACTAAATAAACTGCTAAGACTACCGCTATATTGGCTGTCAAAAAGAATATTGGCATCAAAATTGCAAATGTGTAACCAACTTTAGCCGTAACTTTCGTCAATTTATCTGATGACTTGGAAAATTTAGTAATCTCGTGTGGCTCTTGGACAAATGACTTTACAACACGAATACCCATCAAGTTCTCACGAGCTACCGTATTAACATCTTCAATATTTTGTTGAGTCTGGGCAAAGTAATCTCCCATCTTTTGATAGGTATACCAACTGACAGCTAAAACAATCACCATCATTACCAACAAAACCCACCACTGCTGTGGCATCGTTACCATGGCCAAAATAAAGGCCCCAATAAATAATAGAGGAATTCGGCTCACTTGCTGAAAGCCAGCCATAACAATTTGTTGAATCTGGTTAATATCATTAGTCATTCTTACGACCAAGTTAGAAGCTGAGAATCTCTCAACATCAGCGTAGGCAAAAGTCTGAACCTTCCCATATAAATCACTTCGAAGATCCGTTGCCACTCCTAAAGCAACATGGGCGGAATAGACGGTATTGATGACCCCAGCAATGATTCCAACTATAGCCAATCCGATCAAAACTATTCCCTGTTGAAAAATAACATTCCTGTCACCCTTCAAAATTGCATTCATTATCACTTGCAACAAACGTGGCTGCCAAAGTGTTGCGAATACCAAAGCAATTACCGAAATAAGTGCAATGTAAACGTCCTTTCGATAACGCTTAATATAAGGCATTAATACCTTCATTATTTATATTTCCCCCCTTCATTTAAGCCTTAATTCAGGATAAAAAAATAAGACACCTGTAGTAGTTAACTACACAGCACCTTATCTAGTCTGAATTGAATCAAACCCTCCGATGAACTGAATTAAAACGTTAATTGAATAGTACACTGATTAAATATTTAATTCAAGAACCATAACTCATTGATATAAAAAAGCTTAATTTGAATCATTATCAGAGGAAGTTTCAACATTGATTTTAACGTCATCAACTGTTCCACCATAGCTTCTAATCTCATTCATAATATCAATCAGCTTCTGTTTTTGATCGGCTTTATCAGAATCATCATTCTTGTACGCATCCTTTACTTTTTGTAATTGAGAATTGTACTGTGGCATCAATTTATCAACCATTGCCTGACGTTTCTGCTCTCTTTGCGATTCAATAGTTGCCTTTTCTGATTCATATTTAGAAATCTTCTTATTATCTTTAGCTGCTTGGAAGGTCGCTTGACTTAAATTCAATTCCTTTTGTAATTTTAAAATTTGCTGGTTAAATTCAATCTTTGCTGATTGGCGTTTAACATTGGCATTGAGATAACGGATCTTTTGCAAGGCGCTTAACTTCTTATTATATTGCGACTCCTCAGTAATTGGTGTGTCATTATAATCATTAATAGCCGTCTGAACCTTATTCTCACGCTTAAACTCTTCTTTTTTCGTCAAATGATAAATAATTCGATAATCAAGATTATACAAACGACTACTATTCTTTTGTTTTTGAGTTGTTACATATTTTGAAAAGTCATTATCAATAATATCCTGTACACTGGGCTTCTCATTACTTGTATTGACAGACAAATTATTGCCACTAACGGTAATAGTTTTTGGTTTCTTAAAATCAGTATTACTCTCTTTCATCTGATCAACTAAATACTGCCCTTCATTCTTAAATGTCTGCATTGACAGTGTCTGTTCCGTACCAGTCAATGAAGAAGGAACATCATTTCCAGTCCAGTTAGCAATCGTAAAGTCTGGTGTCATCCCAACAAAATAAGAATCCTTTGTATCATCACTCGTACCAGTTTTACCGGCCGTATAATACTTATAATTATCTAATGCGGCATCCTTACCAAGACCATCACTTATAACTGACTGCATTGTATTCAACATCATATAACTAGCGTTTTTCGTATAGACCTTTTTAGTCATATGAGTATTTTGATAAATATAGCGCTTATTATCATTATTATAAATACTATTTAAGTTACTAGGATGAATGAACTTTCCTCCACGAGAGAATGAACTATAAGCCGAAGCCATTTCTGTCGTTGTCGTACTAAAAGTTCCCAAGGCTGCAATGGCATTTTTATCTTCGCTCGGACGCAATCTAGCAAATTCCATCTTCGCTAAATCGTTATAAAAACTGTAATCCGTATCTTGTAGAGCTAGTTTATAAGCAATCGTATTGATTGAGTTTTCCAGAGCATGACGCACAGTCGTACGTCCCGTATAGCCACTATACCAATTGTGAACATTGCCAACGGCTGAATCAATTACTGTACTCTGCGGCAAATATCCTCGTTCAAAAGCAGGCGCATAAGCTACTAGTGGTTTAGCAGTTGACCCGGGTTGACGATAACCATTTATCGCACGATTAACTTGGTCTCCTTGCGTAGTACGCCCACCAACTATCGCTATAACGTTACCCGTTTTATTGTCTATAACGGTGCTAGATACTTGTGGGGTCAACTTGCCATGTACATCTCTTCCTGTATAAGACTTATAGGTCTTGTTAACTAGATTTTCAATCTGATTTTGAACGGTCATATCTATTGTCGTACGAATCGTATAACCACCATCTAACAATTCACCACGAGCCCGTTCAAACTCCTGTTGATACCGCGTATTATAGTCTGAACGTTCTTTACTATTGTTAAACGTATATTGCATTGTAAATCCAGAAGATTTCATTAATTCCTCTGTTGCGTTAAAGACAGCATAGTTTACTGCATAATTACTAGAAACGTCATTATCATATTTCTTCTCATTAATCTTTAACCCCAAAGGACGTTTACGTGCCGTTTGATAGGTCTTTTTAGAGATAAGCCCGCGTTGGTGGAAAATGTAAAGAATCATATTACGCCTTTTCAAGGTCCGCTTTGGTGCAGAGACTGGATCATAATAAACGGGATTATTAGGAATCCCTACTAGTACCGCTAATTTATCAATTGATAAATCCTTTTGATCTTGTGAAAAATAGTAATCCGCAGCTGAACTGAATCCGTAAGAACCATGTCCCATGTAGACATTATTGATATAGAATTCCAAAATTTGTTGTTTGGAAAATTTCTTTTCTAATTGCTGGGCAATAACCATTTCTTTCAACTTACGTGTTAAATTCTGCGATTGATCTTGTAAAATAACATTCTTAACTAATTGCTGCGTTAATGTCGAGCCGCCCTCTGTCCTTCTACGCAATAATTTGGCCCCAATAGACCGCATAATGGCATACATATCGACACCGTGGTGAATATAAAAACGTTGATCTTCAACATCGACTAATCCCTTCCTAATCTTTGGATTGATCTGTTTAATCGGTGTGTAATTAGAACTAGATTGTGATAATTTTTTCAACATTTTACCGTTACGATCGTATATAACGGTTGAATTCTTTGGATGGAAATCAGAGGCTTTTAACCCCTGACTATATGAATAACCATCGGCAATCGTATTTCTTATTTCATAACCATATTTCATCCAAAATAAACCAACACTTAAGAAAATCAATAAAATAAACGTTAGTAAAATCCATGGCCATTTTCGTCTTTTTCTTACTACTTGTTCTCGCAAGCCTGTTTTTCTTTTACGCATAATTAGCCCCTAATTAACATAGAATGTTATTCCAGTAGAAAGTTCTGACATCAAACTGGATAAATCTGCTGAACTGATTTGTAAGCTGTTATTATAACTAGATCCACCTGTATAGATAAATCCTAAAGTAGAATCATTACTGAAGTAAATTGACTTAGTTAGATCAGAATTGTTCTTCAACCAGAAAACTGGTGTAGCTGAATTGTAATCACTCGTCGTGTTCTCAGGATTAGTTACATCTAAGTCTTCCAGACCATCATCACTGGCATTAACGACGTATCGTCCAAAATTACTATTATTACTGTCAGTAATCAATGCATCATTATCTCCATTTGTGATCAATTTATTGATTGTATATTTCCCAGAAGAAATTTGTGAACCAGTTACATTAATATAACCATTCTCGGCAACATATCGACTATTAACCTTAGTCATCAGTGCCAATTTATTAGTACTTGTATTAAAGTACAAAACATTTTTTCCAGTGACTCCTGCTTGAACTAAATTATCAGAAACTCCACTTGAGAATTTCAGACTCGTAACAATATCTACCTTGGCGGGAGTATATTGTTGTGTCAATGGAGCATCCCTTAAAGCATTTAATTCCTGCTTTGCTGCTTCAACTCGAGAACTCTCAGCTTGATGATTAGAGAAGTATTGATCCATCTGATCAACTGCTTCATTCCAGCGATTTTTGACCGTTTTATTTTTAATTAACTTATAATAAGTATTAACCATTGAAATCTTTTTAAAACTAAGACTAGATTTGTCATCATTAAATTCTTGCCACGTCTTAGTCAAATACTGATCGGCGTCTTTCGTTTGTTCAAACCAGATTTGAATCATATCTAACTTATTACGCAATTTTTGATAAACATCTTGATTCTTCTCTTTTAGCAAACTCTTATCTAGCACGTTGATTTTTTGACTAGATACGTCATCACGATAGTTATTTTTACCATCATAAAGCTTATCAACTTCTTTATTCCGAAGTTTTCGAGCCTTGATGTAGGATTCTAATTCATTGTATTTTTTAATATTACTGGGCGTGATCACATAATTGTCACTGACTTTTATAATACGTCCTACAAAGTTCAAGGTTGGATAATCCAACTTAGTCTTTAAGACTTCTAGTTCCTTATCTTGATATTGGCTAGATATTTTGGAAGTTACGACAGCGTTGACTACTCCACGTGAAAGCATAATTAAAAAGATGATAGCTGTGAACGCACCAACTATTCCAGCACTCAATAATAAATAATGTTCTGATTTAGTTCTACTTTTTAAATCTTTCTTATCTTTCATTATTTTCCCCAAATATCTAGTTCATCTTGTTATCATTATAGTAAATTATCATGCAAATAAAGGGTGTAAATTTTGAAAAAATTAAACAAAAAATATATAAAATGGATAATCGTTCTCTTTTTATTAGCAATGATTGTTGTAAGCTATGCCTTAAATCTCGGCAAGATCAAGGACAAAACCGTCGATAGCATTGCCCAAATAACTATTCCCTTTTCGTTAATTGTCAATCCTAAGAATATTGATGAAGACATTGCTCCCAAAACTATCAGTCTAGACAAATCGGATATGTCAAAGACTAAGCAGCAAGCTCTAAATTTGGTCAGTACAATCAACGATGACTATCACAATACAAATGAATTATCATTTTTATCTAACAAACAGGAAAAAGCTTTACTGAAAAGAGTCCATAAGAAATCACACCGTTATATTACCAATATGACTCTTTTAAATTTCGGCAAAGATACCCATGGTAAATATATTACCGTCAGTTGTAATCGTTATGACGATACTAAAAATATCGTTAGTTACCGTTATCGCCTCTATTATCGGGATGATTCAATTGTTTCAGCTAAATATCTCAACACTAAAACTAATAAATACGCTCCCCAATACGTAATGGAAAACATTGACCTTGGTAACTCTGGAGTAAATCAGGCCCAAAACTTCGTACAACGTTTCAAAACAGCTATTATCAATTCAAATTTAACCGCTACTAATGCTAATGAACCTGGTAACTTCAACCAAATCTCAATTAACTTAGGACTTGATCCTGACAAGAGTAACACAGGACTCTTTAATCTAGCGAAAAATTCTAACTCTCGAGTCAGTAACTTCGGTATCGTTGGCTATCAAATTTCCGATGTACCACGTTACACAAGATTTTATCTCAAACAACTGAGTAAGAGTAACACCTATTATTATACGTTAACGTACAGTCGTAATAGTAGTCGTTTCATCAATTTTCAGAAAGACATTATTTCGACTGACTCTCAAAACAAATAGTTTTCATGAAAAAAGCAGGGACCAAATCACTTTTGTGATTTAAGTTCCTGCTTTTTTTTATTATTGACTAAGATATCATCAATGATAGATTGCAAGGTTACTTTTGACATACTTTTTTCAGCATCAGCTTGAATTTGATCATAAACATTAGTTAAAGTTTTTTGAATGTTGCCACCAACGATACACTTCGGATTAGTCTTCTCGTCAATATGCAACAACTTTTGATTGTCCTCTATTGCTTGATAAACATCTAAAAGACTTATCTCTGAGGCGCGACGACCTAATTTAGGCGCCACTTTTCCCGGTTGACTACTTAATAGTCCTGATTTCTTCAATCGTGACATCATACGTCTAACTAAGCTAGGATTTGATTCGATACTACTTGCAATCGCATTGCTTGATAAATCTCCATCTTGACAAATATCAACATAAGCTAAGATATGAACACCATCACTCAATTTGCTTGAAAACTTCATAATATCTCCTCCTAGAAAGTACTATCTAGTATCATATGACATTTAGGGGATAGATAACAATTATTATTTACCAATAACCATTTTAATTGCTTCTGAGATCGATGTTAGTGAACGACCTAAAACATCTGGTAGATCAGAACTAGTTTTAGCCAAATCTCCTTGGCGAATCAAAGTTTGAATTGAAGCAACTACTTCGATTGTGTCACCGTCCATACCACTATCAGCTAAGCCTTGACGAAATTCACTATCAGTTAGAGAAACCACTTTGAAATCTCCGTCGATAGCCTCTGCTAAGTCTTGATAAGTTCTAGCTTTTCCAGAAAATTCATAAATATTCTTCGTTTCCTTAGCGGCCAATACCTTTGCGGCAGCTTCAGAATACTCTTTTTCTAAGGCCCAACCAGCTTTACCTTCACCTGCAGCATAAACAAAATCTTTCCCAGAAGCGGCTGCCTTTAAGGTTGCTGCTTCATTTTCTAAATACCAATTATTACGTAAGAATGAATACTTCATTCCTGATTCTAAAATCAATTTCTCTGTAGCTTTATGATCTGATGCTAAACCAGCCTTAGCCAAATCGGCATGGGGAAAACTAGTATAAGCGATATAACCGACTTTTGCTTCTTTAGCTGCGGCTATTACATTCTGGTGTTGTGTCAATCTTGGAATTGGTCCACCGGGTTGTGATGAGACAAAGAGCAAGCGGTCGACTCCTTGAAGTGATTTGCTCAATTGAATTACGTCTGTATAATCTCCTGAACGTACTTCTACTCCATCGGGAACAATTTGCTGTGCCTTTTTAGTATTACGCGCTAAAGCTACAATATCCGTTGCTGGTACTAATTTAGCTAACTCCTTGAGAGCATTTTGACCAAAATGTCCTGTTACTCCTGTAATTGCATATGTTGTCATAAAAGAATCCTTCTTCCTATTTATTAATGTTACTTTATAAATAACTTGTTATCAATATAATAACACCATTAGAATTTCTTGCAAGAATTCAGCTTAAAGAATAATCAGGGGGTTCTCATGTTTAACTACAAGTATGCCGTCGTCCACAAAATCCCTGTGATTGGCTGGAACATAACCGACACGATTTTGAGCTTTTGCATAGTTCGCAAAATCTCAAAACTCGGTCTTATTCTAAGCAACAAGTTGCTAAGAATAATTTGGCTATTGAGCCATCACAGTGATTTTGCTCCCGACTAGATTCCTTCTTCTATTTAGATAGATTTAGACGCATGTTTTTGAATAACAGCACTATTCCTCAAAAAAATACCTTGATAGGATTCAACTAAGAATTCTATCAGGGTATTGTTCTTTATTTTTATGCTTTCCAAACATCATTTACTTCAATTGTCTGTTCTCTATCGGGTCCAACTGAAACTGTGGCATATTCAACGCCTAATTGATCCTTGATAAAGTCAAGATAATCACGAGCTTCTGCTGGTAATTCTTCTAAGGACTTAGCTTGAGTCATATCCTCAGTCCAACCAGGGAAAGTTTTATAGACTGGTTTACATTTAGCCAAAACATTTAAATTAGCTGGATACTCATCAATGACTTTGCCATTCAAATCATAACCGGTACATACTTTAATTTCTTTCAAACCAGTTAAAACATCCAGACAATTTAATGATAGATGAGTTACACCAGAAACATTGCATGAATGCTTAAGAACAACTAGATCAATCCAACCAACACGTCTAGGACGGCCAGTGACTGTTCCATATTCGTGACCTGCATCACGCAAGAAATCACCAGTTTCATTCAATTGTTCAGTTGGGAATGGACCAGCACCGACACGGGATGTATAAGCTTTAACAACCCCAATAACCTTATCGATCAAAGGAGCACCAACACCAGCACCAGTAGTTACGCCACCAGCAGGGTTAGATGAAGTTACATAAGGATAAGTTCCATGGTCGATATCGAGCATAATTCCTTGAGCACCTTCAAATAGAACATTTTTGCCATTCTTTAATTCTTTATTCAAATATGCAGATGTATCAATCACACGATCTTTTAAATCTTGACCAAATTGATAATACTTTTCAAAAATATCATCAAATTTCATTGGTTCGACACCATAAATTTTAGTAAACAATTCATTCTTTTGCTTAAGATTCTCTGTCAACAATTCTTTGAATAGATCTTTATCAAGAATATCAGCCATTCTAATTCCGACACGGGATGCTTTGTCAGTATAAGCAGGTCCAATTCCACGGTTAGTTGTTCCTACCTTGGAATCACCCTTAGCTTTTTCTTGAAGTTTATCTAGTTCAATATGATAAGGCAAAATAAGTTGTGCACGGTTAGAAATCTTTAAATTAGTAGTATCTACACCTTGATCATGCAAACGACCTAATTCTTCTTGTAGAGATTCTAAGTTTAAAACAACGCCATTTCCAATAACACTAGTCTTATCTGAATACAAAATACCTGAGGGAACGGATCTCAATTTATAAACGTGATTGTCGATATTCAAAGTGTGCCCTGCATTATCGCCGCCTTGATAACGTGCAATAATATTAGCTTCACCACTGAAATAATCGGTAATCTTACCTTTACCTTCGTCGCCCCATTGGGTACCTACTACAACAACTGTCGTCATATCTTCTACACCTACACTATTTAATTTTCTGGAATATTCGCTATTGATGAAAACTTATTATAAGATTTCACAAACAATAGTTTTGCTGTACCTCTTGGACCAGAACGGTTCTTACTGATGATGACTTCAACTTCGCCAACATCTTGATCCTCAGGTTCTTCTTGATCACCACTATTGTCATCGCCATCTTCATCACGATAATAATCATCACGATAAAGAAAGGCAACGATATCAGCATCCTGTTCAATTGAACCAGATTCACGGATATCTGACAACATTGGTCTTTTATCTTGTCTTGCTTCCACACCACGAGAAAGCTGTGATAGCGCGATTATTGGTACATGAAGCTCTTTTGCTAATTTTTTCATTCCACGCGAGATAACGGAAACTTCTTGTTGTCTATTCTCTTGACCAGTTCCTTCGATCAATTGTAAATAATCGACGATCACTAGATCCAATTTGCCACTCTCTTTCAAAAGTCGACGACATTTGGATCTAATTTCAGCCATCTTCACACCTGGAGTGTCATCAATATAAACATTTGTTCTTGATAAACTCCCCATAGCAACAACTAAACTATTCCATTGATTCTCATCCAATTTACCCGTCCGTAAAGAATTAGCGTCAATACTTCCTTCAGAACAAAGCATACGGTTTACTAACTGTTCCGCACCCATTTCCAAAGAGAATATCGCTACAGTCGCATTAGACTTTGTCGCAGCGTTTTGAGCTAGATTCAAAGCAAAGGCAGTTTTACCAACACCCGGACGAGCTGCCAAAATAATTAATTCATCTTTATGTAAACCAGTCGTCATTGCATCGAGGTCTTTATATCCCGTTGACAAACCGGTAACATCGCTATCTTGATCATAGAGTTTATCAATATCTTCAAATGAAGCCTTTACGACATCAGAGATTCTTCGAAAACCTTTGTGATTTCTATTTTCAGAGACATCCATAATATCTTTTTCAGATTGATCGATGATACTATCAACATCTTCATCTTCTTCAAAACTCCGTGTAACAATACTAGTCGCTGCATTGATCAAGCGTCGCAACACCGATTTATTTTTGACAATTTTTGCATAATAAACAGTATTTGCAGCTGTGGGAACAGCATTAGCCAGTTCGGCTAAATAACTAACTCCACCAATATCTTCAATTTGATTCTGACGATCAAGCTCATTTTGAACCGTAACAACATCAACTGGTTCTTCTTCATCGTTTAAATTCATCATAGCTTGAAAGACTAATTGATTGGCATGTTGATAAAAATCTTCTGCGTCAACATATTCCATCGCTTCAATTAAAGCGTCTTGACTAAGAAAAACCGCTCCTAATACGGCTTGCTCAGCATCCTTATCATTGGGCGGTATTCTTGAAGTTATATCATTATTCATTTATATCCTACTTCTTTTCAGCAACGTGAACTCGAATGGTAGCTTCAATTCCTTCGAATAGCTTAACAGGTACATTAATATATCCTAGAGACTTGATACCGTCGTTGAGTTCCATTTTGTGTTTATCAACTTTGATTTGATATTGCTTATTTAATTCATCAGCAATTTTTTTAGTTGTGACAGAGCCAAATAATTTACCATCAGCACCAGATTTAGCAAGAACTTCAACAACGGTCTTGTCATCTTCAATCTTGCCTTTTAAAACCTTAGCTTCAGCTTTTTCAGCTTCATAATCTTTTGCTTCACGATTTTGTTCAGCTTGGAGTTTAGCAATATTAGCTTTTGTTGCTTCAATTGCTTGACGATTCTTAATCAAGAAGTTTTGCGCATAACCTGTCGCAACATTCTTTACCTCGCCCTTTTTACCTTTACCTCTAACATCTGTTAGGAAAATAACTTTCATAATGGTCCTCCTCTATTTCTTCTCAGAATCAGTCAAAACATCAATTAATTGATCCTTGGCTTCTTCTACTGTTGAATCCGAAATCTGGGTCGCAGCATCAGACAAGTGTCCGCCACCACCAAGTTTCTCCATAATAACTTGCACATTAACATTTCCCAGGCTACGGGCTGAAATACCTACCCGACCATCAGGACGTTTACTGATTACAAACGATGCTTCAACATTATTTAACGACAACAACGTGTCAGCTGCTTGAGCTACGATGACTGGATCATACGACTTATCTTCTTCACCATAACAAACTGCCATATTGCTATTAACCATCGTAATTGTTTCAATCAAATGATTTCTTTGAATAAAGGAATCAACGTTCTCTTTCAAAACATTTTGAATAACTGCTTCATCGGCACCCACTGAACGCAAGTAACTAGCAGCATCAAAAGTTCTAGTCCCTGTTCTAAGCGAGAATGACTTTGTATCGACAGTAATACCCGCAAGCAATGCGGTTGCCTCAATTTTTTCAATAGCCTTCTTATTCTTAGGCTGATATTCTAACATTTCTGTAATCAATTCACTAGTTGAAGAAGCATATGGTTCGATATAGATCAACATTGGATTTTCTGGGAACTCTTCACTTCTTCTATGGTGATCAATAACTACAATCTTTTCATTTTCAGCTTTAAATAAATCCGGATTAATTGAAATACTCTGCTTGGAATGATCGACCATTACGATCAAAGTTTTTGAAGTCCTAATAGCAATCGATTCTTCAGGTGTAATAATATCCTTTTTAATGTCAGGGTTCTTATCAATCATACCCAAAAGTCGACTGACATCAGAATGTAAGGTATTAGGATTGATAACAATCTTACATGGAGTATTGTTCATAATAGCAATTCTTCTGATACCTAATGAAGACCCCAAAACATCCATATCCGGATGTGCATGTCCCATAACGATAACTTGATCACTATCCTTCAATAACTCCTGTAAAGCCTCGCTGATCATTCTGGCACGTACTCGAGTTCTCTTTTCCATTGGATCAGTGTTGCCACCATAGAAACGAGCTTTTTCACCAATTTCCTTAACTACGACCTGATCACCACCACGGCCTAATGCCAAATTAAGATTTTTTTGTGCTTCATCGTTTAACTTATGTAAATCATCGACTCCATAAGAAAAGCCCATACTCAACGTTAATGGAACATTTTGTTGGGATGTGAATTCACGAATGACATCCAATATTTTGAAACCATTCTTTTCCATATCAAAGATGCGACCCGTATAAGCCATGATAAAGAAATGGTCATCATCGATCCGCTTCAAAAACATTTGTTCTTTCGAAGCCCAGTTTGACAACTCATTCGTAATATAATTATCCAAATTTGAAATATCACGATCACTCATTGATTGCGTAATTTCGGCATAATTATCCAAATAAACTTGTCCAATTACTGAACGATTATCTTCATATCGTTTTTCAATCTTAGAATAGTGAGTGATTTCAAATAAGTAGATAACTTTTAATTCACTTTGAACTTGAACTAAAAAGTATTTATCGTCGATTTGAATTGTCGTACTGTCACCATGCGTTTTATCATCAATTAAATTAGATAAATCCGCCGAAATATCTTTGACGCTCATACTATTGGATGGATTAAATCCTGTTCTTTCGACAAAATAAGGATTAACCCATTGAATTTGTTTATCAGTATCGTATAAAAGTATCCCCAATGGATATTCAACAAAACTGTTATCCGTTCCTCGATCAATTCGATATTGTAAGTTATTTGTGTATTTACCGGCTTTTTCACCTAATAATAGGAACAAATAGACAAACAAAATTAATGCAATAATCACCAAAATAGCTTGAATATAACCACTAATAGATCCATGGAACAAGCCAACTACTAAAATGGAGATTAACATTATTATCAAAGAGATTGCCGTGAGTTGAGTCGAATGATCAACTCGCGAAAGGAAGAATTTCAGATTAGATTTTATCTTTTTCATAATAGTCCCCTCTTAGATATACCTCTTAATTTTATCACAGCAGACCATTTCTTTCTTCATATATGCGATTATAAAAACACCAACATCTTTTATCAAATTAGATGCTGGTGTTTATCAATTATTTATTATTTTTTTGAGAAAGTTAGGTATACTTTAACTTTTATCTTCAACTAGCACATCTTTATTCAGTTTTATTGATATTAGAATAATAAATGGAAAGATTGTTTGTGATAATGCCAGACGAATTCCATTCCAGGTAAACAAAATAAGAACTATAAAAAAAACGTATTCAAATCAGTCTAGAAAATCCACATTGACTTCAAACATAAATCTAGCGACGGATTGTATTCGCTATTCTTAATTAAATTTATTGTTTGGCGCGACACTAATTTTTCAATTAATGTTATTTGCGATAATTTTTGAGTACGTTGATAATCACGAACACGATTCAGAGTTTTTAAAATCAGATATTTGGCAAAATTTAGAAAGCGTTGCCATTTAATTTAAGGAATTGTTTTTTTTAGTTATATTTATTTTTAGTGGCATAGACAAATCCCTGGTTCGCATGTGCCCTTCCGGTCACATGCATAATGCGCTTTAAGTGGCGTAGCCACTAAGAGCGCATAAAAAAAAGACCACCATATGAGTGATCTTAATCATTTACTAAAAATTAGTCTTCAGCAACGAATGGTAATAGAGCCATGATTCTTGCTCTCTTGATTGCGATTGTAAGCTTACGTTGGTTCTTGGCACTTGTACCAGTAACACGTCTTGGCAAAATCTTACCACGTTCTGAGATAAATCTCTTAAGTAAGTCTGTATCTTTGTAATCGATGTATTCGATATGATTAGCAGCGATGAAGTCAACTTTACGTCTTCTACGTCCGCCTCGTCTTTGTTGGGCCATTATAATTGCTCCCTTCTATATTAAAATTTTAAAATGGTAAATCGTCATCAGATATGTCGATTGGCTTACTGTTGTCAGCAAACGGATCGCTCATATTATTGTTTGAGTTGTTAGATTGATTATTGTTGCTATTGGCATTATTACTATTGTTAGCATTGCTACTATTATTAGTATTAGAATTGCCGTTATTACTGTTGTAACTATTGTTGTTACTGTATGGAGACTGATTTGATTGATTTGAATTATTATAGTTAGAAGATTGGTTAGAGTTATTGCTACCTGAATTCCTCTTTTCACTTTCGGCACGAGATTCTAGTAATGAGAAGTTTTCAACAACTACCTCAGTTACATAAACTCTTTGTCCTTGTTGGTTTTCATAGTTACGTGTTTGAAGACGTCCATCAATTCCAACAAGCGAACCTTTATTAGTAAAATTAGAAAAATTCTCGGCGGCTTTTCTCCAAATAACACAATTAATAAAATCGGCTTCGCGTTCACCTTGAGAATTAGTAAATTGTCGATTAACAGCAACAGTAAAACTAGCAACCGCTGCCCCATTGGCAGTGTATCTTAATTCAGGATCACGTGTCAGGCGTCCAACTAGAACTACTCGATTAATCATTTATCTGCCTCCTTAATTGTTTCACGTGAAACAAAACTAGTCTTCACGTCTAACGATCATGTGACGAAGAATGTTATCGTCGATCTTTGAAAGACGGTCGAATTCGTTAATTGCTTCATCATTTTCAGCATCTACATTGATAATATGATAGATACCTTCTTTGTAGTTAGCAATTTCATATGCTAAACGTTTCTTTTCCCAGTCTTTTGAGTCGATTACTTTGGCGCCGTTGTCAGTAATGATCTTATCGTAACGATCGATTAATGTTTTCTTTGCGTCTTCTTCAATATCAGGTTTGATGATATATGTAATTTCGTAATGTGCTTCAGCCATGGACTGTACACCTCCTTATGGTCTAATGGTTCTAATTAAAGAACAAGGAGCATAAATTAACTGCAATTTTATACTCACAAGTTATGAGTTTATCATAAATCCCTAGCAATTACTAGAAAAAATTCTAATAAAAAATCGTTTCTGCCTGACACGCACCTTTATCAAGGTACATATCAAATTACGCAGAAACGATTAGCTTTTATTTATTATTTTCAGAATCAGTCGAAGAATCTGTTGTATCAGTTTCTGATTCAGTTGAAGAAGTCGAATCATCTTCAGTTTCTGAATCGTCAGAAGCAATCTTAGTCATAGTTGAAACAATTGAATCGTCATCCACTTTGATCAATCTGACACCCAAAGTTGCCCGTCCGGTTTGAGAAACACTCTGAACCTCAAAACGAATCATAACACCTTTATTTGTGATCAACATGATATCTTCATCGCCATCAACCACGGTTAATCCAGCAATTGGTCCATTTTTTTCAGTTACGTTAGCAGTCTTAATACCTTTACCGCCACGACCCTTAATTGGATATTCGCTGACAGAAGTTCTCTTCCCATATCCCTTTTCAGAGATAGTCAAGATTTCTTGTCCTTCTTGGGCAATCGATGAACCAACAACATAATCTTCTTCACGAAGTTTAATTCCACGAACACCAGAAGCTGTTCTTCCCATTGGACGAACATCGCTTTCTCTAAATGTCACGGCATACCCTTTGTGAGTTCCAATAACGATAACTTTATCGCCATCAGTCAAAAAGACATTTGTAACTTCATCTTCATCCCTTAAAGTAATAGCTCTTAGACCAGAATGTCTGATATTAGCAAAATCATTTACAGGAGTTCGTTTAACTGTTCCATATTTAGTCACGAAGAACAAATATGAATTATCAACATCGACGTCACGGTCAACATTAATTACAGTTTGAATCTTTTCTCCCTTTTCAATATTCAGGAGGTTAATAACCGGAATTCCCTTAGCAGTACGGCCATATTCAGGAACTTCATACCCCTTAATACGATAGACTTTACCTGCATTAGTAAAGAACAAGAGACGATCATGTGTTGAAGTATAAATCATCTGTTCAATGAAGTCGTCATCGTGAATTCCCATTCCTTGAACACCACGACCACCACGATTTTGAACACGGAATTCATCCGCCGACAAACGTTTGATGTAGCCATTATGTGTCAAAACTACTAGAATGTTTTCTTCTTCGATTAAGTCTTCATCTTCAATGTTAGCAACTTCACTAGCACGAATTTCTGTTCTTCTGTCATCGCCGAATTTCTCTTGAATTTCAAGTAATTCGTTATAGATAATTTTATCGACACGTTCAGGCTTTGCCAAAATATCTTTGAAATCAGCAATTTTTACCAATAAATCTTGATATTCAGCTTCAACCTTATCGCGTTCCAATCCTGTCAAACGAACTAAACGCATATCAAGGATTGCTTGTGATTGCTTATCAGAAAGCTTATAGCTATCCATCAAAGTTTGTTTAGCAACAGCTGAAGTCTGTGAACCACGGATAATTTTAATAATTTCATCAATGTGGTCTAAGGCAATTCTCAAACCTTCAAGAATATGAGCACGAGCCTGAGCACGTCTCAATTCATATTCAGTTCTACGTCTAATTACAATTTCTTGGTGCTTCAAGTATTCAACTAAAATTCCTTTTAGTGAAAATACACGTGGAGTCTTACCCACGATAGCAACCATATTGATACCGTATGAGATTTGTAATTGAGTCAATTTGTAAAGATTATTCAAGACAACTGAAGCACTCATGTCACGGCGAAGGTCAATCACGATTCGCATACCTTCACGATCAGATTCATCATTTAGATCAGTGATACCTTCAAGCTTCTTTTCACGAGCTAATTCGGCAATTCTTTCAACCAACTTAGCTTTGTTGACCATGTATGGAAGTTCGGTAACGATAATTTGTTCGGCACCGCTCTTCTTGGTTACAACATCAACTTTGGCACGTAGGATAATTGTCCCTTTACCAGTTTCGTAAGCTTTTCTGATACCAGAACGTCCCATGATAATACCACCAGTTGGGAAATCAGGTCCGGGAACAACTTTCATCAAATCAGATATTGTTGCATCCTTATTTTTCATCAAAATATGTAAAGCATCAATAACTTCTTTCAAGTTGTGTGATGGGATATTAGTTGTCATACCAACCGCAATACCAGTTGCCCCATTTACCAAAAGGTTGGGGAATCTAGCTGGTAGAACCATTGGCTCTTTTTCTTCACCATCATAATTAGGAACAAGATCGACAGTATCTTTGTTGATATCACGCAACATTTCAACCGCCATTTTGCTCATTCTAGCTTCGGTATAACGCATAGCAGCCGGTGGATCACCATCGATTGATCCAAAGTTTCCGTGTCCATCAACTAATGGATAGCGATAACTAAAGTCTTGCGCCATTCTGACCATTGATTCATAAATAGCCGAATCCCCGTGAGGATGATATTTACCCATAATATCACCAACAAAACGAGCACTCTTTTTATATGGTTTATCAGGTGTAACACCCAATTCATTCATACCATAAAGAATTCGGCGATGAACTGGCTTTAAACCGTCACGAACATCAGGTAACGCACGTGACACGATAACACTAGCAGCGTAGTCAACGAAGGAATTCTTCATGACTTCTGTCAAGTTAACATTTTCTATTCTATGATCTGCCATTAAATTGTCATCCTCCTAGTAATCTACTTCTGCATAACGTGCATTTGCTTCAATGAATTCTCTTCTAGGTTCAACTCTATCGCCCATCAGCATAGAGAAAATTTTATTAGCTTCAATTGCATCATCGAGGTTAACACGATCTAATCTTCTCTTTTCAGGGTCCATAGTTGTTTCCCAAAGTTGATCAGCATCCATTTCACCAAGACCCTTGTAACGTTGAATCTTTGGTTCTGGCTTTGATGGCAATTGTTCAACGAATTCATCTTTTTCTTTATCAGTATCAAAGTATCTCATCATCTTACCTTGACGAACTTGATACAGAGGTGGCTTAGCGATATAAACGTATCCTGCATCAACGACCGGACGCATATATCTGTAAAGCAAAGTCAAAAGCAAAGTTCTGATATGGGCACCATCGACATCGGCATCGGTCATGATAATAATTTTGTGATATCTAGCTTTAGAGATGTCAAAATCATCCCCAAAACCTGTTCCCATAGCAGTGAACAATGTTCTGATTTCTTCGTTGGCTAAAATCTTGTCCATCGAAGCTTTTTCAACGTTTAAAATCTTACCTCTAATAGGTAAAATTGCTTGAGTCAAACGTGAACGACCAGTTTTAGCAGAACCACCGGCTGAATCACCCTCGACGATAAACAATTCAGAAATTTCAGGATCCTTGCTGGCATTATCAGCCAACTTCCCTGGCAAATTACTGATTTCCAAACCATTTTGTTTTCTAGTAACCTCACGAGCACGCTTAGCAGCTAGACGAGCCTTTGTAGCCAGAGAACCCTTTTCAACGATTTTCTTAGCAACATTAGGGTTTTCCATCAAAAACTTCATAAAATGCTCACTGAATAAACGATCAGTAATCGTTCTAGCGTCACTGTTACCAAGTTTTGTCTTTGTTTGACCTTCAAATTGTGGATCTGGATGTTTGATAGAAACAACTGCGGTCATACCTTCACGAACATCTTCACCAGACAATTTTTCAGTATCTTTCAATAATTTATTTTTATGAGCGTAATCATTAATAACACGTGTCAAAGCAGTTTTAAAACCAACTTCATGCGTACCACCTTCATAGGTGTGAATGTTATTAGCGAAAGTCATCAAATTAGTATGGAATTCGTCGGTATATTGCAAGGCGACTTCGACAGTGATTCCGTCTTGAACTCCTTCAAGATAAATTGGATCTTGGAAAAGAACGTCCTTGTCCTTATCCATAAATTCAACATAACTCTTGATTCCACCTTCATAGTGGAAAACTAATTTTTCGGCTGTTTCGGCTCTTTTATCAGTAAATGTAAGTTTTAATCCTTTATTTAAGAAAGCTAGTTCACGAATTCTAGTCGTTAAAACTTTGTCATCATAAGTAGTTGTTTCAGTAAAGATATCAGGATCGGGTACGAAATGAACTCGAGTTCCATGGTCAAATTCACCAGCATCACCTAAAACATGCATTGCGTGATTAACTTTTCCACGTTTAAAGTCGATTCCATATCTCTTGCCGCCACGAACTACTTCGACATCTAATTCGCTACTTAAGGCATTAACAACTGAGGCACCAACACCGTGGAGTCCACCAGATACCTTATATCCGCCGCCGCCGAATTTACCACCAGCATGCAGAATTGTATAAACTGTTTCAAGGGCTGGCTTACCAGTCTTCTTTTGAATATCAACTGGAATACCACGTCCATCATCAGTAACAGTAACGGAGTTGTCAGGTTCAACAGTAACTTCAATTTTCGTTGCGAAACCAGCTAAAGCTTCATCAATACCATTATCAATAATTTCCCAAACAAGATGGTGTAAACCTTGTTTACTAGTAGAACCGATATACATACCGGGACGTTTGCGAACAGCCTCTAGTCCTTCAAGAACTTGAATTTGACTAGCGTCGTATTCTTCGACTTGCTCTTCTCTTTTTTCTAGCTCAGCTTTTCTGTCTTCAGCCATTAAATCTCCTCCTGTTGAACTTTGCCATTATTAATATTTAAAATATTAGGATCTTTAACCAAATTAGGATCTACATCATCCAACGACGTCGTTGTAATAAATGTTTGAATACCATTTTTAATTGACGACAGTAAGTGTGTTTGACGTTTATGATCTAGTTCTGACAAAACATCATCCAGCAATAAAATTGGATAATCGCCAACTTGATCTTTCATCAATTCCACTTCCGCCAATTTCAAACTCAGCGCAACTGATCTCTGCTGACCTTGCGAACCAAAATCCTGTGCATTTTTTCCATTTACCAAAAACTTAATATCATCTCGGTGCGGACCAACTAGTGTCACGCCACGTTGAATTTCCTTTTGATAATTTTTCTTGAAATTATCTTTGAAAATATCATAGATGTTTTCAAGAGTTTTTCCTTCAGTATTGAAAAATGTGCTGTAACTGATTTCTAGTTTTTCATGATCTTCAGTGATATTTGCATGAATCTTTTCAATATAGACTTGCAATCTCTGTAGAAATTGCAAGCGCGAAAAAACTACTTCAGCACAATAAGCCGAAAATTGATCAGATAAAACATCTAAATAAACCATATCTTTTGCTTGACGATGCTGAAGTTTTTTCAAATATGCATTACGTTGTTTCAAAACTGAGCGAAATTGACTCATCGTTTTCAAATACTGTGTCGACATTTGTCCAAATTCCATGTCAATAAATCTTCGTCTAATCCCAGGATTACCTTTCACAATTGAAAGATCCTCAGGCGAAAAAAGAACAACGTTCAAATTACCAATATACGTTGACAACTTTCGTTGCTCCAAATTATTTAGTTTGGCTTTTTTACCTGACTTGCTGATGACTAGATCCAATTTTAAGTGACTGGAATTATCTTTGATCACGGTACCAGAAATTCGAGCAAACTCACTGCCCCATCTGATTAAATCCTTGTCATTTGATGTTCGATGGCTTCTTGTTAAAGCTAAAAAATACATAGCCTCTAATAAATTGGTCTTGCCTTGGGCATTCTCACCTAAAAACACATTAATGTGTGGTGAAAATTCGACCTTCAAGGATTCGTAGTTGCGATAGTTTTGTAGTCTTAATTCTTGAACAAACATTATTTATTCGATTTCAAAAGTTTGTTCACCGACAACAACAACATCACCAGAATATAACTTCTTACCGCGACGATCCTCAGGATTGCCATTAAGTAAGACTGAATTCTCTCTTAAAAACCATTTGGCTTGGCCACCAGTTGCAATGACACCTTCATCTTTGAGAAGTTGACCTAAAGTAATGAATTCAGTTTCAAGCTTAATTTTTTCAGACATATTAACACCCTATTTATTAGATTTATCCATTAATGACATATTAATATTATAGTTGATTTCACAAGAAAAAACAACTCAGAACGAAATATCAGGCGTTTTGAGCAATTTTTGAGATAATTAGTATCCACCCACTAAAATTACTCAAAAAAAGTCCTTAAGCTAAATTACGGCGTTTAAATAAATAACGCAAAAAAAATAGACCAAACCGAAAAGTTCAGTCTATTTCAAGATTTCACATTAAAATGTTCGAACTGGTGTAATCAATTGAACAAAATTATCGCGGTCATCAACCGGTCTGAGTGTGAATGGATGCAGCGGTGAAGTGAAACTCATTTCAATAGTTGTGTTGCTGCCAAATGAACGCAATGCATCTTTTAAGTAATCTGGGTTGAAAGAAATTTCCAAGTCATCGCCTTCAAGATTGTCAAAATCAAGGACTTCTTCAACTGTTCCGACTTCTGGAGAATTTCCATAAAGTGTGGCTTTTTTATCAACAGCTTTAATTTCTAATTTGATAACATTATTTCTACTCTCATGAGAAAGAAGTGAGGCACGTTCAACTGAAGCAAGTAATTTTGAAGAGTCAAAGGTTAAACGTGTACTTGATTCTTCAGGAATTAGGCGATCAGTTTCAGGATAGCGTCCGTCAAGTAATCTGGAATAGAACATAATATTGTCAAAACTGAAAAGCACTTGGTTTTCGGAAATTGACATCGAAATTTCTTTGACACTATCACTGATAGTTCTGACTAGTTCTGTCAAACTTTTTCCAGGAATAATCAAATTGTAGTCTTCATCGCTAGTGATGTTGATTCTTCTTTGAGAAAGACGATGGCTGTCAGTTGCAACCGCCGTTAGACCTTCCTTGGTAATCAAGAAGTTAACACCAGTTAGGACTGGACGACTTTCTTGAGTGGAAACAGCAATTACTGTTTGATTAACGACTTCTTTGAAAACATCAGTTGGTAAAACTAGTTGGTTGTCCGTTTCAACTTCTGGTAGATGTGGATAATTAACAGCGTCTAGTCCATTAATTGTAAATTCAGAAACGCCAGATTTAATTAATGTCTGATTATTTTCTAAAACTTCAAGTTCAAAATTATCGCCAGGTAATTTTTTAATGATTTCGTTAAAGAAACGAGCTGGTAAAACAATTGATCCAGTTGTTTCGATTTTTAAATCATTTTCAGAATCATCTTTTGAAATGAATGAAGTAATGGAAATATCTGAATTACTTCCAGTTATAGTTAGACCACTTTCTGAAAGGTCTAGTTTCATTCCTGTCAAAATTGGAATAGTTGTTTTCGTGGAAATAGCTCGTTGAACGTTACTTGTTTGATTTATGAATTTTGATCGATCAATAGAAAATTTCATAGGTAACTCCCTTTTTTAATTAATTAATATAAAGATAGAAGTAGTAGTAGGTACTGTTGAAACTGTGGATAACTCAAGAAACGTAAGGTGCTTCAAGAAATTTAAATGTTATTAACAGCTGTGGATAACTTAGGGAAAACTTTGAAGTTATAAACAAGTTAATTTCTGAGGGCATCTTTTAATTCATTAATGGAACGTTTTAGATCATCATCTTTTAAAGCCAATTCGGATATTTTATCACAAGAATGCATTACCGTCGTGTGATCTTTACCACCAAATTCCATTCCGATTTGTGGAAGTGAGCGATCAGTTAACTCTCGGGCTAGATACATCGCAATTTGTCTAGGTACGACGATTGTTTTGACACGCTTCTTTCCTTTTAAGTCTTGAACGGAAACATGATAGTATTTAGCCACTTTGGTTTGAATTTTTGCGATAGAAAGTCCCTTTTTGTCATTAGATAATTTAAAGACTTTCAAGGCATCAGCAGCAACGGATTTGGTGATATCAGTATTTTTCGTCGTTGAATAGGCTTGAACGCGAATTAAAGCACCCTCAAGCTCTCGAACGTTTGTGTCAATTTGAGCTGCAATGTAAGACAGAGTATCGTTTGGAATTTCTAAGTGTTCAGCTTTAGCTTTATTTCTTAAAATAGCAATACGTGTTTCTAAATCAGGAGCGGTAATATCGGCTGATAAACCACTGGTGAATCGGGAAACCAGACGAGCCTGCAACTTAGGAATTTCATTAGGTAAACGATCTGATGTCATCACGATTTGTTTACCATTTTCGTATAACTCATTGAATGTATGGAAAAATTCCTCTTGAGTTCCCTCTTTTTCAGCAAAGAATTGAATATCATCTATTAATAGTAGATCGACGTTTCGATATTCCTGTCTGAAATCATCTTGAGTCCTCATTTGAATTGAATTAATAAAATCGTTGGCGAAAGTTTCGCTGGTAACGTATTTAACTTTGGCGGTTGGATCAAGTTTTATCATTTGATGTCCGATAGCCTGCATTAGATGTGTTTTACCTAAACCAACGCCTCCATAAATGAAGAGTGGATTATAAACACCGCCGGGATCTTCAGCTGCTGCAAGAGCTGCCGCGTGTGCCATTTGGTTGCCACTGCCGACGATGAAAGATGAAAAAGTATATTTTGGATTTAAGTGTGAATTATGAAAAATATGTTTTGGTTGAGCTGACTCGGTAGTCGGTTCGACTTGAGGAGCGATAGTTTGCTCCTCTTTTTTTGTACTCTCATCGTCATTTTCAATGATTGGATTAAGTTCAATTCCATTTAATTCGTATGAATAAATAGCAATTTTTTCTGTGTAGTTACGTTCCCAATAATCTTTATGTAGTTTTGTTGGGACAGAAATATAGATGTTATTTCCATCTATATACAAAGGATTAGCACTCTCAACCCAAGTTGAATAACTGACAGAAGTTAATTGGGATCTGAGCTTATTCGTAAAATAATCCCAAAACTCAGTTAGCTTTGGGTCAGTCGAATTATTTATATTTTGCAATTATTTCCCCCCAATCTGTAGTTGTGGATAATTTTTTCCCTAAAATGACAGTCTATAGTTTATCATTCTATTAAGAAGTTTTCCACAGAACACTTGTTTAAATTTGTTGAAAATAACAACAGGTATTTTTTAAATACACAGGGTTGTGGAAAATAAGAGCTATTAACAGTTATTAACATAGTTATGCACAATTAACAGTCTAACAAAAGCCTATATTACCGTTGTTACGTCCAAAAAACAAGAATTACACAATTCCTGTGGAAAACTAAAACACAGTAAAAAATATGTGGGAAAACTTTGTTTAAAGCGCTGTGGAAAAAAGAAGTTATTATTTTTTTGAACAAATTATCCACACTGCAAAATGAGTAAAACTTTTAGGAAAAGAATTCCATTAATAGGAAATTAGCTGTTTAAATTAGAGCTAGAACATGATATTATAGTTAAGCAATTGTCTGAAGAAGTGTTATTAAAAATAATTAAATTTTAAGATTCAGGAGGTTTACTGATGACTACAAAGAGAACATATCAACCTAAGAAGCGTCACCGTGAACGCGTCCATGGTTTCATGAAGAGAATGAGTACAAGTAATGGTCGCAAGGTTCTAGCAAGACGTCGCAAAAAGGGTCGTAAAGTATTATCAGCTTAGTTTTGAAGGATCACTAAACATTTTGGTGGTCTTTTTTTATTACAAAACGAGAGTAGTCTGGTGACATATGAGAAAAAGCTATCGAATAAAAAAAGAAAATGAGTTCCAGTATGTCTATTCAAATGGATATTCAGTCGCAAACAGAAATTTTGTCTTGTATAGAATTGCTAAGAAAGATCAAAAGCATTTTCGTGTCGGAATATCAGTTGGAAAAAAAGTTTCACATACAGCGGTTGGCCGAAATCGAATTAAAAGATATATTCGCCAATCTCTTTTAGAGTTGAAACCTGAAATTCCAGCAGAATTGGATTTCTTGATTATTGCAAGAAAACCATCTTTTGATTTGGACATGTTTGAAACAAAAAAGAACATTGTGCATTTATTAAAATTAGGTAAAATACTACAATAGGGTAAGGATTTTAATAAATAAAAAATAATGGGTGTAAAAGTGAAGAAAAAAAGCTTAAAGAAGTACATAGGTATTGCACTGTTACTTAGTGTTGTCTTGGTTCTGGCAGGTTGTTCAAACCTAAATGAACCAATCACAAGCCAAAGTACCGGATTTTGGGATCACTATATCTTGTATAGTTTTTCAAGATTCATTCTTTGGTTGGCATCAATAGTCGGTAACAGTTATGGTTGGGCTATCGTTCTTTTCACAGTTATTGTGCGTGTTATTCTATTGCCACTTAACTGGCTTCAAATTAGAAGTATGAATAAACAAATGAAGATTCAGCCTCAAATGAAGGCACTTCAAGAGAAATATTCATCAAAAGATGTTGATACTCAACAAAAATTGAGGGAAGAAACACAAAAGTTATATAGTGAGGCCGGAGTAAATCCTGTGGCCGGATGTTTGCCGTTGGTTATTCAATTACCAGTTATGTTTGCTTTGTATCAAGCAATTTACAAGACAACACAATTGCGTGATGGATCATTTTTGTGGATGCAACTAGGTAAAGCTGATCCGTACTATATCATGGCTGTTCTTGCGGCTGTATTTACTTTCTTAAGTACATACATTTCTAGCTACTCACAACCACAACAAAACTCAACTACGAAGATCATGACGTATGTCATGCCAATCTTTATTTTTGTGCCAGCATTGACATTCCCATCTGCTATCACAGTTTATTGGGTTGTAACTAATGCGTTCCAAGTTCTTCAGACATTGGCTTTCCAAAATCCGTTCAAGTATCGTCGTGAACAAAAAGAGGCTGAGGAAGCAGAACGTGAAAAACAACGTCGTCTTAGAAAAGCTAAGAAGCGTGTTTATAAAAATCGTAAATAATTGACAATTTCTAAAAATGTCGTTATGATACTTTAGAAATTGTTCATATTAGATTTAAATATCGAAAAGTAGTCAAGGTGCTTTTCCGTCAAACGGGCGGATTATGCACTTTTTTTATGCTCAAAATTAGAGAAGGGAGCTATTTTATGCCAAGTGCAGTAACTGAATATGATACGATAGCAGCCATTTCAACGCCTCCAGGGGAAGGTGCCATCTCCATTGTTCGTTTGTCAGGAGATCAGGCAGTTGCGGTTGCTAAAAAGGTTTTTAAAGGACGCGATCTAGATAAAGTCGCTAGCCATACTATAAATTATGGTCACATTATTGATCCAAGCGATGGATCTTTAGTCGATGAGGTTATGGTGTCTGTAATGCGTGCTCCAAAGACATTTACCCGCGAAGATGTCATCGAAATAAATACCCATGGGGGTATAGTGGCAACTAATAAAGTACTCCAACTTTTGATTGGTTCCGGAGCCAGAATGGCTGAACCAGGTGAATTTACTAAACGGGCATTCTTGAATGGTCGAATTGATTTAACTCAAGCAGAATCAGTTATGGATCTGATTCGTGCAAAAACTGATAAGGCTATGCAAGTAGCCGTTAATCAACTGGATGGTAATTTACACCATTTGATTGGTAACTTGCGTCAAGAGATTCTTGATTCCTTAGCACAAGTTGAAGTAAATATTGACTATCCCGAATACGATACCGACCAGATGACGACTAAAATGCTTTTAGAGAAAGCTAAAACTGTTAGTTCAAGCATTGATCAGTTATTAAAGACCGCTGATAGTGGTGAAATTTTACAACATGGATTAGCAACAGCAATTGTTGGTAAACCAAATGTTGGTAAATCTAGTCTGTTGAATCGTCTCTTGGATGAAGATAAAGCAATCGTAACTGACGTTGCCGGTACAACACGTGATGTAGTTGAACAATACGTCAATATTGATGGCGTGCCACTTAAATTGATTGATACCGCTGGGATTCGTGATACAGAAGATAAAGTTGAAAAAATCGGTGTAGAACGTTCCAAGGCTGCTTTAAAGGGTGCTGATTTGGCAATTCTAGTCCTTGATTCTAGTCGTGAGCTTGAAGAAGACGATCTTGAATTATTAGATGCGACCGCCGACAAAAGACGAATTGTGATCTTTAATAAAAATGATTTGATGCCCGTTATAACGCCTAATTCAGTCGTTCAATTGAAAGCTGACGATATTGTTCTACAAACTTCGGCAATCAAGAATGATGGGATTGAGACAATTAAACAAACCATTGGTAAAATCTTTAATTCAGGAATTGAAGACAACAGCAGCAATGTCATTATCACGAGTGCTCGTCAAGCTGGATTGCTCCGTAAGGCCAAAAATAGCCTCAATGACGTAATTTCAGGAATTGAAGCAGGAATGCCTATCGACCTCGTTCAAATCGATATGACGGCTTGTTGGAACACTCTAGGAGAAATTACGGGAGAAAGTTATCCTGATGAACTGATCACGCAATTATTCTCACAATTTTGTTTAGGAAAATAGTAAAGGTGAAAAGATAGATGGAAGTAAAAGAGTTTGATTCAGAGACTTATGACGTTATCGTTGTAGGCGCCGGACATGCGGGTTCAGAAGCTGCTTTGGCTGCTGCTCGGATGGGTGAAAAAACATTATTAATTACTATCAATTTGGATATGGTAGCTTTCATGCCATGTAATCCTTCAGTCGGTGGACCGGCTAAGGGAATCGTTGTTAGAGAAATCGATGCTTTAGGTGGCGAAATGGGCCGCAATATCGACAAGACATACATTCAAATGAGAATGCTTAATACAGGTAAAGGACCTGCCGTTAGAGCGCTTCGGGCCCAAGCCGATAAGAATATGTATCATCGTGAAATGAAGAATACTTTGGAAAAAGAGCCTAATTTGACTCTTCGTCAAGGTATTGCTGAAAAATTGATTGTGGAAGATGGTGTCTGCAAAGGTATCGTTACAGCTACTGGGGCTAGATATCACGCTAAGAGCGTTGTTTTGACGGCTGGTACATCATCCAGAGGTAAGATCATTATTGGTGAATTGACTTATTCATCAGGTCCTAACAACAGTATTCCTTCAATCAAGCTATCTGAAGATTTAGAGAAGCATGGTTTCAAATTAACGAGATTTAAGACTGGAACACCTCCACGTGTTAACAAAGATACAATTGATTTTGATCAAACAATCGAACAACCCGGAGATAAAGAACCTAATCATTTCTCATTTGAAACACCAGATTCAAGTTACTTACAACACCAGATCTCTTGTTGGATGACTTATACCAATGCTGATACACACAAGATTATTCGTGATAATCTCAACCGAGCTCCAATGTTCTCAGGAGTTATCAAGGGTGTTGGACCAAGATATTGCCCATCAATCGAAGATAAGATTGTTCGTTTCGCTGATAAGCCAAGACATCAAATCTTCTTGGAGCCAGAAGGTAAAGAT
Source organism: Companilactobacillus alimentarius DSM 20249 (assembly GCF_002849895.1). NCBI lineage: Bacteria > Bacillati > Bacillota > Bacilli > Lactobacillales > Lactobacillaceae > Companilactobacillus > Companilactobacillus alimentarius. Next base: position 1,732,407 of record NZ_CP018867.1, on the reverse strand, counting down.
ACACAAGAGTATTATGTTGGAGATTTCTCAACGTCTATGCCCGAGGAAATTCAATTGAAGATGCTTCATTCAGTTGCTGGATTGCAAAAAGCTAAATTGATGCGTCCAGGATATGCCATTGAATACGATGTTATCGAACCATGGCAATTGAAGTTAAATCTTGAAACAAAGGTTGTCAAAAACCTCTTTACTGCAGGTCAAATGAATGGAACATCTGGTTATGAAGAAGCTGCTGGTCAAGGAATTATGGCTGGTATCAATGCTGCTTTGCGTGCCCAAGGAAAAGATCCATTCATCTTGCACCGTAACGAAGCTTATATCGGAGTTTTGATTGATGACCTTGTAACTAAGGGAACTAACGAACCATATCGTTTGTTGACTAGTCGTGCTGAATATCGTTTGATATTGCGTCATGACAATGCTGACCTTCGTTTGACTGACAAGGGCTATGCCTTAGGTTTAATCAGTGATGACCGTTATAACGCCTTTAAAGAAAAGCGTCAAACTATCAAAATGGAATTAGATCGCCTCTCACGTAAGATGATCACTCCTAAGATGGCTTTACCATTTTTGAAGGCTCATAATCTTAAGCCATTGAAGGATGGAATCTTAGCTGATCACTTCTTAAGAAGACCAGAAGTACATTATCAAGATATTATTGATATAGTCGGTGAAGCTGATTTTCCAGTTGATAATCGAGTTGCTGAACAAGTAGAAATTGCTACTAAGTATGCAGGCTACATTAAAAAAGAAGAATTTCAAATTGAACGTCTAAAGAAGATGGAATCTAAAAAGATTCCCGCTCGTCTTGACTACACAAAGGTTGATAGTTTAGCTACAGAAGCCGTTCAAAAATTAAGCAAGATCAATCCAGAAACGATTGCTCAAGCAAGTCGTATCAGTGGGGTTAATCCGGCTGATATCGGTATCTTGAGTGTATATATCGAACAAGGAAAGATTGCTAAAGTTCCTGCCAGCAACTGATCGTTATAACGTTATGCAATGAAATGAAAATTGCTAAATATATATAAAGGGTAAGTGTCGCAAGCGACACGTACCCTTTTCTTTTAAAAAAAATTTCCGCCCAAATTTATCGATTGATAAATAAAGAAATCTTGCCGTTATAAACCAGAGGACTAGAACAATTAGAAAAGTTTCTCTCAATGTTATAATCAAATTATTAATGGAAGGGAGAAACTATGACGATTAGACATAAAAATTACATACCAGATGATATTGAGGTCATTGGAGCCAACGCTAATAATCTCAAGAATATTAACGTTGATATACCATTGAATTCATTTGTGGCAATTACGGGTGTCTCAGGTTCTGGGAAATCCTCATTGGCAATGGATACAATCTATGCCGAGGGAGCTAGAAAGTATCTTAATGCATTGTCTACTTACACTAGAAGAAGAATCACTCAAATGGGGCGTTCCGATGTTAAGAATATCAAGAATCTACCTTCAACTATCGCTCTGCGTCAACGTCCGACGGTTCCAGGTGTTCGCTCGACAGTGGGGACAATGACAGAAAGTCTGAATATTTTACGTTTGATGTTTTCTCGCTTGGCTTCTGTAAAATGTCCTAATGGACATCGACTTGATCCAACTTTGAAGATATCTGAAGTAATGGATCTACCGACTTCTGATGAGGCTATGGGAATGATGACCTGTCCAGTTTGCGGAGTTAAATTCATGGCCTTTAGTGCGGAAGATTTCGCCTTTAATTCAGATGGAGCTTGTCCAACATGTCAGGGTACCGGCTTTTTGAAAGAAATTGAAATCGACAAGATTATCCCCGATAAGACTTTGACAATTGATGAAGGTGCCATTCGTTCATGGAATTTGCCCGGGCGGACTCTGCAAAAAGAAATCATCAGAGAACTAGGCGTCAGAACTAATATTCCATTTAAAGATTTAACAGCTGAGGAAAAAGAGATCGTCGTTAACGGTAAGGAACAAAAGAAAGAGATTCTTGTACCGACAAAGACTGGACGCTCATTTAGATTAAATGCCTTGTATGAAAATGCAGTTATGGCAGTTAAGAATAGTTTGAAGAGTACCAAAAATGAGAACACATTAGCTCGCTTGGAAAGATTTTATTCCGAAAAAATTTGTCCAGCTTGTCACGGAAGCCGGTTCAATCCTAAATTGTTTTCAAACGAATTAGTAGGAAAGAACATTGCCCAAGTCAGTCAGTTTACCATTTCTGAACTACATGACTTCTGCCAAAAAATTATGGCTTGGTTGCCAGAAGATATGAAGTCCTTAGGAAAAAACTTGACTAATGAATTATTGGATTTACTGTCACCCATTGTTGATTTGGGACTTAACTATTTATCCATTTCACGTGCGGGAAATACCTTATCTACAGGTGAATTACAAAGAATTCAGTTGGCTCGAACTATTAGAAATCAAATGACCGGAGTACTCTACGTTTTAGATGAACCAAGTGTAGGATTACATGCGGCTAATGTAGCGGGCTTGATTAAAATATTACGAGAATTAGTTCAATTAGGAAATTCCTTAATTGTAGTCGATCATGATACTAGTATCATTGCCGCAGCCGATTATGTGATTGAGATTGGGCCTGATTCTGGTGAAGATGGTGGTCGAGTAATCACTCAAGGCACAGTTGATGAAATTAAGCAGAATAAGGATTCAGTAATTCAACCTTATTTAGTGGGGAAAGCGGATATTATTAAGCATCAACAGATAAAGCCTTTTCAAAAGGGAAGTATTAGTGTCGAAATTGGCGATCGTTATAACATTCATGATTTAACGGCTAAATTCAGTAAAGAGTCGCTTAATATTGTTTCAGGGATGTCTGGTTCTGGTAAAACGACATTGATTTTTGATAGTTTGTTGCCGGCTATGCGTGACCAAATAGCGAATGAACCTTTACCAAAATTTGTTAAAGCTGTTGATAGTGCCGGAATTAAGAACATTGTCACCGTAGATTCAGTGCCAATTGGTAAGAATGTTCGTTCGACAGTGGGGACGTATACCAAAATCTTAGACCATCTCAGAAAGATTTTTGCGCAAACGGATGTAGCTAAAGCTAAGAAATTTACGCCAACTTATTTCTCATATAACAATAAGCAAGGTGCTTGCCCAAATTGTGGAGGAACAGGCGTCATAACTTTGGATATTCAATACTTGCCAGATATGGTTCAAACCTGTCCAGTCTGCCATGGCAATCGTTATAAGAAGGAAATTTTAGATATTACTTGGCACGGGAAAAATATTGCTGAAATTTTAGACATGTCAGTTAAAGAAGCTGCTGAATTTTTCCAAGACGAGCCACGGATCAAAAATACCTTAGACGTTTTGATAAGTATTGGCTTGAGTTATTTGAAGTTAGGAGAAAGTACCCCAACCTTGTCCGGTGGTGAAGCTCAACGGTTGAAATTGGTCACTTACATGAAGCGGAGTCAAAAGGATCAATTATTTATTTTTGATGAACCTAGTGTGGGACTGCATCCTAAAGATGTAGGTGTTCTACTTGATGTGTTCAATAAATTACTTAAGAAGCATGCGACAATCATTGTAATTGAGCACGATTTGGATATTATCAGTAATGCTGATTATATTAATGACTTAGGTCCTGAAGGTGGGATCAATGGTGGTAAAATTATTGCAACAGGTACACCCAAAGAGGTTGCAAATAATTCTAATAGTATAACTGGTCAGTATCTCAAGAAGCATTTACAACTGTTTAATCGTAATTAAGGAGTGAAATAATGAAAAAAATTGGCGTGATCGGATTAGGGAATATTGCACAAAAAGCTTATTTGCCAGTCATGGCTACTTTGCAAGACCAATATGAATGGCATTTAACTACTAGAAATGAAGCAAAGGGTGAGATGTTAGAACAAAAATATGGTTTTAAACACTTCCATCAGACTTTAGATGAATTAATTGCTGAAAAGCCGTTGGCAGTCTTTGTTCACACACCAACAAAAACGCACTATGAAATTATCAAGCGTCTGTTGAACTCCAAGATCAATGTCTACGTTGATAAACCAATTTCGGAAAATTTAGCAGAGGTAAAAGAGCTGTATACTTTGGCTGCTAAAAATAACTTGCTATTAACTTGCGGTTTTAATCGTCGCTTTGCACCATTCGACCAAGAATTAAAGCAGATTTCAGATAAGCGAACTATCGTTTCCGAGAAGATCCGGGAAGATGCGTTGCAGCCTGTAGGGTATGCTATCTTTGATTTGATGATCCATTCAGTTGATACAGCAGTTTATTTAATGGATGAGCCCATTGAAACATTTAATAATTTCTTGGTAACAAGGGATGGTAATTTGGAGCAAGGATACATTACTTTACAAGGAAAAAAGAGTCAGGTTCAAATTATTACTAATATGGTTGGTGGCAGTAATTTGGAACAGACAACCGTTCAAGGATTAAAGACACGTCAAGTAGTTACTAACTTGAATCTTTTACAGACCTATCAAACTGGTGGCGTGACACAAGCTTCTCGTCCAGATTGGGAAAATACTTTGGTGACAAGAGGATTTGATCCAATTATTCGAGCCTTTCTTGAAGCAGTAGATAACGGTGGAGAAAATCCTGTTAGCCCTGAGTCAGCCATTCTTAGTCATAAACTTTGTTATGATTTGGTCAAAACGATTAAAAAATAGTAGCTTGAAATTAACCACAATATATAGTGGCAAACATATGTCTTTGTACAATATGTTCCATGTGAAACATATTGTATAAAACTTTGTAGAAGTGATTATAATGGCTTAAATTTTTTATTAGAATTTAAAGAACCCTTCTATGTCTAATTGATGAATTCTATATTTCATTAACTAGATCATAGGAGGGATCTTTTTTATTTTAAAATGTTTATCTTATGAGCTCTAATAATTTTTGTCGCAGGATTAAATCTACTGAACATAATTCAGTAAATAATAAGTCCCATTTAGTAGTTTGCAGACTAAAAAGAGAATTAGTAGTTGACCATGGACGTCTGTTTCAATAAGATTCCTAGAATTGTTAGTCATTTTTCGAGCAATATCTGAAAACAATATTTATTTTTTACGACATTGGAAATATTTAGAAAATAATTAGCATATTTTATTTTCCTTCGTCTAATAATAATTTTTCGTCAATTGATTTCATTCTTATCTTATCTATTTTAGATTAGGTTCTGATGATTTTTTAATAATGTGAGGACCAACCAATAGGGGAATAAATATTGCCAGAATTTTTAACTATCGTATTGACGTCAAATCCCAAAGCAGCAAAAACAATTATACAAATCAGAATTCCTAATAATATAATTCCGAAACCCAATAATATAAATTTTACTAAGTTAAAAGTTTTTTTGGAGCTAAGTACGAATAATTGCCAAAATACTATACCTAATCCTCCAAAAATAAAAGCAGTTCCCAATTGAAATAGAAAATCTATAAAGCCTGTTTTTAATAATACAATCAGACTTCCCAATAATAGCCACAAACCTGCAAATGAAAAAGCAATACTACAAATCATAACTGCAAATACTAATGCCAGTAAAATGATATACCCTGCGGCTACAATGGGTCCCCATACCGGAATTCCCATTAGTAATAACGCAGCTTTAATCTTATTCTTAGTATTTGATATTTGAACATCATTATCGGATAGAATTGCTAGAAATACGTTATTAACTCCGCCAATTTTCTTAATTGCATCAGCTTCAGTGTAATCATTTTCAATTAAATCATCTAAATATTCAGAATAATAATTTATATATTGATTACTATTAGATATTCCATATTTTTTTAATCGTAATTTTAGTTCTAATAAGAATTTCTCTTTAGGCATTTGTGTTTTTCCTCCGAATATAATCAACAATATCTTCTACTTGATTCCAATTCTTTAAAAATTGTCGAATTTCATTTTTACCAATTTCTGTAATTTTGTAATATTTTCTAATTCGATTATTGTGAATGCGTTTAGTTACAGTAATTGCATTTTTAGCTAATAAGCGTTTGAGTATGGGATATAGCGTAGATTCGGATATTTCAATTACTGGTTCCAAGTTGCTGATAATAGCATATCCGTAGGACTCGGATTCAACTAGATTTGCTAAAACACAAACATCTAACAATCCTTTTTTTATTTGTGGGTTCATTCCATACCTCCTTATACATAATACTATGTATAAGGAGGTATGGAATGTCAAGAATCATTTTAAATTAATTACTCAGATGTATGTATTCAACAAAAAATTGATTCTGTTTAAAATGCCATTGTTATTTAGGGATTCATTTTAATGTCAGCTAATGTCTTAGGAACGTAGGATTTGATATAAATGTTTTGGTCACTTTTATTGGTTTAATTATGTTGCCAAGCTAAAAAAGTAAAAATATTTAATTAAGTGTAATATCGAAATTAGTTATTTATTTTGAAAATATGTTGGTTAATGATTATTAAATAAATTTTTGTTACGACTTTTAATGTGATTTAGATTGACGGGGATGTTTGAACGTGCGATACTACATCTTGGTGCCAAACCGAGGTAAGGGCAAGAGGTTGGCGTGCAAACGTTTGGAAAATCACACCGCACTTACCACTCAAGGAGTTCTGCAGACATGCAGGGCTTCTTTTTTTTATCTAAATTTCAATGCTATAATTTTCTTAATTTATGAGAGTGGGTGGTGGCTATCAAAAAAGTTCTATTCGTCGGTTATGGATTAATATTGAGTGCTATTATTGGTCTTATTGCGGCAGCCTTTTTAGTTATTGAGGGCTTTATGACTAAAGTCATTTGGCTCAGTAATAGTTATGTTTTTCAAACGTTTTTAATCATTGTTGGTAGTTTTATATTGTATTTTTTGTTAAAACGTTGGCCGAATCTTCCTAAGACCTCAAAAGATTCAATAAAGGAATTAAGGCAAAATCAAACGATTGATTACCAAGATGTTTTCTTGAACCTGTTGGTTACCCTGGTTATATTGAGTTTTGGAAGTGGTGTTGGTCCTGAAGCAGCACTGTTGAGTGCTATTATTTCACTGTCAATTTGGCAGGCTGATAATTTACGTTACTTTTACTTCCAATATGATGAACTAAAACAATTATCGCTGGGGACATCAGTAAAACATCTCTTGAATCCCTTTAAATATCGTCAGAGGTATGATGGGAGAATTGCTCCTAAGACACCGAAATTTTTGAAATGGAAAAAATTACTCTACATAGTTTTCTCTATTAACGGTTTGTTGGCATTTGTTCTATTGATTAAACAAACTGATCAGCCTTCGTTCATTATGAAATTAGGGCATTCGCATTGGCAGTTAAGCGAATTGTGGATTGTACCGCTCTTAATGATTGTAGGGATCATTATTGGGATGATTTTGAAAAAATTAAATTATTTATTTGAAAAATCTATTCAACGATTGAACTTAAATTTAGCTGTGAGAATTACTTTGGGAGCCATAGGAATCATCGTTATTTCATATTTGGAGCCTAATTTATTATTCTCTGGTCAACATAGTTTGCATTTATTGATTGGAGCTTGGAGTAATCAATCGGCAACGTTTTTATTTTTAATGGCACTTTTGAAATTGATTTTTCTAGCTTGGTGTTTAACCTTTAATTGGCGTGGTGGGGATATTTTCCCGATCACTTTTGCTACAATGACGGCTGGTTTTGGGGTTGCAACACTTTTGCCAAATTTTGATACTTTACTAGTAGTAGCTGTCTTGGCAACGACACTTATGAGTGAATTGTTGTCACCAATTGTTGCAGGAGTTTTTATTGCGCTATTTTTCCCAATTACACTAATGCCTATTATTATTTTGGTAGCAGGCGTATTATTCTTGAAAAGAAAGTATTTGTTAAGAGGGGGGATTTTTAATGATTAAACCACAAGCTTTAAAAAAAGGAGATCATGTTGCAATTGTCAGTCTTTCCGCGGGCGTGTTGGGGGAAGAGTTTGCCAAACATGAATTGAATCAGGGTAGGAAACGGATTGAAGAATTAGGTTTAATTCCAGAATTTATGCCTAATAGTTTGAAAGGAATCGAGTTCATAAAAAATCATCCCGAAAAACGTGCAGATGATTTGAAGCAGGCTTTTGCAGATAATCAGATTAAAGGAATCTTTTGTGCGATCGGTGGGGAAGATACATATCGCTTGGCACCTTATTTGTTAAATGATCCAGAATTTGTTAAAAATGTACAACAACATCCTAAATTGTTTACTGGTTTTTCGGATACGACCGTTAATCATTTAATGTTGTACCAATTAGGATTAACAACTTATTACGGTCCTAATGTTATCAATGATTTAGCCGAATTAGACACTGAATTACTTCCATATACTAAAAAGACTTTGAAACATTATTTTCAAAATCCAGCTACTACAGAAATTTCAAGTAGCCCTGTCTGGTACGAAGAACGGACAGATTTTTCAAAGGCAGCCTTAGATACGCCTCGTGTTAGTCATCCAGAAACTAAAGGATATCAAGTTCAACGTGGATCGGGAATTGTTGAAGGTCAACTATTGGGTGGTTGTCTAGATAGTCTCAATAGCTTGCTGACCGATAAGCGTTATAACGATGAACCGAAGATTAATGAAAAATATCATTTGATTCCTGATGCCAAAGAGTTTGAGGGTAAAATCTTATTCTTGGAAACTAGTGAAGAGAAGCCTACGCCAGAAGAATATTGTGGGATGTTGAAGAAGTTGAAATCCAAAGGAATCTTGCAAGCAGTCGTAGCTATTATCACTGGTAAGCCACAAAACGAGGTTCATTATGATGAATACTGCCAAATCTTAAAAGAAGAGACAGAGGATACTAAGACGCCATTGATGACTAATCTGAACTTTGGTCATGCTTATCCTCGAACTGCTTTGCCATATGGCCTGAAAGCTAGAGTGGATTTGGATAATAGGAAATTGAAAATTATTGAACCTTACTTTGCTGAATAAGTTAAATATGAGGAAAATAAAGATATGGTGGTTAATTAATGTCTTTTGGATTTTATTATATATTGTTACTACACTTTTTCTATGTTTTAGGCAGGTAGATGCGACCGGAGCAATACAAAATTACTCTACAAAATTAATAAATATTGCCATTATATCTATTGTTTTTTTGATTATTGCTATATGTCAATTAGTGATTTTTCATTTTATAAAAAAATAAGAACCCAAAAATGCTATAAAACACTTCAATGTGTTTTATAGCATTTTTTAGTCGTTCTTTTTATAGCCATAAGCAAAGTAAATTACTACTCCAATCAAAATCCAAAAGATAAAAGCAATCCAGGAGTTGATGCTGACTTGCGTCATAAGGATAAGGCAGGATATTGCTGAAATAATTGGTAACCAAGGGTAGAAGGGTACTTTGAATTCACTGTTGGGAACGTCTGGTCGATGGCGTAATTTAATAATGCCAAGTGCTACGAAGACAAAGGAGATCAAAGTTCCAATATTAACTAAACTGGTTAATTCATTTAATGAAACAAAGCCACCTAAGATAACTGCCAAAGTAGTAATAGTGCTGAGTGACAGTAGTGGCATTTTGGCTTTAGAGTCGATTTTTCCAAATGAACTAGGAATCATCCCATCACGTCCAAGGGCGTAGATTAAACGGGAACCACCATAAACAGTATTTAACATCATAGTAAACATTCCTGCTAAGGCACCAATACTGATTAGGAAGGTCACTTTATTTAGTCCTACTCGTTGTAAAGCAAAAACGACTGGATCGGAAACGTTAAGGTGTTTGTAACTGACCATACCTGTTAATACAGCTGAAAGAATGACGTACAAAAAGGCACAGATGGCTAAAGAACTCATGATACTGATAGGAATGTTCTTTTGCGGATCTTTAACTTCTGGTGCGGATGAAGGAATAACGTCAAAGCCCAAATAGGCAAAGAAGACTAATGCCGCTCCTTTGACAACTCCCATGCCACCTTTAGGAAAATAAGGATGGTAATTAGTTGGCTTAATGTAAAATAATCCAATAATAATAAATGCCAAAACGACAGCAATCTTTACGAAGACCATAACGGTATTCATTCGAGCGGAGGCTGAAACTCCTCTTCTGAGCAATAAATAAATCAAAACAAGAACGATAATAGCGGGAAGATTGACAAAGGTACCATTGCTTGGTTCTAAGGGTCCGGTTAAAGCCTTAGGTAAAGCGATGCCTAATCCCTTAAAGAGACTGACAAAGTAGGCTGAAAAGCCTGAGGATACAGCTGAAACGCCTAAGACGTATTCCAAACATAACGCCCAACCAATCAACCAACCGGGAAATTGTCCAAAGATAATACTTCCATATGAATAAGTACTACCAGCAACTGGAAAAGTTGATGATAATTCCGCAAAGCACATCGCCGTCATAACACAGACGACTGCCGCAAGAATAAATGAAATGGTAATTGCCGGACCAGCGGTCCCATAAGCTACAATACCGGGGAGAATGAAGATTCCAGTTCCAATAATGGCTCCAATTCCCATGGAGATTAAGTTGCCACGTGTCAAAACTTTTTCAAAGTGAGCATCGTCGGCAACAAACTTCTTATAATCTGCTTTTTTAAATAATTTTTCTATCATATAAACCACCTATATCACATAAACACATCTACATAGATTACTGGTTTGTTTGATATCTTGTCAATATAATTTATAAAATTCTTGACCTAAAGTTAACTTGATGTATTAATATAAATCTATATTTAGTTATTCATGTTAGAGAGGAATATTAATATATGGAAACACCAATTTTAAATACAATTGATCAGCCAGCTGATTTAAAGAAACTCAATTTAGAGGAATTGACAAAATTAGCTGCTGAAATTCGCGATGTTTTATTGAACAAAGTCAGTCAAACTGGCGGACACGTTGGTCCCAATTTAGGCGTAGTCGAATTGACGATTGCCTTTCACACAATCTTCAATTCACCAATTGATAAAGTCGTTTGGGATGTTTCACATCAATCCTATACCCACAAGATTCTGACTGGTCGTAAGAATGCCTGGTTGAGCCCAGAGCACTTCGATGATGTCAGCGGTTATACTGCTCCAGAAGAAAGTCCACATGATTATTTCAATATCGGACACACTTCTACGTCAATTGCTTTAGCCACTGGTATGGCAAGTGCTCGTGATCTTTTGAATAAAGCAGGCAACGTTATGGCTGTTATCGGAGACGGTTCTCTGTCAGGTGGTCTAGCTTTGGAAGGATTGAACATTGCTTCTACACTAGATTCTAATTTGATTATTTTAGTTAATGATAACGAAATGGCCATTGCTGAAGATCACGGCGGTATCTATGAAGGACTCAAGGATCTGCGCGAGACCAACGGTCAAAGTCCTAACAATTTATTCAAAGCCATGGGCTTAGATTATCGTTACGTTGAGAACGGTAATGACATGGAAACAATGTTAGAGGCGTTCAAAGCAGTGAAAGATATCGATCACCCAATCGTATTACACGTTCATACGCAAAAGGGTCACGGGTATCAACCAGCTATTACGAATAAAGAGGCTTTCCATTGGCATGTTCCCTTCGATTTGAAGACCGGAAAAACTCTTCATCCAACGACAGGCGAAACTTATACTGATGTTATTCATGAACAATTGGCTAAAGAAATGGCAGAGAAGACACCAATCACGGCAATCACGGCAGCCATTCCTGGCTCATATGATTTGAAGCGATTTGGTAAAAAATATCCAGAACGTTACTTTGATGTGGGTATTGCTGAACAAGAATCCATCACTTTAGCAGCCGGTCAAGCTAAACAAGGACTACGTCCAATTGTCTTTCAATCAGGAACGTTCTTGCAAAGAGCCTATGATCAACTTTCACATGACTTGGGAATTAATAAATTGCCGGTAACAATCATGGTTTCAGGCGGTAGTATCAGTGCAGGCGACCCTACTCATCAAGGAATTTTTGATATTGCGATGTTGAGCAATATTCCTGGATTGACTTACTTAGCTCCAACGACTAAGGAAGAATTATCGGAAATGATGCATTGGGCTTTACACCAAAATATTGGTCCAGTTGCTATCAGAGTTCCAAGCAATGAGGTTCATTCTGCTAAGTTAACCGATTTTGATGCTCACAAGATGAATGTCTTACACTCTGGCAAAAAAGTTGCTCTCTTAGGCGTTGGTAGTCTCTTGCCACTAGCTGAAGAAGTCCAACAACAGTTGAGTAAACAAGATCTTGATGCCACGGTGATTGACCCACGCGATATTTCAAAACTCGATCAGGAAACTTTGAGTGACTTAGAGAAGAACCATCAATTAGTAGTCACACTAGAAGAAGCTAGTTTAAGTGGCGGCTTCGGTGAAAAAGTTAGTCGTTTTTATAATAATTCGGCTATGCATGTGTTGAATTTTGGTGCTGCTAAACGATTCAATGATCGTGAAACTACAGCTGAATTATGGCATGAATTTAAATTGACGCCAGAACAAATCGTTTCAGAAATCGTAGACAATTTGTAGAATACAATTTTTTTAATAAAAAAAGGACCAGTATAACAATCTGAACTGATTGCTGTGCTGGTCTTTCTTATGTGTTTAAAAATATTTTAATTTAGTTTTGATGCTGCAGCATCATCGACGATAAGAGTAACATCGGGATGATTTTGTAAAGCGCTGGCTGGGCAATCCGTTGTAACAGGCCCATTAACAGTTGCGGCAATAGCATCAGCTTTAGCTTCACCATAGGCTAGAAGAATAATCTTCTTAGCTTTCATGATTGAACCGATACCCATTGAGTAAGCAAAACGAGGAACGTCTTTTTCATCTTCGAAGAAACGTGTGTTAGCTTCGATTGTTGATTCAGTTAGACTAACTTTTCTAGTTGTACCGTCAAGTGGTGAACCGGGTTCGTTGAAACCGATATGACCATTTCTACCGATACCTAAGATTTGAAGGTCGATAGGATTTTCTTCGATGATCTTGTCATATGCTTTTGTAGCAGCTTCGGCATCAGGATTTGAACCATCAGGAACGTATGAATTCTTGAAAGGTTTTTTGCTGAATAAATGTTCCTTCATGAAATAGTGATAACTTTGTTCGTTATCAGGCTTTAGACCAACGTATTCGTCCAAGTTAACAGAAGTCATATTGGAGAAATCAAGGTCACTATTTGTCATTTCTTTGTAAAGCGTGATGGGACTACTACCAGTAGCAAGTCCGAGTACTTTGATACCATTTTCCATATCAGCTTTAACAATCTTAAAAGCTTCCTTACCACCCATTTGTGTATCATTAACTTTAATTATATTCATCATTAAAATCTCCCATCTCTATTTATCTGGTCTAGTCCAATCTAATGCATTTTTAGTGGATTGTCAATAAAATAGATTAATTAAATAGAAAATAAGTTAAATTTGTAGTAATCAATGCAAAATCTTCATAAATTAGGTATATTTTTTATGTAAGAGATAAAAACTAAAGAGGCAGAATAATTTGGAAAAAATATTATCTACATCCGAAGGTAACGTAAATACAAACTTAGTCGGTCCAATTGACAGTGAAAAGATTGTCGTTTTGATTCCCGGAATCAATGGTTCAATCGACTATTTCAATGAAATGATTCCCTATTTAAAAGATAAATATACCGTCATTGCACTGGATTTGTTGGGACAAGGTAAGTCTAGCAAATCAAAGAGCGATCACTATACGATTGATTCAGAGGCTTGGAATATGTTGGAAGCCATCGCTCGTTGGAAAATAATTAATCAGTTAATTATTGTCGGTTACGGGGTAGGTGGACTAGTTGCAGTTAATATGGCAGAACTCCGCGGCTTTACTATATCAAAATTAATCCTCATAAACACACCAGCAACTGATAAATATGCAGATATGGACGCATCGTCTGCTGTAGCAAATATTCCACTATTGGGAAAGTTAGCTAAGTCACCAGTTAAAGCTGGCATGTACTTTGATAAAGATTTTGATCGTAAATCCTTGAAAGATCACAAGATTGTTGATGAGGCAGCCAATATGGTCGATCACAAAGTAGCGAAGAAATTGCAAAAGATGTCTTCACTTTATTTAGGCGAGAAATTCTTGAACAAACGTCTTCGTGCTATCAAAATTCCTACTTTAGCCATGTTTGCTGAAGGTGATCAAATTTTGGGTGAAAAGGGTATTAAGGATGCCAAAGCTACGATTGGTCGTGTACCTGATTTGACAGTAGAAGATATCAAGGGTGCCGGACATTTAGCAATGTTGGAAAAACCTCAAGAAATAGCTGAAAAAATCATTGAGTTTGATGAAACTACTACTAAAACAGAAGTAGAATAAGCGGATACTTTCGTGTGAATATAAAAGGGCCAGTGTAGTAACTATGAACGTGGTTACTAGACTGACCCCTTTTTGGTGATAATTTTTTACAAGGTTAATTAGTTTTGACTAAAGGAATTAGGTTACGATGTTTTTGCGAACTAGCAACTAAGACGTAATTTTTGCCATCTTTATAGACGAATTGGATAACGTCATTATTGTTTTTCAACTTCTTGGCTTGAGTAGCGATGATATGTTGAATCGAAGCAATATAGAGTTTTTGATCATTAGTAGCTTTATTGTTTCGTACGGCTTCATAAGTAGTTTTGATGTATTTTTGAGTCTGTTTGTCAGTTAATTTAACAATAATAACTGTATGAGGATTTTTACCATTTTTGTCGTGAATATTGTCCTCTTGCTTGATTTGAGCGACATCTCCATTGCTATTAAATTGGTGGTCAAGACCACGCTTGATCTTAACGTAATTAACCTTTGATTGTGATGTGGTCGTTTGAGTGGGTGTCTTTAAAGTGAAGAACGATAGAACCGTAGCAAAAATAATCACACCAATAATAGAAATAATAAGATATTTTACTTTAATGGGTTCACGATAATTTTTATGCATATATTAAGGCCCCTAATCCATTGATTAGAGAAATTATACCATGATTGCGGGGAATCAATGATTATGGTTAGTCGAATTAATTGACTTCACAAAAGTAATTTTGAATAATCAAATTGTAAACAAATTTGACGAAGAAAGCAGGAAATACTATGTCTTCACACCAAGCTTTACTGATTATTGATTACACGAACGATTTTGTTGCTGACAAGGGTGCTTTGACTTGCGGCAAGCCGGGCCAAGAGATTGAAAGTTCAATTTATGATTTGGCTGAAAAAATGTATCAAAATAATGATTGGATCTGGTTTCCAACGGACGTGCATAAGAAAAATGATCCTTATCACCCTGAAAGTAAACTTTTTCCAACGCACAATGTGCGAAACACTTGGGGACGAGAATTATATGGCAGTATAAAGACTTGGTTCGAAAAATATAACGATGGCGAGCAAGTTAAATTATTCGATAAGACGCGTTACAGTGCCTTTGCAGGAACTGATTTGGATCTGCGCTTAAGAGAAAGAAATGTTGATACGTTGCATTTGGTAGGCGTCTGTACAGATATCTGCGTGCTGCATACGGCAATTGATGCTTACAATTTGAATTATAAAATTGTCGTCCATGAAAATGGAGTCGCTTCTTTTAATCAACCGGGACATGAGTGGGCTTTGGACCATTTCAAAAATTGTTTAGGAGCTCAAGTAGTTTAATAAAGAATTGGCGGAAATCCCCTGACTTTAGTCGGGGGATGGATAGCCATCTTTTTTGTCCTTTTTGTTGCTACCAGAACGTACGTTCTGGTATACTTATGCCACAAAGGTGGTGAATGATTTGAAGTCAATGTCTGAACTTGAATATCACTATGGAATTAAAGTACGTATTTACCCAAGTTATAAGCAAAAGGAATTAATAAAATTAAATTCTAATATCAGTCGAACCATTTATAATAAATTAGTTGAAATAGATAAAAAAGTCTATCATCTAAGCAAAATTGGACTGCCAATAAAGATAGTTCAAACACGTATTGCTGAATTGAAAAGACGTAAAAAGATCCGTGAATTAGCCAATCATTACCAATATATGGAAGACAAAAGAATTGATAGTTTAGCTAAGGCTAATGCCGTTCAAAATTATTTGAAGGCCTGGCAAATGTTTCGAGAGGTCCATAAAGCTGGTGTTCCAAAATTTCGTAAGAAGGGATATTTTGAGAAATATCAGACCAATTGCCAGTATCATAAAAAATCTAAAATGAATATTTATTCCGGCTCAGTTAGATTATTGGATAACAAACACGTTCAAATACCAAAGCTTGGCAAACTTAGAATAAAGGGACAACATAAAAGGATATTTGATCATAAGACAGACATAAGAATCGGTACCGTCACTGTTAGTAAGGATGCTTGTAACAGATACTTTGTTTCGTTTCAATTAGGCTCTGATACTCCATTTGTCCCAGAAAAGATTAAAACTGGGACAAGTATCGGAATTGATTTGAATACTGAGAATTTCTTAACTACTAGTAACAATATTGTCTTTAGTAATCCGAGATTTTATCGAAGAGTCAAAAAGAGATTAGCTAAAGAACAACGAATACTATCTAGACGAGGCACTCGTGCCAAGGCTGAAAAGAGAAAACTTAGGACTTCAAAAAACTATCAGAAACAAAGACTACTAGTGTCCCAATTACGTACTAAGATTAAAAATCAACGTCACAACTTCTTGAATAAATTATCTACTACACTCATCAATAACCACGATTTAGTAGTAGCTGAAGAATTGAGAAGTTCTAATTTATTAAAAAATCATGCTTTAGCGATGTCAATCTCTGACGTTGGATGGAGAACTTTTTTGTCAATGTTAACTTATAAAGCTGATTTATACGGTAAGACATTTATAGCAATCAATCCAAAAAACACCACCCAGACGTGTTCCACGTGTGGACACGTCATGAGTGGTGACAATAAATTGACTTTATCTGATAGACAATGGGATTGTCCAGTATGTAAAACTCACCATAGCAGAGATCATAATGCAGCTATAAATATACTGAACAAGGGTCTACTAACCATAACTCAGTAAATAATAAGTCCGTTTGGCAACTTGCGGACTAAAAAGGCATTGGTAATTAGCATGTAAGACGTATTCGTCAAGTGACGGTACGCAAAGCTGTATCTATGCAAATTGTAGCTGGTAGATAGAAAGTTTATGTATTACCTACAAGCCACTGACTTTAGTCAGTGGTAGTTGACGAAATCATAATATAGCCAGTTTTCGAGCAACAAGGCAAATGGACCAAGGCAATCATACTTTGATTACCTTGGTCCATTTTTTAGACGCAAAAGGTTATGTTATGTTCCGCATTTATACTGCAAATTCATTTTTACTGTAACGGCGTTATGATTATTTCTTAACGTCGTTTTTAATTTCTTTTTGAGTCAAATATTCATCAGTTTGATTACCTAAGAATAGTGGAACCTTTTCTTCGACAACATCACTGAACTCTAAACCATACCATAACGAAGGTGAGATGGTTATTCTTTGCAAAAGCAATCTACCTCCGATTAATAGATGATCAAAGCCATTCATCTGTTCCTGAGCGCCAAGGTCTTGAAATTGTTGATTTTGAATAATGAATTTGAAAGAGCCAACATGACGTTTTTGAACCATTGAATACGTTGGAGTTTGATCATCAATAACGTGATTAGTAATTAAAGAATTGATGATTTGTCTAATGTAAATATTAACGTGTTGGGATTTCTTGAAACCAAGATTTAAATGAACATTTACGACATTTCTGGTATGCATCATGTCGATAGTATAGTTGCATTCGTAAGGTGCGCTGGTCTGATTAACGGTAATGAACCAATAAACTTTAGCACGTTTGGGGTCTTGGTCCAAAATTGAATAGATGATGGAACGTTTAATAGTATAATCCTCACCTAATTTGACCATATAGACTAAGTTAGTGGCGTAAGTAGGAATAGTAGAGTCGGCACTTAATTTTTCCAATTGTGAAATATAGTCAAGCAATGAAACATTTTCACTTTCAGCTAGATAAGCATCACGGCGCTTATTGCCAAAGTACCAAATAATCATTACAAAGAGGATTGCCATAGTTATGATAACGGTGATGTAACCGCCATGAATGAATTTAATTAGACTGGACAATAGGAATAAACCTTCCAAAGCTAAGAATAGGATCATAAAAATATTAGCAAAGTAGCGGTGTTTTTTCATAATTAAAAATTGATGCAAGAGAATGGTTGTCATTAGCATGGTTAAGGTGATCGCCAGTCCATAAGCGGCTTCCATATGCTCGGAAGTGCCAAAGCCCCAAACTACACTAACCGTTATAACGCATAATAGCCAGTTGATAGTGCCAATGTAAAGCTGGCTTTCAAATTTACCTGGAAATTTAACTCTTAAACGTGGCAATATTTTGAGACCGATGGCTTCCTCAACTAGAGTAAAAGATCCGGTTATCAAGGCTTGCGAGGCGATGATAGCGGCTAATGTAGCGATAACGATGGCAAAAATTTTAAAATTGCCTGGTAGCATTTCATAAAAGGGATTAAGACCGAAAACGTGAGCGTAGTGTTCATTTTGATAATTGTTAATGACCCAAGCAGCTTGACCAAAGTAATTCAACATAAGCATTGCATAAACGAATGGCCAAGTAGCGTAGATATTATGCTTACCAACTTGTCCCATATCAGAATATAAGGCTTCAGCACCAGTGGTTGCCAAAAAGACGCTGCCTAGAATGAAAATACCAACCTTATTTACCGGACTGAATAAAACTTTTAAAGCGTAGACGGGTGAAATTGCCAATAACACATTAGGATCATTAAGAAGATTCAATAATCCAGCAATGCCGATAAAGCTAAACCAAATCAGCATGATAGGTCCAAATGAGCGACCAATTCTTTCGGTACCAAATTTTTGAATAATAAAAACTACTAATAGAATAATCGTCACGATAATTAAGACAATTAGTTGTTCGTTAGGAAAAATAAATTGGCCGAAACGCTGTCCTTTGACGCCCTCAATGGCTGAGGTGACAGTCACTGCCGGTGTAAGGGTTCCATCAGCTAAAAGGGCAGAGCCTCCAATTAAGGCTGGTATGATCAACCACTTCCCCTTGGAGCGTACTAAGGCGTAGAGCGCAAAAATCCCACCTTCGTTATTATTGTCAGCTTTCATAGCTATCAAGACATATTTGATAGTAGTAATGAGCATTAAGGTCCAAAAAATCAACGAGACGCTGCCAAGGATGTATTCAGGCTTAGCTTGATCTATAGAACCAGCATCATTAATAATTGCATTCATAACATAAAGTGGCGAGGTGCCAATATCGCCGTAAACAATACCAAGAGTAATCAACATACCTAAAGTAGATAATGATAATTTTTTCTTTCCCATCATTATTTGACTCCTTTTAAATCAAACAAATCCTTTTATATTATGACTTTATTATAATTGTTCAAATGGTAATTAGAAATTTTAACACTCGAATTGAAGTGCAATTGGTATACATGAAATATTGATAGGGCTAAAATACTGAAACTATAGAGAGAAAACTATCAAAAACAAAGAGTGTGATAAGAATGAACTTAAATTTTATGATTGTTGCAATTATATTGGTCTGGATAATGGTTCCAGGGATTGCCGTATTTTACAGTGGTTTCGTACCACAGAAAGATGTTAATCGGATTCTTTTCAATAGCTTTCTGATGTTTGGCTTAGCAGGACTATTGTGGATAGTAGTTGGATTTTCAGTTTCTTTTGAAGGTAATTTTTTAGGAATAATTGGGAATTTTAAGCATTTATTCCTAAATGGTATAGACTTATCGTCTACTTATGGAACAACAGGTTTACCAAACTCAATTTATCTTCTGTTTCAAATGATGTTTGCGATTTTGACGCCAGCATTGTTCTTAGGAGCAGTGGCTAGTCGAGCTAGAATTAAATTTATTATATTATTTGTCGTTTGTTGGTCTTTACTAATTTATTATCCATTAGCACATACTGTCTGGTCAGCCAGCGGTTTCTTAGCAAAATTAGGCGTACTAGATTTTGCCGGGGGAACGGTGATTCATATTGATGCAGGAATAACGGCAATGATTTTAGCAATTACTTTACGAAAACCCTATGAATACAACAACGAACAGGCAAAGGGGAATTCGATGTGGATTTTGATGGGTACGGTTTTGTTATGGATTGGCTGGTATGGGTTTAATGCTGGCAGTGCTTTACGATTGAATACGCAAGCTATCAACGCATTCTTTACCACGACAGTAGCAGCTTGTTCGGCTTTGATGACTTGGGTTGTTTTGGAAGATATATTTAAATCGAAGGTAAGCATTAGTGGAATCTGTACGGGGAGTATTTGTGGCTTAGTCGGCATTACCCCAGGAGCAGGATATGTGACAGTTTTTGGTAGTTTTATTATTGGTATAATAACGGCCATTGGTAGTTTTTATTTTATGAATTATTTGAAGTATAAATTGCATTTGAATGATTATCTAGATATATTTGGATGTCACGGAGTCGGCGGAATTATTGGTTCACTTTCAGTGGGATTATTTGCCACCAAATCAGTGAATAGTACCGTTATAACGAATGGCTTGTTTTACGGTGGTGGGTTGAAACTATTAGGCTTACAGTTCACTGGAACAATCTTTACAATTGTGTTTGTATCTGTTTTATCTATTATAATTATTACGATTTTGAGTAAACTATTTAAAAATGATGTCGGTGTGAAAAGAATTATTAAGTAAAAACAAAAGCGCAATGCATTAATCTTTTGAAGATATAATGCACTGCGCTTTTGTTTCATTCCTTACTGTGAGGGTGTCTAGTATTACGCTCTCTTTTAGGCTTGTTCTCAGCTTTTAAGGATTGAATTTCATTTTCGATTTCACTTAAAACTTCAATTTGCATCTTTTGAATATCCAAGATATGGGGCCATTGAACTTCGTTTAGTTGATCTAATTTTTCATGGAGGATTCTAATTTCCATTTCTGATTTAGTATTTGTGCGATAATCGTTTTCAGAATCAAAGCGATCCCGATCGGCTTGTCTATTTTGACTCATCATAATGATAGGAGCCTGTATGGCAGCCACACAGCTCAAAAATAAGTTCAGTAGTATAAATGGATAGGGATCAAAATTAATGCCAAAGAGATGTACTATATTGACCGTCATCCATACTATTAAAATGATGATAAAGGTGATGATGAATCCCCAGCTACCACCAAATTTAGCCACAGCATCAGCCATTCTTTGACCCTTAGTTCTTTTGCCATAAACGGTATCGTTGATATTTTTGATAACATAAGTATCTTTTGCGAGTTCTTTTTTCAATTTATCACTCATTTGGTGATCAATTTCTTGGTCTTTGTCGATAATCGTCTGCATTCTGGAAATGCGTAATTTCTGTAGATCTTTCAAGCAGATAAAGGATGACTCTTTCGCATAACTATTTGTTTTTAAAACTTGTTCTTGTAAGAGATCACTTAAATCCCTTAGAAATAGTCCTTCCGTAAGTGTAAAACGATTTCCACAAATCGCACAAATTTGATTCTTTTTAATTGCCATGATTAACACCTCTTGGGTTTATTCATTGGTAAGTATATTATTAGGCGTTTTTTAAATCAAAAAATAGGGACGTAAAAAATGAGTTCGATAATCAACATATGATTACCGAACTCATTTTTATGTGAACATTTTAAATATTATTTTTTAAATAGTTCCTTTTCTAATCGCTGTCTTCAAATCGGCAATTTCCATAACATTCTGCGGATTATCCAAAGCTATACCTAGTATAGTTGATCCTTCGAATAGACCTTCTGCCTTAACCCATTGCTTAAAAATATGTTTCTAAAACAATTGTATTCCCTGTATAATGGATCAAGTAGAGAAGTTAAGGCGGTGGCTATTTCCGATCGGAGGTGGTGCTATGGTGTTAAACCTTTAAAGCCCATAAATCCTAACGAAAGGAGTAGCCTAAGTGTCCGTTGCGGACGCTTTACAATTAATGCTGGCTTTCGGTACGTTTATCGTAGCCTTAATCGCATTAATTGTTGAGCTGATCAAAAGTCAGCAAAAAAAATAATCCGTCTTAGCTTTTGGCAGGGCTAACGAATTATTTAATCTATTATTAAACTTTGCCACCGTCTTAAGCGGCTCTACACGGGAAGCCCTGTTCCAGCAGGACTTCCTTTTTCTATCTACATTATAGCATGACTATAACTAACTTTCGACTAATTTTAATCAGCTTTCTAACAGCTTTAGAGAACATACGTTTGTTTTTTCTACAATACAGGTAAAAGCTAATGGAAGTGATGAAATTATTTACTGATGAACCTCATGGGGTGCGTGGGTTCGCACATAAAAAATGAGTTCGATAATCAACATATGATTACCGAACTCATTTTTATGTGAACATTTTAAATATTATTTTTTAAATAGTTCCTTTTCTAATCGCTGTCTTCAAACCAGCAATTTCCATGATTCCACGATCAGCTGAAAGGTGCTTCAATAGAGAAGCTACTGAGCCTTTGAATTTAAGATTCTTGCCAGTAATTTCAGCAATTCCGTGATTTTGACCTAAGGATGCGACAGTACCCATTGATTTATAAACGAATGGCTTCAAATCCTTGCCGTTTAAGGCTGCGGCAATATTGAATGCAGCTCCAGCTCCTTCGGCAGTTGCCAATTGGCCAGTCGTTGGATAAGGACGTTTTTCGCCTTTAGGAATAATAGCTGAATCATCACCAATAAAGTAAGCTTCTGGGTGAGCTTCAAGGTTAAGGAATTGAGTCGTCATGACACGATTTCTCTTGGCATCAATACCAGAACTCTTGATAACATCACTACCACTGACACCAACGGTCCAAAGAATTGTACTTCCTTCGACACGTTTTTCGGTGTCACCGTCCATATAAACGACAGCTTGTTTTTCAATTTTCTTGATCTTGGCACCAGTCAAAAGATTAATGCCATTCTTGTCTAGATATTCAACCGCATAACTAGCAAGATTCTCATCAAACATTGGTAGAATTCTTGTTGCCATCTCTAGGCAAGTTACTTTAATTTCTGGAACGTCATATTTAGCTTTGAGGATCTTGACTGTATCGACTAATTCACCAAGGATTTCAACTCCAGTAAATCCAGCACCACAAACAATGATACTTAAATCTTTAGGATCTTGGGATTCTTTGTAATTAGCGATATGTTCGTTGATTTTCTTATAGATATTTTTAGCTGTTTCTAGATCTTGAAGGATTAAGGCATTTTCACTTGCACCTTCAAGCCCGAAGTCTTCGGAACGAAAGCCAAGAGAAACAACAATGTAATCATATTTGATTGCTTCGTGGTCAGAGAACTCAACTGTCTTGTTGTCTAAATCTAGTTTTGAAACAGTTGCCTTGATGAAGTTAACATTTGAAGGTAAGACTGAACGGATCTCAAAACTTACTGCATCAGGTCTGTTAGTTCCGGCTGCAATAGTATGCAAAGCTGTTTTTTCAACATGCTTATCACTTTTATCAATTAAATCAATTTGTGTTCCTGCGGGAGTGCTTTTGGCTAAGTCACGGGCAGCTCTCAAGCCACCATAGCCAGCGCCTAGTACTAAAATGTGTGCCATAATTAAACCTTCTCCTTCTATCATAAAATTAAATGTTTACGTTATCATTATATCTCGTACTGTAATTTAGTGGTAACTATAAGCTATAAGGGATTCTTGCTAATGGAATGCTTGAGAAAGAATGGCGAAATGATTGTAATGAGGATGACACTAATGATTACCGCGGAATAATATTCTTCGGATAATAATTTGGCACCAAAGCCTATCTGAGCAATAATCAAAGCCATTTCACCACGTGAAATCATCCCTGAACCGATCACGTATGAATCCTTGAGGTCGAATCCGGAAATTCGAGCACCGAATCCAGCTCCAATCAGTTTTCCAATAATTCCGGTAACTGTAAATAAGAGAATTAACCAAAAGTCTTGAATAAAACTGCTGAATTCCAAGTTCAATCCAATACTAATAAAGAAAATGGGAATGAAGATACTGTAGCCAATAGTCTCAATGTTTCGACTGATTTTTTCGTTATAGTATTCAGAATTAGAAACAGCGATACCGGCTACGAAGGCACCTAGAACAGCATCTAGTTGCACTTCATCAGCGATATAAGCCATCACGAAACAGATGACTAGAGCAAAAATCGTTGTGGCATGAGTTGCTTCAACATATTCGGATAAATGCATCAATTGTGGCACGACCCATTTATGCAAAACAACAACCAAGATGCCGAAGAGGATCCAAAGTCCTAATAGTAAAATCAATTTTCTGGCTGAAAAATCACCTGTTAAGGTACCAGACATGATACTTAAAATTGAAATTGCTAAAATATCATCTACCACGGCAGCTCCTAAAATGACGGTTCCTGAAGCACTAGAAAGGTAGTTGAGGCTTTTGAGAACTTCAACAGAAATTGAAACTGAGGTTGCTGCAAAAACAACGGAAATGAAGACACTTTCTCTTAAATTGATTCCGAAAAGAATTGCTGTTAAAAGCGTTAGAGCAACTGGTAAAATCACGCCAAAAATAGCGACATTAATACTTGGCAGGAGATGTTTTCTGAGGAGCTTTAGATTACTTTCTAAACCAGCTAAGAACATTAATAAGATAACGCCAATTTCAGCAAATAAATCAACGTCGCTGTTGTACTTGACGATATTTAGGACACCTTTACCAAGGATAACGCCTAAAATTAATTGACCAATTACGGCCGGAAGATTGAGCTTATTAAAAATATGACTAACAACTAATGTTAGAAACAACATCAATGCAAGTAGAGTTATAAATTCCATATCGACCCCTATTCTTTTTTGACGCCATTGATGAAAATATTGATAACAGTGTTTAGGTTAGCAATATTACGCTTCCTTTTGGCATCGTTATATTCAATGTAAGGCAGTAACATTGTTAAAAAGGTTCCAACTTGTACCGGGATGGCCAGATCAGTTCGTAGTTCATTTTTGTGCGATTGAAAAATATTGAATAACACTTTGTAGTAACCGCCATCCCAATTTTTACTAATATCTTTTTTTTCTTCAGGAGTGAAGAAATTCTCAATATCGTTGCGCATGATAAAGTAATTGATCCGGAAATTTTCAATCATATACTTTGCCA
The DNA here is from genome assembly GCF_002849895.1 of Companilactobacillus alimentarius DSM 20249. Classification (NCBI taxonomy): domain Bacteria; kingdom Bacillati; phylum Bacillota; class Bacilli; order Lactobacillales; family Lactobacillaceae; genus Companilactobacillus; species Companilactobacillus alimentarius. The sequence goes on along the minus strand of NZ_CP018867.1, from coordinate 1,707,321 downwards.
TGTAGTTCAATAATTCTTCGAAGGGTAAATTCTTTTGTTGGTTGTATTCATCCAGCAAGTTTTCACTAAAGCCATCGACGGCATATTCAATGGCTTTAATATAAAGTACCTTCTTGTTTTTATAGTAATGGTACATATTTGGCTGTGTAATATTTAATTCTTGCGCAATTTTACGCATTGAAGTTGCTTGGTATCCTTGTGAAAGAAACATTTCGGCAGCAACTTTTAAAATGGCATTCTTAGTATTTTCAGCCTGTCGGTCACGTACATTCATTTTTAATCCATCCCTTGATCTGTTCACGTCTATTATATCTTAATGTATATCGTTTATCATGTGATAACGTTTCAGTATATAAATAAAAAGCAGAGAAATCAGATGTAACAAGACATCCAGATTCTCTGCTTTTCCGAAATTATTTTTTGTCTTTAACTATATATATAGGGCGCTTTTTAACTTCTAAGAATATTTTTCCAATATATTCGCCTAAAATACCGATACTCAAGAGTTGAATACCGCCGATCAACAAGACAATTGAGACAATTGAGGCCCAACCATTAACACTGCTGAGTGGGTTGATGATTTTTCGAATAATAATGGCAATAATTGCTAAAATCGAAGTTACAGAGGAAAGAGACCCCATCCACGTGGCAAACATCAATGGACCCTCAGAGAAATCAACGATCCCAGTGATAGCATACTTGAATAATTTCCAGAAATTCCAAGAAGTACTGCCGGCCACGCGTTCACGATTTTTATAAGGTAGATATTTAGTTTTGAAACCAACCCAACTGAAAATTCCCTTGGAGAAACGATTATATTCGGTCATTGATTTGATGGCGTCGACCATTTGTCTAGTCATCAAGCGATAGTCTCGAGCACCAGGAATAATTTTAGTTTGAGACATTTTATTGATTAATTTATAAAAACTGTTGGAGAAAAAGGAGATAATCTTATTCTCACCTTCACGGTCCATGCGGGCAGTTCCGACACAGTCGTATTCTTTTTCTTCAAGGAGATCAAACATTTCTGGCAACATTTCTGGAGGATCTTGTAAATCAACATCCATAACGGCAGTGTATTCGCCAGTAACTTCATTGAGACCGGCATAAAGAGCAGCTTCTTTACCAAAATTCCTTGAAAAAGAAATGAAATGAACTTCATCACTGTGGGCTTTTTGAAGATCCTTAAGAATCGAGTAAGTTTTATCCTTAGAACCATCGTCGATAAACCAGTATTCAAATTTGAATTTATTAGTCTGCTCCTTAATTTTTGTCATAGCATCATAATAAATATTGATGGATTCTTGTTCATTAAAACACGGAACAATAACAGATATAGTTTTCATAATTTTTCCACTTTCGTAAGATTAAAAGATGTGTAATTACAGAAAAAGATCAAACTCATTAAGTATGAACTTGGTCTTTTCACAATAGAAGAGAGATTGTGTTCACCACACTCCATACTGTAATGTAATTACAGTCCCCCAAATTATTAAATTTTTAGTGATTCTGGTAGAGATAATGTGCCATCACTCGATGTGTTGATTACGCTGACACTGATATCTCGGTTAGTTTTATTTTCGATAGCATGCAAGTCGTCCTCGGTTTGCACGAAGAGGTCAGATAATTCAGGTTTCTTATCCAATAGAGCAATGACATCGTCGATTTTTTGAGATACATCTTGTAATAAAAGAATCGTATCATCGCTAGAAATACTATTGGAATTAATGATCAATTGATACAATAAGTCAGAATTATTTCCAACAAAAACAGCATTTTGAGTATTGGGCGAAATACTCTTGAGCCACCAAGTGATCAATTCAGATTTTTCATTGAAGTCTTGTTCAAGAAGTCCGTTCTTATCAAATAACTGGTAACTGACAGCTTTCTTTTTATCAAAGATGACTGTTAAGACAATTGAACCATCAGTGCGGTAGAAGTTTTCTTCTGACAGTTCTTTAGTCTTATTGAAGTTTTGTGTAGCTGATAACTGACCATCACTATTATAAATGTTTGTTTTAACGATTTGGTCATTTTTGTAATAATTGATACGATTAATTTTTTTAGTGAAGTATTCAACAGTCATTAACAAAGTCTGTTTTTGATCATAAATAAAAGTATCTTTGGATTCGACATCAGTTCGAGTCACCCACTCAGTGTTTTCGGGAATTGCGACCTTTTTATCAGTAGGATTGGAACTTGACTGTAATTGATCGAATAGATTAACGACATTTGGAATAGCAATATGTTGATCCTTAGCCTTTTGGTCAATAATTTCATGAAGATGATTATTGTAGAAAGTCGAAACGAGCGTTACAGGCTTTTGGAGCTTACTTTCAAGGTAATTGATCATTCCAAAGAGATCATTTTGGGATGAATCGGAGTCAAAATCATCAGCGGCTACGTAATATTCTTTGTCCTTATCAAGATAAACATCTCGAACTAAATAAGCAGAATGGAAGACATCTTTGATATACTTACTAATGTAAGCGATATTTTCGTTAACTTCGCTTAGTTCTCCATCAATCTTTTTATGTTCTTCACCAAGACTTTGAATGTGACGCTCCAAACCAGCAATTGTTTCAATTCGGTAATTATGGTCACTCTTCATTTGGTCATTAATATCTTGTGCCTTTTGTTGCAATTCGGTTATTTGCTTGTTGACATCACTAATATTAGTATTGAGTTCGTCAGCTTGGCTGTTTAGAGTTGCAATGTTCTCTTGTGATGAATTAATCTGTTCCTTGAGGTCTTTTCTTTGATCGTAAAGCGTATTGATCGATTGTTTTTGCTTTTCCATCAAGACGAGCATCTTTTGAAGATCTTTTTCTTCCTTGATCGAAGTGGACATATCAGTTTCAGATTGTTCGTTTTGAGCTAACTTTGTCTGGAGCGACTTTAAATGAGTTGTTTTAGTATCAATTTCAGAGTTGAGTTTTTTTAATTGATCTTGTAGATCATTCAGTTTTTGTTCAAGTTCTTTACGATCGGCATTAACGACTGCTAAATGTTCTTTAGCGGCATCGTCGTTTTGGGCTTTAGTATCAGCTAGTTTTTCAGTTGATTCTTTTTCATCGCGCTTTAAAGTTTTAAGATAATTGTCTAGAGTTTCTTTTTTAGCTTCAAAATCGTCTTTTTCAGTGAAAAGATTGGTCTTAAGATCATTTCTTAATTGGGCATACTGATGCGATAGGTCGTTCATTTGTTCTTCAATTTTAATACGCTTGTCGTGAACAGATACAGGAAGTTTTTCATCCTTATTTTCATTATCCTTGGCAACTTCTGTTGTCGAAGTGTCGGAGTTAACTTCTGATTTGGTATTTTTTTGGTCATTTTCAGGAGAATCTGGAACCGTTTTAGTAGGTTCCGATTTCTCATCAATTTTGCGTAGCATGTCTAAAAATTTCACGAATGAATTCCCCCATAAAAAGACTTATAATAGTTACTAAAGAGTAGCATTTTTTTATATCGGTGTAAAGTTTGATATAAAGCTATTTATAGAGAATACCTAGACCAAAAAAGGAGAGTTTTTGTATGAAGATCATGGCTATAAATGCAGGTAGTTCGACTTTAAAATGGAAGCTTTTTGAAATGCCTGATAAAACAACAATTGCTTCAGGAATGATTGACCGCTTGGGTAGTCCTAAGTCTGTCTTTAAATTAAAGTATAATGGTCAAAAGATTCAACGTGAAGAAGCCATCGAATCCAATGAAGTCGCCGTTTTGTCAATTTTGGATGCGTTAAAAGATATGAAAATAATTGAGAAGTTTGAAGATATTGTCGCCTTTGGTCATCGTGTCGTTGCCGGTGGGGAAGTCTTTAAAAAGTCTGAAATTGTTACTGAAGAAAACTTAAAAAAAATCCAGCAATTAGCTGAATATGCACCACTACATAATAAAATTGAATCATATTACATCAGTGTCTTTAAAAAATTGGTTCCTAGAGCTATTCAAGTAGCAGTGTTCGATACATCTTTCTTTGTCGATATTCCAGAGGTTAATTACCTTTACAGTATTGATTTAGAAGACTATAAAAAATACCATGTACGCCGTTATGGGGCACATGGTACTAGCCACCGTTATATCGTTTCACGATTAAATCAAATCGTTGATGGCGGTATTGGTGATAAGAATGCTATTATCCTACATTTAGGTAGTGGCGCTTCAATTAGCGCTATTAAACAGGGCAAAGCCTTTGATATTTCAATGGGCTTCACGCCACTAGCAGGAATTATGATGAGTTCAAGAAGTGGAGATATTGATTTTTCAATTATTCCTTACTTAATGAGAAAATTAGGCATTTCAGATGTATCTAAAATGATTGATATTTTGAACAATAAATCAGGTCTCTTAGGTATTTCAGGGGTTTCGCCAGATATGCGTGATGTTGAAGCACAAGAAGACACGAATCAACGCGCTAAATTAGCCTTGGAAATGTACCGTAATCGCATACTTAAGTTTATTGGTTCGTATACAGCCGAAATGGGCGGTGTCGATGTCATTGCTTTCACAGCTGGGGTTGGAGAGAATTCAACGGAAGTTCGTGAAGACATTCTAAGTGGCTTGGAATATATGGGTGTGAAGATCGATCATGATAAGAACGCTCAAAATGGTCATGAAAGTCGCATTACTACCGATGACTCAACTGTTGCAGCTTACACAATTCCTACAAATGAAGAATTGATGATTGCTCAAGATACCTATAGTTTTGCTAAATATCTTGACTAAAAATTAAAAATAACGCCTAAAATAAAGGTAACTGTCTCTGTCAAAGTTATCAGCAGAAGATTCTTAATGATCAAGGGAAAAGTTTTCTTCTTGATAGGATTTTCGCTGAAAGCTTTGGCATTTTTATATACAATTGGCGTTATGAGGAAGGTCAAAAGCATTAGTTTTGGCAATAATCCTAGAATAACGGAACAAACTAGTGCTAAATATCCAAGCACGTAAAGTGATTTCAAAATAAAGATAGAATTGGCTTTGCCGAGGTAATAAACTAAAGTTTTACGACCTAAACCGATGTCCTCTTGTTCATCAGCAATGTTATTGGCTAATAAAAGATTGGAAATTGCAAAAACGGTTAAGAGTGCAGAAAGAAGTGCATCCGCATAAAACTTAAAGTCTAAAGTAAGATCAGGTACATTCACAACGTTGATATAAATGGCAATTAAATAAATAACGTATCCCATGGTAAAACCAGAAAAGAACTCTCCGAAGGGGCCACGATTAATTGGCCAAGGTCCTCCGGCATAACAGAATCCGACAATGAATGAAAATAGACCTAAATAAAGTAAAGGCAATCCTGTCCTGTAGACGATAAATAAACCAATAATAGCCGCAATGACTGAGAATGAAAGATCTAACCAGCCAATCAAATGAATGTTGAGATGGTGAACGCCGATGACATTGGTTTGGCGACGGAAACTCTCATCACCGGTGGCATTCTTGTAGTCCCAATAATTGTCATTGATATCGACGGCCATATTGAAAAGAAACATGGCAATGAAAAATAAAATCAAATCAAGAGCGTTAATAGAATGCCAGTGATAATATGAGTACAATGTTCCCATTAGAAACGGGAAGACACTAGCTGTTTTAGCTTTGATCTCGACGAGCTCAAAAAATACTGAAGGTTTCACAAAAATCATTCCTTTGGATTTGATAGATTCTATTATAGAATTATTTTTGAATACAACAAAGTAATATAGGGGTAAGAGGAATTTTATGGCGAACTCAATTTGGAAAAATTATCCTCAATTAGGGGAACAATTGGATTTAACGACCAACTTTATTCACAAGATGGTAAAGATAAACAATTTAGAAATTAGTTCAATGATTGTCAATTTAACTTCAGAAGGCAAGATGTTGCGTCCAGCCTTTTTCTTGTTATTCAGTGAATTTGGCGAAGACAGACCAAAGGATTCAGAATTGATTCCTTTGGCAGCATCGTTAGAGATCTTACACGTTGCAACTTTAGTTCATGATGATGTGATTGATGATTCGCCATTACGTCGATCACAACCAACGATTCATACAAAATATGGACGCCGTAACGCTATTTATGCAGGGGATTACCTATTTACCTTGTATTTTGAATTGATCTCCAAGCATTTACAAAGTAATACTGATATTTTGAAGAATGCTTTGAGTATGAAAAAAATTCTGATTGGTGAGTTGGATCAAATGTTGATTGACTTCAACGTTGAGGCTACCACCGAGATGTATTTTAAAGAAATTTCGGGAAAAACGGCCGAATTGTTTGGTTTAAGCGCACAGATGGGAGCAATCGTCAGTGGAGCTAATCAAGAAGTGATTGAACGCTGTAAAAACATTGGACATGATATCGGGATGGCTTTTCAAATAATTGATGATATTTTAGATTTCAGTAGCACTTCACAAACTGGGAAACCAGTTCATGAAGACTTGAAAAATGGAGTCTATTCATTACCATATATTCTAGGTTTGGAAGATAAGAACCATCATCTGATTGAAATTTTATCAAAGAATCATTTAACAGCCGACGATGATCAAAAAGCAACTGCAATCGTGGTTGATAATGGCTATTTGAATCAAGCCAAGGATATTGCACGTGAATTTACTGACCGAGCTGTAATTGAGATTGAAAAATTGCCTAAGAAACGTAGTCAAGAAGTTTTAAAAAACGTTGTTAAAAGACTAATCAATCGTATTAAATAGGGGATGCTAATAATTAAACTGGAGAAGAAAGAAGCACTTCTGGAAAGGGTCAATCAGTTTTTGGGGGACTTGTATAAATCAGTTGCCGAAGAAAACCAAGTAAAGAAAGAAATTCGAAGTGCTTATAATAAAATCAATCGCCCTGAAAAAATTTCGCAAAAGTATGACCAAATTTCCCAAACAATCAGAGATTTGAATTATAATTTTCAACAGTTGGCGTTGTAAAAGAAATATCACTTTAATGAGAAGCAAGATAAAATTATCAATGAATTAAATAGAGTATCTCGTGAATCAATTTTACAAAGTGGTATTGGTATTATTAATGGAGTTGTTTTTCATTAAGAAACATTCTAAAAATAGCATCTATTTGGAGTCGAATTCCACCGATTTTAAGAATCGATGGGCTCTAAATAGGTGCTATTTTTGTAACGTTATAACGATTATAATCCTTGATCCATTTTATAAAGTTCCTTGAAATGTTGATTAGTTTTATACAATTCTTGAGGCGACCCTTGCATTTCGATTTCTTCGTTATTAATGAAGACGATTTTGTCGACGTGTTTGACACCTTGCAAATGATGGGTTACCCAAATGATTGTTTTATCTTTTAACACGTTAAAAATAGTTTCCAAGAGGTCATTTTCGGTAATAGGATCCAGACCGACAGTAGGTTCATCCAATAAGACGATAGGAGCGTCTTGCAGTAATATTCGAGCTAAAGCAATCCGCTCTTGTTCACCGCCGGAGAAACGGGAGCCATTTTCACCAACGAGGGTATTGTACTTATCAGGTAGCGTTTCAACTAATGGTTTTAGTCCCACACGTTCTAAGGCCTGTTTAACTTCTGCGTCGGAACGTTTTTCGTTTCCTAAACGAACGTTATTCATCAAAGTAGTATTAAAAAGAAATGGTTTTTGATTTAAGACTGAGAAAATTTTTTCACGACTAGTTTGAATTTGTTGAACATTTAGGTTATTGATTTCAATCGTACCCTTTTGAGGAATCAAATCACCTAAGATCAGTTGTAAAATAGTTGTTTTACCAATGCCACTAGGACCTAAAAGGGCCAGCTTTTCTCCGCGAGTGATAGTCTGTGAAAAGTCCTTAATAAGGATTGGAGAATCAGTATCATATTCGAAACTAACATGTTGGAGATCTAATTGCTGAAAATCAGCTGGTTTTAAGTCAACTTGTTTTGGTAGGTTACTTTTGACTGGTTGGAGTGTATTGAGCCGATTAATTGAATCTTTATATAAAGGCCATTCTTCAAATCCCTGACTAACAGGAATAATGGCATCTGATAGTGGAAAAATAGCTAAAACAACGGCAGAAACAAAGTTAGCCTGAGCTTGATTACCAGTCATAGTTAGATTGGTGAAAATTAGGAAACAAACTACGATTGCAGCGAAAAAGAATTGTAGAGCAAAGTCACGATTACGTCTGAAGGCTTTCGATTTATTCTTCGAGTGATCGAGATTTTGAATATTTGCGGCGGTCAAATTTTGAAAATCGGTTTTTCTTCCAGAAATGATCCAATCATCAACACCTAAAATATTGTCGGTGAGTTGAACATAAAGGTCGCTTTTGACTTGTTTTTGATAGGCTCTTCGAGCACTTTCAATTGTAACCGAGAAAAGTGGGACTAAGAAGACTTCAATAAAGAGTAGTAGGAAAACGAAGAAACCAAAGGATGGATTAAAAATTCCTAAGGCGACTGAGGCAATAATTGTCAGTAAATAAGCAATTACGGCCGGAAAAATAGTTCTTAAATATAGATTTTGTAAGTGACTGATATCCTCGGATAAGAGTCCCATAATGTCACCAGTTTTGTGATGTTCGTTAAAGAATGAAGCGTCACTTTCCAAAGTTTTATAGAGTCTAGTTCTCAGATCAGAAGTGACTCGTAAGACCCAGTTATGGCTCTTAAGGCGCTCAGTGTATTTAAAAACTGGTCGACCAATACCAAAAGCTCTTGTTAAAAGAATCGGTACGTAAATCAGCAGAATGTTGACTGGATGAGTGGCAGCTTTATCAATTGTATAGCCAGAGGTGAACATTAAGGCTGCAGCACAAAAGGAAGTCATCAATCCTAAGAATAGTGCTGTGATGAGAAGGCCCTTGTATTGTTTGATATAAGGTTTGACCCAAGTATCGTGTTTGAAAGTTTTAAAGAAGTTCAAATTTGTTCACCTCTCATATTACTAATTAATTGAAAGAAAGCACCGTTATGCTGGCTAAGCTCGTCAGGAGTGCCTTGTTCAGCAATTTTACCGTTATTCATAACGATGACGTAATCCATTTCTTTGATCCAATGTAGTCGGTGTGTTGCAAAAATAACCAAATGGTTTTGAAATAGTTTCTCCATTGGTTTCTTTAAGGCATACTCAGTTTCAATATCCAGATGGGCGGTTGGTTCGTCAAAAATCAAAACGTGTCGATCATCAGCTAAGAAGGCCCGTGCTAGCATGATCCGTTGTTGCTGACCACCAGAAATACCACGACCACCTTCACCAATCTGTGTTTGGAATCCGTCATTTAAAGTTTTAATAAATTCTGTTAGACCAGCCTCATTAGCGGCTTGAATGATTTGATCCATTGAGGCTTTAGGACGATAGAAAGCAATGTTTTCGGCAATTGAGCCCGCAAATAAGTATGGTGATTGCGGTAAGAAAGTTAATTTGTTTTGCCAGTTACTTTGTTTAAAATTAGTTAAATTTTGTTGATTAATTTTAATATCAGCGTGGTCAGGTATAATGAATCCTCCGATGGTTCTGATTAAAGTAGTTTTACCGGAGCCAGATTTTCCAATCACGCCAATCTTTTGATAGCCTTTGAGCTTCAGTTGGTCAATATCCAAACTGACCTCATGGTTGCTTGTTCCTTGATAAGAGAACTGTAAACCTTTAACTTCGACTTGAGAATCTTTGTTCCAGTCAAAGGTTTCTAATTTGTCCTCTTTAGCTTTACTAGGACGTTCGAGAATTTCAAAAATAGCGGCTAAAGCATTTTTACCATTTAAGGTAGCGTGATAGTCATTGGAGAAGTTTCTAAGTGGTAGGAAATATTCTGGAGCCAAGATCAAGGTAACTAGAGCCGGGAAGAGAGGGAAACTATTGTTAATTAGTCCTAAGCCTAAGAAGACGGCTAGAATAGCAATTCCTAAGGTAGTTAACCAATCGAGGGCAAAAGTCGATAAAATAGCGATTCTCAGAGTATTCATTGTCCGACGGCGATATTCGTCACTGACGGTATAGATATTTTTAGCATAGCGCTTACTTAGACCCAACATTTTTAGAGTTGGCAAACCTCTTAAAGCGTCTAAGAAGTGATTAGAAAGAATCGTATATTGTTTGTACTGTGAATCTGCCTTGGCTTGAGCCGCTAGGCCTAAAATAATCATGAAGAGGATAACTAGTGGCACAATGATCGTCAAAGTTATACCTGAAGCAATATTTTGCGTATAAATATAAATTAATAAAACTGGTGGAATGATGCACATGTTCATCAATTTGGTAAAAATCAATTTGAAATAATTTTCAACTAAATCAATGCCATCAAGGGATGAAGTAACCAAATTGCCGGTTCCTTCGTCTGAAATCATTTCGGGTCCAGCCTGATAGACTTTATCTAATAACTTGCCACGAATTATTTCGGAAGTTTTACTAGCATAGCTTTCGACAATCTTGGTGTTAATCAGATTGAAGAGATGTCTTAAAATAAAGGCCGCCACAAAGAGTGTCATCGGCGTGATGATAGTTTGTAACGCTTTTTGTTCCCACGAATTTACTAAAGATTCTGCTAAATACTTACCTTGGAATAAGACAACAAATGCCTGCAAGAGAGTTAATCCTGCAAGCATTAAGAGTAGTTTCTTTGTTCCTGGTAAGCGAAATAAACGCTTATCAATCATTAATATTTCACCGTATTTTCCCTTGGATTTATTCTCTTTGTGAATAGAGAGTATGACCAGATAAAGTAGATCGCTATGATTGGTACCAAGATACAAGCTACAATCGTCATAATTGTGAGGGTGTATTGTGAATTGGCGGCATTTCTGATCAAAATGCTATGTGCTGGGTTAGTAGCAATCATGACACGTGGGAATAGTCCGTTGAATAATAAGACAATGACCATACTTAGTGATAGACCGCTACCAATGAAGCTGAAGCCTTCTCTGTCCTTTAGGACTCCATAGTAACCTAATAGTGAGAACAAAACAATTAGAGCAGTGATTAAAAGTGATGAACCGAATCTCTTTGTAAAGAAGTCAGTTTGTAGAAAGACTAATACTGCAAAGACGACTTCGCCTAGAAATAGGATTGGATATAATATTTGATTTAATTTACGAGCACGTTCACGTAATGGACCTTCGATTCTTAATCTGATGAAGTTTAAGCCGTGGACTAATGATAACAGCACACCAGCAACGCCTCCGACAACAGACAAGAGATTAACAACGTCAAAGAATTTAGGGAATGCATCACCATTGGCATTGATAGGAATACCTTGAACCATGCTGAGTAGAATCATGCATAGGAAAAATGGTGGGATGATACTACCAGCGAAGAAAGTCCACATCCAGAGATTTTTACCAGTTCTTGTTTCAGCGTGTTTGTGGAATTCAAAGGATACTCCACGAAGAATCAAGCCGACTAAAACTAATAGAAAAAGAATGTAATAACCTGAGAACAATGTGGCATACCAGAGTGGCAATGACGCAAACATTGCACCACCGGCAGTAACTAACCATGTTTCATTACCGTCCCAATGAGGACCGATAGTGGACATTAAAGCAACTCTCTCCTCATCGTTTTTGGCTAGGAATCGAGTTGACATACCAACACCAAAGTCAAAACCTTCAAGAAAGAGGAAGATTGAAAAGAGGAGTCCAATTACAATAAACCATAATGTACTGAGTGTCATTTTCCAAAAGCCTCCCTTGCAAATGGGTCTACATTTTGCTTGGAATCAATTTCTTCATAATATGGACCATGATGAAGCGTTTGTCTTGAATACCAAATCATAACGCCGCCCAATAGTGTAAAGAGTAAGAAGTAAACAATATTACTGAATAATAGACTGGCAACGGTTGAGGTTGGTGAAACAGCTTCGGCAATTGTGAATAGTCCATAAACGATCCATGGGTAACGACCGAATTCAGTAATGAACCAACCGGCAGAATTACCAATAAATGGAACCCAGATACAGATTCCTAAGACCACTAACATCCACTTGTGGTTTTCGATAGTATTCCTACTCTCACGTGAGAAGATTAAACCAACAAGTGAGACTAACATGATCAAGGCATCAATTCCGGTCATAACTCTAAAACTCCAAAATAGTGTCTTTGGTGGAACGAAGTAATTCATATTCTTACCAAACTTTTTATCATACTTAGCATGTAGTTCTTTGTTAATGGTATTCATACCCTTAACAGAACCGCTTAATTTGTGATAAGCCAACAGACTCAAGACACCAGGAACTTCAATCTTACTGCCAGCCTTGTGATCCTTGGCATTGATTAATTCAACAACGGTCCAAGGTGCAGGACTCTTAGTGTCTTCATAGACACCTTCAGTGGCAGCAAATTTCATTGGTTGATCTTTGATGATTTGTTGCGTCTGTAAATCACCAGCACCAGCAGAAAGAATTGCAAAAATTAAACTAGCCCAAAGTCCAAAGCGTAAAGAAGTTTTAAAGAATTGGTGTTCATTCTTCTTTTTACGCAATAACCCCCAGGCACTCATACCTGTAATAACTACAGCAGCAGTCATGAAAGCCGCTAAAATAACGTGTGGAAAGACTTTCCACAATTGTGGATTTCTGATAACAGCACCGAAATCAGTCAACTGAATCCGATGTGTAACATTGTTGATCTTAAAACCAGTTGGATGTTGCATGAAACTGTTAGCAGCTAAAATCCAAATGGCTGAAAGCATAGTACCTATTGAAGTTATCCAAATCATAAGTGCATGTACACCTGGTTTGAAACGATCCCAAGTGAACATCCAAATTCCAATAAAGACTGATTCAATAAAGAATGCTAAAAGAGCTTCGATAGCAAGTGGGGCGCCGAATACATCACCCATGAAACGTGAGTATTCAGACCAGTTCATACCGAACTGAAACTCTTGAATAATACCGGTAACGATACCTACAGCAAAACTTAGAAGGAAAATTTTTCCCCAGAACTTTGCCATATCTAGATAAACCTTGTCTTTCTTAACAGCATAAATAGTTTCCATGATAGCAACTAGAAATCCCATTCCGATTGAAAATGGAACAAAGAAGAAATGGAAGACAGTTGTCATAGCGAACTGAAAACGTGCCAGAGAGACAATGCTTAAACCCATTGTGAGCATTGTAAAAACCTCCTTAGAACAGTATAAATTTAAATCCTAATCACACATTTATCATATGATTAATTAACTTGATAGGCAACAAAATTGACTTGTGAAAAAGGGCTATCATTGTTGTTATCATCTCATATAAGAAGAATCATATGAGAGCATGTATATATTAATGTCCTAACTTAAATATAGTACTTTGAAATCGCTTTTATCATCAGTATTGATAAGTTTTTTTTACAAAATACAGATGTACTACGAAAGGACTAAATTAGTGTATAGGCATAGGTGTTATAACGATACATGTAGACAAAATGGATAGAACGAATCAAGTATAGCTGAGGGATTATCATACCTATTTCATGGTTTTGGACCAATATTGTAGTTCCATTGCTACACTAAAAATAAAATGAGCCTAGCAATCAAATGTGATTACTAGGCTCATTTTGTCTTAATGACGCCCACTACGAGTTCTAGTAGGTCTGCCAAAATTATTTGGATTATTTCGTTGTTGTGAAGAATTCAATTGACCCTCATTACCGTTTTGACTGTTTTGGTTATTGGGGTTGAAGTTCTGTGGTTGTTGATTAAAGTTATTAGGATTCCTAAATTGACCATTACTTGAATTTGGTTGACCTTGCGGGAAATTCCTTTGAGTTTGACCAAAGTTTTGATTCGTTGGTTGATTAGGAAATGGTTGTTGATTGTTATAGCCGTTATTCATTTGTCCGTTTTGATTCATCGGCTGTTGTTGGTTATAACGGTTATTATTATAATTCTGAGATTGATTTGGCGCTTGATTAGGACGATATGGTTGATTCATTGGTTGTTGATTATATTGTCCATTTTGAGGTTGATATTGATTTGGTTGATTATATCCTTGATTGTTATTTTGATAAGGATTATAGCCATAGTTTTGTTGATTAAAATTGTTCGGTTGATTATTGAATTGCCCTTGATTCATCTGGTTATTGAACTGACCATTGTTATATTGATTCTGATTGTCGTTTGGTTCATCTTCTGGAACGGGATTAACAATTGTATCAATGATAACAATTATTAAATCAATTGCACCAATAATAATACCGACCCAAGCCCAAATTTTTAAAAAGCTGGCACCAGGCATATTGGCATTAAATAGTCCCATTAGACCACCTAGAATTAAAATGATGAAACCGACAATATCAGGAACTATACTGTATGTCCGATTAGTGAAGATATAAATTGCAGCCGAGATAATATAAGTTATTGCCATAAGAATACCAGCTGCACCTCCAATGGCACCTGTACCGACTAGAGCCGCAATGAAGCCTTCAAATCCAGACTTAACCATTAAGATGATTGATAGTATAAGCAATAAAATACCGGCAGAAATTTTTGTTATTCTTACCATAAAGTAACCTCCGATTTTACTAACAAATACTATTGTATATCATCCTTTATAAAATGGTTAATAGGACCATATTTATGGCCAACATCAATTTCATTTTTAATAGCATTGTAAGTAAATGTTTTAGCAGTTCTGATGGCATCTTCCATATTCTTACCCTTAGCGATTTCCGCCACGATACATGATGATAAAGTATCACCAGTACCATTGATATGATCGGTTTTAACGAAGGGTTCAGAGATCCAAAATGATTGACCATCTTCTAAGAGAACGTAGTCTTCGACTTCACTGATAGAATCGTCGCTATGTTCACCCTTTATCATAATATTTTTTGGACCTAAATTGCGTAATTTATGTGCTGCCTTAACAATTTCTTCTTTATTGTCCAAAGCTAAACCAGATAATTTCTTAGCTTCATAGAAATTAGGAGTTATTAGATCAGCTAAAGGAAACAGTTTATCAATTAGTGTTTGATAAGCTTCTTTTTCAAGTAGCATAGCACCATGTTTAGTAATAATGACAGGGTCAAGGACAAAAGTACCAAATGGTTTATCGGCGATTGCTTTAGCGACAGTTGTGATGATTTCAGAATCAGAGAGCATCCCAGTTTTAAAAGCTGAAACTTTAAAATCATCCTTAATGTCATTGATTTGGCTATTGATGAATTTAGCCGACATATTGACGCTGTCATGGATTCCATAAGAATTACCGGCAACAGCAGCAGTTAAAACAGACATTCCGTAGACACCGCGTGCCATGAAAGTTTTTAGATCAGCTTGTGCTCCAGCACTTCCGTCAGAATCGGAGCCAGCAATTGTTAATACTTGTATAAAATTATTCAAAATTAGTCACCCACCTAATTAGTTGTTTCCTACATATTAACAGAATCAAAAAAAATATGATTGTGATTTTATCATTTTTGTACAATAAAGCGATTATGTCGAAGATTTACTAGATTATTCAATATTGTTTTTATTATTTGTAGAAATTAAATCTTGATAGAAGTTAGCCATAGTTAATTTGTAGTAGGGAAGAATCCAGATATAGCCGATTCCCAAAGTAATGGCGCCAACTAACCACCAACCAATAAAACTAAGCTGTAGAACGAAATAACGGCCCTTATTTCCAACCATCAATTGGCGGCTACGTGTAATGTAGTCAGTCAATGAATAATTGTCAGCTAGTCCACGGTCGTTGAGATCTTTATAAACAAAATATGTTTGTGAGTAGGCCATACTCTTGATGATTCCAGGGATAAAGAGAAGGATTGACCATAAAATAGTAAAAATATAAATAAGAATATAAATAAAAATTAGTTTCCACCAATCAGGACTGCGGAAGTAGGTAAAATTGCTCTTGAGTGGTTCAAAATCAAGTTCTGAATCTTCAACCCAATCAAGTCCTCTAAAGGTCGCCGAAAGAGAAATTAGTAAAAAGATTAGGCTAATAATAAAGGAAACCAAGCCTAATGAAAGAAAGCTGGGCAGAAAATTCCAGTTACCATAGTAAATAGAATTACGAACAGCGCCTGATGAATTGGATCCATTAATATTGATATTGAAAATAATACTTATCGCGGGAATTAAATAAAGCAAGATAGCTTTTCCCCAATTCCCCTGCAATAAGTTTTTTACGTCTGCTTTGAGTTCTGCTCTTGTCTTATACCTATTCATAAATATCCCTCCTAAGACCACAATGATACAATAAATCCAAGGAATACAAAACTAATTGAGATAGCTATTACTACTAATGTGAAAGTAATTTCGTATATAATGAATTTAACTTTAGTAAAGGAGTAGATTTTATGATTGGATTTATTGGTGCTGGAAGTATTGGTGGAGCCGTTATAACGGGTCTAATCAAGAATGGTTTTGATGCAGATCAAATCACAGTAAAGGGTGGCCGCTCTAATCGAGCACAGCTTTTAGAAGATCAATTAGGTTTCAAAATTGTTAAGAAAGTTAAGCAATTGGAAGATGCTGAAGTGATCTTTATTGCCGTTGGTGCAAATGCTTTAGACAGTGTTCTAAGTGAGTTAAAAGAGATAGCTGCCGATAAGTTAATTGTGGCATTTACAGGAAGTGCTTCTATTTCAGTCTTAAAACAAGGTCTAGGCGAAGTAAAAGTAGCTCACGCTATTCCTAATACTCCTGTGAAAGTAGGAGCAGGTTTTACAGGAATTACTTATTCAAGTGATTTTACCGCTGCTGATAAAAAGAAAGTCGCTTCCATTATGGGATATACAGGACAAATCGTAGAGGTACCAGAAGATCAGCTTGGTATTTTGGGAACTGTTGCTGGATGTTCACCAGCCTTTCTTGATGTATTTATTGAAGCTTTGAGTGATGCCGGTGTTAAGCATGGTTTGAATCGTCAACTTGCTTATGAAGCTGCGATTGGTATGGCTATTGGTGCCGGTAAACTGGCTAAACAATCTGAATTGAACGTATCAGCTTTGAAAGATGAAGTTACCTCACCGGGTGGTTCAACGATTAAAGGTGTGGCGGCACTAGAAGAAAATGGATTCAGAAATGCTGTTATTAAGGCTGTTGATGCGGCTGAAGAGTAATATATTGTAAATTTTTGGCATTAGGTAATTGAAATATAATTACCTGATGCTATTTTTTGTTCTTTGAAGCTTAATCGGGTAAAATTAAGAAAATTAATTGAGGACGTGAAGATCTTTGCAAAAACGTAAGGCATATCGGACAGCCATTTTAGGGATTTTAATAGCAATCATATTTGTTCAATCAATGGTGCCTTTTTTAGGATATATTCCGACAGGATTTATTAATATTACAATTATTCATATAACGGTAATTGTTGCAGCCATTGTTTTAGGACCAAAGGATGGGGCAATCGTTGGTTTAGTATGGGGAATTGGGACGATAATTCGTGCTTTTACCAGTCCGACATCTATTATTGATACAACGGTGTTCACTAATCCAGTTGTGGCTGTTTTACCACGGATTGCGGTGGGCCTTGTTGCAGGTTGGATCTATTTGTGGTTTAGAAAACATACACAAAAGAAAGTTCTGGGGATGGCGATAGCTTCTGGAGTAGGTTCATTAGTAAATACGATTCTAGTTTTAGGTTTGATGAGAATGATGTATGCTACTACGATGGCTCAAGCTTACGCCACACAAACGGATCTCTTGAATAAGTTATTATTGGTGATTGTGGGAACAAATGGCGTTCCAGAAATGATTGTTGCTATCATAATAGCTCCTGCGATTTCTAATGCTATTTTTAAGACAAATAAGTTTTTGGACAAATAAAATACCCTGATAGAATTCACTTAGTTGAGAATCCTATCAGGGTATTATTTTATTTAACTTTTTTAGCCATACGTTCTTTATGTGATTTAATAATTTCATCAGCGATGGCGCGGGCAACATTTTCGTTTCTGAGAATTGGTCCGTGAGAATAGCTACCGATGGTATTCTTATAACGCATACCTTCTTGACCGCTGTCAGGGTTATTACCATAACCTTGAATCATTGTACCAAAAGGCTTGAGTTTATCTTTGTCGTCAAAGTAAGTTCTGCCACTGTGATTTTCAAAGGCTTTTACCGTACCCCACTTAGTCTTGTATTCAGTGTCACCAATCATACGGCTATCGGCTTTAAAGATTGTGTGTAGCGGTAGGATGTTCAAACCGGGAATGGTATCGCCAGAACTAGTTTCATAATACTTACCTAAGAATTGATAACCACCACAGATACAGAGCATTGGCTTATCGGCTTCAATATAGTCTTTGATAGTTTGACGATGTCTTTGTAGGTCAGGAGCAACGACGGATTGTTCAAAATCTTGACCGCCGCCAAAGAAAACGAAGTCATAGTCAAAGGCATTGAACTTCATTCCTAGACTGATATTATCGACGATTGTATCGTAGCCTTGTTCTTTTAAGAGAAAGCTAAGGATTTTAACGTCGCCGCTGTCTCCATAAGTATTCATTAGATCTTCATACAAGTAAGCAATTTTTATAGTTTCTGTCATGATAATTTCTCCAATATAAATTAGAAGCATTGTAATTTGGTTAAATAATTGTAATATAGTTTAATAACGAGGTGATGGAATTGACAAAGGAAATCAATAAGGAAATTTTAGCAGATTTTAACAAGAACTTAAATCAAGATGCAACTAATAATGTTCTAAAAAATTCTGTAGCACAAGTAGGAATTTATAAAGCTTCAGAAGATCCAGAGGTTAAAACAAAGTTAAATCCATCTTTTAACATTGTTGTTGACACTGGAAAAGTCTCCAACCAAAAGCAATCAGGACGCTGCTGGTTATTTGCAGCTTTGAATACATTGAGAACTGAATTTGCGCTGAGAAATAATCTCAAAGACTTCGAGTTATCACAGAATTATTTATCATTTTATGATCGTTTGGAAAAATCTAATCAATTCTTCCAAGATGTTTTGGCAACAGCAAAGTTACCCATCACGGATCGAAAAGTGAATAATCTTTTCAGTTATCCTAATGGCGATGGTGGTTTCTGGGATTATGCAGCTAATTTGATCAGTAAATATGGGGTTGTTCCTAACTATGTCATGCCAGAAACGGCTGCTTCCGAAAGTACTAGCGAATTTGATGCTGTTTTGAACAAGCTCTTACGTAAAAACGGAATTGAACTAAGAAAACTAGTTGAAGAAGATACTGAACAAGCAAAAATTGATCAAAGTGTTGAAGAAATGTTGAGCGAAGTTTATAAACTGTGCGTTTACTCATTTGGTCAACCACCTAAGGAATTTGAATTGTCACTTCAAACTGACAATGGTAAGTTAATCGAGGAATCAAGTATCACACCTAAGGATTTCTTCAAAAAGTACTTTACAGCTAATTTAGATGATTATATAACAATTGAGAATTCTCCACAAAAGAGTAAAAAGTATCATCAAGTTTATGAAATTTCAACAGCAAATAACGTCGTTGGCGGAAACGGACACAAGTTCTTAAACCTACCAATGAAACGTCTGCAAGAATTGACAATCCAACAATTGAAGAATAATCAATTAGTTTGGTTTGGAAACGATGTTTTGAAACAATCAGATCGTAAGAAAGGTTATTTGCTAGGTGATTTATATCAATATGACAAAATATTTGGTATTGATAGTCAAATAGAAAAAGGACTAGCGCTTGATTACAAGGAAGCCGAAGTCTCTCATGCGATGACTATTACTGGCGTTAATTTGCTTAACGGTCAACCAAATCGTTGGAAAGTTGAGAATTCATGGGGTGTGGCAAATGGTCTCCATGGTTATTACCTAATGGACGACAAATGGTTCAACGACAATACATACGAAGTGGTTATTGATAAGAAATATCTCACAGAAGAAGAAATTTCTGAATTCAATCAAGAACCAGTCGTATTGCCGGCTTGGGATTCGTTAGCTTGATCTTTTTAATAAATATAATTAAAAATGCCGCTGTGACAATCGAATGATTATCATAGCGGCTTGTTTGTGTGTTTTGTTAAACAGCAGAGGGTTTGCCATAAAGGTAGCCTTGTTGGATATTGATGCCATACTTTTTAGCTAAGATTTGATCTTTACCATCTTCGACACCTTCAAGTATCATGTCTAGGCAAAATTCTTTTGCTTGTTTGACCCAAAAGGAGAGACATTCTGGTATTTTCTCTGGTTTACCAGACATACGAAAGTTTTGCATAGCAAATTTGATTCGATCCACATATGGTAAGAGGTTTCTGATATTATCATACGTGTTAGAACCAGTACCGACGTCGTCGATAACCAGAGAGATATCGTAGAGATGCAATAGTAGACTAAACTCTTTAATTTTACTCAAAGGCACTGACTCGGTTAATTCAATCGTTAAGTTGATGGGAGCAATTCTCTTCTTGAGGGCAATAATTTCCCCTAAAGTTAACGGATCAGACGCTTGTTCCCGATTTAAGTTAAACGAAATAACACGGTCACTTTTCCCAGTGGCGTGTTTTAAGGAATTGGCAGTTTTTTCAACCAATTTGACTTGTTCCCCAACAGAAAGCTCAGTGAAGTCCTTTGGTAAGTGCCATGATCCATTATCTTCTTTACGTAGTAAAACCTCATATCCAAAAATGGAATTATTGCCTTTGTTTACTTGTGGCTGAATAAAAAAACTATATTTCGTATCTCTATCCTCCTATAGTTAGGGTCTATAAATGTTTCTTCCATTGGCCTATTCTATGACTTTTTTACAAGTATATCAATTAAATAATATTATACTTTTATCGCAAAGAATAAAAATGTTTATTTGTGAAATTATAACGCCGTTATAGTACTTTTTGATAAGTTAATACTTGCAAGTCCTCCGACGTAATGTTGTAAAAATGATTAAAAGAGGTGAAAATCTATGTCAGAATTTACGACGGGAAAATTAGCTAAATTAACGGGAATCTCCATTCGTACATTACAATATTACGATAAAAGAGCACTTTTGAAACCTAGCAAAATCGGTGAAGGTGGTCGAAGAATTTATACCGAAACAGATTTGAGCAAATTGAAACTGATTTTACTACTAAAAGGATTAGGCTTATCTCTCAAAGCGATTGCGGAAATTCTAGAGAGTAAGAATTCGATCGTGATATTGAAATTACTACTCGAACAGCAGCAAAAAATTCTTAAAGATTCTATTGATGATTCGAAAGCACAATTAAAAACCGTTGAGGAATTGTACCGTAATTTACCGCAGATAAACCAAGTCTCCATAAAAACGATTGATGACATAGAAGATATTATGAATAACAAAAAAGGTTTAAAAAAAGTTCATCTAAAAATGATTTTATACGGACTCCTAATTGATGTACTTGAATATGGAACTTTGGCTTTAGGAATTTTTAAGAGAGTTTGGTGGCCCTTTTTTGGATCTATGATTTTAGTCATCATTGGTGCAATTTTTTTGACAAGATTTTATTTTCAAAAAACCAATTATATTTGTCCAAATTGTAATTCAGAGTTCAAGCCTAGTATCAAAGAGGCCTTTTGGGCTAGTCATAATTTTCGAGCACGTAAATTAACTTGCCCTGTCTGTGGTAAGAAAGATTATTGTATTGAGGTTTATGACAATGGAGATTCAGCTTCTTGGTAACGAAATTATCAAAATTAAGAAAAACCTGCTATAATAACGACATCTTGGGGAATTGCAGGCGATACCCAGACCAAATATTGCCGTTGATGTGAGAGGATTTTTATGAGAATAAATGTTTTGCAACATACACCTAACGAAGGACCAGGAATGATCCAAGATTGGTCGCAAAAACATGGTCATGAAATGTATATTTATCATCCATACCAATTCGGATACTTATCAACAGCTGAAGAAACCGATCTATTGGTAATTCTTGGCGGTCCAATGAGTCCGAATGATAATTTATCATGGATCAAGCAAGAACGTGATTTAATCAAAGAATTGTTAAATCAAAATAAACCCTTGTTCGGTGTTTGTTTTGGAGCACAACAGATCACTAAAGCACTGGGATACGAGGTTTCTAAAGCTCCCGCTAAAGAAGTCGGTTTCGCACCAGTTTATCGGCGTGACGCTAAGTTTCTTAATATTCCGGAAGAATTGAACGTTTTACATTGGCATGAAGAAATGTTTGAAATTCCAGCAGACGCACAATTGTTGTTCTCCAGTGACAGAGTTGAAAACCAAGGTTTTATTTTAAATCACCGTGTTGTCGGTTTGCAGTTTCACCTGGAACCTAAAAGAGATAATGTTAGAGAGATAGTTGTAAATGATTTTCCTTACCTGAAAGGTTCAGTTTTGAATCAGACTAGTAAGGAAATCCTAGAAACTAGAATATCTGATGATAATAAACAAACTTTGTATAAACTATTAGATTATATCGTAGAAAAATAGTTGGGTTAGGAATAAGTCCAAATTGAAAATAATCTGTTATATAATTGAATTATCAAGAGAGGAAGATTTTGATGGATACTGTAGCACCAAAAAAAGAACAGAGAAAAGTTGAAATTTCTTCAGCAGAATGGCAAATTATGCGTATTGTTTGGACTTTAAAGCATGTGACAAGTACGGAAATCATTAATTTAATGCAACAAAAGCAAACTTGGTCAGATTCAACAATCAAGACTTTAATCACGCGACTAACGAAGAAAAAATTTTTAAGTCGTAAAAAAGATAAGGGACACTACATTTATTCAGCTACCGTTTCCGAACAAGAGACAATGGATGAGTACGCTAATAGTCTTTTTAGTAATTTTTGTGCTCACAAAACTGGTTCGGTTTTGAATGAATTGATAGACACTTTAGATATCAGTAAAGATGATATTAAATTGTTGCAAAAAGCATTGGATAATAAATTAAAGAATGCTCCTGTTCGTGTTAATTGCGATTGTTTGCCAGATGGCTGTGACCATATGTGTTAATAAGAGGTATAATAAAGTTCCTTGGCAGGGGCACTAAAAAAGTCAGTTCAGTAACCATAAATGGTTGCTAGACTGGCTTTTTTGATGGAAATTTTATTATTAAATATTTGCTTCCAATAACATATCTAAGTGAGGAATATTATCTTCTAAATAAACTTTTGAAATGGGTTTAAATCCAAAACTTTCATAAAATTCTTGGAGATATGCTTGGGCTTGTATTTGAATATTCTTTTTGGGAAAACGCTTTTGAATTTCTTCAATAGTTGTTGCAACAATTTCTTTACCCAAACCTTCTTTACGATATTTGTTAACGACTAGAACTCGACCAAAAGTAATATGATCACCGAGATCAATGATTCTTGTATAAGCTTTGAGATTATTGTCTTCGATTAGGCAAACGTGGAGGTCGTTATAATCATGATCATCGACTTCTTGATAAGGACAATTTTGTTCGACTACGAAAACGGCTACTCGTTGTTTGAAAATCTCAATTAATTCCTTAGGGCTTAACTCATTGGTATGTTTAACGATTATCATAAAAAATCCTCCCAAATTTTGATTATTACTAGCATAAAGTATCTTTGTTGCAAATACAACTATATTTTAAAAAGTCTTCGCTAACTCAGCATTGAATTAAATGCTTCATTAATATAGGATTAAAGAGTGTGAAACATGTGTTTCACGAGTGGAGGTATTTGATGAAACCGGAAGAATTTTTTAAAGCTTTAGCCCAAAAAGGTATTGAATTGAGTAGTGTTCAAAAAGAACAATTTGCGACATACTTTCATGAATTGGTCGAGACGAATAAGGTTATGAATTTGACTTCCATAACTGAAGAAGATCAAGTTTATTTAAAACATTTTTATGATTCAATTGTTTTAGGATTTGTGGATGAAAGTATTTTGAATGAAGAGCTAACTTTGTGCGATATCGGTTCAGGTGCAGGTTTTCCTTCGTTGCCATTAAAAATTATCAATCCTAAATTAAAAATAACGATTGTTGATTCATTAAATAAGAGAATTAAATTTTTGGATAGTTTAGTTGCCAAATTGAATTTAACTGATGTGAGATTGGTTCATGGTCGTGCCGAAGAGGTTGGTAAAAATCCCCAATTTCGCGAATCCTTTGACGTCGTAACAGCAAGAGCTGTCGCAGCAATGAATGCTTTGACTGAATTTTGTTTACCATTGGTTAAGATTGGTGGACAATTTGTAGCAATGAAGTCTGAAAAAGCACCAGAAGAAGTTAAAGAGGCTTCATTTGCGATTAAGACTTTAGGTGGCGATGTTAAAAAACAAGAGTCAGTCGAGTTACCAAATGAAGCTGGAATTCGTAATTTCATCTTTGTTGAAAAAATTTCTAAAACACCTAAAAAATATCCACGTAAACCTGGTACACCAGCTAAAAAACCGCTCGTGAAATAATTCCAAGCTATTAAATAATGTTGTAAAAATGATAAGATTATATAGTTATGGCAAAAGCGCCAAAAAAAGTGATTACCATAGATAATATTTTTTGAGATTGTTTAACAATTTCTAGAGATAGGGGAATAAAATGGCACGAAAAATATCTGTTGCAAATCAAAAGGGTGGTGTTGGAAAAACTACAACCACCATCAATTTGGGAGCATGTTTAACTGATCTGGGCCAAAAAGTATTGATTGTTGATACTGATCCGCAAGGAAATGCGACTAGTGGATTAGGAATCAAAAAGGCCAATGTTGAAAAGGATGTTTATGACGTTTTAGTCAATGAATATCCACTAAAGAAGACCATTATACATACAAAACATAAAAATCTTGATATTGTGCCAGCAACAATCCAATTGGCTGGTGCAGAAATGGAATTGACCTCCATGATGGCACGTGAAACACGCTTGCGTGCAGGACTTGAGGAAGTAGACGCTGATTATGATATTATCCTGATCGACTGCCCACCTTCATTAGGTCAATTGTCAACGAATGCCTTTACGGCAAGCGATTCAATCATTATTCCAGTTCAAAGCGAGTACTATGCTTTGGAAGGGTTGAGTCAATTGCTAAATACAATTCGCTTAGTTCAAAAACACTTTAATACTAGTTTAGCTATTGAAGGAGTTTTGATTACGATGTTAGACGCTCGGACTAATCTGGGAGCTCAAGTTGTAGAAGAAGTGAAGTCATATTTTGGCGATTCGGTTTATAAATCAATCGTACCAAGAAATACACGTTTGGCCGAAGCACCAAGCTATGGACTACCAATCGTCGACTTTGATGATAAGTCAAGAGGTGCAAAAGCATATCGTGATCTTGCTAAGGAGGTGTTAAAACGTAATGGCATCAAGCAAAAATAAAAAAGGTTTAGGCAGAGGAATTGACGCAATTTTTTCTGAATTTGAAGCAATTGATGAAAACAGTGAAACCGTAGTAGATTTGTCGATTGACGATATTCGACCTAATCCATACCAACCTAGAAAGACTTTTGATGAACATGCTTTGAATGAATTGGCACGTTCTATTGAGCAAAACGGCGTCTTTCAACCGATTATTGTACGTGAAAGCGTGAATGGGTTTGAAATCATTGCTGGTGAGAGACGTTTTCGAGCAAGTAAAATTGCTAAGAAGACTACTATTCCTGCAATCATTCGTCCTTTGAGTGAATCAGGGATGATGGAAATTGCTGTTTTGGAAAACTTACAACGTGAAGATTTAACTCCTCTAGAAGAGGCAGACGCTTATCAAACTTTGATCACAAAGTTGAACTTGACTCAAGAACAAGTGTCACAGAGATTGGGCAAGAGTCGTCCTTACATTGCTAACTATCTACGTCTTTTGAATTTACCTGAGGAAACTAAGAAACTAGTCCAAAGCAGTAAATTGTCGATGGGACAAGCAAGGACGCTTTTGAGTTTAAAAGATAAAGACCAAATTGATAAATTGGCTAAACGAGCAGTTGAAGAAGATTTAACTGTTCGCCAACTAGAACAATTAGCGACTGAATCTAAGCACGATAGCAAGAAGAAGCGTAAAGCCGTTCAGAAATCGCCTTATATTAAAGCTACCGAGGATAAATTGGTCGAAAGATTTGATACACCTGTTTCTGTAAAGGAAACTAGAAGTGGTCATGGAAAACTTGAAATTGATTTCTCGAATACGGATGATTTAAACCGTATTTTAGACATATTAGGAATCCATTTAGATTAGAGGAATTGTATGTTTAAACTTGGAGATATTATCGTAATGAAAAAACCTCATGCTTGTGGGGAAAACCGCTGGGAAGTTATCCGAATGGGTGCGGATATTAAGGTTAAATGCTTAGGATGTGGACATATTGTAATGATTCCACGGGCTGAATTTAATAAAAAATTCAAGAAAGTCTTAACTCAAGCTGACCAGGTAAAAACGGAAAACGAGCAGCATTATTTGAAAAAAGATCAATTAATGCCACCTAATTTTATTAAAAGAAACGAGGAATAACTAATGGCTTTAACTGCCGGAATTGTCGGACTACCAAATGTTGGTAAGTCAACTTTATTTAATGCTATTACAAAGGCTGGTGCCGAAATGGCTAACTATCCTTTTGCTACGATCGACCCTAACGTGGGAATGGTGGAGGTTCCAGATGCACGTTTATCTAGAATCGACTCTTTAATTCCCGCTAAAAAATTGATCCATACAACTTTTGAATTCACTGATATTGCAGGTATCGTTAAGGGTGCCAGCAAAGGTGAAGGACTTGGTAACAAGTTCTTGGAAAATATTAGACAAGTTGATGCAATTGTTCATGTTGTCCGTGCTTTTGATGATGACGACATCACTAGTGTTACAGGAAAAGTTGATCCATTAGATGATATTGAGACAATTAACTTGGAATTGAGCATTGCCGATTTAGACAGTGTCAACAAGCGCTACACAAGAGTTGAAAAGGCTGCTAAGAGTGCTAAAGATAAAGAAGCTCAAGCAGAATTTGCTGTGCTCGAAAAGATCAAGCCAGTTCTTGAAAAAGGTGGAGCAGTAAGATCAATTGATTTTGATGAAGATGAGCAAAAGATTGTTAAAGGATTATTCCTTTTGACATCTAAACCTGTTTTGTACGTTGCTAACATTGCTGAAGACGATATGGCTGATCCTGAAGCTTCTAAGTATTATAAAGTAGTTGAAGATTATGCTAAGAAAGAAAATGCTCAAGTTATCGGAGTTTCAGCAAAGACTGAAGAAGAGATTGCTGAATTAGATGATGATGAAAGAAAAGAATTCCTTGAAGCCGAAGGTGTCAGTGAATCAGGACTTGATAAACTTATCAAAGCTAGTTATAAGTTGTTAGGTTTGAGAACCTTCTTCACTGCTGGTGGTAAGGAAACTCGTGCATGGACATTCCATGAAGGGATGAAAGCACCACAAGTTGCCGGAATCATCCATTCCGACTTTGAACGTGGTTTCATTCGTGCCGAAGTAATGGCCTTTAGCGACCTAGATGAATTAGGTAGCGAGAAAGCTGTTAAAGAAGCCGGTAAATTACGTGTCGAAGGTAAAGATTACGAAGTACAAGACGGCGATATCATCGAATTCAGATTCAATGTCTAATCCAGGGGGAGCAAAATGTCAGAGGATTTAAGAGAAAAGAATAAAAAGGCTGCTGAAAAGCAAAAAGTTGCTTCAGTTAAGAATGAGAAAAAAGAAGAAACAACAAGTCAGATTTACAGTGCAGATACTGATGAATTGCATAAGAAACTAAGTAATAAAAATTCTGAATACATTTTCAGACTCAATAAGCGTTTGCTCGAAGATGGTTTCAAAGAAGAAGAAACCAAAGAAGTCATCGATGGCTTGCTTCCTGAAATTATTGATAATCAGATTAAGGGAATTCCAGCTAATCAGCTTTATGGTCCCGTTACCCAAAAGGCTCAAGCTATTGCTCATCCAGTTAAGAAAGCCAAGAAAACACCATTCTGGGGCTTGTGGATCGATACTGGCTTGTTATTCTTTGCTTTGTTTGGTTTGTTATACGGAGTCGTTGCTTTAACAAGCAAGAAGACTGATCCTAACAATCAAACCGGAATCTTGACGTTGGTAGTATTGTCAGCTATGTGGGGTGCACTATTGACATGGTTCAACAATCAAATGCGCTTGCCAAAATCTGAAAGACCAGGTTGGGGTAAGACTATTGGATACTTGGCTCTAGGATTAATCGCAATGTTCTTCTTCCTAGGTGCTATGGCATTTGTACCAGCAACAATTAATCCAACTCTAAATGCAGTAGGTTACTTTATTGCAGCAGTTGTCGCATACGGATTGAGATTTGCTTTCCGTAAGTATATGGGAATTAAGGAAAGAACTTTCTTTTAAAATAGTATTGTTCAAAAAAGGGTTGCTAGCAGTCATTCAATGAATGCTGGCAACTTTTTTTAGGATCCTTGAGCCTCATTATTATAAATCAAGACACAATTATAATGTTTTGAGATATATTAAAATCTAATTTTGTTAAAACCATTATTCTGTTTTATATAATGTGAGGTGGAGATGAATTGGATAATTTCAAATTTATGAAACATTATGATGAAAAAATTGTGGTGTTACCTATTAAGTGATGATATCAAGTATTATTAATGTAGTGGCTTGATTGGAGGAATTATGATTATTTTAGATGCTTATTCGTATTTTACAAAGGAATTCTTTTGCATAGTACTTTTACTTATATCAATAAGTATTTTTACTAAAATACATAATAAGTATATCTATTTTTTATTCATAATTGGAAGTTTTCCTTTAACGCTGATAGCTGTTAAAGACTCATTGTTATTAGGAATTTCTGTAACTATTTTATTTGTTGTTAGTAGATTAAAAGCATGGCTCATGAGTAGAAGAAAAATGTTAAATGAGATATTTGCATTAGAATTATCACTTTTTATATATATGGTCGTTCCATTCGTGACTTCAATGATAATTAAAGAGTTTTTTAACCTTAAACTGAACGTCGTTAGTAATGATAAATTAATTCTTCCCACATATCTAATTATTGCAGCCATCATTTTTGTGATTTCTATTCTTATTTGCCAATCAGTATTTAATAATAGTAATTTGAATTTTGAGCAAACTACTATATGTGTTCTTCAATTTGGAATATTTTTAGGTTTAGTTTATACGTTTATAGAAATTATGCAGATTTTAAAAATCTTAGGAACTGTAAGAATTATGACAATGTCTTTTCTGATTGTTCAGTTTGTGTTTTCAATATATACATCATATATATTTTTAAAAAGAAATAAGGAAAAAAACAAAATTTTAGATTTGAAGAAGCAAATGGGAATGCTAAATAAATATACATCAGAAGTAGAAAGCAATTATCAAGATCTTAGAAAAATTCGTCATGATTACAAAAATATGCTTTTGGGAATGAAAATTAATTCTAATCTAAATAAATCTAATAACGAATATCTGAGTAAGTTAATTGAATATACTAATAAATTGAATGATAAAAGTGTTATGAGATTTAATGATATTCGACAAATTAGAATCCCACCATTAAAATCCCTTATCATCGCAAAATTATCAGAAGCAGAAAAAAAGGATATAAACATAAAATTTGAATGTTTATATCCTATAAATGAAATTAACATTAATGAAATTGATTTAGTACGAACAGTTGGTATTTTAGCTGATAATGCGATAGAAGCGTCAAGTGAATCGGATGAGAAAATCTTTAATTGCTTTATATTGAGTAATAATTCAGGCATTGAAATAATAATGGAAAATTCTTTTTTAGGAAAATTGCCTTCTTTTAAGGATATAAATCAATATGGATATAGCAGTAAAGGTTCTAACAGAGGTATGGGGCTTTCTAATGTTAAAGAAATAGAGAAGCATAATCATAATATGGAATTAATAAATTATTCAGAAAATGGTTTATTTAAGTCTTCTATAATAATTAAGGAAGGATGAATCTTATGACAATACCAGTATTTTTATGCGATGATAACGTGACTTTATTATCATATTATAAAAGAATTATTGAAAATTCTATCATAATCAATGATTACGATATGGAATTGATTATGTCAACGACGGATCCTGCTGATATCCTCCTATATTTGAAAAAAAAGCAAATAACGAATAGTCTATTTTTTTTAGATATTGATTTGAGATATAAAACGGACGGTATTGAAGTAGCACAGACCATTCGGAACAAAAATGAATTTGCACAGATAGTGTTTATTACTTCTCATCAAGAACTTGCTTTGGAATCTATAAAACATCAAGTGGCACCTCTCGATTTTATTGTAAAGGGTGATGATGATGAAAAAAAACAAATAGAGTTGATTTTAAAAAAGAATCATCAATTGACATTTAATGATCAAAGTTCTAACGTTCGTCGTCATTTAGTATTTAAATTAGGTTCTAGGGAAATAAGAGTCGATATTAATTCTGTATATTTCTTAGAAACTTCCACAACTCCGCATAAGATAGTTTTATATGGAAAAAATATGATGTATGAATTTTACGGAAAGATGAATGAGATAGAGCATGAATATCCAGAACTAATCAGAGTACATAAATCTTTTTTGATCAATCCTATTCAAATAAATAGTGTGGATTTTAGGAATAGAATTATATGTTTCCCAGAAGAATATTCTTGTACTTTCCCTCTAGTAAAGATGAAATTGGTGAAATCATTAATCTGATTTTATGCATACTGTTTCGATATTAAGATAGAATTTTATTGTCTTGAGATAAAGTTCACTATATTCGTATGTTTCTTCTTAGAATAAAGGTATAAAAAAAGGAGAAATTAAAGATGAGGAAATCATTAGTTAAGTTAATCTACAGTGACCTTCAAAAAGTTATTGGAGTTCATTTGAAGGCTATTAGTATTTTTGCAGTATGTATAGGGGGAATAATTAGTAAATAATTATGGAACCAATGGTAAAGAAATTAATTAAGGCTGCTGTGCCACCGTTTTTTTTTATTATAGTAGGGCTAATTAATTGGTTATTAAAAAGAACTGAACAATCTAAAAAACAATTGAAATCTCTCGTTTTTATCTCATTATTTTATTTTATAGTTGAATTATTTTAAACAATCAAGCATTCTGGATAAATTCCTAGAATGCTTTTTGAATATTTGTGATCTTAGCTGCAAAAATCATTATAAGATAATGTATTTTGAGATGAATTTACTTGATATTGATACTTAATTTTTTGCCCATAGCGAAAGCTAATTTATTTAAAGTTTCGATAGTTGTATTATTTCCTGATTCAATGCTGGAAACTGTAGAGCGAGGAACATCAGCTCGTTTGGCTAGTTTTGCCTGTGTCCATCCCATTTCTTCACGAGCCTTATATACTGCATAAGCACTCTCTAATTTTCCATTTTCAGCTTCATATTCACGTTTGAATTCAGGGTTTTTGAGTTCTTTTTTTAGAAGGTTGTTAATAGAAGTTCCTAATTCCATAATTATCGCTCCATCCTATCAAAATATTCCTATCTAAGTTTTATACCATGTCTCATTTCTTTAACAGCAGTTTTTTGAAATTTTTTTGTAAAAATACACAAAAATTGACAATTCCTAAAATCTAATTAAACTAAAGCTATTCAATCAATTAATCAAATACCATCAAAGGAACCAAAAAATGAACAAAATAGCTGATGAATACAAAAATAATCTCTACAGTGAATTGTCAAAAGTCGGTAAAAGTTTATCCAGTGATCGCCGCTTAGAAATATTAGATTTACTCTCCCAAAGTGAAAAAACGGTGGAGTCTCTTTCAAAAGAATCAGGAATGACCATTGCCAATACTTCCAGACATTTAAAAAATCTACGTGAAGCTAATTTGGTTAAGTATAAAAAGCAAGGCAATTACGTAATTTATCAATTAGCCTCCCCACAGGTTGAACAACTATTTTATTTGTTACGGGATGTTGGTGAAAATCAACTATCGGAGATGAAACAACTCCAGAATCAGTTTAACCTCGAACAAAAAGTTCAAACACTTGATTTATCAGCAGCACTCAAATTGCTTGCCAGAGATGATGTTCAGCTATTAGACGTTCGACCAAAAGATGAATTCGACGCGGGTCATATCAATGGTGCCATCAATATTCCAGTAGACGAATTGAAAAAAGAACTGCAACAGCTAGATGTCAACAAGGACATTATCGTCTATTGTCGAGGTCATCTCTGTGCCTTAACGAATCAAGCAGCACACCTATTAAATGAGAATGGCCATCACGCATATAGTTTAAACGAAAGCTATTATGATTGGCGTGAATTTGTCAGTGAGCAAGCAAATTGACATGTTGGTAAAGCATGCTAATATAAAACTATTCAATCAATTAGTTGAATAGGAAAAGTTAGAGGATAAAATTTATGGAAATCAAATACTGGTCAGATATTGCTTGTCCATTTTGCTATATCGGCTCAACAAGAATGAAAAAGGCTTTAAAGGAATTAAACCTATATGATGAAACACCTTTAGAATTTAAATCATTTCAACTAGATCCAACATTACCAACAAAAACAGATAAGACAATGCTTGAAAACTTCTCATCCGGACACGGAATGACAACTGAACAAGCAACCGCTCAAATCGAACAGATTTCAAAGATGGGAGCAACTGATGGATTAAAAGTTGATTTACTAAACGCCGTTCCAACCAATACACTTGACGCCCACCGTTTAATCAAATTGACAGATTCATTGGGTAATCGGGATCTAACTGAAAGAGTTATTGATGCTTTTTACCAAGTTTACTTCAGCAATGGTGAATCAATTGCCGATCACGCCGTCTTGAAAAAGGCTGCTACCGCAGCTGGTTTGGATGCCAAAAAAATCGACGAAGTCCTCAACAGCAAGCAATTCGAGCGTGAAGTTTGCAGTGATGAAATAGAGGCCCAAAAGTTGGGAATCCAAGGGGCCCCATTCTTTGTTATTGACAACAAATACGGAATTTCCGGAGCTCAACCATACGAAACCTTTGTTCAAGCTCTACAACAAGTACAAGCTAAGGAGGGATAATTATGGACGATAAGAAAAATATGTTCCAAAGCCTAGGCAGCGATGAAAGTGCTGTTTGTGGTCCAGAAGGCTGCAATATTGACGAACACCGCGCAAAAGAAGCAAAGAAACAAGAAGATAAAAAGAATTAAAGAGAGCAAAAAGAAACAGCATTTATTCAGAAAAAATTCTGAATAAATGCTGTTATTTTTTAATTTTACTCCTAAATAATTAGAAAGGAATATACAAACGAAAGTATTATTTGACCCGGAAGAACTGTACCAATCCGTATAAACCATAACCTCCGGCAGCAATTTTCAAGATGGTCATGATTGTACCAACTTTTTTAAAATCCAAATTTTTATCGTAGTTGATCTCATATTGAACAAACAAGATAATGGCTACAGAAAAAATGATTATCAACAAAAATTTCATTCTCTTTTTTAAATATTCCATAAAAGCTCTCTTTCACAGTCTGATTAGTAATCTAGTTCTATCTTATTGTATAATACTAACTAGTTGTATACTTGTAAATATATGTACGCTTGAGAGGTCTAATAATGAAAATCTTAGTGGTTGATGACGATAAAGAGATTGTAGAACTACTTAGCATTTATATAAAAAATGAAGGTTATGAACCCGTTACAGCTAACTCTGGTCAAGAAGCATTAGACCAATTAGCGGCTCATAGCGATATAGCGCTAATGGTTCTTGATATCATGATGCCTGGTATAGATGGGATTGAGGTTGTTAAACGGGTCCGTAAAAATTCGCAGATACCAATTATTATTGTATCGGCTAAAACAACTGATATGGATAAAATTCAAGGTTTAATCACTGGTGCGGACGATTATGTAACAAAGCCTTTTAATCCTTTGGAAATTATGGCACGGATCCGTTCACTATTACGTCGTAGCACGCAACAGACGTCTAAAAATGTTCCTGATAAATTGGAAGTAGGTCCAATTACTATTTATAAAGATTCTCACGAAGTAGTGACGGATTCCAATCAAAAAGTGCAGTTGACGGCGTTAGAATTTGGAGTGCTCTATTTACTAGCTAGTCATCCTAATCGCGTTTTCTCTGCAGACGAAATTTTTGAACGTGTTTGGAAACAAGAGAGTGTCGTCTCCGCTAAAACAGTTATGGTTCACGTTAGTCATTTACGCGATAAATTAGAAGAAGCTACCAACGGCGAAAAGGTTATAGAAACTGTTTGGGGCGTTGGGTATAAAGTGGAGGTCTGATTTTTGAAAAAGAGGATCAAACTGAATACAAGAGAAAAAGGTGTCCTCCTTTTTGAAGGAATAGGCGCCTTTCTTTTATTTCAGATTATGAATGTTTTTTTGATAAGTATGATTGGTAAGAGTGATTTCATCCAGAATTTTCAAACGAATTGGCATAATCTGCTTGCCGATAATCTTTGGAAAGTAATGGTTGTATTAGTCCTTCAGTTAATTTTGTCCTATTTTTGGGTAATAACACAGTATCATCGTCTAGAATTACGCCAAATTAAGCGAATTTTACAACAGAGCGCAACAGCTAATTTGCCTAAGCCAATTAAAGTAAAAGTCGATCATAACTTACAAGACATTATCGATAGTTTCAATCTTTTAATAGATAATATGAACCGTCGTTCTAAGGAACAGGAAAAATCTGAGAAGAGTAAAGATGAATTAATAAGCAATGTCAGTCATGATATAAGGACGCCTTTGACCTCCGTTATCGGCTATTTAGGCTTGATTGAAAGCAAAAATTATAATGATTTAGGACAAATTTTGAAATATACCCATATTGCGTACAAGAAATCATTGGAAATGCAAAATTTGGTTAACTCTCTTTTTGAATTTGCGAATGTTCAACACGCAACTAGTCGTTTGAATATGACTAAATTTGATATGGCACAGATGCTGGATCAATTGTCGGCTGATTTTGAGTTGGAAGCTAATAAGCGCGGTATGGAAATTATTGTTAATTCTGATCCTGACAAGATTATGATGCAAGGCGATACAGAGAAATTGGGGCGTGTCTTCAATAACCTGATCATGAATGCTTTCAAATATGGCAAGGGTGCTACGCATATCTGGTTGACCGCGGAACAAAAAGAAAAAGAGGTCGTTGTAACGGTAGCTAATAATGGGCAATCTATTCCTAAAGACTCGCTGGATCACGTGTTTGACCGCTTCTATCGGGTTGAAGATTCACGTTCTAAGAAGACTGGTGGAACTGGTTTAGGATTGGCAATTGCTCAAAGCATGGTGAAACTTCACGGTGGTACAATAGCAGTTACTTCTGATAAAGATAGGACATCATTTATAAGTCATTTTCCTATCGTTTAAGAAAAGAATAATTTGTGAGGTTTAAAAATGAAAAATTTCTGGAAGAAATTAACTCTGATAATGTCGTTAGTTATTTTGACATTGCCACTGTTTACTTCGACTGTTCAAGCTGATTCGAATTCCACTTTTGATTTAAGTGCGAATGCGGGAATGGCTTTTGATGAAAATACTGGACAAATTATTTACAGTAAGAATGCTGATAAAAAAGTTGCCATAGGTTCCATAACTAAAATTGTGACGTTGTATTTAGTAACAAAAGCTCTTAAGGAGAAGCAATTTACGCAACAAGATACACTGGCTCCTACCCAAGAACAAGCTGATATGACCGAAGATAGTGAATTGACCAATGTTCGCTTGGATACGGACAAATCGTATACCGTCGAGGAACTTTATAAAGCTGCTTGGATTGTCTCGTCGAATTCGGCGGCAATGATGTTGGCTGATAAAGTATCTGGGAGTCAAAAAAAGTTTGTTAAATTGATGCGAAAGACTTTAAAAGATTGGGGAATTAAGGACGCTGAAATTTATAATGTTTCAGGATTGAATAATTCCGATCTTAAACCCGATATGTACTTAGGCGCTAAAGATGGTGAAAATAAGCTTTCGACTAATGATATTGGTGTGATCGTCAAGCATGTTCTGGACCAATTCCCAGAAATCTTGAAGACGACTTCAATTGCTAAGTTTGAGTTCCCTTATGAAAATGAAACTAAGACTTATGACTCATTGAATCTCTTGTTAAAAGGAAATCGTGACTATCAAGCTGGATATGAATTTGATGGTTTGAAGACGGGAACGACTAATCAAGCTGGAGAATCCTTTGTTGGTACGTTGCCGATGAATGGTACTAGGATCGTGACTATTGTCATGGGAGCTAGTGGTGAGAAGAGTGATGTGGATAAGCGATTCAGAAGTGCACAAAAATTGGCTCAAGATGTGAAAGATAATTATGAACATAAAGAGACATTGAAAAAGGGCCAGAAGATAAAAATTCATAAAAAAGAATATAAAATAAATCAGCCAGTTTATGTTTGGGTACCAAAAAATTCTAATGTTGAAAATTTAAGCTATAATGAAAGTAGTAACGACTTAGGTTTTACTGCGACCCACAAAAAGCAAACGGTGAAATTAATTGCTGCTAATACTGCTAGTGGATATCTTCCGTTCAAAAAGGCAGATGTTAAAAAAGTAATACACAAGAAGACTAGCCAGAAGTCTTGGTGGGATCCAATCGTTGATTTTTTTAATAATCTAATTAAACGTCTATTTTAGAAAAAGCAGGGTGAAAGAATGAGTTTGAAAGTAAGTAAAGCTATTGAGATTCTGAAAAAAGATGACTTGCTGGTTTCTGATTCAGTAAGCGATGAAAATCTCGAAGTAACAAGTATTAGTTACGATTCTAGAAAAGACCAAACTAATGGAATTTTCTTCTGCAAAGGAAATCAATTCAAAGCAGAATATTTAGACCAAGCAATTAAAAATGGTGCCAAGATTTATGTTTCTGAAAAAGAATACAGTCAAGATATTGACCGCATAATCGTTAAGGATGCTTCTAAGGCTTTGGCTCTATTGAGTTCGGAGTTTTATGGCAATCCTCAAAATGATTTGTATATCGTGGCCTTCACAGGCACAAAGGGTAAGACAACAACGTCATACTTCACATATGACATTTTAAACAGTGCTTATCCTAAGAAAGTCGCTTTGTTCTCAACTGTCGATCGAATCGTAGGACCAAAACCAAGTGATGAGTTCAAATCAGACCTAACTACACCAGAGTCATTGGAATTGTTCCATGATATGAGAACAGCGGTTGATAATGGCATGAAGTATTTGGTTATGGAAGTGTCATCCCAAGCATATAAGAAGAATCGGGTCTACGGTTTGAAGTTCAATATTGGTGGATTCTTGAATATTACACCAGATCATATTGGACCAAATGAACATCCAACTTATGCTGACTATTTGAATTGCAAGAAGCAATTGATGGTTAACTCAAAGATTAATATCATTAATCGTCAAACTAATGATTATGATACGGTTTATGCTGCTGCAAAGCAGACGAGTCCAGATAAAGATATTTATCGTTTTGCCAAAAACGAAGTTGGAGATACTGATTTCAGTATTCGTAACAAAGAATCTAATCTGAATGATTCTGTCTTTACTTATACAGCCGAAAGCGACAAAGCCGAAGACTTGCAAGATCATGGTGAATACACTTATGAATTGGGGTTAGTCGGTGATTTCAATGAATTAAACGCTGGAGCAGCTATTACCGCTGCTAAAATTATGGGAATCGATAACTCGGTGATTGCTGATAGCCTAAAAAAAGCATTCGTCCCGGGGAGAATGGAGCACATTAATACCAAGAACCACGGGACAATCTTCGTAGATTACGCCCACAACTACGCTAGTATGAACGCTTTGTTGAGTTTCTTGAAACGTGAGTATCCAGATTCAAAAATTAAAGTTGTAGTTGGAAGCCCTGGAGATAAAGGGGTCGACAGACGTAGTGGCTTTGCTAAAGTCTTAACAGAATTAGCAGATTCAGCTATTTTGACAACTGATGATCCTGGATTTGAAGATCCAGCTAAAATTTGTAAGGAAATTGATGACCAAATCGATCATGAAAAAGTGGAAGTGAAGACAGTTCTCGACCGTCAAGAAGCTATTCGTGAAATGATTGAATCAAGTAACAATGATGATATAGTCGTCCTTGCTGCAAAGGGAAACGATGCTTATCAGAAGACGAAAGGCATTGATGTACCCTATCCGAGCGACCCCGTTGTTGCTAAGAAAATTTTAAAGGATATTGAAGGTTAGGAATATGAGAAAATTCTTTACAGTAATCGGTGGTATGGGAAGTTTAGCCACTGAAAGTTATATACATTTATTAAATGAACGGACACCTAGTAAGAAAGACCAAGATTACTTAGACTATATTTTAGTCAATCACTCAACCGTGCCCGATCGGACAGCGCATATTTTGGATCATAGTAAGCCTAGTTTTTTGCCACCATTGGTTGAAGATATTAAACAACAAAGTTTGTTAAAGCCTGAATTCATGGTTATGATTTGTAATACTGCTCATTATTACTATAAAGAACTGCAAGCTGCTACTGATATTCCATTGATTCATATGCCACATATGACGGTTAGTGTAATGAAGGATAAGTATCCTAACGCTAAGAAAATTGGCTTGATTGCTACTAAAGGAACTATTGCTGATCACATTTATGAAGATGAGATCAAAGAGGCTGGTTTCGAATTTAGTATGGGTGATCAAGAAATTCGAGATCAAGTTGAAAGTTTGATCTATGATGATATTAAAATTAAGGGTAAGGTTGATGCAGCTAAGTATTACGACATTTTGAAGACAATGCATGATAAATTCGAATGTGACGTAATTGTTTTGGGATGTACCGAATTATCTTATGCTCAGGAAAAAGCTCCTGACCACCCTTATAACGTTGCTGACGGTCAAAGTATTATTGTTGATAAATCAATTGAACTCGGTCAAAAGATTCGTCGTGGCGAAAAGATTGATTACACACAAATTTATAAATAATTTTTAATTCAATATGTAGCATAAAATTGGAGCAAAACTGAAATTGGTTTGCTCCAATTTTTATGTTTTAGTAATGTTTCTCATGGAACATTGCTAAGAAAGCCCTTATTCCTTTATAATGTTCAGGAACAAGGAGGAATTTACTATATGTTTAAAAAATTATCGCTTTTTACGGTGATTTTGTCAGGGGTATTGTTGGCTGGATGTTCTAATTCACAGTCCTCAAGTGCAGAATCAAGTACTAGTACAAAATCTGAACAGACCAAGAGTACTAAGAAAACGACTCCTAAGGAGTCAAACAATAATGATACAGACTCTACATCATCAGATGATGATGAAAACCAAGCAAACACTAATACTAATAATAGTGATGCTAATAATGATAGTACTACTAAGACTAATACAGATAATTCCAATAGTTCTAACGGTGCTAGTGGAAATCAAGCAACACAAAACAATCAGGATTCAACAACATCTGATAACAGTAATAGTTCATCTGATACGACTAAAGATCAGACGACTCAACAAACTGATTCACAGACGCAAGAATCAACTAATATCACAACTGCAGATCAAGCTGTTTCATTTTTGGTTGATAAATTAAGTTCAACTTATGACAAGTCGACAACACAGTATGTTGCTAATGGAAAAGTTACTTGGAATAATGTGAATGGTTATCAAATAAATATTTATAGTAAGAATTCAGATTCACCAGTCGGAAGTTATCTTGTACCAACCAATGGTCAATATTTCCAAATTTGGTAATTAGGATATGCCATTATCTATGTAAGAAGAATTAGTTATATTTTGATTTAGCTATTCCAGACTAAATAGTGGTTCTATCGTTTATGTCTAGATTGTTGAAAATAATGGCATCTATTCAGGATTCACATTGATTTTTGAAATCAGCGTGTTTTATCCTTAAATAGATGCCATTTTCTATTATTATCAAGTTAATTTTAAGAAATCTAAGTTAAAATTAATTGATCATGTTGAAAAAGTGGTTGAGAAGTAACTGCTTATTCCTTAGGATATAAGTTGTAGAATTGGAAATAAAATCATTAAGGACAATTACTAAATGAAAGAATTGTGGAATAAATATAAAGATATGATTCCGTATTTATTTTTCGGAGTCTTAACAACAGTAGTAAATTACGTAGCTTTTGCCTTGTTATGGCGAACGGCGGGGATGAATTCACAGATTGCCAATGCCATTGCCTACTTAATTTCGGTTATTTTTGCGTATGTAACGAATAAATTATGGGTCTTCAATTCCCACACAACGACTTGGAAAGCCTTTTTTCAAGAAATGGGCTCATTTTTCTTGTTCAGAGGTGGTTCTTGGATCATTGATCAAGGAACGATGTTTATCGGAATGGAATTATTACATGGAAATGGTTTTATTGTTAAATTGATTGCCAATGTAGTGGTTGTTGTTTTGAATTATGTTTTCAGTAAGTTTATTATTTTCAGAAAACGTAAGGGGTAAATATGCCGTCGTCCACAAAATCCCTGTGATTGGCTGGAACATAGCCGACACGGGGATTTTGTTCCCGACTAGATTTCGTTTTTATTTGGATAGATTTGAATTTATAATTAAATAAGGCCCTGATAGAATTCAATTAAGAATTCTATCGGGGC
Organism: Companilactobacillus alimentarius DSM 20249; assembly: GCF_002849895.1. Lineage (NCBI taxonomy): Bacteria > Bacillati > Bacillota > Bacilli > Lactobacillales > Lactobacillaceae > Companilactobacillus > Companilactobacillus alimentarius. Next base: position 1,666,982 of record NZ_CP018867.1, on the reverse strand, counting down.
CTTATTAAGTTGTTAGTATCAGTTTTGAACTAATAGTTAAGATGTTTACCTTGGTCTAAAGCGTTGATGTCTTTAATTTCGTCTTCTGTAAGATTAAAGTCGAAGATATCAAAGTTTTCTTTAACTCTTGCAACTTTGGATGATTTAGGGAAGATGACAAAATCTGTGTCGATTTGCCAACGTAGGACGACTTGTGCTGGTGTTTTTCCATGTTTTTTGGCGATTTCATTGATGGTTTTATCTTCCAGAATCAAGTGACCATGTCCAATTGGTGAGTATCCTTCATTGACGATGTCGTTTGCTTCATCGAATGCTGCTAATTCAGGCTGTGTCTTGTAAGGGTGACGCTCGATTTGGTTGACCATTGGTTTCACTTTTGCCATAGAAAAGACGTCTTTTAATTGTTTTTCTGAAAAGTTTGAAACACCGATGGCTTTAATTTTGCCTTGATTGTAAAGAGTTTCCAAGGCTTTCCAAGTATCTAAAGTCAATTGAAAATCCTTTTCATTGGGCCAGTGAATCAAATAAAGATCTAAATAATCCATTTGTAGGTCTTTGAGGGTTTGTTCGAAAGCTTTCAAAGTTTTATCGTAACCTTGATCCGCATTCCAAACTTTTGAAGTAATAAAGAGGTCTTCTCTTTTTACGTCTGAATTTTTGAAGGCTTTACCGATGGCTTCCTCGTTGCCATAGATATGAGCGCAGTCAAAATGATGATATCCAGCGTCCAAAGCGCCTTGGATGGCATCAGCAACGTCGGAATTGTCGATCTCGTAAGTTCCAAATCCTAACATTGGAATGAAAACGCCATTACTTAATTGTTTATATTGCATAATCTTCCTCCAAATTAAATAAATTGATATTTTAATTATATTACAAATAAAGACAGCCTCATATCATTCGAACTCAAATGACACGAAGCTGTCTAATAATTATTCTTGTAATTCACGGATAGCTAAGGCAAAGTCGCCCAATGTAGCTGAACCGTTATTTTTAATAACTGGCATAGTAATATATTTATCCAAAGCTGGAACGTTAAGATAATCGTTTAATAATTCTTTGAATTGAGCACGAACTTTAACTAAGAAAGCTTCACTGACAACTCCACCACCGAAGACGATTTTGTCAGGTCTTAGAATAAGAGTTGCTTGAATAGCTGCTTGGGCAACATAGTAAGCCATGATATCCCAAACGTGGTCTGTCAATGGAACATCTTGTCCTTTAATTCCTAAACGAGCATCAAAAGTTGGTCCTGCGACTAATCCTTCAAGACAGTCACCATGGAAAGGACAGATTCCTTTAAAATCGAGGTCATCAGGATGACGTTTGACAAAAGTATGACCCATTTCAGGATGTCCCATACCACCAACAAAATTACCTTTATCAATTGCACCGGCACCAACACCAGTTCCAACAGTGTAATAAACAAGAGAGTCAATCATCTCGTTAGATAAAGTCGACATGATATATTCACCATAAGCTGAACCATTAACATCGGTTGTCCAGAACATTGGAATGTCGAAAGCTTCCTTCATCTTACCGATAAAGTTAGTGTCCTTCCAACCTGGCTTAGGTGTAGATGTGATATAACCATATTTTGGTGAATTCTTACGTTGTTCGATAGGACCAAATGATGCAATTCCTAAAGCTTGAATATCAAACTTCTTGAAATAATCAATGGCCTTTTGTAATGTTTCCTCTGGTGTTGTGGTTGGGAAATGGACACTATCCTTGATACGGTAGTCCTCGTCACCAACGGCACAAACAAATTTTGTTCCACCTGCTTCAATACTTCCTACTAGCAAAATAATCTCTCCTCAATTTAGCAATCGTTTTCAATACTAATAAGATACTATTATTTATTTTCAAGGTCAAATTGGAATGCGGTTTATAATTGTAATTTTAATGTTACTCATTTTTTACTAATTATTTTCTAATTTTAAAATAGTGTTTATAAACGATTGTTATGTATTGTTGCTAAGGATTAGAAAAGCTAGATATAAAAATGTAGAATTGAATATTAAGAAATATTGACTTCTTTATATTTTAAGATTATAACTTAATTAATGAAATTAGAAAATGAAATCTAAACTTGCCAAAGGGGAAATTACTAAACAAGTTTGGGAGGATTATAAAGCTGAGTATAAGACAAGAGTAAATAATACTTTTAACAAGAAAGATAATTAGCTTAAAAAGAACACCGAGACTTTTATTAGTTTCAGTGTTCTTTTTAGAAGTGGGGTGGGATAGATGGATCTTGAAGAAACTGCTACAAATAAACAATTAATTAAAGCAGGAGCTACAACAGTAATTAATGATTTAGGTGCGTCAATATTTAATTATGCTTTGTCCCTTAAATTGCTCCAAGTTACAGGTTCAGCAATGGGTTATGGAACGAGTTTGATTATTGGGCCATTAGTGGGTGTACTTGTCGCCCCTTGGGTGGGAAATACTGTTGATAGATATCAAAGAAAGAATATTGCCTTAATAGCTGAAAGTGCACTGATTCTAACACTTATCATATACTTTTTAGTTTTTGAGATATTTCATACTAATATATTGATTTCAGCTATTGTAGTTGTTTGTTTGAATAATATTACAGCTCGCTTTTTTACCATCTCATATTTATCATCAACTCCGCAAATAGTAAATGGTGAACACATTCAAAGATTAAATTCAATTGAATCAACTGCTGCCACGGTGTCAAGTATCTTAGCTCCTGCAATAGCGGGATTCTTATTTGGAATTATAGATTTCAAATGGTTGATTATTTTGCAAATTGTTACGGAGGTAGTAACGTTAATTTTAACAGTGGTAACACATTTTGATAATAATGATGTAGATAATGCAAAACAAGTACGTAACTTGAATATATTCAAGTCCCTGAATAAATATCCAGCAGTACGTTTCTTTTTAATAGTTACTATGTGTCTAAATATTACCAGCACTGCTCTCGTTATAGGAATGCCTTATGTTGTAATACAAATTTTGAAGTATTCGACAACAATTAGTGGAAACATTGAAGGTATATATTCTGTCGGTGCACTTATTGGTGGGATAATTATTACATTGGTGAGTTTAAAAAATGTTTTCAAATTTATAAGAAATATGTATTGGGTACCTAGTTTACAATTGTTCCTTTTAGGTTTGTCACTTTTTGTTCTACCACATTACGTTTTATTCATCTTTGCATTTTTTGAGTTTTCGATTGGCATAATGAATGCTATCTCGGAGCCTCCCATTTTTACATATGTACAAAAAGTAGTTCCTGAAGAAGATCTTGGAAAAGTCAACACGTCAATGTATACAGCTGCACAGATTTTAACACCAATTGCTGTATTTATATTTAGTATTGTGTTCGCCAAAGTGAACTACCAAGTGATTTTCTTAGTGAATGGTATAGTTAGTTTGCTTTTAACATTATTTTTGTTGGAAATAGTGGGTAAAGGAGTGAACTACAATGAATAGACCTTTAATAAATAGTGTGTGAAGTATCATTCTTAAAGTCATCAAATGCCTTGATAGTCATATCACGGTCATATTGTTCTAAGTCGAGAACTTGTTTATCTTTCAAACCGTCATTTAAAAATTTATAAATAAAATCGTCTCGGAAACCGATATCTTTAGCATCCTCAGCAGTATTTCCGTAGTAACAAGTTTTAATATTGGACCAAATGATCGCTCCTAAACACATAGGGCATGGATAAGCGTTTGTATACAACTCGCATCCAGTTAAGTCGTGCGTACCTAACTTTTTGCAAGCTTCTCTAATCGTGGTGATTTCCCCATGAGCTGAGGGGTCATGGTTGGCTAAAACGTGATTTCGACCTTGTGCAATAATTTTTCCATCTTTAACAATAACGGTACCAAAGGGTCCACCAATCTGTGTCCCTACATTCTTTTGAGCCTCTTGAGCGGCTAATTCCATAAATTTCTTTTCGTATGCCATAAAATTTGTCCTAACCTTTTCAAATATATTCTTAGTATAATTCAAAATTTTATGGAATAGAAATTTTAATGGATAAATACAAGACTATTTGTATTGGACTCCAAATAAAAAAGCTCTGAGTAAATGAAGTGAATCTTCTACCCAGAACTGATTATAATTTTAATAAATTTTAGTATCGCGAATTTCTTTCAAGATGTTCAATGAGCCATCTTTATAACTCATCAATCCATAAACGAGAACACCGATGATTCCACAGATGATGATGACGATAATGGCACCAACTTTGGTAGCGTCAGAGATGACTTTGACAATTAAGAAATTGGCTATCGATACGACAAAGAGCATGACTAAACCGTCAAACAGAATCCGCAATAATTTTTTGCCTAAAACTTTATCAACAATTTTAAACTGCTTATTGATCAGTCTAAAGGCAAAGTGACTCATGATGATAAAGGAAATAGCTGTTGCTGTGACAGGTCCATAAACGCCCAGAGCCAACGTTAACGGCAACTGTAAGATAATCTTTAGTAAGTAAGCAATTGCTAGATACAACATTGATTTTCTCATGTGTCGAGTAACTTGGAGAATATTTTCCAAAATCATGAAAATACAGTAGAAGAAAGCTTCCACACAAGAGACAATCAATACTTTGGAACCAAGAATGCTTTGGTCGTAAAAAACGAATGCGGTCCAAAGCTGACGACTGATAGCAATCACGCCAAAAGTAGCAGGCAAAATGATGAAAACAGTGAATTGTACGATTTTACGCATGAAACTTTGAATGTATTCATCTGAGGCTTTTTTGCTGACCATAGCCGATAGTGCTGGAATAACAGAAGCAGAAACGGAAATGGCTAGTGAAACTAAGACCATGATAATTTTATTAGCTTGGAAACCAAACATTGCATATAAGTTATCAATTGTTTTTTCGCTAGCGTGAAGAATCAGTTGGTAGATCCAAGTGAAGGTAGTTTGGTCAAACAATTGTAAGACGGTCATGATAGTATCGACCAATAAAAATGGAATGGCCGAACGTAACATAGATCCAAAATTGATGTCTAATGAACCGTCAGTTGGGAGATCGTCTTTAGTTTTAATATCTTCGATAGTAGTTGATTTTCTCACACGAACACGAATCCACAACAAGAAGACATAGGCTAATGTAGCTCCGATAAATGAAGCCAAAGTCGATTGATTAACGGCGGAAACGTAATTGCCCTTTTGTAAAACCATGATTGTGTAGGTTGCATAAAGCATATAAGCAACACGAGCGATTTGTTCGATGACTTGAGAAAAGGCAGAATAAGAAATGAAGGCATATCCTTGGATGTAACCTCTTAAAATACCCAGGGCTGGAATGATAAGCATAGCGACACTCAAGTATTTAATCGGCGTTACAACACGCATATCGCCGGCAGCTAAGACGATTGCTACATACTTGGCACCAAAGAACATGATAGCAGCACAACCGATACCGACTAAAGTCATATAAAAACTGTATTTCTTGAAGAGTTTTTCACTCTGATCAAAGCGTCCTAAAGCGTTATGAGAAGCGACTTCTTTAGAGATAGCTGAAGGGATTCCGGCTGTTGCGATGATCAAAAAGAGATTGTAAATATTGTAGACTTTCCCGTACATGGAATTAGCAGCATTGACAGCCAAAGGACCAATCCAAATATTCCAAGGAATAATATAGACAACTGCCAGAACTCGAGAAATTATTCCGCTGATTGAAATCCACAGGGAACTTTTTAGTAATGAATCTTTTTTCATATTTTTTTCCATTCTTTGATAAAATTGCTCAAATTAAGTAACTCTAGTTATAAAAGAAAAGTACGAAAACTAAAGCTATAAGGGCAGGTAAACCTTGTAAGTAGATAATCTTTTTAGTAGCAGTCGCAGCTCCATAAATAGCAACGATGATGACGTAAAGCATTAACATAATTAGAATTATTTTCAAAGTAGTTCCTGTGAAGAAGAGAATCATCATGAGAATAAGAATTCCCAAAAGACCATTATAAATACCTTGATTGGCTAAAGCCATTTTGGCATGTTTATTTTTAATGAATTCCAAAGGCATATCGAAAAGTTCGGCTTGTTTCTCAGGTTTAGCAAACATTTCTAAACCTGCAATGCCGATATGTTCCAAAGCCACTAGTGCAACTAAGAATAAAGTTAAGATTTGCATTTTAATCTTCTTTCTATTAAAAGTATAAATATTATATTAGACTGTTTTCAAATAGCATACAATGTGTAAATTATGATTCTTCATTGCTATTTATCATAACAAACTTTTCCATGAATTTGCCTTTTTGATTTATTTTAGCTTGGCGCAAACTGTCCATTTCCTCATAGGTAATGGAGGCATCGTCCAAAATAGCGCGGATAACTTCTTCCAGATCGCCTAATTCTTCAACTAGATTAGCACGAGTGTTAGAGTCTTTGACTTCAACAGCTTCTTCAATTAACTTCTCTCGTAGTGAGGTGCGGTAGTCCTCATTCGAAAGAACTTCAAATTTAGTTCCATCATGAATAATATCGGGTATTTTGTCCCGAACCAATTTTTTCATATTATAAATTCCCCCAAAAACGTTTGTAGAGAAATCTTACCACACACGAACTTGTAAGCGCAGTATTTGATAATAATAATATCCTCATGATATTATTTAATTAAAATAAATATAAAAGTGTTGATAGGTTATGAACGTTTCAAGTATAGAATTGGCAGAAATATATGGTGGACTATTATTATTAATTATGGTGGTAATAATGATATTACTATTCATAAATGATTTGATTCGTAAAAGAATGGAGTTCGCCTGCAAAAATGCGCTTCAAAATAAATTAAAAATAGCCGAAATAGCGATTGATGATAAAACGGCTGAGTATTTAAAGAAGAATAGTAAGCATGAATTACAGCGGATCAATGAGTATGTCTCACGTAAGAATAATGTGATTCACTATAAACTGTACTTGAAGAAAAGAAGATTTGATTTTTATTTAAAAAAAGAAAATTTATGGAATTATAAAGTTATTGCAATAAAAATGTATGAATAGGGTAACCGTTATAACGGTTACCCTATTTCTTTTCGCAGACTTTAATTGACTATCGAGAAAAAATTAGATACCATGTGTATAAATTTTACCCAAATAATTAGGTAAAACAAATAACTAGGAGGAATATCATGTCGGCATGGGATACAAAATTTGATAAAAAGGGATTCACGTTTGATGATGTTTTATTAATACCAGCAGAGAGTCATGTTTTACCAAATGAGGTAGATTTATCAGTTCAATTAGCTAAAAATATTAAGTTAAATACACCAATCTTGAGTGCAAGTATGGATACAGTTACTGAAGCTCCAATGGCAATTGCCATGGCCCGTCAGGGTGGTTTAGGTGTTATTCACAAGAACATGAGTATTGAACAACAAGCCGATGAGGTTTCAAAAGTTAAACGTTCTGAAAATGGCGTTATTATCGACCCAATTTATTTAACAGCCGATGATGAAGTTAGTAAAGCAGAGAAATTGATGAGTACTTACCGTATTAGTGGCGTTCCAATTGTTACTAATACAACTGATTTGAAATTAGTCGGAATTATTACTAATAGAGATTTACGTTTTATTACTGATTATTCAGTAAAAATTGGTACCGTTATGACTAGTGAAGAATTAATCACCGCACCAGTAGGTACTTCTCTCAAAGAAGCAGAACAAATTCTTCAAGAACACAAGATCGAGAAATTACCATTGATCGACAAGAATGGCCGCTTAGGTGGTTTAGTAACAATTAAGGATATTGAAAAAGTTAAAGAGTTCCCTAATGCTGCTAAGGATAAGTATGGTAGATTGTTGGTTGCTGCAGCCGTTGGTGTCACAAGCGATACATTTGAACGTGCTGAGGCACTTTTAGACGCTGGTGCTGATGCTATTATTATTGATACAGCCCATGGTCATTCTGCTGGTGTATTAAGAAAAATTTCAGAAATCAGAGACAAGTTCCCAGAAGCTACTTTGATTGCAGGAAATGTTGCCACAGCTGAAGGTACGAAAGCACTTTATGATGCTGGTGTCGATGTTGTTAAAGTTGGTATTGGACCAGGTTCAATTTGTACGACTAGAATCGTTGCTGGTGTTGGGGTTCCTCAATTGACAGCCGTATATGACGCTGCTGGCGTTGCACACGAATATGGTAAGACAATCATCGCTGATGGTGGTATCAAGTATTCGGGTGACATGGTTAAGGCTTTGGCAGGTGGTGGTAACGCCGTTATGCTTGGCTCAATGTTAGCTGGAACTGATGAAGCACCGGGACAATTTGAAATTTATCAAGGTCGTCGTTTTAAGACTTATCGTGGAATGGGCAGTTTGGCAGCCATGTCACACGGATCATCTGATCGCTACTTCCAAAGTGGCGTTAATGAGGCCAACAAATTAGTTCCAGAAGGAATTGAAGGTCGTGTTGCCGCAAAGGGTGCCGTGGGCGATGTAATCTATCAAATGCTTGGTGGTCTACGTTCAGGTATGGGTTATGTTGGAGCTCATAACTTGAAAGAATTACAGGATGCCCAATTTGTTCAAATTTCTAATGCTGGTTTGAAAGAATCGCATCCACATGATGTAACTATTACTAAAGAAGCTCCTAATTATTCAGTTAAATAATTTACCGTTATAACGATAAAAAGACTAGTATGACAACTATTAAATGGTTGTTATACTAGTCTTTTTTTCATTTTTATGATAAAAGTAAATCGACCAAAGCTTGTGGCTGTATTTTACCTAGGTTAGCCTCTAAATCAACTTTTTCAAGCGCAGAAGTTAAACCATCGTTGGTGAATTCAGCACCTAGCAATGACTTTTCAATCAAAGTGATGTCACCGCCAGTAATGAAGTCACCGTAAATTTTAATGTTGGAAATTTTATTATCTTTCAAAGAGAAATTGAAGGCAACTGTTCCAATATCAAAATGTTTGGAAACGTAGTTAGTGAATCCGGGGTTCTTACCGTAATTCCAAGCGTCTGTATCGTATTTATCTTTCAAGCGGGAATCAATAATTTCCCAATCGTGATCAGTTAGTTTATATGTTTTAATATCAGAAAGCTTATCAACTTTAAAAATGCGTTTTAAAAGTTCATCTTTAAACTCGACGGGTGACATACTTCTAAATGGTTCATCGAGATAAGGTTTGATATTAGTGATACGTTTGTTAACGGACTTAACACCCTTTGATTCCAGTTTATCTTTTTCAGGTGTGAGGACTTTGCTAGCGGTGTCCATGTCAAGATCAAACATTAAAGTTCCACCAGCAGCAAAGGAGTCGCCAACTTTAAACATAGTCATACCGGAGAACTTCTTATCGTCGACAACAATATCGTTTCTACCACGCATCTCAACTGTTTTAGCACCCATATCGTGGAGTGCGTCGATTATGCATAATCAGCGAAGTGATCGTCGTTACCAATGACAATATTTTCGAAAATAAAATTGCCGTAATCGTGATAGACGGCGCCACCACCAGAAGTTCTTCTGACTAGTTGTAGTTTCTTTTTCTTAAGATAGGGTAAGTTTACTTCAGCATAAGCATTTTGATTAACACCGATGATTACAGAAGGATTGTTGACATAAAGAATAAGTCCGTGTCCTTCCAGTCTTAAATCGTTAACTAGGTAGTTATCTAGCGATTGATTGACAATTGCATCATAAACTGGTTTGCCATTTCTGGATGTATCAATAAAAAACATAAAATTCACTCCTTCATCACAACTTTATATCAACATTGTAAGCCTTTTCTGGGTGTGAGGAAATAAACTTTGTGAAAAAATCCAGAGAGGTAAATAGTTATTTTATAAGCACCATAATAATAGGGACAACAATTAAACTTAATAGGGTTGTTTCGGTAACCATAATGGCGGCGTAATTAGAGTCAGCGTGATAAAGTTTGGCAACAACTGGAGCATTTGTCATTACAGGCATGGCAGCTTGAACGATAAAAACTTGTCTCATTAATGGGGTAGCAGGAATAAATAAGAAGAGTGCAGCCATTAATAGTGGTGCACAGATGAATCTTCCTACTAGAATAGCAACATTGTCTTTGTGAAAGGAAATATTCTTTAAACCGGCGTTATAAATTGAAATACCGATGAAAATCATCGACAATGGAATAGTTAAATTGCCGAGATATTCAAAGTCTGACATTAAGAACTTCGGCAACTGAATGTGCAACATAACTAAGATAAGTCCGATGATAAATCCTAGTAATGGTGGTGAAAAAATTTTCTTCAAAGTGGTTTTGAGTTTGAATTTACCCTTTATTTCACCATCCATTTGAATTAAATAAGTTCCCAATGTCCAAAAGAAAGTCGTGTTAGCCATGTAATAAACTAAGACGTAAGGAAGACTCTTTTCACCAAACAAAGCCATATTAACGGGTAGTCCGACGAAGACAGTGTTCGAATTGAAAAACATAGAGGAGAAGAGCCCTTTATGCTTGGGATCAATCTTTAAGATTTTGATTAATATAATAGAAACAAAAATCAAAATCGTCATCGAAAGAACCGGAATCGCCAAGTCAGGTAACAATTTGATCAATTTTTCAGCAGTAAAATCTTTGGTGATCGTTGAGATCATATAAGTTGGAAGTGCGACTTGCGTGACCAATCTGGCAATCAGTTTAGTTGAGTTCTCCGAGAACCAACCTAGGTGGGTTAAACCGTAACCTACAGCAATTAAAACAATAATTATTAGTATTCCTTGAATACTAGAGAAAAAAACACCCATAAGAAGACACCCTTCAGTTCAATATATAAGTCCCATAATACTCTTTTTTCAAAGAATGGAAAAAGGGTCAACCATTTTCATAATTATTCAGGGTTATCTTCTAAGTAAATGGGGCCTGACAATAGTTCACTCAAGTAATTCTCAGCTTCTTCAAGGGAGACTTTGTGTTGTCCCAAATAGATCCACTTCAATACCTCTAAAATTGTAGAGCTACAATGTTGAGCAACTAACTCCGTAGGGGTTTGAATGGCTTTCAAATTAAGATTTGATTTGATAGAAGTATAAATAATTTGTGTAAAATAGCGAATAAAATGATTGACCAAGGGACTGTCGATGGGATTATTCTCAATAATACTCAAAAGAAGAGATTGATAACTATTAAATAGTTTATAAATTTGGGCAAAAGCTTCTTTAATGGTTGCCCGATTTAGATGCACATCATTCACGTTCAAATGAATATCTTGAGCTATTTTGAACCAACAAAAATTCAATAAATCAAATTTATCATCAAAATAATTATAAAAAGTGGCTCGTGGATAGTCAGCACGCTGGCAAAGTGCATTTATTGTAATTTTATCAAAAGGTTTCTCCGCTAAGGATTTAAACATAGCGGCCGCAAAGGCTCTTTGGGTGCGTTGAATTCCTCTTGATTGTTTTTGATTCGGATTATATTTCAAATGTAAGCGCCTCGATTTTTGACAATTTTCATAAAATGTCAATTATTAGACAAACTCCAAGACTTGTCTCTTGCTCTATTTCGTATTTAACCTTATCATTACCTTTGTATTTTTACAACTGTCCAAGTATGGATATCTGATTTCGATTAAGGGAATGTGATTATAATGAATGATTTTCGCAAGAAACAATGGCCAGCGTTAATTGCATGGATCGTAGTGGTTCTTATAGCAATTGTGGCTATGCCTAATGTCTCGGCGTTAGTTCGAGAAAATGGGGGTATACAGTTACCTAGCACCGTTGAAAGTGAGGTAGCTAATAAGATTCAGAAAAAAGCTAACAATAATAAGTCAGTTCGTACATATACGGCTGTCTTTAGCAATCACAATAGTAAGCTTTCTTCTAGTCAATCAAGTGATATTGAGAGTACGTTAGACGATCTTGAGGACCAATCAGGTTTGGACGTAACAAATATCATGGGTCCAAGCGATAACGCCGAAACTCGGAAACAGTTAATTTCTAAGGATAAAACGACGCAATTGGCTCAAATAACGGTTAAGGAAAATGGAACCGTTAAGCATCAAGTTAATGCTTTGAATAAGCAGTTGAAAGTATCAGGAATCAAAACCTACATTACTGGTGTTGATCCGTTGAACGATGATTTCTCAACTGTAACGGAAAAAGGTATTCAAAAGACTGAAGTAATTGCGATTATCTTTATCTTCATTGTATTGATCTTGGTATTCCGTTCTCCAATCGTACCTATTATTTCGCTGCTAAATGTTGGTGTAGCCTTCATTACCAGTTTAAGTATCGTAATGAATTTGGCCCAGCATGTAGGATTTCCAATTTCTAACTTTACCCAAGTCTTTCTAGTGGTTGTCTTGTTTGGTATTGGTACGGATTACAATATCCTACTGTATGATTACTTTAAGGGAGCGCTGGCAGACGGACTAGATCCGGTAGAAGCTATGCGCTCGACGCGAAAACATGGTGGTAGAACAGTGCTTTATTCAGGACTTTCAGTTCTGATTGGATTCTCAGTTCTATGGTTAGCTAAGTTCTCGTTCTATCAGAGTGCTTCCGCTGTTGCTATTGGTGTTCTAGTATTATTGCCAGTTCTATTGACATTGAACATGTTCTTTATGGCAACACTTGGACCAAAACTATTCTGGCCAAGTAAGATTTCTAGCGGTAGTAGTTCAAGTCGTTTATGGCATGGATTATCTAAGGCCGCTTTAGCTCAACCAGCCATCGTGTTGGTAGTCATCGCTGCTTTAGCAATTCCATTTGCTTTAACTATGAATGGTGATTTGAACTTTAATAACGCTGATGAATTACCAAGCAGCTATCAGTCAAAAGCTGGTTACGAAGTAATTCAAGATCATTTCTCTAAAGGTATGACAGCTCCAATAACTGTTTATATTAAAAATGACAGTAAATTAAATACTCAATCTAAGTTAGCTGCAATTGATCAATTGACACAATACGTTCAAAAAGAAGACGGCGTTAAAACTGTTGCTTCTGTAACTGAACCCGGTGGCAATAAGATCAGTTCCATGTACTTGGGTGATCAGTTGAAGACAATTACTAAGGGATTGGATACTTCTAAGAAGGGTCTAAATAAGATTAAATCTGGTTTGGATGATGCCAATACTCAATTAAGTAATGCTAATATCAGTGGCAGTATGAGTCAGGTTCAGGAATTAGCTGATGGAACTCAAGAATTAGCTAGTGGGACTCAACAACTACAATCTGGTATTAATAGCTACACAGCAGGTGTTTCAAGTGCCAATTCAGGTGCTCAACAACTTGCATCTGGTAGTAGTCAAGCAGCTTCTGGTGCCAATACGCTTTCATCAAGTAGCCAAACATTATCTTCTGGTGCTAGTCAAGTAGCCAGCGGTTCCAATCAATTGGCTTCTAGTGTAAGCAGTGCCTCAGCTAGTTTGCCTACCTTATCTAGTCAAGTTCAACAATTGAATTCTGGTAGTCAAACTTTAGCTACACAAATGAATCAATTGACTACAGCAGTTAATCAATTAAGACCATTGCTTGCACAAATGCAAGGATCTAATGCCATTTCACAAATGACAAATGGCCAATTGAGTACGAGTCAGATTGCTACATTAGTAAGCAGCATTAATCAATTAAACAGCGGTACTTCAACCTTAAATGGTGGTATCAGTCAATTTACAAGTGCATTGCCTGGAATGACTAGTCAAATCAGTCAATTATCTAGTGCTACGCAAACTCTAGCTTCTGGTGCAAACCAAGTCGCTAGTGGTGCAAGTCAATTGGCTTCTGGTGCTGGAACTTTAGCTAGTGCTAACTCACAACTTGCTAGTGGTGCAAGTACCTTAGCTAGTGGTACAAGTACTCTGGATTCTTCAAGTTCAACTTTGAATAGCGGTGCAAGTACAGTTTCATCCGCTAGTCAACAAGTTAATACTGGTGTTCAAACTCTAAATACTAAGCTTCAAGCAATGTCTTCACAAGTTGATCAATTGCAAAGTGGTTTAGGGGATGCCTCAGATGGATTAGCTAGTTTGTCTGAAGGTAACGATACAATGAATCAATATTTGACAGAGTTACGTAAGTCATATATTGGAAAAGATTTCTACTTACCTAAGTCTACGATTAAATCTAAGACCTTTAAGCCAGCTCTAGATACATATATGGCTGACAACAACAAGATCACAACGATGACAGTTGTCTTGAAGGGTGATCCAAATTCAACTAAAGCTAATACTCAATTCAAACGTCTTCAAAAAGATATCAAGGCTCAAGTTAAGCATGGTGCTTTAGGCGATGCTCAAATAGCTATTGGTGGTCAAACATCACAAGATAATGATTTGAGAACCTTAGCTAATGGCGATTTCCAAAGAACAGCCATTATCATGTTAATTGGTATTGGAATTGCTTTGATCGTCGTTATCCAATCGTTATTGCAACCAATGATGATTATCGGTACTTTGTTAGCAGCTTATGCAATTTCCATGAGCTTAACACGTATCATTTCCGCTACCTTCTTAGGTAGACCATTATTGAGTTGGAATACACCATTCTTCACATTCATTATGTTGATGGCCTTAGGTGTCGACTACAGTATCTTCTTGATGATTCGTTATAAGGATGATCACGATGATGCCGAGTTGAAGAATCAAATGTTACGAGCCGCTACAGCAATCGGTGCAGTTGTTATCAGTGCCGCAATTATTCTAAGTGGTACCTTCGCTGCTTTGATTCCTAGTGGTGTTACAACATTGATTCAAGTTGCCCTAGGTGTAATTATCGGATTAGTCGCCTTAGTCTTCTTACTTCCATTAACACTTTCCAGTGTAATCAGTTTGACTGAATTCCACGAAATGCGTGAACACGGACTTAAGACTAGTAAAAATAAGGATAAAAAAGAATAATCCCTATTAGTAAAAAAGACTCGATGTAGATGATTTCTACGTTGAGTCTTTTTGAATATGTTAATTAAAGAAAAAATTATACTTGAAATATTAAAATAGAAATCACACAATGAAAGCGTAACCATAATGATGGTTTGTCCAAATAAAAAATGAGGGAGAATTAAGATGAATGAGAAAAAAGTTCCAAAAGTAGTATCAGTTAACTTATTACCCAATTTTTATTTAAAGGTTGATTATGAAGATGGATCAATTCGTTATGCAAAGGGCAGTATGTACTATACTGAGACGCATTTATTTGAAAAGGGTGCTGTTCCTTATGGTGGATTACTCACATTGACACCTGCTTGGTATTGGATAGGCCCTGAAGTAAAGCTGCGTGATAATAATAGTTTTGTAGTAAATGGAAAAGAGTACGATGGCAACAAAGTCTTTGAAGATAATGTGAGACATTTCTAATACTTAGTACTTTTTAGATTTTATTTATAATCTTTAGTTGATTAGCCGGATATTTCGCTTGTGAATACGTTTACATAGTCTGCTTGAAACGGTAAAATTAAGTATGATGAATATTAGGAGATGAAATTAATGGATGAAACAAAGAATTTAGTTAATAATGATTTTAAAGATATTATGTTCGATCGCCATTCATATAGAAAGTTTCAAAGTGATGTAAAGATTCCTCGTGAGGAAATCTCAGAAATGCTCGAAGAGACAATCACAGCTCCTTCAGCTTGCAACCTCCAGTCATGGCATTTCGTCGTTTGTGACGATGAAGAAGGGAAGAAGAAAGCACATTCAGTTATGATGCCCTTCAATTACCCACAGACTGATAGTAGTTCAGCTGTTATTTTCGTTTTAGGTGATACACAATCACATTACAAGTATCGTGATGTTTGGAATAAGGCTTGTGAGAATGGTCAAATTAGTCCCGAGGAACGTGACAAAGTCTTTAAGACGTTCTTGCCATTGTACGAACACGCTGATAGAAGTTTCCTTGAAAAAGACGCTACAATCGACGGCAGTATGGCCGCAATGCAATTATTACTAGTTGCACGTGCTCACGGTTATGAAGCAAATCCAATGTCAGGTTATGATTTCGGTAAAATTGCTTCAACCTTTGGTTTGGATAGTGAAAGATTTATTCCAGTTACAGCCGTTGCTATTGGTAAACCAGAAGGTGACTATACTAAGTCAGTTCGTTATAACGTTAAAGATGTTACTGATTTTATGTAAGAGAGCGGAATATAACATTCAGTTTTCGAGTATTAAGATAAATAGACTAAGGTAATCAAAGTACGATTACCTTAGTCTATTTTTTTACACATGTGCTCGACGGTTTTTTCGATGTTCTTTTAAGAAGTAAATGAGGGTCATGACAACTAAGAAGACAACCCCTACTAATAGAGAAACAGTTGTTTCCGGATTTAAGAACATAAAGATTAAGATAATTATTAAAGCTATAATAGCTAAATAATTACTAATAGGAAAGAGTGGCATTTTGAAAGGATGATCCTTCATTTTTTCTTTGTTGATTTTTCTAAAACGTAATTCGCTAAAGAGGATAACGAACCAAGGAACCATACCAGGTAAGACACTGGAACTATAAACAATGACAAAAATATTGTTAGATGTATGCAGTAACAGTGGCAGTGAATAATTCAAAATCAAACCTAAAAGAATTCCAATAGATATTGTTAAAACAGGAATATAAGGTACGTTATGACGGGATAATTTCGTAAATGATTTAGGTAAATGCTTTTCTAATCCTAGTGTATAAAGCATACGACTCGAGCTGAAAATACCAGAATTGCAACCAGACATAGCAGCCGTTAACATGACAAAATTGATGATTTCAGCAGCAAAAGTGATTCCAACTTTAGCAAACGTTTCAACAAATGGTGATCCGATAGTCCCCAGCTTATTCCAAGGATAAATTGCTACGATAACAAATATAGCACCAATATAGAAGATTAAAATACGTCCAACGATTGAACGAATGGCTTTGACAATATTCTCTTGAGGATTTTCAGCTTCCCCAGCAGTAATTCCGATGACTTCAATTCCTTGATAGGAAGCAACGACGATTGATAGAGCAAAGATGAATCCTTTCAAACCGCCGGTAAAGAAGCCACCATGTGTCCAAAGATTGCTAATACCGACAGGATGACCGTGATTACCAACTCCAAATACGATAACGAAGAACCCTAAAATAATCATCATGATAATAGTTAAGACTTTGATTAAAGCAAACCAAAATTCCAATTCTCCGTAAGCTTTAACCGATGAAAGGTTGGCTAAGCATAACGTTACAACGACTACAACACCAGCAATCCACTTGGGCATAGTTGGAAACCAAAATTCCAGATAAGTTCCTACCGCAATAACCTCACTGATGCCGACGACCAAGTATTGGAAGACGTTACTCCAGGCCGTCAAAAAACCGACAACGGGATGAAGATACTCTGTAGCATACTTGGCAAACGATCCAGTTGATGGATCAACGTAAAGCATCTCTCCTAAAGCACGCATAACCATATATAAGATTAAACCTGCTAATCCATAGGCTAGTAAGACTGAAGGACCAGTCCATTTTATAGTTGAAGCGGACCCCATAAATAGACCCACACCAATAGTTCCTCCCAAAGCAATCATTTGCATTTGTCGAGAGGATAAACTACGACTTAAATTTTCCTTTGCCATATTGACCTCAATTCTTTTGTTCATTATTAATGAACAGATGTGTTATGAACATGGAATATATGATAACGCAGTCACAAGTAATTGTCATCTCTTTTTTCAACTTAGAATGAGACACTGATTGATCTCGGCAATGAGTTATCGAGCTTTCTCAATTGACGTACTTAAAAGCGTACATCATAATAACTTGAAAAGTGGAGATAATACAATGCAAAGATCATTAAACCCAATTCAAGCAACATTATATCTCATGAATGATGGTACTCTGGATAAGGTACATAAAGCCGAGGAAGATGATTCAGGATTTATTGATATTACAGACGGCGTAAATTGGGACGAAGTATAGTAGGTACTTACAAAGTAAAATTTAAAAGATCTTCCAAAAATGATTTAAGGAAAATAAAGCAAAATAATCTTAGGGATAAGTCTAATGAATTAATAAAGAAGCTAGTTGGTCGGAGGGTATCCAGTATTCTATCCGGCTAATTCTTTTGATTTTCTCAATTTTTCACAGGATTCATAGTTAGAGTTAAAAATTGTACCTATTTTTAAAATATGAAATATGCTCTCAACCACTGCTTTATTCAAATTTGACCATAATTAACTCCCTTGGTTTGGTTTCATGTCCGAACTAGTTCACTTCACTAATTAAATAATTGATAAATGGCTCCACGATCAAATTGTGATAAAGTAGATATGCTCATAGTAATGTTTCCTTCATGGTCTGTTTAGTCACTAACCATTGTAAAGCATTTACTATGGGTATTTTTTGCTTAGGCGTTCGGATTAATTTTACAATTTACGGTTATTAAAAACATCCTTCTGATTGAATCGAAGGATGTTTTTAATTAAGAAAATATCCACTAATATTACTTTAGTGACTATTACTTACTATATTATAATGACATTTAATTGATCCTAAAATACAATAAATGACACTCCAGATACAATTCCAGATGCAACCTTTCTATTCACACCTAAACTAACTAATGAATCAGTCAATCCCATTTTAAAACTCTGAACAGTCCCGTTAAATTTTAAGACTTGTTTTGCAATCCAAACATCTGATGCAGACTTACCAGCTCTCTTTAAAGCCAATTTAATAGCTTGTTTTGCCAACCAACCTTTCCATCTTGGACTTGGTGTGTTTTGAAATTGTATAGCATCATTTAACCAACTGATTTGATCTGAAGGTGAGATATTATATTCAGAAACGAATGCTTGAAATTCAGTTTGTTTATTTTCTGGTAATTGATTTAAAAGTTCATCAATTTCGTTACTATTTGAATCTGAAGAAGTAATCTCCGTAGCAGCATCCACTGTTAACGTTTCAGAAATAGAACCACTAAATAATGTTACTACGCTCATTGATAATAATATTGATTTATAAATTCTTGACTTCATAATTTTCCCCGTGTTTATAATTGGTACACGGGTACAATAACAAGGGTGAAATAAAAATGCAAAAAGCCGTCTTTAACTTTCTATATAATGCACTAGAATATTTAATGATATTTTTAATCAGCTATGTAATAATTTGTTTACTAATTGCCACCTTCAAAACACTGATAGATTGGGTAATAAAGAAACAAAAGGGAACTTTTAGAAAAAATTTTTTGAATAATTTTTTAAAGATTTTAGATCCGTCAAAATGGATTTATTTATTTTTTTAAATATTTTTCATAATACTTCCTTTGGCGAATTTTATAATCAAGTTAGCCATCTTAAGAAAAAATAAATAAAAGAACACCAAGACGTAAAAAATCAGGTATCATTGGAGTTCCTACACTAACAATGAAAGAAGATTTTCGCCTTGATGCTAGAACAGGATACCATAAAAAGAACAAAAGGACAGCACTTAACTGAGATTGAACGCGGAGAAATTGCTTTATTGCACGATCCCAATTACTCAAATCGTCAAAATCGAGTAGAAGGTGATTGATTGTTACCTCTTACTCGATTAGCCCAAAAAAGTTCTAAGTTGTTTAGCAGTTTGTTTCAGAAATATTGTAGTAAATCTTTTTCCTTTAGTTTGTCTTTTTCGGATTGATCAAGATCAAGAATTATTTTTCCTTTTTTCAAAACAATCAAGCGATTGCCATAGTTCATAGCGTCGGAGAGGTCGTGTGTGATCATCATGCAGGTCAGTTCTTTTTCCAAAATAACTTTATTAGTTAATTCCATTAAGTCTTTACTTGTCTGAGGGTCCAGAGCTGCTGTGTGTTCGTCTAATAACAATAACTCGGGTTTTTGAATGATTGCCATCAGAAAACTTAATGTCTGTCTTTGACCTCCAGAGAGTTTCTCAGTGAAAGTATTCAAACGATTATCTAAGGTAGGTAAATTGGAGATTAATTTTTGAAATTCAGGAAGATTTTCCTTTAGGTGGCGTAAATACAATCGTCTTGGTAGTCCACGGCGTTTTGCTAAAAGTAGATTTTCAGCAACGGTCATTCGTGGTGCTGTCCCCGATTTTGGATCTTGGTAGACGCGACTGATATTACGACTGCGTTTAGCCAAATTCTCATCAGTAATATCTTTGCCGTTCAATAAAATTTTTCCTGAAGTTAGTTCATTGGTTCCAGTGATGGCATCCATTAAAGTTGATTTACCAGCTCCATTTGTCCCTAAGACGACTAGAAAATCTTTAGGATTAATAGATAAATTAATGTCATTGAGAATATTCAAATTTTCGTCATCATTATAGATAGTTTTGACAGCATGTTTAATTTCTAGTAATGGTTTCATTTTGTCTTGACCCCGTTTCTCATAGTTTTTAGGAATTGTTCACGAATAGTTGGTAGGGCAAGGCAAAGTGCCAAAATAATTGCCGAAATCAATTTTAAATCGTTGGTATTGAAACCTAATTGTAGAACGATCATCAAAATTAGACGGTAGACGATACTACCAATGACAATGGTAATCAAGCGAATGCTTAGTGGTACATCGGGATAGATTACCTCACCGATAATAATGGCGGAAAGTCCGATAACGATGACGCCGATTCCCATGTTAACGTCCGCAAAACCATTCTGTTGGGCAATTAATCCTCCGGTTAAAGCGACGATACCATTTGAGACCATCAATCCAATAAACTTCATAACAGTAGTATTGATACCAAGGGATGCGGCCATAGTTTCGTTGTCGCCTGTAGCGATAACGGCTTGGCCTTTTTCGGTATTTAGAAAAATGATTAATAAGAAAATAATTATCGTTATAACGATAACGCCAAGAATGATTCCATTGAAATTAGTGGGTAATTTGTCTAAGCCAAATTCATTGAAAATATTGTTGGATTTAGTTAAAGACATATTAGCCTTACCCAAAATCCTCAAATTGATAGAGTACATAGCGGTCATAGTTAAAATTCCGGCTAAAAGAATTGGTACGTTTAATTTTGCATAAAGAAAAGCTGTGGCAAATCCGGCTAAACAACCGAAGACAAAAGCCATGAAAAGCGCTAAAAGTGTTGAATGTCCTTGTTGAATCAAACTTACTGCTGTTACGGCGCCAAGTGGAAAACTTCCTTCAACGGTCATATCAGGAAAATCTAGGATTCGAAAAGTTATAAATAAGCCGATAGCCATTATGGACCAGATGAAGCCCTGACTGATAGTAGATACGATTAAATTCATTTGATTATTTGTCCTTTCTTTTGAGCTTCTTTAATAAGTGAGTTGGAAAATTGAATATTTAATTTCTTAGCCATTTTTTCATTTAAGATAAGATGCCCTTTTTGCATAAAGGTAACTGGCGTAGTAGCGGTCTTTTCTTTTCCTTGGAGAATTCTAACTACATGTTCACCAGTTTTTTCTCCGAGTTCATATTGACTCAAACCAACCGTAGCTAAACCGCCATCCTTAACCATGGTAGTTGCTGCAGGGAAAACAGCTTTATTTTGTTTTGCAGCAATGGAAGTCAATAATTTCATACCGCTGGCTACAGTGTTATCAGTTGGAACATAAATAGTTTGCGATTTTTCAATCAACGATGAGGCAACTTGTTGAATGTCATTAACTGAATTAATACTGGATATCTCTACCTTAATTCCTTGTTGTGAAGCCAGTTTCTTCATTTTTTTCATTTGACTAGTTGCTGAAGCATCGCTGGAAGTATAAATAATACCGATAGTTTTTAAATTTGGAATAACTTGTTTCATTAAATTTAATTGGGCTTTTAATGGTGCTTGATCGGAGACACCTGTAATATTTCCGCCCGGTTTTTTATTGTTTGAGATAATACCGGCTCCTTCAGGATCGGTTACCGCCCCCATAACGATTGGTGTTTTGCTGGTAGCATTTTTAAGTGATTGAACTGATGGTGTGGCGATTCCTACTGCTACGTCAACGTTATCTTGCACAAACTGCTTACTGATAGTTCTTAGATTACTTTGGTCGTTTTGAGCATTTTGAAACTCAATTTTAATATTTTTGCCATTGATATAGCCGTGCTTTTTCAAGGTATCGTTGATTCCTTTATTGATTTGGTCCAAAGCTGGATGCGACATTAATTGCAAGATTCCTACTTTAGGAATGGCATTTTGCTTCTTTGCATCGGTATGTCCGGTATAAAAGAAAGCAAAGACTAAAAAAGCAGTTAAAGCAACTAAGGTTATGTAAAGTCTTCTCGTATGTTTCATCGTTAAATTCCCCCAAATTAAAAAGGCAATCCCAGAGTTTGTGGGATTGCCAAAAAATAAAATACCCACATGGTCTTTTGTAAAAAATTCCATGTGGGCTCTAAAATTATCATAGTTTAATAAGCCGACATGGATACAATCCTCTCAGACTGAATCCATATCGGATCAATCTGAGTTATCGGCTTTGCCAACGAATATTCGCGATGTTGAGAGAGTATGTTTTTGTCATAATAAAATCTCCTAACGAATTTGATGTTTCAAATATATTTCATAAATCGAATCTTGTCAACTACAAATTAATAATGGGAAAATAATTAAAAATTTTCTGAAAAAACATATAATGTAGTCATAAGCAGAAATGCGAGGAAATTTTTATGAAAAAAAATATACGAATATTAGTGATTGTTGGATTGGTAGTCTTGTTTGCAACAGGATTATCTTACTTTGACAGTTTTTTGTATCAAGATCCGATTGTTAAAGTAGAGCAGGTTGATACGACCAATAAAAAGACATCGACTGATGAATATAAAAATACTGATACTGAGATAACTCAAAAAGTTACTGGTAATTTGCTCAATACGAAGAATAAAGGCAAAAAGATAACTTTTAAAAATACGTACTATAAGTCGCAATTGATCGACAATAAGTATCGTGTTGGGCAGCAAGTAATTCTTTCTAAGAGTGGTAGAAGTTATACTGCTAAAAATATTAAACGTGATACGCCATTGGTATTCACGTTTGGCTTAGTAATATTCTTACTTTATTGCATGAAATTTGATCGAAAGAAATTGTTCATTAGTGTTTTGATCAATGCAGTGATTTATTTTGGATATTTGCAAATAATTATCGGAACGCATAATAGTGTCTTATTGCCGTTAACCGTTATAACGTCGTTATTAATATCTGCAACGGCTCTATTAGTCATTTTAGGACCGTCGTATTCAATGTTAATGGCATACTCGAGTACCGTGATTTCTACGGCTGCAGCTATATTGTTGAGTACTTTTATCTTGGGAATGACGGGTTACAGCGGGATGCATCTGGAACTTAATGACTTTGAATTACAGCCATATCTAAGTGTCTTTTTATCGCAAGTATTGTTTGGAGTTTTGGGAGTCATTTTGGATGAAACCATGGATATATCTTCATCTTTAATTGAAATGAAAAAAGAAGTTTCTGAAGTTACTGATAAAACTTTGTTTAAATCTGGGATCAATATTGGACGAGAATTGATTGGTCCGTTAATCAATATCTTGTTATTCATTGTAATAGCTCAAAATTTAAATATCGTTTTGTTGTATTTGAGTAACGGCAACTCGATTAGTTATACGTTAAATATGACGCTAAGCTTGGGTATTGGTCAATTGTTGATTAGTGCTATTGGAATCGTTTTGACAGTGCCAATAACTAGTTTCATTGCTAGCAAGGTTATAACAAGGAGGTTGAAATAATGCTTTATTTATTCGCAACTTTTGTGGTTCTACTATTACTCGTTACTGGAACTAGAGGGCTTACGTTGCTCTTTGGTTTGGGAATCAATGTTATTTCCGTGATTGCTTTACTGATATTAATTGCTGACGGTTTTAATATTTTGGTCACGACAGTACTCATTTCCGTGGTCATTTTAATCGTGGCAATTTATATGAATGTTGAGAACGGTGAAACAGCTAATACTGCTTTTCAAACGTCGATGTTAATAATGTTGTTTATCTTACTGATTACGATTCCTTTAGAGTATTGGGCAAGTGCTCAAGGATTGGGTGCTGAAAATCAAGATGAGTTAGAGTCATTTTCTTTGGCGGCGGGAATTTCTTTCCCACGATTAGCGACGGCAATCATTGTGATCAATAGTTTAGGTGTCATTTCGGAAACTAGTGTTGCCATAACTAGTGGATTAAACGAAATTGTTTTGAATAAGCCAACTTTGACGCCTAAGGAAATCTTTGATGATGGTTTTTCAGTTGGAAATAAAATTTTGAATACACAGACTAACACGCTTCTATTCAATTTCTTCTCGGCAACATTCCCATTGTTCTTTTTGATTCACTCATTGGGTTATAAGTTTACCGATATTATTAATGATAAATTGGTTGTAGCAGAAGTACTAACGACTTTGATCTGTACGATTGGCGTTATTTTGACCGTGCCAATTACCACTTATCTAGTTTATAGAAAAGCGAGCCGAAAATTGAAGAAAATTAATTAAAAACGGGACGAAATACACTTTCAGTTATTAAACTGAAAATGTGTTCCGTTCCGTTATTTTTCAATCAGTTTTTGTGGTAATTGTTCGTTTGGAGTGACAGTTAACGTTTTTGCTTTTCCAGTGAACAAGACAAGTCCAGATTTTGCTCCCTCAGGTTTGTAAAGTTGGCCAACTTTTAAGACATCAACCTCAACGTTTTTCAGATCGCGTCCTTTGCTATAATACGCAGTTAACATGGCAGCCTCTTTTAATGTCTGTTTGGAGGGAGTACTGCTATGAATTACAACATGTGAGCCAGCTAATTCACTAACGTGCATCCAATAGTAATCTTTTTCAGCGCTCAAAGTGAGGTGATCATTTTGGTCACTATTTTTACCAACCTCTACTAGGACGTGATCAGTTGTATAAAAACGTCGTGGATGGGCTGGTTCTGGAGCTTTTGAAGAATGTAAAACTTTTGTTTTCAAAGCATCCTCATCAATTAATTGTTGTTTGATAACTTCCATTTGTTCCAAATTGTTTGGATCAAAAGAAGATTGTCTATCAAGCTGTTTTTGAAGAGCAACTTGGGCTTTTTGTAAATTCTGTTGGATAGTTTCTAAGCCACGTTTATCCCTTCGATATTGGTGGAAGTACGTTTCAGCGTTTTCCATAATTGACTTCTTAACATCCAAATAGATAGTGATTTTTTGATCTGGATTACGATAGTCGGGTAGGATAACGTACCCTTTTTTTAGGTCGATTTGATTAGCATAGGATTTTAAGAGGGTTCCTTTAACTTTTAATTCATCAGAATTGCCGATTCTAGTTGTAGCTTTTTTAAGAGATTCGATTTGTTTCTTCGTATGATGAATTTGCCATTTCATACCTTCAGTTACTTGATTTACCAGAGATGGTTCAGTTTCTTCGGTCATTTATAGTCCTCGATTCTAAGCGTTATAACGGGGTAAATTATAACATGAAAATAGTTTGGGCAAAAATTTATTAAACAAATAAGGCTCCGATAGAACTCAATTAAGAATTCTTTCGGAGTCTTTATTTATAAACTCATTTTAAGGTAAATCATTGCCAGCGGCGAAGTAGATGTCATACCACTCTTGCTTGGTTAAATTGATGTCTCCACCTTTAGCACTGTCAGCGATGTGTTCAGGATTCATTGTTCCGATAATAACTTGAATATCAGCGGGATGTCTGAGAATCCAGGCTGCGGCAATGGCGTTTTTACTTGCGCCATATTTGTCGGCTAACTCTTGTAATTTCTTATTCAAGTCGGGGAACTTATCACTATTGATGAATGTTCCAGCAAAGTTACCGTATTGGAATGGTGACCAGGCTTGAACGGTTACACCCATGCGTCTGGAAAACTCTAAGAGGCCACCATCATGGTTGATTGAACGTGCATCAGTCATGTTAGTGTGCAATCCAAAGTCAATCATTCCGGAGTGCATGATACTGAATTGCAACTGGTTGATAATAAGTCTTTGATTAACTGCTTCTTGAAGTAGCAAATATTGTTGAGGATTAAAATTAGAAACACCGAAGTGACGAACTTTACCAGCTGTTTGTAATTCATCGAATGCCTGAGCAACCTCTTCTGGTTCCATTAAAGGATCTGGTCTATGGACTAGAAATGAGTCCAGATAGTCGACGCCCATACGTTCAAGTGATCCATCAACGGCGTCAATTAAATGCTGCTTAGAAAAATCGTATCTTTTTCCAGAAACAATTCCACCCTTAGATTGAATGTACAAGTTGTCTCTTTGAACACCACTTTGTTTTAAGGCTTGGCCGAAGATTTTTTCAGAATCGCCATCACCGTAGATATCGGCTGAATCAATGAAATTGATCCCATTATCGTAAGCCGTGTCGATAGCTTCAGCGGCTTGTTTTGGACTTAAACTGTTCATACGCATGATACCTAGGGCAATTGCAGAAGCTTGCCAATTAGTTTCACCAATGTAACGTTGTTTCATATAAGTGCCTCCAATAATTGATATTACTTCAATTATTGTTGTCTGGCAGGTAGAAGTCAACTATAAAAGATATCGCTTCCACAATAATGCCAAAAATTATAAAATCGTATAAATACATTTTCCTTCTCAATAAATGGTTCAGTTTTTCATAAAGTTAGATGAAGTTTTTGCTCTTTTATGATTTTAAGCGCTTTCATATAATGTTTTTGTAGGAGGGATTAGTCATGACGAAACGTTTTACACAAAATGAAACGAAACTCCTAAAAATATTGATAAATGCCAATAGTTATCAAAATATTAATTCTTTAGCTGAGAAGATGGGATTCTCTAAAAGATCTATTTATACATTTTTTAGAAGTATAAGTAATAAATGCCTGAATTTAAAGATAGTTCCACCAAGGAATGTTTATCACCAAGGATATTTTTTAATTGATGAAAGTAAGATAAAAATACAAGAAATACTTGGTGATAAAAGAATAAATAAAATCGGAAAATTAACGTCAACCAAAAGAAGGACAATAGATTTATTATTGTTATTTTTGAATGATCAAGTAACAACAAAGAAAATAATTAGGTTGGAAGATGTTAGTAAAAACACAATTTTATCCGATTTAAATATTTTAAGAAATGAATTGAAAGAACATGCAATTTATCTGGAATCTAATCAAAAAGGTCATCAATTGGTGGGTAGAGAGCTAAATATAAGAGATTTTTGTAGGTCTAAATTTGAACAAAATTCAAAATTATTAGAAATTTTTTGGAGACAAATACAGCCGTCAAAAATATTTTCAGAACTCCTTAACTTGAAATCTATATTGCATGATTGGGTAAAGAAAATAGAATTGGATTTAGAAATTACTTATACAGATAATATGAGATTATTTTTTGAAAATTATTATTCTTTTGTTCTTTATAGAATGATGAATAATAAATTACTTTTATCTAAGGAATTTATAAGCGATAAATCTGAAATAGAAGATATGAAGAATAATGTGGAGTTTAAGCTTATTCGTACCTTTATAATTCAATTTGGTCGAAATTTAGCTGACGATACTGACGAATGTTTGTATCTTGAAAGTTTATTATTGGAGGGTCAAAGGGGTACGCAAAGTATTCTTTCCAGAGGGAAAGTCAAAAATAGAATTTTTAATATTACTGGAAAAATCATCAAAAATTTCAAAAATATTTCTGGGACGATTTTTAAAGATGAAACTCAACTAGAGCATGATCTGTATGGACATTTATTGGCTACTTATTATCGGGTTAAATATCATCATCAATATACTGATGGAGATGATCAAATAAAGAATGAATATCCAGATATTTACACTTATACCAGAATTTCAATTTATCCTTTTGAAAAATTGAATGGTGAAAAATTGCATGAGAATGAGATATCTCTAATAGCAATATATTTTGGAGCTCAAATAATTAAAGAAAACGGAACTAAGAAGAGTGCTTTAATTGTTTGTTCAAGTGGGATTGGAACATCGAGATTCTTAATGGCACAACTTAATAATATCTTTCCAAGTTTAAAATTGATTGGTCCAATTTCTGAAAATGAATATAATTCTATAACAAAAATAAAACCCGATATTGTCATTTCAACTATTACTTTGAAGAAACGTAATCGTGATGTTATTACGGTAAATTCAATATTAAATGAATCAGAAATTAATAGGTTAAGAAAAGAACTTGCTATACACAACATTATTTTTTCAAAGCAATCTAATAATCAATTAAAGTCATTACTAGATGTGATAGCTGATAATGCAGAAATAAATAATATTAGTCAATTAATTATTGGATTAAAGGAAATCCTTACATTTGATATTGATCCAAAACCAAAAATTGAAAGGGGGTATCAGCCAATGTTAAGTGAACTTATAGATTTGAGCAGGATTCAATTTTCTGATACAGCAAATTTTTCATGGGAAGAAGCAATTAAAAGGGCAGCTGCTCCATTATTAATTAATGGTGATATATCCGATAGCTATATAGATGCGATGATTGGCAGTGTTAATAAGAATGGTCCTTATATAAATATAGGGAGTCAGGTGGCCTTAGCTCATGCTCGTCCTGAGATGGGTGTTAAGAATTTAAGTATGGCAGTTTTGAAATTAAATAGACCAATTGATTTAGTGGATTCAAATCATAAGATTCGATTAATTTTTGTTTTAGCTGCTGTTGATTCAACCTCACATTTAAAGGCTTTGTCGGAGCTAGCCAATATTTTAGGAGATAGAAAGAAATTAAAACAGTTATTAGATTCCAAGAATAAAAATGAATTTTTAAATGTAATTTTAAGGAGTGAAGAAAATGAAACTAGCAGCAGTATGTAGTACGGGTTTAGGATCAAGCTTTATGGTAGATATGAATATGGCTGATATCCTTAAGAAATTGGAAATAAAGGATGTTGAAACAACTCATATGGATATGGGGAGCGCTAGTCCAGAATCAGCAGATCATTTCTTTGTTGGTCGGGATTTAGCTGATGCAGCGGAGGACAGATTGGGAAAGGATAAGGTTACTGTTCTTACTAGTATCATCGACAAAGATGAGCTTGAGAAAAAAATGATTGATTTTTTGAAACAAGAAAATTTGATTTAAAGGGGGATTCTTAATATGACTGCTACTTTGGATTTAATTATTAGTATTGTAAAGACACCAGCTATTTTGGTAGCTTTAATTGCCATTTTAGGCTTAGTTTTACAAAAGAAAAGTTTTTCAGATGTGATGACAGATGGTATAAAAACCTTTATTGGATTTTTAGTATTATCTGGTGGTGCTGGAATTGTATCTGGAGCATTAGCTCCAATGGGTAAAATGTTTATTCATGCATTTAACGTTCAAGGAGTTATACCTAATAACGAGGCTGTTGTCGCAACTGTATTAGTTACTTATGGTAGTTCGACAGCATTGATCATGTTAGTAAGCATGATTGTAAACGTTTTACTGGCTAGATTTACTAGTTTTAAGTATATCTATCTATCAGGTCATGTAATGATTTATATGTCGGCTATGCTTGCCGTAATCATGTCGGTTGCCGGTTTTTCAACTTGGCCATTAATTATTTTAGGTGGAATAGCACTGGGTGTCGCAGATACATTAATGCCAGCATTGGTTCAGCCGTTTATAAAAGAAGTAACGCATAGTGATAGTGTTGCTTTAGCACATACTGGTGATTTTGGGTACTTTATTTCAGGTGTTGTAGCAAAAATCTTTGGTAACAAATCAAAGTCCACTGAAGACCTAAAGATTCCAAAGAGCGTATCATTTTTACGTGATTCTACAGTTTCTATTACTCTAACCATGGTTGTAATTTATGTTATTTTAGCCATTTTTGCTGGTCCAGTATATGTTGGAAAGATGAGTTCAGGAGTTAATTACATTGTTTATTCTATAATTCAGGCTGGTACCTTTGCTGCCGGTGTGTATGTAATTTTAGCAGGTGTACGTTTAATTCTTAATGAAATTATCCCTGCATTTAAAGGTATTTCTGAAAAATTGGTTCCAAATGCAAAGCCCGCTTTAGATTGTCCAATTATTTTTCCATATGCACCAAATGCTGTTATTGTTGGATTTTTCTCAAGTTTTGTTGGTGGAGTTTTAAGCATGATCATCATGATAACGCTTCATACAGTAATCGTAATCCCAGGAGTAGTCGCTCACTTTATGTGTGGAGCAACTTCAGGTGTTATTGGTAATGCAGTTGGTGGACGTAGAGGGGCCGTCTTAGGAGCTTTTGTACAAGGTATATTTATTAGTTTCTTACCATTAGCATTAATTCCTGTATTAGGAAAGATAGGATTAGGAAATGCAATGTTTTCAGATTCTGATTTTGGGATTGTTGGTTCTTATGTTGGCTGGTTAGGTCAA
This sequence comes from Companilactobacillus alimentarius DSM 20249, assembly GCF_002849895.1. Lineage (NCBI taxonomy): Bacteria > Bacillati > Bacillota > Bacilli > Lactobacillales > Lactobacillaceae > Companilactobacillus > Companilactobacillus alimentarius. The sequence continues at coordinate 1,636,765 of NZ_CP018867.1, read as the reverse complement.
GCAGGTGGAACAGTGGCAATTTCAATAGGAATTATTGCCGCACTTATTTTATTCATTCTTGTTTCAGTAATTGTAAGTTCACATCGTAAAGCAAGTCTTAATTTGAATAAAGAAATTGGAAAGGAGAATGCTTAAAATGAAATTCACACAAAAAGATCAGGATGCGGTAAATGCTATTAGAGCACTAAGCGTTGATATGATAACTAATGCGCATTCAGGACACCCGGGTTTTCCACTTGATGCTGCTCCAATGATGTATTTATTATATAAAAATCATTTAAAGGTAAATCCTAAAGATCCATATTGGATTAATCGTGATCGTTTTATTTTATCTCCAGGTCATGGTTCATCTATGCTTTATGCCACATTACATTTGGCAGGTTACGATATTTCAATGCACGATTTGAGAGACTTTCGTAAGCTTGGAAGTAAAACACCAGGTCATCCCGAACTAGGTATTCCTGGTGTGGATGCAGCAACGGGTCCTCTTGGACAGGGCTTTGGTATGTCTGTTGGTATGGCAATGGCAGAAAAACATTTATCTTCACTGTATAATAAAGAGCATTGTCCTATTATTAATAATAAAGTTTACACTATTGTTAGTGATGGTGACTTGATGGAAGGTATTAGCCATGAATCAGCAAGTTTAGCCGGACATTTGAAGTTAAATAATCTAGTCGTACTTTTTGATTCAAATAATGTAACGCTTGATTCGAGTGCAAGCAAGGAACTTAGTGATAACGCTGGTGAAAGATTTGAAGCATACGGTTGGAACTATTTACGAGTTGATGATGGAAATAATTTGGATGAATTAGAAAATGCTTTACAAGTAGCTGATGATGAAGAAAATCGTCCAACATTTATCGAAGTGAAGACTGTGTTAGGTTATGGGTCTCCACACGCTAATCAACATACAGTTCATGGAAATCCTTTAACTACTGATGAAGTTAAGGAAACTAAAGAAAAATTAGGCTGGAGTCATGGTCCATTTGAGATTCCTGATAATATTTATAGTACATTTTCTACTATTGTCAAAGATGGATCTAGGGAAGAGAGCAATTGGAAATCTGTAGTCGCTGAATACAAGAATAATTATCCAGTATTGTCAAAACGCTTATTTGATAATTTTGAAAATAAAGCAAAAGTAAATGACTCTGATTTAAATATTGAGATCACTGACAATGAAGCTACTCGTGCAACGATGCATAAGTTATTACAAGCTACTAAAAAAAGCAGTTTAGAATTCTGGGGAGGATCTGCAGATCTTTCTAGTTCTAATAAAACATATTTTGAAAACGATGATGGATTTAGTGATGAGACGCCAAGTAATCTAAATATTTTCTATGGTGTTCGTGAATTTGCTCAAGCTGCAGCGGTAAATGGAATTACTCTTTATGGAGGGACGAAAACATTTGGTAGTACATTTTTTGTTTTCTCAGATTATATGAGGGGTGCTATGAGATTAGCTGCTCTTCAAAAAATTCCAAGTATGTTTATTTTTAGTCATGATTCTGTGGCACTTGGTCAGGATGGACCAACTCATCAACCAATTGAACAATTGGATAGCTTACGTGCAATGCCAGATATGTTAGTGTTTAGACCAGCAGATGCGCTGGAAATGGTGGCTTCTTGGAAATTTGCTTTGAATCAAAACGATAGGCCAGTAACATTTGCATTATCCAGACAGAGTTTACCAACTTTGAGAAAGTATTCTGATAATATTTTTAAAGGTGTAGAAAAAGGTGGGTATATCTTATCATGTAGCCAAAAAGATATTTCCGATGGAATTATTTTAGCAACTGGTTCTGAAGTTAGTTTAGCTTTAGATGTACAAGAAATTCTTTTGAAGAAAAATATTGATGTTTCGGTTGTATCAATACCTTCGTTTGAATTGTTTAATGAACAATCGAATGAATACAAGGAAAGCGTATTGCCAAGTGAAGTAGTAAATAGAATGTCAATTGAAATGGGATCGACGCAGTCTTGGGGTCAGTATACTGGCTTGAATGGAATTAATATTGGTATTAATCATTTTGGAGCAAGCGGAGATGCTGATTTAATTATGAAAGACTTAGGTTTTGATAAAAATAAAATTGCTCAGAAGTATGTTGAACATTTTGAATAAATAGAAAAAAACAGCCCTCGAATAATTGAAATTATTCGAAGGCTGTTTTTTAAGTGAATTACTATTCTTATTTTATATTATCTGCAATTCTACCCTTTGTTTCTCTCAATTTCTTTTCCGCTTCACCACGATTCAGTTTGCATAGAACCATTAAAATAGCAACTTTGGGCTGTTTTTTAGATTCTTGAAAATATTTTTCAGCAAGTTCATATGAAATACCGGCGGCCTCAGAAATAATTCGGATAGCTCTATCGACCAATTTATGATTAGTAGGTTGAAGATCAACCATTAGATTACTATATGTCTTTCCTAATCTAATCATGGCTGTGGTTGAAATCATATTCAAAATAAGCTTTTGAACAGTCCCTGATTTCATTCTCGTCGAGCCAGTTACAACTTCAGGACCCACCACGGCTTCGATTGGAAAGTCAGCATATTTACTAATTTCAGAATCTGGGTTACAGCTTATTGATCCAGTTGTGCATCCAATATCATTGGCATAATTCAATGCCGAAATAGCATAAGGCGTATGTCCACTGGCAGCTATTCCTATCACAATATCATTTTTATTAAGATTTATCTTTTGTAAGTCCATGGAAGCCTGTGTTAGAGAATCCTCTGCTCCTTCAACTGGTATCGTTAGGGCTTTATTGCCACCAGCGATTAGTCCTTGGATCATGGTTGGTTTTACACCAAATGTAGGAACACATTCTGATGCATCCAAAACGCCTAATCTACCGCTAGTTCCGGCACCAACATAAATTAAATGACCATTCTTTTGAAAAGATTTTACAATTTCATTAATTAGTTTAGTCATAGTGTTTAATATTTTCTCATCATCCAAAACCTTAGGAACCGTTTGATCTTCTTGATTGATTATTTTTAAAATGTCTTTAGTTTCGCACTCATCAATATGGGTAGAATTTTTGTTACGTTTTTCTGTGATATTCATTTTTGGATGATGCCTCCTGTTAGAACCTTTTGGAGGGGCAGCCAATTAAAAATTTCTGTTAACTGTTTATCCCAAAAAGTCCAATTATGATTTCCTGGTGAAATTTTTTGATTTAAATTTATATGTAATTTATCTTTAGTTTCTTTGACAAAGTTGATACTATCACTCTTTAATGGATCATCTGCCCCCATTAATTGCAGCCAATGAATATTGGAAAGCTCGTTTTGTGTTTTTCCCATTAAGCCTACTAAATTTTCGATACTTTCAGGGTTACTTGTAAAAATGGATGGAAAATCCCTCATGAATGTAGTAACTGTTTTTAAATTAGTTACAGGTGATAGTGTAGCAACATAACTGAATCTTTTTGGACTGATTGCTGATAGTTTATATGAACCATAACCGCCCATAGAATTACCGACTAAAAAATTTTCATCACGTCTGTCGCTTAAATTAAAAATTGAATGTAAATATTCAGGGAGTTCTTTATTTATATAATCAAAAAAAGGGAGACCACCTTGTATATTTTGAGAAAACGATCGTTGCATGTCAGGAATTATGACGGCAACTTTATACTGAGTTGCTATTAATTCTAAACGTGTCTTTCTTATCCAAACACTTCCATCATCTCCTAACCCGTGTAACCACCAAATAACTGGTACTGGTTTGTTCAAAATATTGTCAGGCATAATAATTCTTACTATGGTTTGGGAATTCAATAATTGTGAGGAATAGTGTACCGAAATAACTGCCATAAAAGCACCTCGCTTATGAAATAAAAAAACTGAAAATAATAACATATGTTGAAATATTATTTCTTGCGATTATAATGTAACCGTAATCATAGTTATAGTCAAGTATAAAAGGAGGGGGAAAATGTCATTTATTATTGGTATTGATAGTGGTGGAACTCATATTGTTTCTCAAGTTATCGATGTTGACGGTAATATAAAAGAACGATTTGAAGTAGGACCAGGTAATATTTTGGTTGATTACGATAAAACTAGGCTTAATTTGTTTAATTTGATAAACCAAATTAAATCAAAATATGGTAATCAGTGGAATGAATGTAAGGCCGTTATTATTGGTATTGCTGGATTAGATACCTTTGGTGGAGGCTCTGAATTAAAAGATGAATTAAATTTAAAGTTTGGTATTCCAATTATTTTAATGAGTGATGCAATGTTGGCTCTTTGGAATATACTATCTGGGAAAAAAGGTGTTGTGGCTTTAGCAGGGACAGGCTCAGCAATTTTTTCTAGATTTAACAATATTCAAAGAGTTGGTGGATGGGGATATTTATTTGGTGATGAAGGTAGTGCCTTTGATATATCCCGCAGGACTCTAAAATTTTTAACAATTAAATATGATAATCAAGAAAATAATAGTTTTGCTAGTAAATTTATTCAAGAATTGGGTAAAAATAACGTACCAGAAGTAATAGCCGATATTTATAAAATGAATAGAAAACAAATTGCAAATTTAGCACTTATTACAAGTGAACTATCTAATCAATATCCGGAAGCTTTACAAATCATTGAAGATTCTGCCAATAGTTTGGCCGATCAAGCATTATTAATGTTGAAAAGATGGGGAAACAAATCAGAATTATTAATTGGTGAGTCAGGTAGTGTTTTACAAAAGAATCGAGATTATCAATTTTATTTTGAAAAAAGAATATTAGGTATATATCCAAAAGTAAAATTTGTTTATACCAGTAGGAATAATTCCTTTGGAGCTTTTTATTGGTATCAGGAAAATAAGGAGGATTAATTTATGACAATGCGTCAAATTGGATTATCAATTTATCCAGATCACAGTAATGAAAAGCAAGATGAGTTATATTTATTACTAGGAGAGAAGTATGGTTTCACTCGAATTTTCATGAGTATGCTTGAAGCTAAAGATGTCGCAGCTACTGAAAAGAAATTCAAAAGGATTATTGAATTTGGAAATAAGCATGGGTTTAGTACGACATTAGACATTTCTCCACATATCTTTGAAAGTTTAGAAATTTCATATAATGATTTGTCATTCTTTAAAAAACTGGGTGCAGCAGCCGTAAGGTTAGATCAGGGATTTAATGGAATTACTGAAGCAGATTTATCTTACAATCCGGAAGGGTTAATTATTGAATTAAATATGAGTAATGATACTGGGTATTTAGATAATATTTTGAGTTATCAAGCCAACAAGCCATTTTTGTATGGATGTCATAATTTTTATCCTCAGGTGGGGACAGGATTAGAAGATGGTTTTTTTGAAAGATGTAGTAAGCGATTTAAAACTCGTAATATTCATACTGCTGCTTTTGTATCTAGTCAAAATGGAACCCAAGGACCTTGGAATGTAAATGATGGACTACCTACTAGAGAGTCAGATCGATATTTACCTGTAGAGGTTCAAGCTAAGTCGATGTTCATGAGTGGCTTGATTGATGATGTAATTATTGGAAATGCCTATGCTAGTGAAGAAGAACTAAAGAAATTAGGAGAATTGAATCGTTATAAACTAAGCTTTTCTATTGATACTGTACCTGTCATAAATGAAGTGGAAAGAAAAATTTTGTTAAATGAGAATCATTATCGTCGAGGGGATAGTAACGCCTTGGTTGCTCGTTCAACGGAATCACGAGTCAAGTATAGAGAAATTCCAAATACACCACACGATAATGATTGTGAATTTGAAAGTGGAGATATTTTAATTGGTAATGATGGTTTTGGAGTATATAAAAATGAGTTGCAAGTGGTATTAAAACCACATAAGGATTCTAGAAAAAATAAAGTAGGATCTATCAAAGAAGAAGAATTACCATTACTAAAATACTTGTATCCATGGACAAAGTTTAAGTTCACAAATTAGATGCATCAAGAAATATTATTTCAATTTTTCTATGATAAAGTTGAAACAATAAAACGAAATGGTATACTTAATTTGAAATTAGAAAACGTTTTCAGGAAGGGATGTAAAAAATGCAAAATTTTTTAAAGTGGATTGAAGCAAAACTAATGCCACCGATGGTTAAATTGTCACAGAATCGTTATTTGGTTTCTATTCGTGATGGTATTATTGCTACAATGCCGTTAGTTATGCTGGGAAGTTTCTTCGTGTTATTTGCTCAATTTCCAATTCCTGCATATCAAAATCTTGTTAAACCATACGTTGCAACCATTATGTTGCCATACCGTATTACAGTTGGTTTAATGTCTGTCTATGCTGCTTTTGGTATTGGGTATCAATTAGCTAAACATTATAAACTGGATGCATTATCTAGTGGACTAATTTCAATGGGTGCTTTTTTAATGACAACTATTCCAGTTTTGGCTAATGATGCTGCAAATCCTAAAACTTCATTGGGTATGGTTATGCCAATGACCTATTTAGGTGGTTCGGGTATGTTTACTGCCATTATTGTCGCTATCTTTTCAACTGAAATTATTTACTTCTGTAGTAAGCATAATATTACTATTAAAATGCCTGATTCAGTTCCAGAATCTGTTTCACGTTCATTTGCTGCTATTATTCCATCAGCAGTTGTTATTATTGTAGTTTGGGTCATTTCAGGAATTTTTAAATGGAACATCAATGAATTCTTGATGACGTTATTCAAACCAATCATTCATGTTGGGATGAATTCATATATCGGATTAGTTTTGCCACCACTACTAATTACTCTATTGTGGGCAACAGGTATTCATGGTGATTCTATTATTGGTAACTTAGTTCGTCCATTCTGGTTGATTTTATGGCAACAAAATGCGGATGCTGTGGCAGCTGGTCATGTGGCACATAATATTGCTACTGAAGGATTCTATACATTCGTTTGGATTGGTGGATCTGGTGGTACATTGGCACTTTGTTTAATTGCCATGATTTTTGCCAAATCCGCATACTTGAAACAAATTGGTAAATTAGCCTTTGTTCCTGGTATATTTAATATTAACGAACCAATTATATTTGGTGCTCCAATTGTTTTAAATCCAATTCTAGCTATACCATTTATTGTAGGTCCATTCATTACATCAACCATTACATATATTGCAATGTCTCTAGATCTTGTTAATAAAACTTCTATGCTAGCGCCGTTTACAGTACCGTTCCCTATAATGGGATATATGATAACACAGGCGGACGTTAGAGCCATATTCCTTATGATACTTAACTTTATTATATATCTATTGATTTATTATCCATTTACAATGATGTATGACAGACAATTATTGAAGAAGGAAAGAGAAGAAAAGAAGGAAGAAGATGCTGAGAAAGCTGAAAGTGTAATTGCTTAATTTAGTTATTTTGTAGGAGGAAACCGAGCAATGCGTAAAAAATTAACATTTCATGGGAAACTTTCAGAAGGTGGAGTTAAATACGTTGCGCAAAGGGTTGCAATGCAATTGAATTTAACAGGTATATCTGCCCGTGGACCTGAAGGAACAATTTTAGTTGAGGTTCAAGGTAATGAGAGTAAGATCAATCAGTTTATAAAAGAACTCTCAGCTGGAAACCAATTTTATAGTGTGGATCACGTAGATGCAGAAGAGATCCCAGAAGTTACTGAAAAAATATTTCGTATTGGTTAATCATGATTATGAAATTAGGAATTGAAAATGTATCAGAGTATAAGAATTTAGTAAGTAATAGAAAAATAGGATTAGTTACGAATTTTACTGGAGTAACTTCAAATTTTAAGTCTAGTGCAGAGCAATTAAATCTGTTTGGTAAAGTTGTTAAGATATTTACACCTGAACATGGGCTATATGGAGTAGCTGCAGCTGGTGAGAGTGTTGATAGTTATTTTGATAAGGATTTAGATTTAGAAGTTGTCAGTTTATATGGAAATCATAGAGCTCCAACGGTTAGTGAGTTGTCTGGTATTGATATTATAGTCTTCGATATTCAAGATATTGGAGTAAGATATTACACTTATATCTACACTCTATTAAACGTGATGCAAGTTGCTGCAAATGTTAATGTTCCAATTGTTGTGATGGATAGGCCACTTCCCTTAGGTAGGGAGCAACCATTGGGAGACATATTGACTTCAGATTATTTCTCTTTTGTAGGTCTGTTAGAATTACCTAATCGTTATGGTATGACAATTGGAGAACTTGCAATTTGGATAAGAGATGATCAGTCTCTTAGTTTGAAATTATATATTAGTCGATTATCTGGCTGGGATAGTTCGTTAGATGTCAAAAAAAATTGTTTGCCATGGATTTCACCATCTCCAAATTTACCAACTTTTGATGCATTAAAATTTTATCCCGGATTATGTTTCCTTGAAGGAACGAATGTTTCTGAGGGAAGGGGAACAGTCAGACCTTTTGAACAATTTGGCGCTCCTTGGATTAACGCAAAGGAATTGTCATCTTCGTTAGCTGAAGAATGTGGTCAGAATGATTCTTTAGGCTTTCAGCCAGTGTGGTTTGAACCACTGACCTCTAAATATGAAAGAAAAATTTGCCAGGGTATTCAAATACATATTAAAAATGATAATTTTGATGCACTTTCACTAGGCTATGGAATATTGAGAACCTTAGTTCATTTGTATCCGGATAAATTTACCTTTGATTTGGTTTCACCAGCAATTGGAACAGATCATCGCTTTATTGAATATTTGTCGGGTAAACAAATGAGAAGTACGCAAGACCTAGATAATCTTCTAAAAGAAAATAGTAATATAAATATGAATTTTGCAAATAGTGTAAGTGAATATTTGTTGTATTGAAAGGATGAAAAAATGACATACGTGATTACTTTGTTTATGGTTTTGGCTGTTCTATTCATTATTGCCTATGAAATGGTGAATGAAGTTTATAAACATGGACATCAAATATGGAGTATGTGTGTAGGTTTATTGAGCTTTATTCTTTTGATAATTGGTACCATAACAATACACAATCAAATAGCTTTGATTTTCGTTCAAGTTATTTTTATGTTTGGAACAATTGTTTTCTTTATGGCATTTACACGTAATTATAAATTGTATTTGGCTGGGAAGGGAAAAGGCTGGATAGCTGATCGTACTCGTAAAATCCAAGAATTAAATAAAAAACATAACCATTGAATAGTCGATTAACGTATGGAGAAGTCTCTGATAAGTTTATCAGAGTTTCTCTTTCTTTTTTTCGAGGAGGAGAATTATGAATTTTAAAACAAGAGTGGATTCAGTACAAAAGGATTTAACGACTGCAGAAAAGAAGGTTGCAAATTATATTGTTAAGCATCAAGAGGAGACCGTTAAATCTAATGTAGAGCAATTAGCGAAGGCTTCTGGCTCCAGTTCTGCTACTATTGTAAGAATGGTAAAAAAATTAGATATTAATTCTTTTACCACAATGAAGATAATGATTTCAATGGATTTAGTGGGTCAGGATAATGAAACAGAACGTAAGCTTGATATTAAGGCAAATGAATCATTTAAATCGATAGATGATAAGTTAGCTGAAAATGAAATTAAAAATATTCGACAAACTAAGGATCTATTAAAAGAAACAGACTGTGAAAACACTGTAAAAAGATTATTAAAAACTAGAACATTATATGTCTTTGGTATAGGGGCCTCAGCATTAGCTGCTGAAAATATTCATCAAAAATGGTCAAGAATAGGTTTTCACGTCATAGTTGGACGTGACTTAAATGTTTTTTTGGCAGAGTTGAGTAATTCATCTGAGGGTGATACTTTGTGGCTTATCTCTAATTCTGGAGAAACACCAGAAATCGTTTATGTAGCTCAATATGCGAAGGTAAAAAAGTTATTTTGTATAACGTTAACTATGTTTGGCCAGAACAAATTATCTAAATTATCGAATATAGCGCTTAAAACTTGTAAACCTATGGAACCCGATGTCCGAGTCGGGGCTACAAACTCTATAACTGGTCAGTTTTATGTGATTGATACCATATTATACTTGTATTTTAGTCGCGATTTTAATCGTAGTTTCGAAGCTATTACGTCCTCTAAATCAATTGTAAAAGACTATAAAAAACATTTTAAATTATAGGAGAATAGATAGTATGTTCATAAAACATTTTACTGAAGGAAAAGATTTGGAACAATCTGTTGCTTTAAGGAAATATGTTTTTCATTCTGACTTTACTACACAAAAGTCTAACGATTATCAACATTTATTAGGTATGGCCAATAAAATTGGGGCTTTTTCTGAAGGAAAATTAATAGGACAAATACTCAATTTGCCTATTTTAATAAATTATTATGGAGAAATCATTCCTACTGCTGGAATAAATCATGTTGGTGTTTATCCTGAAAATCGAGAGCAAGGCATTGCCACCCAGTTAATGTTAGAGAGTTTAAAAACCGCAAAATGTAATCATCAGGCATTAGCCATATTACAGCCATTCTCACCCGAATTTTACCGTAAATTTGGTTTTGATTTATATACTGAAAGAATAAATTATCGAGTAAATAAAGATAAATATCCTGAATTCACTAGAGATAAATCAGTAGCTATAATTCGTAAGATTCCTGAAGAAATAAGTAAATTGGATATTCATAATATTAAAAATGTTTATGATACTATGGCAAAATCAACCAATGGTATGCAGATAAGAAATGAATTGTGGTGGCGTCGGCATTGGAATCAATATCCTAATTTGAATTATTGTTTTGCTCTTGAAAATGACAAGTATGTCGGATTTATAAGTTATATAAAGAGTAATACAACCCTTAGGATTATAGATTTTATTTATAATTCCAATAAGGTAAGAAAACAATTATGGTGGTTCCTAGAATCTCATAAATCCAATATATTTACTATTGAAGGTATATCTACTATGAATCATAACCTTAGTTTTGATTTTCATGATCCTAGAATAGAACAAGATATTTATTTGGATACTATGATAAGAATTGTTGATGTAAAAAAATTTTTAGACATTGCAATAAAGAAAATAAATATTTCATCTGAGATAGAATTTTCTATTAAAGATAATACAGCTAATTGGAATAGTGGCACCTATTTATTGAGTTCAAAAGGTTTGAAATTTGAAAGAGGAATTGAGAACAGTCAGGTGTTAACACCTAATCAACTATCTACTATTTTTTTGGGACCATTGAATAAAAGACAATTAATTCAATATTTAGAACCAACTAAGGGAACTCCATTGAATGATTTAATTAATTTAACTACAGAAAAAGAAATATCTCACTTTTTGGGTGAATTCTAAAAATATTAATATGAAGAGATCTAAAAAAGTGAAGTGCTTAGTTTTATAATCCTAAATCGATTGATTTATACAAATTTACAAAAACATATTTAAAAGCGATTATTTTTTCATCGTTTTCAATATGTTTTTTTTTATTGCAATAATTGGTATATGTCAAATGAAAGGTTACTCTGCTTGAAGTGATTGGTTTTGCTATATGAAAATAATAATTGATGTACCGAAAAGTATATTTTGCACTAATTATGGTGCATAAATTAACTGTTGTTCTATTAATGTAAGCGTTTTAACATATGAACTGTAAGAAGGGACTTGAGGAAAAAGATAATTAGGAGTGAAAATAGTGCAATTAACTGATAGGGAAATCAAAATAATTTATCTATTACTCAATCAAGATAAGGCCATAACCGTTCAAAAACTTTCAGAGGTTTATTCAGTAAGTGTTCGTACCATTAAATATGATTTTAAAGACATAAGAGATTGGCTTTGTAGTGAAAATTTACAAGTTTTTGAAACTAAACCTCATGTCGGCGTTTGGTTGAAAGGAGACGGTAAAGTAAAAGAAATTATTAGAAAAAGGCTTCTGGGACAAACGGGGTTTGAATATTGTCCCGCTCCTAAGAAAAGATCTCTGCAAATTGTATTTTTATTATCACTGACAGATCAATCTGTAACGTTACAGCAATTAGAAAATAAGCTTCATGTTAGTGAAACCACAATACTCAATGATTTGGAAAGAGTACGTAATAAATTAAGTAATTTCAATATTAGATTAGTACACAAGGATTTCTATGGTTATCAGTTAGACGGAAATGAATTTAATTTAAGGTCGTATCTAGAGTCATCCTTGCAAGAGGTTATTTCTAATTTTGACATTTATTCAGTTATTCATTTGTTACAACTGAATTCAGAGGAAGTTACGGGACTTTTATTAGGATTAAATGTTGAATTTGAATATATTTTCAAAAGAGTATTGATTCAAACTGGAAAACTTATTGAAAAAAGTTCAGCAGATCTTGATTACAACGATATTTTAACGATATCTTGTCGATTAGCAATCGCAATTGCCAGATTAAGTATTAATCATCCAATTAATAGTTATCAAGAACTTAGTGTGAATGAATCAACATTAGATTCATTTGATACGGAACTTTTCCAAAATATGTTCGATGAATATGATTTTCCTTTGTATCAGGATGAGTACCTTTATGTAATAAATGGGGGACAGGGGCTTCAAGAGGATAATAATTTAGCCGGTATTACTAAGAGAATCATCGATGCAGTTAGTAAAAAAATAGATTTACCTTTTTATGAGGATAAACAATTATTCGACAGTCTTTTATCACATTTAATTAGTAAATTGAATGGAAAATACAAATTTACTAATGAATATAATCCCTTTGTTAATGATATTAAACAAAATTATCCCAAATTATTTAGTGCCTTATACGACGTTTGTACAAGAGAAGTTTCAAATAATCCAGCTATTGTTAATGATTCCTTTGTATCGTTTCTTGCTTTACATTTTATGGTTTCCGAACAAAGGATTCAGACTCATGAACGAAAGGTTAGAGTTGTTTACGTTTGTTCTACAGGTTTAGGTGTTACTAATTTGATTCAACAAAAGATTGAAGAAAATATTCCTAATATTGAAATCGCAGGCTTTACATCTTTTATTGCGGCTAAACGTCAGATAAATAAAATTAAACCGGATTTAGTAATTAGTATTTTTGATTTAAAGGGTATTAATTCACCATTGATACAAGTTAATCCTTTACCAACCGACAGTGACATAGCAAAAATAAGAAATACGATTGCTGAAATATTAACCAAAAATTCTGATGGTATTCAATTGGAATCTCGTCAAAATATATTACCTAATTCTTTAAAGGAAAATTTAACATTGAAGAATTTTTCCAAGGATTTGATTATGACAATGTTTGCAGTTTATGAAGATCTTTATAAACTATTAAAAAAAAAGTATTCCAGATGACTATAGAGATGCTTTTATGTTACATGTTTTTATGGTAGTTCATCGGATAAAATTTAATGAAGAATATCAAGAAGAGAATGATAATCCGACAACTGACGATAAACTTAAAAAAAAGATTAAAGAAATATTTCAAAAAAATCAATTAAATATAAATGAATCAGAAATTAATGCGATTATTGAATATACATATTTACCCAGTGGAAGAGAGTGATAAAAATATGATGCAAAATAAATGGGATATTCCAGAGATAAGTAAGATCATCAAGGAATCTAAATATCCAAAGGGAACACTAGATATTTTAAAATATACTCTTGGCGAGATGCATAAAAGAGGAATCATACTAACTGAATTGCAACTGACTGTATTGACTAATCATCTCGCTGAAATGGTAATGAGATCAAGGGATAATAATCCATTAGATCCAGTTGATGAAGCACTATTCAATGGTGTTTCAGATAAATCATTAGATCTAGCTAAAAATATTACAGAAAGAATTGGTAATTTAGCTCCATCAGAACCATTAGTTTTATCAATTCATTTTGAAAACGCTATAGAAAATAATTAGGAGGAATTCATTATGATTAAGGTAGTTATTGCAGACAGAATGGGTAAAGGACAAAAAGTAGCAAAAGGTATTGAAGAAGCCGGTGGACAAGCGGTTGTTGTCCCAGGAATGGGTGCTGACATGCGTTTAGGAAAAGTGATGCACGATGAACAAGCTGATATGGGAATTTCATTCTGCGGTTCAGGTGGTGCTGGTGCCATTACAGCAAATACTCAATATGGATATCCAGAAAGACATGGAATGAGATCAATTCAGGAAGGTATTACTGCAATTCAAGAAGGAAAAACCGTTTTAGGATTTGGATTCATGGATAAAGAAGAGTTAGGTAAGAAGTTGTTAGAAACATTTGCAAAGAAATATCCAGAGAAAGCTTAATCTATTGGTAGGTGAAAGATATGGATTCAGAAATTAACAACTATATTACAAAAACAGTTCGAGTTTATGGTGAAGGGGAAACAAGACAAAGAGCCTTTGCTAATGCACTAAGTAACATTCGTAAAGAAATTGTTCAAGATGAAGGTCAGGTAACTTTACAAATTATTCCGAAAAATGTGCATGTTTTAAGTGCTGAACGGGTTTCTTATCAAGAAAAATTTCTCTTCTTCTTTTTTAAGAGAACTAGAGTGAACTATAAAATTGCTTTAAATATAGATGTTGAATTGAATGCTATTGATTTAAGGGCAATCGATTTTGTAGATGAAGAGATACCATCACCGGATCATATAAATATACCTGACTTTGCGAAACTAATAAGGGGCGATAAATAATGCAAATACTAATAATTTTAATAGAATCCATTATTGTTGGTGTGGCCGTTGGATTTGCCACTGGTGTTGGTGCCGCCAGAATGTTCAATGCTCCCACAGTTCAAGCTCTAGGTGCATTTAGAACATTAGGTGAAATGAATGCTGCTGAAGGAGATCCAGCATCACATTTCTCATTCGGTTTAGGATTCTTCTTCAATGCATGGGCCTCAACAGTTGGTGCTGGTGCCTTTACACAGGATATTACACATCGTGTTATTCCTAATTGGGCTGCAAGTATTTTATTACTTAAAAATAAAAAGGTTGAGGAAACGGTACATAATCCTAAAAAGATGGGAATCGTTAGTGGAATTATAGGTGCCATTTTAGTTCCATTTTTGAATGTTACTTCAGCCTCAATTCCCGCTTCATTACAAGTCACAGCAGTAAAGGTTTTAGTTCCTGCCGCTGATACTTTGATCAATATGGTTATGCCGATTCTATTCTGGCTAGCAGCCATTGATGCTGGCCGGCGTTCAGGATTATTTGGAACGGTCTTTGGAGGTATTGCTGCTCTGATTATGGGTAATGCTGTTCCTGGTGTTGTTTTAGGAATATTAGTTGGTAAAGGTGTTGATGAGATTGGCTGGACTAAATTAACCAAGATTATTCTTATTGCAACTATAGCTTTATTCGTTTTGAGTGGATTCTTTAGAGGATTTGATGTGAATATGCTTAAAGCATTCAAGATTGGAATTCCAAGTTGGTTAAATAATTTACATAGCGTCGTAACACCAAAATAGTTAAAGGAGGAAGTATATCATGCAAGATGACGTAAAAGATCTAGAACACGCTAAAAGCTTTTGGTATGCAGATTGGTCATTTCCCATTATCGTTGGATTAATGTCCATGGGTGTCTTTGCAGGGACCTCAATGTACATTAAATACGGTGTTGGTGCTTTTAATGAAGTTGCCATCGTTGCAATGTTAAAAGCAGGTTTGACAGGAAAATCATTTGGACCTGCAGCTGCTTTTGGGGCTAGTTTTCTATTTGCACGTGTTTTGGAAGGCTCATTAGTTGGAATCCTAGATTTAGGAGGATCAATTTTAACTGGTGTCGGTATTGGTATTCCCGCTATTTTATTGAGCGTTGGTTGGGATGCTCCGGTTAAAAATTTCCCACTAGCATTATTAACAGGACTGGTCATTGGACTCGTTATTGGTTTGATTATCTACCTTGTAAGAAAGTATACCATCGGTCAATCTAACGCTACGTTTGGCGCTGATGTAATGATGGGTGCCGGTAATGAAACTGGGCGCTTTCTTGGACCATTAATAATATTAAGCGCTGTTTCAGCTTCAATTCCTATTGGCATTGGTGCAATAATCGGAGCGGCTTTATTCTACGCTTGGAAGAAACCCCTTCCTGGTGGTGCCATTCTTGGCGCTATGATCTTTGGCTTCTTCTTCCCAATAGCAGTCTAATAATACAGAAATAATTTTAAGATTTGAGGAGTGTAATATAATGGAAGATTTATATATCAAAAATGGTAAAACTGAGCGTAACCAACCAATTGAGATAACAATTACCGATGGTAAAATTACAGCCGTTGATAGTAAATTAGCAGGAATTACTGCTAATAAAACAATTGATTTAAAGAATAAATCGTACGTGACTCCAGGTTGGATTGATGATCATGTTCACTCGTATGAAAAATTAGATCTTTATTACGATGATCCTGATAAGGATGGATATCTAACAGGTGTAACGACAGTTATTGATGCTGGATCAACTGGTGCAGATAATATTCGTGATTTCTATAAGATAACTCGTGGTAAGAAGACTAATGTTTTAGCAATGATTAATATTTCAAAAACAGGTATTCTTGCGCAAGATGAACTTGGAGATATTACTAGAGTCCAAAAGAAACCACTTTATGATGCTGTACAAGAATTGCAAAACTTTATTGTAGGTATAAAAGTCAGGGAGAGTCATTCTGTTGTGGTAGATAACGATGTTAAGCCTTTGCTTGAAGCAAAGCGATTTCAGGCACAACTGGGATTACCAATCATGGTTCATGTCGGGGCAAATCCTCCAGAGCTTAAATACGTTTTGGATTCAATGTCTCGTGGTGATATTTTGACACATGCTTATAATGGTAAGCCAAATGGAATGATCGATAAAAATGGTCATGTTGAAGATTTTGCTTTGGATGCCTATGATCGAGGAGTTATTTTTGATGTAGGCCATGGAACTGATAGTTTTAATTTCAGAACAGGTGAAATTGCGCGTGATGAAGGAATTGTTCCTAAATCAGTAAGTACTGATATCTATCACAAAAATAGAGCTAATGGTCCAGTTTATGATATGGCTACAACGCTTGAAAAGATGCTATTGATAGGTTATTCACTACCAGAAGTTATTAGAATGGTCACATGGGCACCTGCCGATAACTTTCATTTACAAAGTAAAGGGTCATTAAGACCTGGCTACGATGGAGATTTAACAATATTTAATATCGAAAAAGGTTCTAAAGTTTTAACAGATTCTAATGGAAATCAAAAGACAACGGATACACTTATTAAACCTATTTATTCGGTTATTGCCGGTAATGAGTATTCAATTGGAGGAAGATAAATTGGTTGAAGATATTTATAGCGAATACGGATTAAAAAAGGTAATTAATGCTAGTGGAAAAATGACGATTTTAGGTGTTTCACAGGTTCCAGATGATGTTATTAATGCACAACAATTTGGTGATAAGCATTTCTTTGAAATGGCAGATTTGGATGTTCAGACGTGTAAACATCTTGCTAAATTGTTGGGAGCCGAGGATTCTATTGTCGTTAATTCTGCATCAGCCGGTATTGCAATGTCTGTCGCTGCATTGATTGGACAAGGAAGTATGTACCATGTTTATCACTCAAATAGTCCGAGATTTGAGAAACGAGAGATTATCTTGCCTAAAGGCCATAATGTTGACTACGGAACTCCGGAAGAAGTAATGATTGAACTTGGTGGTGGACATGTTATTGAAGCTGGATATGCTAATATGTGTACTCCAGAACATATTGAAATGATGATTACTGATAAAACAGCGGCCATCTTTTATGTAAAGAGTCATCATACTGTTCAGAAAAGTATGTTATCTGTTAAAGATGCCGTTGAAGTTGCGCATAAGAATAATCTTCCGTTGATTCTTGATGCCGCTGCAGAAGAGGATATGAAGAAGTACCTGGCATTAGGAGTTGATATTATTATTTTCAGTGGTGCAAAAGCTCTTGAGGGTCCAGCATCTGGATTGGTATATGGTAAGTCTAAATATATTAACTGGATTCGTCTCCAAAAGAAAGGTATCGGACGTGCCATGAAGATTGGTAAGGAAAATATCTTAGGATTGACAGCTGCTATTGAAAGGTATTTAAAGATTGGACCTGAAGATGGCGAACATATGCGTCAAAGACTGGCACCATTCTTGAAGAATTTAAACGAGGTTCCTAATATTCAAGCTAAGGAAGTTCAAGACGGAGCCGGCCGTGAAATTTATCGTGCTGCGATTACAGTGGAAAATAGCTCTAAAAAGGATGCTAAAGAAGTTACTAGAGAACTAAAATTGGGGGATCCAGCTATTTATACTCGTGAATATAGAGCAAATGAGGGAATTATTGAATTTGATATTCGTGCTGTTGATGCAGAAGAAATGGACATGATTGTTAATAGACTGAAGGAAATTCAAAAATAGTTGAGGAGAAATTAAAATGAAATTAATTCCAAATTATTATAAAGATAGAGTAGCTATCAATGTTTTGGCAGGCTCAATACAAAATGCTAAGGATATCTATGAAGCCGCAGAGGGGCATACAGTCGTTGGTGTTTTGACTAAAAACTACGATACTGATGAAGCAGCAATTGAAGATATGAAGAAATATCAAGCAGAAGTTGATAATGCTATTTCTGTCGGTTTGGGTGCAGGTGACCCTAAACAAAGTCAAATGGTTAGTCGTGTTTCAAAAGTTTTGAAACCACAACATGTTAATCAGGTATTCACAGGTGTAGGAACCTCACGCGCATTGCTAGAAGAGAATGAAACTGTCATTAATGGATTAGTTTCACCAACAGGAAAAGTTGGACTAGTCAATATTGCCACAGGTCCATTAAGCAGTCAGCAACCGGCTGCTGAAGTTCCTATTGAAACGGCAATTGCTCTTTTGAAAGATATGGGGGGTACTGCCATTAAGTTCTTCCCAATGGGAGGATTGAAGCATGAGGATGAATTTAGAGCTGTAGCTAAGGCATGTGCTAAATATGATTTCAATTTGGAACCTACGGGTGGTATTGATTTAGATAATTTTGAAGAAATACTTCAAATTGCCGTAGATGCAGGTGTAAAGAAAATTATTCCACATATTTACAGTTCAATTATTGGTGACGATGGACTAACAAGACCTGAAGATGTTAAGAAACTGTATGAAATTGTTAAAAAAGTTCTGGCTTAATCAATACCAAAAAACATTTCTTGTGTCAGATTATGATGAAATAAAAATGACCTGGGATTCTAATTGCTTAGTATAGGATCTCAGGTTATTTGGATATAGTTCACTAATTAAAGCAGGTTTTAAAGGTAAAATTTTAAATTAAGATTGAAAATAAAATAATTGATCTTATAAGTTAGTGAATAAATTTTCAAAGTGACTACTTTCCATTGTTTTAAAGTATCCTAAACCGTAAACTAAAATAAACAATTGGAGATAAAATAAATGTCAAAATTAATAGTGATTGATGTTGGTGGAACATCCATAAAATATGGTTTATGGGATGATGAGATACAAGTATTAAGTAATAAAAGCAGCTTAGAGACCCCTAATAATATAGAAGATTTTTATCATAATTTTGAATCAATCAATAATGAATTTAAAAACAGAAAAATAGATGGCGTAGGAATCAGTATTCCTGGTATCGTCGATCAGGATACTGGAATTATTGGTGGAAGTAGTGCTCTACCGTACATTCATGATTTCCCAATAAAACAGGTAATTCAAGAACATTTGAATCTAAGGGTGGCACTGGAAAATGATGCAAATTGTGCGGCACTGGCTGAATTATCTATAGGTGTGGCAAAAGATTTGAATGATATTCTTTTTCTGGTTATTGGAACAGGAGTTGGTGGTGCCGTTGTTTCTAATCGAAAAATCATTCGTGGATCTAATCTTTATGGTGGTGAATTTGGAATGATGATGGGCGACGGTAAAAAACAATTAAGCCTTTGGGGCACTGCTGTCCACATGGCAGAAAGGTACAATTCTAAATATGGAATGAATCTTTCTGGCAAACAGATAATTGAATTGGCCGATTCTGGAGACTTTACTGCTAAAGCGGAAACCCAAGTAATGTATGATAATTTGGCCCAAGCAATTTATAATCTACAATTCGTTACTGATCCTCAAGCAATTATTGTTGGCGGAGGTGTGTCTAGGAGTTCAATTTTCATGAAACATTTAATAGAAACTGTAAATGTTTATCTTGATTCTTTGGGGAATATACCAATTTATCCCAAAATAATGGCCTCAAAATTTCACAATGATTCTAACCTAATTGGAGCAGCTTATAATTTTTATAACTAATATATAAATTATTAAATTAATATATTTTGATAAATACATCTTGCTATAAGATGTTTTTTTTATGTAAATAATTTCAATAAATTCCTCAACTTGGCAATGTTTGTAAATAGATTCTAAGTCTATAGAAAGCGTTTACTTTAATTGCTTTATATATTATTATCAAATCATAAAAACGAAGGAGATGAAAAAATGGCTAAGAAAATTATTGCAGTAACAGCTTGCGCAGCCGGGATTGCTCATACATATATGGCTGCAGAATCAATTGAAAAAGCGGCTAAAGAATTAGGGTATGAGGTGAAAGTTGAAACCGATGGCGCAATTGGTGCTGAAAATAAATTAACAGCAGAAGATATTGACAGTGCTGATTTAGTCATCATTGCAGCAGATATTAAAATTGATCCAATTAGATTCACTGGAAAGAAACTTTTTGTAACAGATTCAAATGATGCTATCAATGATGGAAAGATATTAATTGAAAGAGCTGAGAAGGAAGCTACTGTTTTTGGTAAAAAGGGTGGTAAGGTAGGTAAAATTCAAATTGGTAGCAACAAAGAAAAGGTGAATTTCTTTACTCATGTAATGAGTGGTATCTCGTATATGATTCCAATGGTTATTGCTGCTGGATTAATTCTTACTATAGCGAACTTATATGCGTTTCAAAGAGATGATTTAGGTAGAATCGTTAAGTGGGGATTTGATACAAGTACGCCGATGGGACAATTGATGTCAAACATGTTCCAGGTAGGTCAAGTCGGATTTAAATTGATGATTCCACTGTTTGCAGGATTTGTAGCCAATTCTATTGCTGACAAGCCTGCCATTGCTCCAGCCATGATTGGTGCTTATATTGCCAATGATGCTGAATTGTTACATGCAAAATCTGGTGGGGGTTTTATTGCTGCCATCTTAGTTGCCTTTATTGTAGGTTACTTTGTTAAGGTTCTGAAGAAAATCAAATGGCCTAAGATTCTACAGCCGATTGTTCCAATTATGATTATTCCCTTTATTGCCACGTTGTTCATATCACTAGTTGTCTTTTATATAATTGGACAACCGATTGCTTCGGGAATGGATAGTTTATATGCTTGGTTGAACTGGATCAATAAAAGCTCTGCTAGTGCCCCAATTATTCTAGGTGCCGTTATCGGAGCTATGATTGGATTTGACCTTGGAGGACCTATTAATAAAACAGCATTGATCTTTGGTACAGCTATTTTTACAGATACTATGACTAAATACGGTATTCAAAATGCTAACTTTGTTCCAGGTACGGCAGCCCAAGCTGCTATCTCAGTCGCTCCACTAGGCGTTTGGTTAGCTTCAATGATTTGGAAAAAGAAATTTACAACTGATGAAAAAGCCGCTGCTAGTGCTGCTTTAGGTATGGGATTAGTTGGTGTTACTGAAGGTGCTATTCCATTTGTTGCTGCTGATCCTATCAGAATGATTATTGCAAATGTTTCAGGATCTGCTGTAGCTGGGGGGCTTGTAGCAGCAACCGGATGTAAATTTTATGGTGGTATTGGTTCACCATTGGGAACATTTATTGGATATATTGAGCAACCAATTCCATTTGTCACTTGGATCGTTTGTGTCTGTGCCGGTATTGCGGTGACGGCTTTAATTATTGGATTAACGAGAACAGATAAAGTTTTGGAAGCTGCTGAAACTGTAGAACAAGCCGAATAGGAGGATATTTCAGTATGGATAAAGAGATTTTTAATCAAGGAAATATTTACTTTGATAAGACTAGTCAAACGCAAGATGATGCTTTTAAACAAATCGCTAAATTTGTCATGGAGAAAGAATACAGTACGGATGTTGAAAGTTTCTACCAAGGGTTAGTTAATCGTGAAAAAGAATCAACTACTGGTTTCAAAGATGGAATTGCAATTCCACATAGTAATGACGCAAGTATTACCAAACCAGGATTATTCTTAATTAAATTTGACAAATCCATTGAATGGGATGCTTTGGATAAGAAACCTATCAAAGTAGCATTTGTTCTCAGTATTCCTAAAGAAGGTGCAGAAGAACACTTGAGACTGTTGAGCAAAATTGCCCGTAAGTTGATGGATGATGAATTCAGACAAAATATTTTAGAAAATGATGATATAGCTACGCTTTCAGCAACTGTTGACGAAATTTAGATAAAGGAGGGATAGGTTTCTTCCTTTTTTCTAGAAAGAGGATATGATGAAAAAAATACACGTAATACAACATACACATTGGGATTTTGAATGGTACTTCACTAGAAATGAAGCCATGGTGCAATTCGTTTATCATATGGATGAAGTGTTTAGAGCCTTAGAAAATCAAGCGGTTGACTATTATTTGTTAGATGGTCAGATGAGTATCTTGGACGATTATTTAGATGCTTATCCTGAGCAAAAGGAAGAAGTTATTAAATGGGTCAAAGCTAAAAGATTACTCATTGGACCTTGGTATACGCAGACAGATGAATTAATTGTTTCAGGTGAGGCCATTGTGAGGAACTTGGATTTAGGAATCAATCTAGCAAATGAATTAGGTGGTAGTCAAAAAATTGGTTATTTACCCGATTCTTTTGGACAAGGTGTTGACATGCCTAAAATTTACAATGGTATGGGAATTAAACATGCTGTTTTTTGGCGAGGTTTACCTAAAGAAAAGACTAGTAATCGCGAATTTAATTGGCAAGCAGAAGATGGTTCGAAGGTTATAGTTGTAAATATTAAGGATGGTTATTTTGTAGGTGGAGAACTGATTTATAACGATGATATTCATGATTTAATGTCGCGTACATTAGATGGAGTAACACTTAAAGATGCTGTGTTACCAGTTGGTGGAGATCAGCGTTACGTTGATTTTAATTTAAAAGAGAAAATCAATAAGTGTAATCCTGATTTAAAAAAAGACGGTATAGAATTAGTAGAAAGTACTTATTCAAAGTATTTTGAACAAGTTGATAAATCAAAAGGAAACTTAGATACCGTATCAGGAGAATTCATTGACAGTACAGTTTCTAAAATTCATCGCTCGATTTATTCATCAAGATATGATCAAAAGTATTTAAGCGACAAAGTTGAACGCCGCTTGATCTATCAATTGGAACCCTTGATGGCTATGGCAGGACGAATTGGAATCTCTTATAAAAAGTCGTTATTGGACAAAATTTGGAAATTGATTGTCAGAAACCAAGCCCATGATAGTGCTGGAGGATGTAATAGTGACAAGACGAACGAAATAATTTTAGAACGATTGCGTGAAGCAGATCAATTGTCATATTCTACTGTTGATTATTTAACCAGAAAGATTTCAGAATCAGAAGTCGATAAGAAGGACAATAATTTAACCTTTTTCAATCTTCTTCCATATCCGGTAACCAAAAATGTTAAATTTGAAATTTCCTTAAAGGAAAAAAATTTCGAATTATTTGATAATGATGTTAAAGTGTCGATGGATATTTGGGATATTGAGAAGAAATATCATGGTCAAATTAAACGCGATGAGTCTTCGTATGAAGAGAAGAATTTTTATTATACTTTCCATTGTTCAGCAACCGTTACATTACCAGCATTGCAGTGGAAGACATTCAAGATTAAGCCAACAGTAGAAATGGAAGAAGTGGCGAAAGCCTGTGAATCAAAGAGTATTGAAAATGGACATTTCAAAATAGAATTTGAAGATGGACTTTTGAATTTAATCAATAAGCAAGAACAAAATACGATTTCTGATTTTATAAGAATTGTTGATGACGGTGATGAAGGAGATACATACGATTATTCCCCAGCTCATTTTAATCAAGTGTTTAATTTAGATTTAGGTGATGCTGAAGTGATTTGTAAATGTGGCAAAACTTTGAGTGAATTGAAATTAGTCGGATCCTGGAATTTGCCAAAAAATCTTCAAGAACGAAAAGATAAAGAATTTAATGGAATTGTTAATTATGAATTGACAATTCAATTGGGCAATCAAAGCAATTTGATTCAAGTTCACCTGTTATTGGATAACCAAATAGAAGATCATCGAATGAGAGTAGTCGTTAGAACAGATTTGAAACAAAATAAATATTCGTATGCAGATACAGCATTTGGATATATCAAACGCTCAGTGGTCGATAAGAATTTATTTAATTGGAAAGAAAAGGGCCTTAAAGAGGAGCCGACAGCAATTTTTCCAATGTTACATTATACAAATATTCATGATGAAAAAAGTAGTATTTCAGTGCTAACAAAGGGAATTAAGGAGTATCAAATTGTTGGTGATGAATTTAATGAGATTGCTTTGACACTTTTTAGATCGGTTGGTTACTTAGGCCGACCTGATCTTTTAAGACGACCAGGTGTAGCTTCAGGTAATCAATTCACTTATATTCCAACCCCTAATAGTCAATTAAAAGAACGATTACATTTCAAGTTTGCTATTAGTTTGGATAATCAATTTTCACCGGCGCAAATTATGCGTGATTTCCAAAAATATGCTATCAGTAATCCATTTTATCAGCAGCAAGAATTGAACCAGTTTACTAATACGTTGAAATATTTTGTGATACATCCTTTGCCCAAGCTTATTGAACCGAAACCATTTTTTATATTTAATAATCAAGATTTAATCTTTAGCAGTTTAACTGAAAGTTCTGATGAAGCTGGTTGGTTAATTAGAATTTATAATCCTAATAAAAAAATATGTAGTGGTTCTAATGTGATTGAGTTAACTGATGCAAAAATGATTAGTTTGACTGATTTTACTGGTAAAATTCTCAATTCTTTAGGTCAATTAAAAAAAGTTTCATTAGATGATTTTCAACCAGGAGAAATTAGAACAATTAGAATTAATAAATAAGAGGGGTAAAAATGTCTAATAAGGTTGATGATTTATATTTATTGATTGAATCAAAGAGAAATGAATTTACCTCCGTCGAACAAGTGGTAGCTGATTATTTTATTGGAAAACAGCCCATTTTGAGTATCAGCGCCTTGGCTAAAAAAATTTCAGTTTCGGCACCATCGATTACTCGTTTTTGCAAGAAGTTGGGATTGAACAATTATAAGGAGTTGATTTTCCTATACAGTCTCTCTTTGCATGATCAAACAGCTGATGCTAGTATGATTTCCACGCCAGTGACTGCAAGTTATCATGCTTTAGCCACGAGAAGTGATGCCTCGTATCGAGGACAAGCAGTTAAAAATTTTTGTGATTTGATTTATTCTACGCGAATCATTCTGTTCTGGGGATTAGGTTTTAATTCTTTTGCAGGGCTAGATTTTACGTTTAAATTCTCTCGTTTTGGAAAATTTATTCAATCCTTTGGTGATCAACATTCAATTCTTTTGTCAGCTATGTCATTGAAAAAAGGTGATGTTGTATTGGTATCTTCTCTGAGCGCAATAGATCCAGAAATACTTCGAGCAATAAAAATCGGAAAAGAACATAAGGCACACTTTCTATTGATTACAGCTAATGAAGATTCACCTTTCGTTAATTATTGCGATGAGACTATCTATGCAGCAAGCTTTTCGGCTGATGAAAAACTGGGGAATATTTCACCTCAAATCCCTATTCTGATTCAATTAGACATTATTTATTCAAAATACATAAGTCTACATCGTAAAAGCGTTGATAAATGGTTAAGTTCGGAAAATATTTTAAAACAATGAGGTTTTCGAAATGATTAAATTTCCAAATAACTTTTTATGGGGGGCCGCAGCTTCAGCACCTCAAACTGAAGGCCATGATCTATTAAACGGTAAATCTATGACTACTTGGGATAAGTGGTTTGAAAAGAATCCTGAATTATTCAATCAAAGACAAGGGCCACAAGATGCATCTAATGTTTATGAAATGTACCATGAGGATGTTTTGAATATGGTTAAAATTGGAATGAATTCGTATAGAACATCCATTTCTTGGGCTAGACTTTTACCCGATGGCGTTCATTTGAATGTAGAAGCAGTTGCTTTTTATCGACATTATTTTCAAGATATGCTGGATAATGGAATTGAACCAATCATTAATCTTTTTCATTTTGACATGCCATGGTGGCTCATGGAAAAGGGTGGTTGGGAAAATCGTCAATCGGTGACTGCTTTTGCATTTTATGCGCGCACAGCATTTGAACAGTTTGGTGATTTGGTACATAAATGGACAACATTTAATGAACCCATGGTACATATTGAAAGTGGCTATTTATATGGTTATCATTATCCAGCCATTGTTGATTTTAGGAAAGCGGTACAAGTCGGATATCATACACTTTTAGCACATGTATCAGCGGTAAATGAATTTAAAAAGAATAATTTTGATGGCAAGATTGGTATTATTCTAAATGTTTCACCAGCTTATAGTAAAAGTACTGAAGAAGCTGATCAACAAGCTAAGGAGTATTCAGATTTATTGAACATCAAAAGCTTTTTAGATCCAGCGGTTAAAGGTATTGTTCCTGAAAAATTAGTTAAACTGTTGGCCGATAATCATTTGTTACCCCAAGTTGAGTTAGGGGATGCTTATCTAATTAGTAATAATTGCATTGATTTTATTGGAATTAATTACTATCAGCCATGTAGGGTCCAGGCACCAGCCAATTCAAACAATATTGCAAAAAAGCCTGAAGGTTTTTTTGCAATATATGATTGGCCAGATAAGAGAATTAATCCTTATCGAGGTTGGGAGATCTATCCAGAAGCTTTGTATGATGTTGCAATCATGATGCGTGATGAATATGAGAATATTCCTTGGTATGTTAGTGAAAATGGGATGGGTGTTGCTGATGAAGAGAGATTTATGAATAATGGAATGATTGATGATCAATATCGAATTGATTTTATCAAAGAACATCTAGAACAATTACATAAGGGAATTGAAGTTGGTAGCAACTGTTTTGGATATCATATGTGGACATTTGTTGACTGTTGGTCTTGGTTGAATGGTTACCGTAATCGTTATGGATTTTACCGAGTTGATTTAGATAATCATTTCAAACGAAGCATTAAAAAAAGTGGGTTGTGGTTTAAAGAAATGACTGAAAATAATGGATTTTTTTAGTCAAAAGGATCCTGCATCTGAGCAACATAGATAGTCATACGTTCGGAATAACTACTGTCGTTAAACAAGCGTTTAATTTCGCCATTCAAGGTGGCTAGGTTATCCGTTATAACGCCACCAGATCCAAGGAAGATCATTCGATCCATAGCATCTTCATCGTTGACGGTCCAAGCAAAGACGTTCTTTCTTTGTAAATGAGCGCCATCAATAAATTGACGATTGAGGGTGGTATATTCCATTGTAAAATCGTCGGCCTTTGTAATGGGAACGCCAGAAAGGTTGAATGACAATATATAGCTAGCTTTTACGTTGGGCATGAGTTCTTTACTCTGTTCAATATAATTGTAACTAAGTGAGTGAATTATATCTTTATTTTTCTTTAAACTGGTGCCATATTTCTTAGCGAATAGTTGGACAAAATTCTTACTATTGCCGGAGACTGGTTTTAACTCGACTAGTAATTTTTGGTGGAGCTTAGTGGCAGCGTTGAGGTAGTCATCAAAACTTGCGATATAGGTCGTTTTACCGTTCTCGTGAATTTTTGTCTGTTTCAATTCGTTTAAGGTCATTTCACTTGGTCGTTTATTAATTCCTGCTAGATTCTTCAAGGTGTTATCGTGATAAACTACGAATTGATGATCTTTAGTTTCCTGAATGTCCATTTCAATATAATCAGGATTTTCTTTAGAGGTTGTTTTTAAAGCAGAAATTGAATTTTGAACGCCGTTTCCATCATCAACTCCACGATGAGACACGGTTACGGGTGGTTTCAAGAGCCAATCATTGAAGTACGTAACGTTATAACTAACAAAACTGATGACCACAGTTAAAGCTAGTATTCCCCAGAACCATTTATGTCCACGGTGATTCTTGTAAGGATAAAAATATCGTGTGTGCGTGCGACTAAGCATGATGAGGACTGCCATCCCAGAAGCATACAGACTAATAGTAATATTAATGAATTGAATTAAGGTCATGTTAACTACGGCCATTGTAAAATCAATTGTTTTGAGAAAACTAACATTATCAATGATCCACTGTGCAAAAATTACGATTCCAGTGGCTATTGAAGCGACAATAGCTACAACGACAATCAATAATCCAAAGAGGCCGAGGTAGAAAATGGTTTTGCCACGGGTTAATTCCCAACTTTTCTTGATGGCAAATTTGATTGATTTGTTCTCAAAAATCATCATCGGTAAAACGAACAACCACCGTAATCCGATATAAAGAATAACCAAGTAAATTATCAACAGTAGAAAAGCCAAAAATTGGTGTTCTTGTATCAACCAATCCAAGATAAATTGTGGAATCTTAACTTTACTGAGGAGGGTTGAGGAAATTCCTAAACTACCAAATGGCGTAATGATCAAAAAGTAGAGGAGGAAGAACCCAAAGGCTTTAAATGGCAATCCGAAAACGTTTTTAGCTACTTTTTTTAAATAATCCCACCAACTTAGGCTGGCTTTAGATTTGATAGCTTGAAAACTAATTAATAGCAATGTAAATTGCGTGAATACTAATAATAAAATTAATAATAGTATCAAAATTAAACCAATAACGACTAACGGTTTCTTAGTGAGCAGATAAAGAGCGTTGGTATAAGAAATATAATTGACACGTCCTAGAAAAATGATGCCGTTAGCTAAGTAACTTAGAATCGGTATCAGGACATAGTTTATTAATAATTGTATTAAAATAATTATTTGACTATATTTCCAAAAATAACGCCAAAAATTATGATTTTGTTCTCGAAATTCAGAAAAAATCCCCATATTTCATTCCCCCAAATATTACATACCCAATTATTATATAATGAAACTTAAAAAAGGATTGATAAAAAATGAAAATGAGTTTGTATCATCAACCATTTGAAGCAATTAAAGCTGGAACTAAAAAGATTGAAGTTAGATTAAATGATGAGAAACGCTCGAAATTACATGTGGGAGATCGAATTGAATTTACGGATCTAACTACGTCTGAGACTGTTCAAGTAAAGGTTTTAGGTTTAGAGAAGTTCTCAAGTTTTAAAGAATTGTTCACGAAATATTCTGGAGAAATTATTGGTGAGTTTGAGAATAAATCAGTTACAGATTTGGATCTTGAAAATCAAAAGATTTATTCTCAAACTCGAGAAGCAAAATATGGAGCTTTAGCAATCAGAATTGAAATTCTTAGATGAAAATTTGAATATTTGAGATTTCGATTTCATAAAAATATATTTGCTTATTGTGAATCAATATCATGATAGTACTGTATTACAATAATGGAGTATAAATAATATAATCGCTAAATTATTGTAACGTCGGGGGAAAATCATGATTAGAAGATATAAAATTTCGAAAAGAATATTAATAATCAGTTTTCTTATATTGATGGCTTTCTTGAGTATTCCTAAAATTGTTCATGCCGATTCTAATGCGTCGCCAGAAGCTGATAATGATATTACCTGGAATGAGTCCGCTGGTACGTACTCTTCGATGCAACTGATTAATATTGGTGGAAATTTAGATTTAGGTTATACTTTCGGACTGGCCCAAGATACAAATGGTAATGTTTTTCAGCCTAATAGTTCCGATGGGTTGGTGCGAACCAACAATGATGACACTGTCACAAAGGATTCAGTAATTGCCGGTGCCAATAATATTTATAATACGAAAATGAATATATTTTTACGCAATAATCAAAGTTATGTGGGATCTGTTTTCCAAGGAACTCACACAAGTTCGGTTGCTAGTGATCGGACCGAACAAGTATCATTGACCTCACCTGATTTTCTCATCGTACCAACAACTATGCCCTCGAATGTAACAGCTAAAGATTATTCTTTGTTGTCTAACATGACTAATAAGAAAATTTATACAGGTGAAGATAAAAACGGCCATTTGGCTTTGAAAATAGTAGGTGATTTTGTTCGTGGCACTGGCAGTGGCAATAACGTCTTTAATTTAACCGCTGAAATTGTTCTGCGTGCTTCGCCAACCAATTCAGCCGATATTCAAAGAGAATTATATCTAAAGAATAATAGTGACCAGACACAGAGTTTTCAAGTTCTTTTCGGTGAAGATACTAAATTAAGTAATAATGACCAAGTTCAAATTAAAGATTTGGGAACTAAGAATGGTCTTTATATCGAAGATGGTAGCTATAAGTTAATGGTTACTAACCAAATGCCAGACGGATTCAACCAGTACGCTGGACAAGCATTTACCTCAGGATCAATGAATTGGGCTAAGGGATTTAGTAGCGATGGCAGTGGGGCTGAATCCAAGGATTATAATTATGGCGATAGTATCACAGGAACGGGTCGAATTGATTCCAGTTATACGTTGAAATGGAATCCAACCACTCTAAAGCAAGGTGAATCATCCCACTACGGTTCAACTATGGGTGTCACGGCTAACCCATATGCTTTGCCAGTTGTTTCTAAAAGTTATACTAATGAAACGACCGGAGAAGCTGGCGGCACGGGCAAAAATAGTGTAAATGATAAGCTCAAATTTTCTTTAAAGGTTAAGAATAACGGTTATGGCAGTACTTGGACGTATAAAAAATTGGAAGATAAAATCCCCGACGGTTTGCAGATTGACCCTGATTCTTTAGCAATCAAATATAACGATGGCACAACGCAGAAGCTTTCGTCAGAAAATTATGATGATTCAACAAAGACCTTGTCGATTCCACCAGCATTGTCGTTGACTGATGGTCAACAAGCCACAATTACTTATGAAGCAACCATCACTAAAGCAGCTGGTGGCAAGACAATCACTAACACAGCTGACTTTACAGGTCATGATACTAAGACTGATGATAAGACATACAGTGCCTCAGTCGACATTGATGTAGAAAAGCCCAGTTATGATTTCGACTTTACTAAAGAAGTTAAGAATGTAACTAATGGTGAGACAGATTTTAAAGATAGCACTGACGCTAAAATTGGCGATACCGTTGAATATCATATCTATTTCGGCGTGAAATCAGATAGTACAGATTCTTTAGCCGCTGGGTCAAAGCTGAATGAAAGCTTGCCAACCGGAATAGAACAAGATGGATCAGCTAAGGTCAAAGGACCAGATGGTTACGAATACAATTCAAGTAGTATTGGAACAGGAATTTCCGTCGTAAAACCAGGTGAGAATTTGACGATTGATTTTAAAGCTAAAGTAACCAGTGCAGCAGTCGGACAATTGCATAACACCGTTACAATCACAGGTGGAACTACGACGCCTGGTAACGAGACAATCCCAACAATGGTATCAAGCGACGCCATCGTTAATGTTCAAAAGTCCAATGCCTTTACCTCTGTACCAAGTTTGATAGATTTTGGTTCTGTTAACATGACAGGTGCAAGTAAGACAATTACTAACGTTGCTACCAAAGGAGAATTAGTCGTCACGCATCCAGATAGCAGTAATTTCAACATTAGTGTAGCTTATGACAACAATAACGCCGCTACGCAAATGCAAAATTCTAACGGCAGTACATTGCCAAGCAGTAGTGATGGATTGTTATTCATCAAACAAAGAGATAATTCAGAAGATGATCTTGGTACTTGGCAACCACTTTTACCGACAGGAACTATGATTAGAACTAGTGATTTTTCCGGGTCGCAACAAGCACTCAACTTAACTAATTACGTTGGTGCCAATGATTGGCAGATGAGACTTTCACCTGATACCAATGCTGGGACTTATAGTGGAACTCTGACTTGGAGTTTAAGCGAATCAATTTAGAAATTTAAAAATAATAAAGCCCTGATAGAACTCGATCGAGTTTTATCAGGGCTTTATTTGTCTTAAATAGTCTAAAACTAATTATCTAACATAAAAGAGACGGGATTGTTCTTATGTTGGTCATAAAAAATGAACTTATCGGGCCGGTGGTGTGAGACGGTGTATTCAAACATAGTGCCATCGTTAATAAATGAATAGTTGGTCACAATGGGGATAGCGTTGTAATTTTTTAAATTTAAGTATTTTCTGTCCTGTTCACTAGCTAAGCCTATAGTCAAAATACGTTTAGTTGTAGCTATCGGTTCATTCAAAATTTCTCTTAGATATTTATAAATAGAATCTTTAACAATGTCGATGGTCAAATTTTTAACAATTTTACGCATGAAATAATTTTCTTCAATTATATAGTTGTCATCGTCTATCGAACGTAGGCGCTTAATGTAATAAACAGGCGTACCGATTGGAAAAGTACTTTCTGAGGATAATTTCTCATCAACTTCAATTTCATCAAATAATAGCACCGAAGTTCTAAATTTGATCTTATTTCGGTCTGCCATTTGACTGAAAGAATAATCGCCACGCTTGATGAGCACATTCTCTAAGTGAGGACTGTAGATAACGATAACGCCTTTGCCACGAACGCTTTGCACAAAGCCATCGGTACCCAGCTTCTTAATAGCTCGTCGCAACGTGTTTCTTGAACAGTCATATTCCAAGATGAGATTGGCTTCTGAAGGCAATTTATCTTGATATTGGTATTCACCTTGCCTAATTTTTTTCTTTAAATCAGCATAGATGGCTTCATATTTATTATTAGGAATATTCATCGCCTCCAAAAATTGATTATGTTTATAATTATTACTTTTTACATATGGATTTACAAATTTAATTCATTTGCAAAATAAAGAAAGGCACTGGCAGTCCATGAAAATGACTTGTCACGCAATCCAATTCCGGTTTTGGCATTGAAATTTTCAGCAAAACCATACTTTTTCACTGTTTTACAGAATTTTTCAGCGATTTCTTGGGCTAAATCTGTTTCACCGACATCTTTCAAAGCTTCATACATAATAACCGAAGATGGTCCCCAAATCGGCCCACGCCAATATGCGTCGTCCTGATAAAGGGGACTATTCAGAGCTTCCGTAGCAACTCCGAAGGGTGAAATGAAATTATCTTTTAAATCAGAAACAATAGCTTTAACTTGGGCGGGTTCTAAATCGTTGCCAATAATTAATGATATTAGTGGCAGTAATCCTTGTGAGTGGATCTTTTGTCCGATGAACATTTCTCTAGCAAAGGGTAAGTTATTTTCATCGAAGAAGTACGTTTTGAATTTACTCAAGAGTGCAGCTTTTCTTTTAGTCCAATATTCTAGCTTTTCACCTTGATTGAGTTTTTTACAGAGTTTCATTAAATAATTCATGGCAAAAATTAAATAAGCTGATAAATCAGGAGAGTCGACGACAACGTTATTAGCAAAAACACTACTATTATCTTGACCACTGTCGTTACCATGGTCGTATTCGCAGATACCATCCCCATTGGAATCTTTAAAATTAAGGTAAAAGTTAACTTGCTTACTGATCCATTGATAGATTTCCCGTAATCGTGGTTCATCAAAATACATTTTTTGAGACATTTTCTGAAAAGCAAATGCTTGGATAGGTGGTTTAGAAAAATTCCAACGAATTGTTGAATCACTGATTGATCCAGGCAATTGTCCTAATTCATCTTGATGTTGGAAGACTACTTTCATCTGATCCCAAGCAAGTCTGTCATCAACTCCAGCTATAGCTAAAGCCATGAAACAATGGTCCCAACTCCAAATGCCAGGAAATTTATTGTTCGAGGCATAAATTGATGTGAGCTTGAGGTTTCCTAAGGGGTTGACGATGGCTGACCAAATAGTGTAAATGGCATTCTTTTGAATATTTTGATAGCTCATTTGAACAGGTTTGAATTTTTTAACAAAATCATCGAAATTCTGTTGAGCAATTTTTTGGATAGAATCAAAATCAAGTGCACTATTGATGGGCTTTTCCATATTGGTAGGAATGTCTTGAATCACTACCAGGATTGATGAGCTGCCTTCTTTGGGAGCAATGTTAATGATTGAACTATTATTGGCAATTTTGTTACTGCCGGTATTGTCAACGTTTAGTGACTGATGAAGACTGGTTTGGCTATTTTTTTCATAGACTAAATATTTAGTCAGATTTTTATAACTGTTGACAATGTAGTACGGATTATTTCCTTTACCGAGTTGAAAGTTGTATTCAAAGTTGAACTTGGGATGCGATTCGAGTCGTATTCCTAGATTATCTTGGCTAAAGAAAACAATTTTTTGAGCGGTATCAAAGCAAACTTTGACATCACCAAAGTCAGATTTTAATAACAGCGATGTGTAATTTTCTATAACTTCAAAAGGGATAGAGTTGTTCTTATGAGTAATCAATATTTCCAGACTATCCATGTGTGTTTTAGATTTTCCGTGCAACGATTGGAGCCACAATTTGTCGTTATGCTTGAACAGGGACATATAAGAGCCTCGATAACTAAAAGGGGTTATTTCAATGTTCATTATTAATTCACCTACTAGATTAAACATATTTTTATATAACACTTGTTTTAAGAACATTTTTATTACGGATACAGTATATATTGAAAAACTAGTTTAAACAAGTTATACTGTACCTGTTCAAACAGGTGCTAAATATATAAATAGGAGGGGTGATCTTATGGCTGATATAGAAGGCGACGTCACTAAAATTGTCAAATTGATCGGTGGCAAAGATAATATCGAATCGGCGACGCATTGTATTACCAGATTAAGACTCATTCTCAAGGATCAATCGAAAGTAAATGATAAAGAACTGGAGAATGTCGATATTGTTCAAGGGACATTTTTAGCTGCTGGACAATTTCAAATCGTTATTGGACCTAGTGTTCCTAGAGTCTATAAGGAATTTATCAAGCAGACGAATGCTAAAGCTGAGTCGATGGAGTCTGTTAAGGACCAAGGTAGACAAAAGCAAGGTTGGTTACAACGATTAGTTAGATTATTGGGTGATATTTTCATCCCAATTATTCCAGCGATTGTTGCTGCTGGTTTATTAATGGGTATCAATAATGTTTTAAGTAATAAAGGAATCTTTTACCCGAATGCTTCATTCATTCAAATGCATGCTGAGTGGAAAGGCGTTAATGATATTATTCAGTTGATTGCCCAAACTTCGTTTTCATTCTTGCCAGCTTTAATTGGTTGGTCAGCAGTTAAGAAATTTGGCGGCAATCCACTATTAGGAATCGTTTTAGGATTGATTTTGGTCAATCCTGCTTTAACTAGTGCTTACGTTTATGCCGCACATCCTGCAGCAACGCCTACTTGGAATTTGTTTGGTTGGCACGTTTCTCAAGTTGGTTATCAAGGCCAAGTTATTCCAGTTCTGGTGGCCGCGTGGGTCTTAGTAAAACTGGAAAAGTATTTTGAAAAGCATTTGCCCGATACGTTGCAATTGATTTTAGTTGCACCATTAACCTTATTAATTACAGGATTTGCTTCTTTCTTAGTAATTGGACCAGTTACAATGACTGGCGCTAATTGGATCACTAAAGGAATCGTTTCGATCTTTAACGCCGTTCCAATTCTCGGCGGTGCGTTATATGGGTTTATTTGTGCACCATTGGTCATCACAGGGATGCACCATTTATTCCTCGGAGTAAATTTACAAATGGCCGGAACCTTAGGTTATGTAACGCTTTGGCCAGTTGGAGAACCAGTTACGATGGCGCAAGGTGCCGCATGTTTGACCATGACTTATTTGTTTAGAAAAAATGCTAAAAAGAAAAATGTCGCTTGGACTAGTGGTCTGTCATCATTTCTAGGTGTCACAGAACCTGCTATTTATGGTGTTAATTTAAAGAACAGATTTCCCTTCGTGGCTGTTATGCTAGCCGGTGCCTTTGGTGGTGCTTGGATGGGATTTTGGCAAGTACGTTCATCCAGTGTTGGTGTCGGTGGCGTCTTGAGTTTTCTAAGTGTCTTCCCAAAGCAGTGGGGATTTTATTTAGCCGGAGAAATTATGACTTTCTTCTTAACCATTATTTTGACATTAATATTATCAAGAACTAAATTGAATGCTGCTAGAAAAATTGGTACAGATGAGACAGTTCACGATCTATCAGCCTTTGTTTCAGGCAAGACAGAAGCCATTGAAAATGTCCCTGACGAAATGTTCTCTAAGAAACAATTGGGCGATGGCATTGCTATCGCACCAACAAGTGATAAGTTGGTCGCTCCCGCAAACGCCAAGGTAACGGTAATGATGCAAGGTAGCAATCACGCCGTCGGCTTAACTTTAAATGACGGTACAGAAATTTTACTTCATATTGGTATTGATACAGTAGATATGAAAGGCGACGGTTTTAAACCGTTGGTTGATGTTAATGAGTATGTAAAAGCTGGTCAAGGCTTAATTAAATTTGACAGTAAAAAGATCAAAGCAGCTGGACACAGTAATGTCGTTATTATGGCAATTACTAAACAAGGCAGCGATATTCAAAAGATTGACTTCATGAAGCCTAATCAAGAAGTCAAAGCAGCTAAGAGCGTTGTCGCTGATATTGCATATCAAAAAGTTGCTCAAAAAGCTGTTACAGCATAGGCAATTGAAAAGTAGTATCTATTAGCTAGCAAAAAACACGGAACATAACATTAAAAGTTGATTATGTTATGTTTCGCATTTTTTGTCTTATAAGAGTTATTCGATAATAAATTTGATATGATTTATGTGAGGTGGTTGGTTTGGAAGATCCTAAGATAGCGATTGATTACTTAGATGAGACGTCATTTTTACAAATTTATGATGAAGAAGACTTTTATCTAACTGATAAACTCTTACAAAATGAAGTTATAGAAGAGCAGACAATTCAACATCCTATTTTAGATAAGAGTTTGTTGAAGCATGAGACTTTCATCAAGTGTGATTTGGAAAAATTAGATGCGACGGATACAATTTTTAAAGCCTGTGATTTGTCGAATTGCTACTTAAATGAGAGCAGTTTGTATCAAGTGAAGTTTGAAAACTGTAAATTAATTGGAGTTAACTTTGATCAGGCTTATTTCAAGAATGTCAGTTTTGAGAATTGTTTGTTGGATATGGCATCGTTGAATCAGTTGAATTTAAAAACGGTTGAATTCAAAAATTGTCGACTAAGTGATGCTAGTTTTAATGAAAATAAATTATCTAAGGTTACTTTTGATAACTGCAATCTGAACGAAATGACGTTTTGGAATACTAATCTAAAGGGAATCGACATCAGTAGTTGCCAGTTTGAAACCTTGGAGATGGAAGAAAATCTAATTAAAGGGTTAAAAGTCAGTCCTGATCAGGCGGCATTCTTTGCTCATTATTTCTTAGGTGTGAAGGTTAAATATTGATAGAATAAGCTTTCGACAATAGTCGGGCTTTATTTTTTTGTTTTATAGTTGACAAATGTAAACATGAGAGGGAGTAAAAATATGACAAGGATATTAGTGTTAATAGTTGGTTTAGCAATTATTGGTTTTATACTTTGGTGGTTCTTCGGCAAACACCAAGTAGCACAAGCCACTGCTACAGTTTCGGCAGATAAACAAAAGGTTGATGTGGAAGTTAATGGGGGATATTCACCCGAAGTTATTACTTTGAAGAAAGGTTTTCCCGCAGTTTTGAATTTCACGAGAAAAGATGCTTCTAGTTGTTTGGATCGAGTCGTCTTTTCCGATTTCGGAATTAACCAAGAACTACCACAAAATGAGAAACAAACCGTTGAAATTGACACTTCTAAGTCAGGCGAATATCAATGGGCCTGCGGTATGGATATGTTCCACGGTAAATTGATTATTAAATAAGAGGAGAAAAAATTATGTCAGTTCAAAAAATAGCTATCAATGTTGCAGGAAAATATGAACCTAGTGTCGTTAATCTGAAAAAGGGTGTACCCGCTGAATTAACTTTTACTAGAACTAAGGATCAAGGTTGTTTGGATGTAGTTCACTCTAAGGATTTGGATTTTGAAACAAAACTACCATTAAATGAAGCCCAAACAGTTAATGTCTCTACCGACAAAGCTGGCGAATATGATTTTAGCTGTGGAATGGATATGTTTCATGGTAAGGTCGTGATTAAATAATGACAATTACAAAGCGTTTCTGGATTGCACTATTATTTTCTTTCCCAATGCTAGTAGGGATGATTCTAATGCCCTTTGGGGTCAGTTTGTACGGAGGAGCTATAACGCAGTTTATCTTGACGACTATCGTTATGGCTGTAGCTGCTCGCCCATTTTTGCAAAGTGCTTGGGCATCGTTTAAAAAGCATCATTCAAATATGGATACCTTAGTAGCAATTGGTACCGCCACAGCTTATATTTACAGTATTTACGCTATGTTGACTGGCCAAGCAGTTTTCTTTGAGAGTGCTGCTTTTGTAGTAACGTTTGTTCTTTTAGGTCAAGTCTTTGAAGAGAGAATGCGTAACAATGCCTCCAACGCTATTGAAAAATTGGTCGATCTTCAAGCCAAAGAGGCTGAAGTATTGCGTGATGGCAAATTAGTTAAGATTCCTTTGGAAGAAGTTGTCCAAGGGGACTTGATTAAAGTGAAGCCCGGTCAAAAAGTTGCCGTTGATGGTGTTATTACGGAAGGTAACTCGACGATTGATGAATCAATGGTTACTGGTGAGAGTATGCCTGTTAGTAAAATTGTTGGCGACAAGGTTATTGGTTCAACTATTAATAGTAACGGAACTTTCATGTTTAAAGCTGAAAAAGTCGGTAAAGACACAATGCTTTCACAGATTGTTGAATTAGTTAAGAAGGCTCAAAATAGTCATGCACCAATTCAGAATTTAACAGATAAAGTTTCAGAAATTTTTGTACCTACAGTTTTGATATTATCAATTTTGACTTTCTTAGTTTGGTACGTTTTCTTAGGCGCCACTATTGCAAAAGCATTGATTTTCGCTGTTTCGGTCGTAGTTATCGCTTGTCCATGTGCTTTAGGATTAGCTACACCAACGGCTCTGATGGTCGGAACTGGTCGCGGAGCTAAGATGGGTATTTTAATCAAAAATGGTGAAGTCTTGGAAGATGTTAACGATGTTAAAACAGTTGTTTTCGATAAGACAGGAACAATCACTAAAGGTAAACCAGAAGTAACTGATATTGTTGGTAACAATGAACAAGTTTTGAAGATTGCCAGCGCTTTGGAAGAATCTTCAGAACATCCTTTAGCCACAGCCATTTTGGAAAAAGCTAAACAGTCAAAAGTTGAAAAGTCAGCTGTAAACAATTTCCAAGCAATCGAAGGTAAAGGTGTTTCAGCTACAATCAATGGTCAAAATGCTTTTGTCGGTAATGACAAATTATTGCACGACGTTGATATCACTAAAGATATGAAATACCAAATGATAAAGTTACAAAATGAAGCTAAAACCGTCGTTTTCGTTGGCTTGAATGACCAAATCATTGGTCTGATTGCTATTCAAGATGCACCCAAAGAGACTTCTAAAGAAGCTATCGCTACTTTGAAAGCTCGTGGACTAAGAACTGTCATGTTGACAGGTGATAATAAACGAGTTGCTCAAGCAATTGCTCAAGAAGTTGGAATTGACGACGTAATCGCTGATGTTTTGCCAGGCGATAAAGCAGATCATGTGGAAGCCTTACAAAAATCTGGTAAAGTTG
The DNA here is from genome assembly GCF_002849895.1 of Companilactobacillus alimentarius DSM 20249. NCBI lineage: Bacteria > Bacillati > Bacillota > Bacilli > Lactobacillales > Lactobacillaceae > Companilactobacillus > Companilactobacillus alimentarius. Next base: position 1,597,096 of record NZ_CP018867.1, on the reverse strand, counting down.
CTTTCGTCGGTGACGGAATCAACGACGCTCCAGCTTTGACCATGGCTGATGTCGGAATTGCTATGGGTTCAGGAACAGATATTGCCATTGAATCTGGTGGCATCGTCTTGATGAAAAATGATTTACGCGATGTTGCTAAGGCTTTGGAATTGAGTAGAAAGACTTTCAATCGTATTAAATTGAACGTCTTAGGCATACCAGTTGCTGCAGGCTTGTTCTTTGCTATAGGATTAACGCTCAGTCCTGAATTAGCCGGTTTAGCAATGGCTTTCAGTTCCTTGTCAGTTGTAACAAGTTCAGTCTTGTTAAATAAAGCTAAGATTAGTACTAATGTAAAAGTTGCTTAAAAAGTAATTTAAAAATAAATAGACCAAGGTAATCATTTCGATTACCTTGGTCTATTTTAATGTGCTCGAAAACTATGTTATATTCCGCTCTTTTTTCACAAATAATTATTTACGATTTTTAAAAATAAAGAATTTCGAAAGAATATAGTTACCGACAATTGCTAGGATTTGACCAACAACTTTGGAGCCAGTTCCATTGGCACTCAATAATGAGATTCCTACCCAAAGGGTGGCAGTTTCAATTAAAAACGTTAGAACTCTCGTACCATAGAAAGCCAACATTTCCGCAAAGACGGTGCTGGATTTATGACGGAAAACGATGACGCGATCGACCCAGAAACCAACCTGAACTCCTAAGAACCAAGCGATGATATTAGCAACCTGATAATTGATGTGTAAAGTGTGATAGAGGATGAAAAAAGTGCCAAAATTAACGACAACTGATAGTAGTCCCCATAGTAAATAACGAACGGCCTGTTTACCAGTACTTTCCTCAATTACATTAGACTGGGCCGAGAAGACTGGCTCGGCTTCGTTGATACCCCCAGATACCTCATCAATGACTTTATCTACTGGATTGTCGTTGAGATCTGCTTTTTTATTCATTTTTTTAACCCCTTCCCACAAAAGTGTACATTTTAATATTAAACCTTTTTGATTTGGATAAAACAATTTTTGTGTCTTTACTAGTATTGTAAAAATCACAATTTTATTAATTAAATGATAAATTACGTAAAGTTTGAAATCTAAACACTATATATAGTATTTAGAAATGGAGATAATACTATATGTTCCATGTGAAACATTTTCTTGCCAAAAGAGTCTGTAAAATTATTTTTTCAAAGTGTGTTGAGCAGCTTATGGATAACTGATTTTAGACTTATATGATATATTTAAAACAGTTGAAAGGTGGTTAATTATGGACTTGATGATATCGACCTTTGTCCTTTTGTTAGCGGCTGTTTTGAGTATCTTTTTGGCTCAAGCTTTTCAAAAAATTTCAGTCAGTTATATCAGTATGATTGTTGGGGGGATTATTGCTTTAATACCAATTTTGAATAGTCATATTGGGAATTTTAATTCGGAAATTTTTATCGGCTTAATTGTGGCGCCGTTACTATTTTTTGAAGGGCAGGCGACTCGTTTAAGAGCCGTTGGTCAGGAATTAAAGCACATTATTCAGACAGCTGTTGTTTTGGTTTTGTTATGTCTAATACTTTCAGGATTTGGGGTTCACTTGATTGCTGGAATCAGTTTACCATTGGCCTTTATTTTAGCGGCAGTCAGTACACCTACGGATGCGACAGCCATGGAGTCAGTTACCAATGGATTAAAAGCACCACGAGAAGAAGGGGTCTTCTTGAAAATGGAATCTCTTTTCAACGATGCCTCAGGAATTATTTTATTAAACATGGCAGCCCTTTGGTATGCGAATGGATATATCGACTATGGGGAAACGATTAAGGGCTTTTTGATCTCGGCCGTTGGTGGAGTTTTGTTTGGCTTTATAGCAGCGTTTGTAATGGTATTATTCCGTCAAATCTTGATACGTACTTCGTATAATTCCTTGAATGCTCAAAATATTTTGTACATTATTACACCACTAGTGATTTATTATTCAGCTGAACAGATTAATGTTTCTGGAATTATTGCAGTGGTTTGTGCCGGTTTGGTTCATAACGCTGAAGCACAACGTAGTAAATTAACGAATGCTCCACAGGTTCATGAAGGATATGATTTGGTTTCCATGATTACGGAAACTTTCAATAGTGTTGTTTTCGTTATTTTAGGTTTTATGTTTGTCAAAATTATTATTGACGATAAAATCACCACAAGTTCGCTGAATTGGATCTTGATTGGCTTGACTCTTTACATCATTAACGTTTTGACAAGATATTTCTATGGCAGATTAAGATTAGAGTTTAATAATAAATCGGCTTGGATTTTCTCACTGGGCGGTGTCCATGGAGCGGTTACCTTGGCATTAGCCTATACGCTAGCTGAGGTTCACGTGAAGACGGGTGATTTCAATTTAGTCTTAATGTCAGAAAGTTTTTTGATCATCTTGAGCTTGATTGTGCCGACAATTGTCTTCCGATTTCTTTTACCAAAGAGTACTAATAATCTTGCGATTGGTCACGAAGTCGATGAATTACGCTACAATATGGTTCACGAGGCAATTGAAGTTGTAAATAAGATGTACTTGCCTGACAATGTTAAAGAATCAGTGGTGTTTGATTTATTGAGTCAAAAACAACGCACGAAGACACGTGATTTTGTTAAAGCTTGGTTGAATGTAGTCAAGCGCCCAGAGTTTACAGGTGCGGAAAAAGAACTTGAAATGCGGGCATTCATGGCTGCTTTGGCTAAGGAAAGAGAATATTTAGATATGGTTTCGCAGAGCGAAGTGAAATATCAGGACTATGTTTACGAGTTATATAATGAAGTTTTATTAGCTGAAACATTAGTTATTGGACCAGATATTTTTGACAAAAATGATGAATAATTAATTCTAGATTCAACAGGAGGGTACAATTATCGAAAAGAAGCAATTACGAGGAAAGCAAATTAAGGCACTGAATCAGAATAAGGATAAGACGGCTGAAGAGGCTAAACAGTTGTTGGCAAAGCTTTTAAAAACTCCGGAGTGGCAACAAGCTAAAACGATTGCTACTACAGTGAGCGGGCCGTTTGAAGTACCTACTAAACCAATCATTGAGGCCGCTCAAAATGCTGGCAAAAAAGTCTATTTGCCTAAGACTATGCCACATCGTCAAATGGCTTTCTTGTTGTTTACTGATTATGAGGACTTAGTGAAAAGTGATTTTAGTATTCCCGAACCAGTTTATAATGAAGATAACTTAAACCAAAAACCAGATTTAGTAATTGTACCTGGTTTAGCCTTTGCCAAGGATAGTAATTATCGTGTCGGTTTTGGTGGCGGCTATTATGACCGCTTTTTAGCCCAGTACAAAGGAAAGACTGTGGCATTAGTACCTTCAACGATGGAATTTACTAGTGTTGATTGGGAAGTCAAAGATCATGATATAAGAATTGATAAATTAATAACTTTGGATTGAATATAATTTATCCAGTAAAAAAGATCAGTATGGTAGTCATATTAGTGATTACTATACTGATCTTTTACTTTAACTAGCTTTCTTTACACAGGTGTTAAAAGGTCCTTTGATTTTGACTCTGGAGCCGGGCTTAATTAAATCCAAATTATGATCTAGATCGGCGCCAGTTTCTATGGACAAACTTAAGAGATTATTTTCATCAGGTACTCTATTAACCAAGAAACGACGGTAATTCTTATTCACGCCGCGAGTTCCACGAAATGAAATTAAATAATAATCTCCTGATTCAGGTACATTTTTTAATTCATCAAGCTTAATTAGAAAACGATTTTTAGAATTAAGAATTTTTTTATTCTCAATAATAATCCCTGTTTCAACTTTGTTACGATTTTTTAACGCGTTCAACTTTACTAACCTCATAATTAACTTACCCCCTTCGAGTATTCGATTAATATTATATTAATACCTAAAGTGGGGTTGAGGTCAATGCAATTCTTACAGATGAAATATTTTTGTAATATAATTAAAAAATATTTAATGATAATATTCTTCTTTAAATGTTATTGATTGAAAGTTGTTTACTCTGAGATTTGACGAAATTAACAAAATTCATGATAGTTGGTTGAGTTTCGACTTGTTTCAAAGTTGCCATGTAAAGGATCCTTTGCCATTTGGGAAAAGAAATCGGGATAATTTTAACAGGCAGGGTCTGTAAAATCGACATATTGGGAACGATGGCAATTCCAAAGCCATTGGCAACTAGACCAGCGATCGATTGGTCTTCCTCAACCGAATAAGCACTAATAGGTTTACCACCGACGTCATTGAAAAGTTTGTTCATAATTGGATGTAAGCCACTACTTTCTGAAAAGGTGATTTGAGGATAATTCAGAGTTTCCATTAAACTAACATTCGAGTAGTTTGCTAACGCATGATCAATTGGAGTGATACAAACCATCGTCTGTTCAGCTACGGGAAAGAAACTTAAGTCGGGATAGTTGTCTAATTTGGAACAAAAGGCAACGTCATATTTCTTAGCACGTAGTCCATTTAGAATGTCTGGCGATAAGCCTGTATCAGTATTAAATTGAAAATCAATAGTATGATTGTCGGTGAATTTCAGAAAACGTTGTGCCATATCAGGTAACCATTTGATACTTAACGTCCTTAAGGAGGCTAAGCGGATAATGGTTTTTTCTTGGTTAAAACTCTTTGCTTCGGCAATGCTTTTATCAAGTGAGATTAATGATGCGGAAACGCTATTAGCAAAGAGTTTACCCTCAGAAGTTAGAGAAACATTGCGACCATCTTTTTTGAATAAGGCTAAATCGAGTTCTTTTTCTAAAGAATGAATAGCCTTAGTTAAACTTGGTTGTGTAATATGTAACATTTTAGCTGTTTGAGTATAGTTTTCGGTTCGTGATAAGGCGACAAAATAACGTAGATGATCTAAGTTCATAATGAAATTTCTCCTTAAAAAAGTAAAATTTAATATGTTTAGAAAACGCTTAACATAGCCAATATAACAGAATTAATAACTTTTGGCTATAGATGTTAGCGATAAAGAGTAATTGGACGATATCACCAAAAACGATTACATTGAATACGTAAAATAAATATGTGAATTAAAGAACATGCATGTAAAAAATCCACAATTTCTGGAGGAATTAATTATGACAAAGTCACATCCCATTACGGTTAGTTCATGGACATTAGGAGATAAATGCAGTTTCGAAGAACGTTGCAAAGCAGCTAGTGAGGCTGGTTACGATGGCATTGGACTTCGTGCCGAAACCTATGTTGACGCTTTGAACGAAGGTTTAACAGATCAAGATATTTTGGATATGTTGGCTAAATACAATATCAGATGTACTGAAGTTGAATATATTGTTCAATGGTGTGAAGAGCCTCGGACTTATGAACAAAAGTATAAGGAACAAATGTGTTTCCATATGTGTGAATTGTTTGGCGTTAAACATATCAATACAGGATTGATGGAAGATTATCCGATTGACTATACAGCTAAAAAACTTCAAGAACTAGCTGCTCGAGCAGGTAAGTGGATCATTGCATTGGAACCTATGCCATACAGTGGATTACCTAATTTAGACAAGACTTGGAAAATTATGCAAAAGGCAAATTGCGACAATGTTTACATGCTTTTGGACATGTGGCATTGGGTAAGAGCAGATCAACCATACAATATGTTGACCAAGGAACAAGCTAAACGCGTTATCTCGATTCAATTGGACGATGCCTATACTAGACCATATGCCAAATCAATTTTACGTGATGAATCAATGCATGATCGCTTAGCACCAGGTACAGGCGACTTGGATACAGCTGGATTCGTCAAAATGATCAAAGATGCCGGAGTTGATCCAAAAGTCATTGGGGTTGAAGTTATTTCCGACGCTTATATGGCTAAAGGAATTGATTACGTTGCTGATTATACATATAAGAATACGGTCAAAGTTATGGAAGAAGCTTGGCCTGAAATATTAAAAGAAACAGTTAAAGCTTAGTTAAGTTGGAGGTACAAATATGAGTGATACATGGTTAGGTTTAAAAGGAAAAGTAGTTGTTATTACCGGTGCTGTCGGTGGAATGGGGACTAAATTCTCGAATGATTTTGCACAGCAAGGCAGCAATATCGTCTTAGTCGATTTACTAAAGGATAAGACCGAAGCATTGGCTAAAGATATTTCTGAAAAATACGAAGTTGAGACTTTAGCAATTCAATGTAATACGACAGATGAAAAAGAAGTCGATGCAGCTGTTAAAAAAGTGGTCGATAAATTTGGCAAAGTGGATGTTTTGGTCAATACTGCCGCTATTCTGAGATTCTCACCTTTGGAAGATTTGCGTTTAGACGAGTGGAAACAAGCTTTGAATGTTAATATTACGGGCTATTTCCTAATGTCACAAAGATTCGGTAAAGTTATGATTAAGCAAAAACATGGTACTTTGGTTCATATTTCTACGGCTGCATCGCTTTCTCCAGAAACATATAGTGGTGCTTATAGTACAACTAAAGCCGCTGTCAATATGATGTCCAAGCAAATGGCTGCCGAATGGGGACAATTTGGACTACGTAGTAATTGTGTCCTTCCATGTTTGGTTAAGACACCATTGTCAGAGAATTTCTACAGCGATAAGAAAGTTGAAGATGGTAGAAAACGCTTGGTTGCTAGCAAGAGAATTGGTAATCTAACTGATATTTCTAATACAGTTTTATTCATGGCCAGTGATCGCTCAGATTATACCAATGGTAGTGAAGTTATGGTTGACGGAGGAATCCATATGATGATCTCAGATATGATTCCTAAACCAGGTGGTCGTCGTCAGTATGCCATTGATCATCATCAACCTGCTAAAAAATAAAATTTACTAAAAGAGACTGGGACGAAAAGTCTTGGTCCTTTTTTATAGGAGTGCTTATTATGGAAAAACGTATTTCAGGAACAACTGGTTTATTTATATTGCTAGGCTCACCAGTAGGTCATTCGGGGTCGCCTGCTATGTACAATTTTAGTTTTCAGAAGCAAGGTTTAGATTACGCCTATATGGCTTTTGATGTTAAAAAAGAGCAGATGCCACAAGCAATCGATGCCTTAAGGCTATTTAAAGTTCGTGGCAGTAACGTCACCATGCCATGCAAGAGCGTTGCAGCAACTTTAGTTGATGATCTTTCACCAGCAGCTAAAATTATTGGAGCTATTAACGTTATCGTCAATGATAATGGCAAATTGACAGGACATATTACTGATGGAATTGGATTCGTTCGGAATCTTAAGGAAAATGGCGTGGATGTTTCCGGAAAGAAATTGGTTGTCCTTGGTGCTGGCGGCGCTGCCACGGCTCTACAAGTCCAATGTGCTCTGGATGGTGCCAAAGAGATTTCAATCTTTAATCGTGACGACGAATTTTATAAAAACGCTGAAAAGACTAAAGAAAAAATAGGAGAAGCTAAGCCAGAGGTAAAAGTTAATGTATATACTCTTGATGACCAAGCTAAATTGAAATCAGAAATTTCTCAAGCTGATATTCTCGTTAATGCTACGGTCGTTGGTATGAAGCCATTAGATGGTCAATCATTAGTAGATAAGAAGTACTTACGTCCAGATCTTGTTGTGGCAGATACAGTTTATAATCCACTTAAGACAAAACTAATTGAGGATGCAGAAGATTTGGGATGTACGGTAGCACCCGGTAAAGGGATGCTATTGTGGCAAGGAGCTGCAGCTTATGGATTATTCACAGGTAAAGAAATGCCAACTGCTGAATATCAAGCTTATGAAAAACACCAAGCCAAAAAAACTGTAAAAGAGGGCTAAGTCATGGAAGCAAGAATTGATGGTCATACAACAATGTTAGCTTTATTCGGCTCTCCAGTTGGACATTCAGGGTCTCCTGCAATGTATAACTATAGTTTTGAAAACGCGGGAATAAATTATGCTTATTTAGCATTTGATATTAAAGAAAATGAGATGGCTAGTGCTCTAGAAAAAATGCGTGTTTTAAAAATGCGCGGAGCTAATATCACAATGCCTTGCAAAAAAATTGCGAGTGAACTAGTTGATCACTTGTCACCGGCTGCTCAATTGATAGGAGCAGTTAATACAATTGTAAATAATGAAGGAGTTTTGACAGGCTATAACACTGATGGAGCGGGATATGTAATTAATCTTCGTCAACATGGAATTTCGCCGGAAGGTAAAACTTTAACGCTTCTCGGTGCTGGTGGTGCCAGTACTGCCATTGCTGTTCAAATGGCGCTAGATGGTGTAAAGGAAATTCATATTTTTAATCCTAAGGATGCCTTCTATCACAACGCTGAATTGATTGCGGATAAAATCATGTCAAAAGTTTCCAATTGTCGGGTGACTGTTGATGATATAAACGATCAGACTACTTTGAAATCGGCAATTGAACAAAGCAATATCTTGGCTAATGCCACTAAAGCAGGGATGGCACCAAATGTCGAACAGACAAATATCAAAGATACTTCGGTCTTTCGTCCTGATTTAGTGGTTACCGATACAGTTTACAGTCCAGCTTTAACCAAGATGTTAAAAGATGCTAAAGAACATGGCAGTCAAATTATTGGTGGAAAAGGGATGCTTGTTCAACAAGGTGCATCGGCTTTTAAACTTTATACTGGAGAAAATATGCCAGTAGATGATGTTAAGAAACTGTTCTTCTAATTAAATGGAGGAAGTAAAATGGTAAATGATCAGAAAAAGTATTACCCAACTGCTTTTGCTCTATATTTTGCTTATTTTATTTTAGGAATTGCATTATCAATCATGGGACAATATAAAACTGAGTTTGCAAAAGCTTGGGGAGCTTCAACTTTGTCCAATGGAGCCATCGATGTTTCTATGGTGGTTTCAGTAATTGCCGCATACGGATTAGGACGATTATTAGCTTATCCGTTTGCTGGACCTATCTCAGATAAGGTAGGACGTAGAGTCAGTGGGTTAATAGGAATTCTTTTATATGTAGTATTCTTCTTTGGGGTGATTTCAGTTCATCAACTGTGGATTGCTTATGCCATGGGAATCGTCAATGGAGCTGCCAATTCATTTTTGGATACTTGTATTTCTCCAAGCGTGATGGAAATATTCCCCAAGTCAGCTTCTATTGCTAATTTGTTTACTAAATTTGCAATTACGGTAGCACAATTTTTGTTACCATTTGTAATTGGTTTGGTAGCCAGCGCATATTTGTCTTATAAAGTGATTTTTATCGGCTGTGGGATTTTAATGTTGCTGGATGCAGTTTTAGTAATGTTCTTACCGTTTCCCAAGCAGGAAAAAGTTGCTGCTAAAGAAAAAAGTAAATCAACGGGTAAACATCATTTCTCCACAGCAGCGATCGCTTCGATTCTAATTGGTTTCACTAGCTCAACAACTTTTATGATCTGGTTGAATTGTAACCAAGAGCTTGGTGCCAGCTACGGAGTCAAGAATCCTAGTTTATTACAGTCGTTTTATGCTGTAGGTGCTACGGTGGCTGTGTTATTGACAGCTCGTTTGATTCACTTAGGATTAAAGGAAACGACGGTTTTAGTTATTTACCCATGTATTTCCGTTATTATGTTATTTCATCACAAGTCCGATAATCCTTTACGTAGGAAGTTTCGTGATAGGCTATGCTGCTGCCGGTGGTGTCTTGCAACTGGCAACTTCAACGACAATTAGTTTCTTTCCTGAGAGTAAGGGTCTAGCTACATCTTTGGTTATGATTGCCTCAAGTACTGCTAATTATGCAGTCTTGTCAGTAGCTGCTTATTTGACTAAAATAACTGGAGCTGATGCCCCTAGAATGATTATTTTGTTAAATGTTATTATTACAATTATAGGAATCGGATTGGCTCTGGTTGTGAAACGTCATGAACGGGTGAAAAGTGAAGTACCCACTGTAAACGTTGAAAATTAGACAATTATTGTATATAAAAAAGTCGATACAACAACTATCAAGGATAGTCGTCACATCGACTTTTTTAGTGCTTAAAAATAAAATTAGTTACCTTCAACGCCACCAATTTCCTTGTCGAAATTATCTTTAGCTTCTTTCTTATCGACCCAGTGTAAGTCAGCGTTCATCGAATTCAAAAAGTCTAGGAAAGCAGAATTGATTCCTAAAGAGTCTAGTTCCGTTGGTGAGAGTTGATAGTGAATGGAATCCTCTTGACCTAATTCCACTTTTTGAACCCAATTTGGTTCACGAATGGATTCACGACCGATAGCAGCAAAATCAATTCCAGCGTCGATTACCTTTTCAGCGTCAGCCGGTTTCTCGATCGAACCGACAGATATTAATGGTAGACGATTATTGACAGTTTGCTTGATTTTTAAAATGATTGGTTCGTCATCAGATTTATCATTCAAAGAGGTTCTCCAAGCGTAACCCATGGAAATGTGCAAATAGTCGATTGGTTGATCAGCCAAGACATCAATGAATTTCAAAGTATCATCTAAGCGAATACCGGGTTCCTCAATTTCCTCAGGAGAAATACGGTAACCCACGATAAATTTGTCATCGGCATATTCGTCAACAGATTTTTGAACCCGCTTGATAATTTCTAATGCAAAACGCATTCTGTTTTCAAGACTGCCACCCCATTTGTCGTTGCGACGGTTAGAATGAGGTGAGAAGAATTGTTGCATTAAATAAGTATTAGCACCATGCAACTCAATCCCATCAAAACCAGCTTGAATAGCGCGACGAGTTGCTTGACCGAAATCTTCAATAATTTGTTCAATTTCATCTTCGGTCAATTCGCGGGGAGTTTCAGCATTGGGACGCAAAGCAGCAACAGGACTAGCGGAAACAGGTTGTGTGCCACGCAGAATTTTAGAATTGGACATTCTACCAGCATCAAAAATTTGCATAATAGCTTTGGTACCATTTTGCTTCATAGTATGAGCTAATTTGATCAAACCAGGCATGAATTTGTCGTTAGCAACAGAAGGTTCGCCTTCAAATCCCTTTCCATCGTTAGAAACATTCAGTACGGGAGTGATGAACATTCCAGCTCCACCAGTATGTATGTCAAAATATTTCAATTCGTCTTGGGAAACGGCACCATTTTCTAGTGCAGCAGCCTCAGTCATTGGCGGAATAACAATCCGATTCTTAACTGTAGTTCCATTTTTGAATGTATAAGGTTTCAAAAAGTTATATTTAGTAGCCATAAATAATACCTCACTTAATAAGTTTCAATAAATCAATTGTAAAAGCGTATATGCTAGAATCATAGTACGCACTTTTTAGTAACTATAAGTTTGAAAGAGGCTAATTATGGTAGAAAAAAATTATCATATGAGTATGGATCTAACTCTGTCAGTTATTAATGGCAAGTGGAAGTCGTTGATTCTTTGCCATTTGGGAGAGAAATCTCAAAGAAATGGTGAATTGATGCGTAAAATGCCAGGAATCAGTCAAAAAGTTCTGACGCAACAATTGAAAGAGTTAATTAGTGATGGCGTAGTAAGGCGTGACAGTTATCCGGGCTTGCCGTTACATGTTGAATATTCTTTGACTGATGAGGGGAAGAGTTTGCGTAGAGTTTTGATAGATATGTCAATTTGGGGCGAGGAACACGCAAAAAAATTGAATCAAGGTAGTCAAGAAATTTCTTTCTCTAATGATAATTATCGTGGATATTTAAAGATTGATGATTCACAAAGTGGCGTAAAACAGACAGCTGAATAATAAGAATTCAATATATAAGGTATCTTCATAATTGAGGATACTTTTTTTCTTTGGGTTTAATAGACAGAAAAAATGTTTTAGATAAATTTATTGATCTAAAAATAGACTAAAGTCGTGTCGTTCTAACATTGACACCAACCACAAAATTATGTGGTACGTTCCAATCCTTGACATCGTTTTCAAAAGATAATATATTAAGAAGTGAACAAGGAACAATCATAATTATATGTTCATATTGTTTTTTAATTAAAACTGAAATGTATTTATCATTTTGTAGTAGGTTGGTGGTATAAATGTCGAAAGTATTAATTGTAAATTCAGGTAGTTCAACTTTTAAGTGGAAATTGTATAATTTGCCTGATGAAGAAATCGTTGCTGAGGGAATGGTCGATCGTTTAGGTCAATCAAATTCTGTTTTTGAACTTAAATATAATGGTAAAAAAATTCGTAAGGATGAAGCAATCCTGACTCATGAAGCAGCTGTTCAGGAAACTTTGCAGATGTTGATTTCGTCAAGGGCAATTGAGAGTTACGATGAAATTTCTCGTGTAGGTCATAGAATCGTAGCGGGAGGAACTATTTTCAAAGACTCAGTGGTAGTGACTCCTCAAGTCATTCAACAAATAAGTGATCTTTCAGAACTTGCACCATTGCACAACCCTAGTCAAGTGGCGGGAATCAAGGCTTTTGAAAAACTGTTGCCGGGAGTAACCCAAGTTGCAGCATTTGATACTTCGTTTCATCAAACAATGAAACCAGTAAATTATCTCTATAGTATTCCGTACGAGTATTATGAAAAATATGGGGCTAGAAAGTTTGGCGCCCAAGGAATCAGTCACCGTTACGTCTCCCAAAAGGCTGCGGAATTTCTCCACAAACCAATTGAAGATTTAAAGATCATCTCCTGTCATTTAGGTAGTGGCGCTTCGATTGATGCAATTGATGGTGGCAAATCAGTCGATACTTCAATGGGCTTCACGCCGGAGTCTGGTTTGACAATGAGCTCTCGTGCTGGTGATATTGACCCATCATTAGTAGCTTATTTGATGAAGAAACTCAATATAAAAGATGTAGACGAAATGGTCGACATTTTAAATAATAAGTCTGGCTTATTAGGTATTTCTGGTGTTTCCCCTGATTTACGTGATTTGATTTCAACCAGAGAGACTAACTCAAGATCAGAGTTAGCTATTCAAATTTATGTCAATCGAATTGTTAAGTATATCGGTTCTTATATTTCTCTATTGAATGGTGTTGATGCTATAATCTTTACCGCTGGAACTGGAGCTAGGAATGCCGAAATCAGAGCTAAGATTATGGAACACTTTAGTTACTTAGGTATTAGAATTGATGAACAAGCAAATGAAAGTGGTACGGGGATTCACCGGATCAGTTCTAAACAATCCTCCGCTGAAGTTTTAGTCGTACCTACTAATGAAGAGTTGATGATTCTAAAAGACGTTGTTCGTTTAACTGGCGATCAGGATTCTGAACAAGATACTGATGATGAAATTGAAGCTGCTGGTATGGCTTATTTGTATTAATATTTAAACGTTGACTATGTTATGTCCCGTTCTCCTATATTAGTTACTTTAAAGATTTATAAATCTTAGAGAATTCAACCAAAAATCTTTCCACATTACTGCCAGGAAACTTAGTCGTCAAGATTCCGTAAGGAACAGTAACCTTCGTATCCAAAGGAATGGAAACCAGATTGGGATGGATTCTTTTCCAAGGAGTCAAAGTGATAAGGGCAATATTTTCTTCAACAGCTTGATTAAAAGTATTCATATCGTAGCGACCATTAGTCTCAGAGATATTTATTTGAGGAAAATCTCTGGCAATAATCTTTCGTAATTGATCGTTTTTTTCACTGATACCCAGAGGAACGCTAATAAGAGTCTGATTGATCAAGTCTTTGAAAGTGATTTTACTTAATTTTGCTAAAGGATTATCACTTCGAACAGCGATACCGAAATTATATTGTCCTAGAGGCAATGCCCGAAAGGACTGTTTCAAAGTAGTATTATCAAAAGTTCCTACTATTAAATCACACTGTTTACCTAACATAGCATATTCTCTGTTACTGGAGTGAAGATCTTCTTGTAACTGCACAATGCGGATTTGAAAATCTGACATTTGGGCAGTTATTTTTTTCCAGATTTCCATAAAAGGATCAGCAGGGTGCAGGATAGAGGTTCCAACAGTGATAATATTTTGCCCCAATAATCCGACCTTTCGAGTCTCGTCAATCGCCGTGTCCAAGAGACTCAAGATTTGTTGAACGTAAGGCAAGAACTTTTGACCCTCGGGAGTTAACTTAGTTCCGGTAGCGGTTCGAACAAAAAGTTTTAAGTTTAATTCACTCTCTAATCGGTTAATTTGCTTCATTACCGCCGTCCCAGAAATAAAACTCTCTTCGCCTGCCTTGGTAAAACTACCATAAGTACTAACCCTGATAAATGTTTGTAATTGTGAGATATCCATAATCCGAATCACTCCTTTTTAATAGTATAAACCTTTAGTTGATACCATATCAATTATTGGATTCTTCTCATTTCCACAGATCCTCGTATACTGGTATTTGTAATCAAGAACGAATGGATGTTTTAAACAAGAAGAATAACTAGGAGGACATTGATATGTCAGTTAAAAATAAAGTAGTTGTAATTACAGGAGCATCATCAGGTATTGGAGCGGCAACTGCTAAATTGTTAGCAAGTAATGGAGCTAAGGTCGTTTTAGGTGCAAGACGTGAAGAACGTTTACAAAAGATTAGTCAAGAAATTAATGACGCTGGTGGTGAATCAACTTACAAGGCTACTGACGTTACAAAGCCAGAAGATTTGAAGGCACTAGTAGAATTGGCTAAATCAAAATTTGGTGCTATCGACGTCATCTTCAACAATGCTGGAATCATGTTGACTTCACCAGTTAGTGAATTAAAAGTAGCAGATTGGAACAGAATGGTTGATGTTAATTTGAAAGGTGTTCTCAATGGTGTAGCCGCAGTAATGCCAGATTTCACCGCACAAAAACATGGTCAAATCGTTACTACTTCTTCCGTTGCCGGACTCAAAGGATCAATTGGTTCTGGTGTTTATGGAGCAACTAAATTTGCTGTCAGAGACTTAATGGAAGTAATCCGAATGGAAAGTGCTCAAGAAAAAACTAATATTAGAACTGCTACTTTGTATCCAGCAGCCATTAATACTGAACTATTGAAGCACATTACTGATGATAATTCGAAACAGAGAATGGACAAGTTTTATCAAGCTGTGGGAATTACACCTGATGCGATTGCCCGTGTGGTTAACTTTGCAATCGACCAACCAGAAGATGTCAATGTTAATGAATTTACTATTTATCCAACAAAACAAAGCTAATAAAGGGAGAAATTATGCCAAAAATAATTTTATTAGGTGCAACAAGTAATATTTCCAAATATTTAATTCCAATGTTATTGAGCGAAACGGACTCAGAATTGACGCTTTTTGCTAGAAGAGCTACCCAAAGACTAACAGAATATCAAGATAATCCGCGAATTACTTTGATTGATGGCAACTGGAATAATCAAGCTGATTTAGATAAGAGTATCTCTGGTCAGGACATCGTTTACCTAGCTACCGGACATTTTATTGAAGCCAACGAGAATGTTGTTTCAGCGATGAAAAAGAATCAAGTTAGTAGATTAATCGTTGCTGGTGGCTTAGGAATTTATGACGAAGTAGCCGGTAAGTTCGGACAATGGAATGCAAAGATGATGGGCGATTACACAGGAATAAAAAAGGCCGCAGCAGTAATTGATAACAGTGGCCTGGATTACACTTTCTTGAGAATGAGTTGGTTATACAATCAAGATAATAATTTAAAGTATCAAATTGTTCCTCAAGGTGAACCAATGAAGGGGACACAGGTAACTCGCCAAGCTATCGCTAGATTGATCACTGACATAGTTGAAGATCCAGCCTTGTATAAAGCAGAAAGTATTGGGGTTGTAGAACCAAATACAGAATGGGATAAACCATCCTTTTACTAAAGAATATACTCGCGGAAAAGTAAGCTAGGTACCATAAATTTAGAACCATCAATAATAAGTCTTAATATAAAAAAATAAACCTCAACGTGTTAAACGGTTGAGGTTTATTTTGGTATTTTCAATTTTGAATATCTAAGCCATGATGGAAGCCAGAAGGTTCTCTTTGAGATAATCGAACTCGCCATAGCCACTGTAAATAAATATATATTTCTTATCATTATAGGTAAATTGGATTCGATTCCAACCATAATAGTTGCCGTCGTGAATATCGGTTATTTCCTTAAGTGGAATTTTAATGGTCGTGGCTGAAAGTAGTCCCTTCACAGGTTTAATGGATAGGATATTCTTGGTGATTTCAAAATTAACGTAGTTGAAAACTGCTTCTGATTTATTATTGATTATTTCAATGTAACTAAACATATTCTTCACTGACCTTTCCTGATTCACCATGACTATATTCCGTCGAACGGGTTTTATGGCAAGCAAAGAATTTAAGAAAATTGGAATTAGTCAGCGTACGCTGAATATGATGCGTAAAAACTATTTTTCTAAGAATTCAATAAACAATTTCTCATAAATATCAATAAAATCTAAAAACATTTGTTTATCGAGACTCTCGTTAATCTGATGAGGTGTGTCGTTACCGGGTCCTGCAATGATAAAAGGAAAATCTTTAGGTTTACCTTGGACTAGATTAGAGGCGTCAGTAACGGGAGAAATGGGGCGAATCTTGATATCTTCTTTAGCATAAGGTGTCATTAATTTCTTGATAGCTTTGACTAAATAATTGTCAGGACTCATTAGAACGGGACTTTCGTTCATGTAAATATCAGTGCTGATTTGAGCACCTTGTTGATTGTACTTTTCCATTAATTGATTTAATTCTGTGACAATTTTTTCATTATTATATTCTGGAATCGTCCGTACATTGGCTTCGGATTCGGCGTAGTCGGGAATTGAATTGATTTGGGTTCCGCCTTTGATTAAAGTGGTGTTGAAAATCAATGGTCCCATTGTATCCTGTGGAATGCTTTCGTCACGAAAAATTTTGTTGGCGTCGAGTAGTAAACTCATCAAAGCGTCAATAGCGTTGAAGCCATTTTCGGGCATAGAACTGTGACTGGCTTTACCTTTAGAAATAAATTTGATATCCATCGAACCTTTTTCGCCGTAACCAATATTGTATCCAGATGGCTCAGCGATAACGAGGCCGTCGACGTCTTTCATATAGCCATCTTTTAAAAGATAACTTGAACCAACTTCGCCAACTTCTTCGCCCATTGTAGCCATCAAACGGATGGTTCCTGTCTTAGGTAAATTTTGGTGGTGCAATTCAATCATTGTGATAACTAAAGCAGCTAGACCTGATTTCATATCAGTGATGCCACGACCGAAGAGCTGCCCATCTCTTTGGGTCATTTCAAAGGGGTCGCTGTCCCAATCGTCAGGATTACCAGGCGTTACGACGTCCATATGTCCAGAAATTCCTAAGACCGGCTTTCCTGATCCAATTTCGGCAACTAAGTTAGCACGGTCGCCATGAACAGGTTTGATTTCTGACTTAATATCATATTGAGCCAATAACTTTTGTAAGTAAGTAGCAACCACTTTTTCATGATCGTTGACTGATTTAATAGCAATTAATTTTTTAAGAATATCTAAACGTTCTTCTTCATTTAAAAAATTCATATTTTATTCCCTCCAATAATTATCTATACTCAGATTAACCATATCTGTTATGATTTACAAAATAAAACTCCAAAACCAATTGATATTTGTGAAAGGGATAAATTATGACATGGGAAAAATTGTTTAAATCAAAGATTTTAGATCGAGGATACGATTATTTTCGAAGAGGTGCAGTTAAAAATCTTAAATCAAATGGAAATCGGATAACAGCTGAGGTCGATGGAACCAATATTTATAGTGTGAAAATCACTTTAAAAAATGGACGCCTTATGGAAGCGACTTGTGCTTGCCCCTACGCATTAGCAGGAAATAATTGTAAGCACATGGCTGCTGTATTATTTGATTTTGAAAAGTTAGAGTATGAATCTGGGACGAAAAGACAGGAGAAGGTTGCTCAAGTAAAAGAACTAATGAACGGTGTCAGTGACGAACAAATTCGCACTTTTTTGATTGATGAAATGGCCCAAGATAAAGGACTTTTAAATAAATTCATCAAGACAATCAAAGAACAGAAAGTTGAACCTGACTATTGTGATGTAATTGATGCCATCATTGGATCATATTTGGACAAAAATGGATTCATCGACTATTATTCAGCAACTTATTTCGGACAAGAAATACTTAAATTGATTGATGATGATATAAGTGAATTGGTTACGAACGGTCAATTAAAAGAGGCCTGGAAAACGATTAGTCACCTATTATTAAAAGTTAGTGAATTGGATATAGACGATTCTGATGGCGAAATAATAATGATACTCTCTGAAACTGAAGATATTTGGAAAGATATAATCAAACAAGCATCTGATGATTTAAAAAAAGAAATGTATCAGTGGTGTTGTACAGTTTTAGATGATGAAAATGATATTTTAGAAGATTTAGTTGAAGAAACTTTTGCTAATAACTTTAATGAGGATAATTTTTTAAAAGAAAAATTAAAATTTACTTCTAAAAAAATTAAACAGGCACGTAAATCGATTGGTTCGTATGGTGATTTTATTCTCGATAAGTGGGTCGATATTTATGTTGATCTAATGAAAAGATTGAAGTTTCCAAAGGATAAGATGAGAAAATTTTATTTGGATAATCTCGATTCTAGTAGGGTGAAATTTCTTTATGCAAATTTTTGTATCGAACAACAGGATTACACAGCTGCTATAGAAGTTTTAAAACAAGGTAAGATTGATTCACAAAAAGACGATTATCAAGGATTGACTTTTCAATATAGTAAAAAGTTAAAGAATCTATATCAAAAAATGGAATTAAACGATGACTACCTCAATGAATTGTGGTTGTTAGAAACTGAATACAGTGTAGGGGATGTTGAGATATATCAAGAATTGAAACAACAATATACACCCGAGCAGTGGGAAATTGAACGGGAAAAGATTTTTAAGAGATTACCAAAATATGCTCAGGTAGATAAATTATATTTAGCGGATAAAATGTATGATCGTCTGTTGAAATTTGTCATGGAAAATGAAAATATTTATTCATTGGAAGAGTATGAAAAAGTTTTAAAACCCAAATATTCGAAACAATTGCTATCGGTCTACACGAATATTGTTCAAAAAATGGCTCAAGAGACAGGTAATAGAAAGTATTATAAAAAGATAGTAAGAATTTTGAATCGCATGCTGTCATATCCCGATGGACTAGTAGAGGCTTCTAAAATAGTAAAGGAATGGCAAGAAAAATACGCCAGAAGACCTGCAATGATGGATGAATTGAAAGCTTTTAGGACTGAGTATTAAATTTCAACTATTGTCATTGATAATATATTAGTGTTAGCATATGCAGTTGCAGTAAGAAAAACTGTTATTCATTAAAAAAGGACACTAAAAAACCGATCATGATTTTCATCATAATCGGTTAAGCGAGAATCGCTGATGGGTGGTTGGGGGATCGAACCCCAGACCCACGGATTAAGAGTCCGTTGCTCTGCCAGCTGAGCTAACCACCCATGTATCTTGGTTGATTGAAATGTTTCCCTCTCAACCAACGAGATATATCATACCATAAGCTCCAAATTAATGACAAGTATTTTTTTCAAAAAAATTGAAAAAATTTAAGGTGAGTTTATGTTGATTTTGTTTTAATGGGAAATAACTAGTATAATAATCACGTCAAGGAGATATAAAATGGCTAAAAAAATTCTAGTAGTAGATGATGAAAAACCAATTTCCGATATTGTTAAATATAATTTGGAAAATGAAGGCTACGAAGTCATAACTGCTTTTGATGGACAAGAAGCTTTGGATAAAGTGGATGAGGATAATCCTGATTTAATTCTACTTGATTTAATGCTTCCAGTTATTGATGGTCTTGAAGTAGCTAGAACTATCAGAAAAACTAAAGATACTCCAATTATTATGTTAACGGCTAAAGATACTGAAATTGATAAGGTTATCGGCCTAGAATTAGGGGCTGACGACTATGTCACAAAGCCATTCTCTAATAGGGAATTGGTAGCTCGTGTTAAAGCACGTCTCAGATCACAAAGCCATATGCAAAATGATGATAAGAAGAGTAGCGAAATTAAAATCGGTGATTTAACCATTCTTCCCGATGCATATACTGTAACGAAAAATGGAAAAGAAATTGAATTAACACATCGTGAATTTGAATTGTTGCATTACTTAGCTCAACATATAGGTCAAGTGATGAAACGTGAACACTTACTTCAAACGGTTTGGGGTTATGATTATTTTGGGGACGTAAGAACAGTCGATGTTACTGTTAGAAGATTACGTGAAAAAATTGAAAATAATCCTAGTCAACCAGAGTGGTTGATGACCAGACGTGGAGTTGGTTATTATTTGCGAGATCCTGATGGGGAATAGAAGTTTTCAATAATTTTCAAGTTAAATTGGGAATTTCATCATTAAAAATTAAAAATAATAGTGGAATAAAGTATGATTTTACTTCACTGAAAATAAATATCCGTGGTAAATCGAAAAAGGGTTTATCACGGATATTTATTTTAAACGCTAAAGGTCAAACCTGTTTTATCTCACTTGCTTAGCTGTATAATGTAATTAAGTCTGTATTGTTTAGGTGGAAGAATTTTGAAAAATAGATTTGCTTTGTTACATTCAATAAATTTCAAAATCGGATTATCTTTTATCCTGATTCTTATTGTCACAATTGAAATTATTGGGGCATATTTTGTGCGTCAACTGGAGGATCAAAATGTTGCTAATTTTGAAAACTCGGTTGTTGTACCAGCTTACACTTTGAATCAGATTTCAGAAAATCTGATGGATAATGATCAACATACACGAGATAATATTAGTAACGCGATTCAAGACTATTCAAGAGTCAGTACTGATATTACCGATGTTCAAGTAATAGATCGTAGTGGAATTATCGTTGGAGCCAAGGACTCTGAGGGAAACAATATTATTGGTACACAGACTTTGAAAGATAATATCAAACAAAGTATTCGAACTGGTAAACGAATCACTCAGATCTATTATGAAAAGAATAATGGAAGTTCTTACGAGTCCATCTCGCCAGTTACCTCGCCAGATAATAGTACCGTAGTAGGTGCAATTTATGTTCGAGCTAGTATGGAATCAGTTTATACTGGGATCAACAATATTATCCTAATTTTTTTAACCGCGTCACTAGTTGCAGGATTGTTGGGAGCGATAATTGCAATTTTCATTTCTCGAGCCATTACGCGACCGATTGATGAAATGAAGCAACAAGCTGTTCGAATGGCCGAAGGAGATTATTCTGGACAAGTTCGAGTTTATTCACCGGATGAATTGGGTCAATTAGCAATGGCTGTCAATGATTTATCTGTCAAAGTCGAAGAGGCTACTGAGAACTCAGAGTCAGAACGACGAAGGCTGGATAGCGTTTTGACACAAATGTCTGATGGCGTTATAGCGACGAATCGTTTGGGTAACATAACGGTAATCAACGAAATGGCACAAGAGTTTTTGGAAAAAGATGAAGATGAAGCTATTGGTCAACCACTAGTTGATGTCTTAGGAGTCAAGGATCGAGTTAGTTTTGATGAACTGTTAGAAAATCCTGATCCAATGGTCATTGAAACCAACGATTCCAGTGAAGATTATGACGTTAATGATGACAACTCTTTAATTTTAAACGCAGATTTCTCTTTGATTCAAAGGAACAGTGGCTTCATTAGTGGTATGGTTTGCGTTTTGCATGATGTCACGGAACAACAAAAAATTGATAGCGAACGTCGCCAGTTTGTTTCCAATGTTTCTCATGAATTGAGAACACCTTTGACAAGTATCAGTAGTTATATTGACGCTTTAAATAATGGTGCTTGGAAGGATCAAAAGCTTGCTCCACAATTCTTAGGCGTTACGGCCGAAGAAACAGATCGAATGATTCGAATGATCAAAGATCTTTTAAGCTTGTCTCGAATGGATCAAGGTCGTTCTAAGTTGGATAAGGAATTGGTCAATTTCAATGAATTCTTCTCTTATATTCTGGATCGTTTCGATATGATGCTTAAAAAAGAGAAGACTGATGCTAAAGAGAATGGTTCGAAGATTGAAAAGAATTATCGAATCAAACGAATCTTTACTAGCAAAGACTTGTGGGTTGAAATTGATACTGATAAAATGACGCAAGTTATGGATAACATAATCAATAACGCAATCAAGTATTCACCCGATGGTGGTGTGATTACTTGTCGATTATTGGAAACTAATAAACATATTATTATTAGTATTTCTGATGAAGGTCTTGGTATTCCAAGAAAGGATATCAAGAAAGTCTTCGAACGTTTCTACCGTGTTGATAAAGCACGCTCTAGAAAACAAGGCGGTACTGGTCTTGGATTATCTATCTCTAAGGAAATTGTTGAGCAACATAAAGGTAGAATCTGGGTAAACAGTGCTGAAGGTAAGGGATCAACATTCTATATCTCCTTACCATTTGACCCTAACGAGACAGGAGGAGAATGGGATGAAGTTTAGTCGATTGATCATTCAGGTGTTATTAGTCATTGCCGTTATAATGAGTATCGTCCTGTCCTTCTTTATTTGGACCAATACGGCCCGCTATCAACGTGGTCGCAACATTGACGTTACATCATCAACACAGGCAAATAAGAATGAGATTCCTATTAACCAAGTAATTAGTCCTACTTCAGTCATTTGGCATGGCGATTCGGGACAGAATTTAATTTACAATAGCAATGATAATATTGCTTTAAGCATTCAAAAGGTCATGAAAGATTGGAAAATTGACAGTCCCAGATTAGTTTCTAAGAAAGATGGCGCTTACTATCAGAAAATCATTCAGTCAAAGGATGTTTTACAATTAGTGTATCCAAGTTCAGTTTCAACGAGTATTTTGGGTTATCTGTTAAACAATAATAGTTTGCGTAATGATAAATCATATTCTTTCAACCGGATTTTAATTAATTTGAAAGATAAAAATGATAAGAATATTTATTTAGCCAATGATAGTAACTATGCAGTTTACAAAGCCCCAGTCAGGAATGCTACATCTGCACCAATTACTAAACTGATTAAAAAGGCTAATATCAAATTAAAGATCCGTTTGAATATCATGAAACATGGTGTCTTTACGTTCTTTACGAATCCGGTTAGTTTAAAGACCTATTCGTACGTTATCAGCAGCAAAGAAGATGGCGAATATACAACAGCTTTATTTGATTCCAATACCAATGGATTGGTTACTTCAGAAGACAATGGGGTCTATACGTATAATTATGGCGAATCCAAACGATTGGTTTCGGATCATAATTCGGGAGAATTATCGTTTGAGGACTATACCGATACCTCAGTTCCTAAGACTAAGTTAGCCTTTTTACAACGAGGTTATCAAAAAGTCGTCAATCTACAGAATTCGATTTCCAATTTACGCTTGTACAGTGCTAATTGGGGCGACAAAGACTTAGTCTTTAGGGAGTATGTAGAAGGTTTTCCAATCTTTAAGAAGAGTCACTTTGGTTCAATTCGAATTAACTTTAGTCGTAAAGGCAGCACTGAGAACTTCTTGAACAAAGTGCTAGAAGTTCCAGTTCCATCTGATCAAGCAGCAACTAAGTTGAAATCAACTAACGACATTTTCAAAGGTTTGGAAAAAGTTGGTTATTCGCCAAATGATGTTCAAAATATCGAAGTAGCTTATCAATGGGAAAGTGAGACTGATAACGAAAAGGTGGTTGATTTGAAACCAACGTACTACATTAAGATTGACGGTCATTGGAAACCATATAGCGATTGGACAAACGATACTGCGGAGGATAAATAGATGGACTTTAGAAGAATCGAAGTTATTTTCTTAATAGTTTTTTTCTCACTGGATATCTTTTTGTTCTTGTCCTTTCGAAACAGCCAACAGTTGGTCAGCAGCACTAGTACCAACATATCAACGGTTACCGAGATGCGAAAACGTAATATCAGTTTTGGTACGTTAGATACTAAGGGTGGAAATGCTTATTATTTAGGCTCGCAACCAGATGATTCTTTGGCTCAAAACGTTAATAAATTACGTAATCAAGAGGTTCAATATGATGAAGAGAATCATAAGATTACTAGTAGTTTGAATAGTTCAATTTCTGTTACCACATCTGATCGACAGAAAGTGATGGATAAGTTTATAAAGAAAGAATCTAATGTTTTATTTGGAAAAGATTACAAATATGCACCACAATTATCAACTAGTTCCCAAATGGTGTATGTTGGAACTGGACCTTTAGGCGAAGTGTATGATAAAACTAATCAATTGACCTTTACAATTGAGAGCGGTCGAGTAGTTAGTTATACTCAGACACATGTTAGATCAATGATTATTTTGCACGAAAGACAAGCAATTAAGAGTGAAAAAGACGTTATTACCAATCTTTATGCCAATTCTGAAATTCCCAATAATTCTAAAATTTCATATGCTAATTTAGCTTATACAAAATTGTTAGTTGCTAAGGATAGTACGATTTATATTCCAGTTTGGTTCGTAACAATTAAAAATAAAGATAGTAAAGTCAGTTCCATTAAGAAGGTTAATGCCTTTACGGGCAATATTATAAAGAATTCAACAAATGGAGATAGCAATTATAATGCCCAATGATGATAGTTTGAAAGTTAGTGTACTTGCTAGCAGCAGTTCTGGCAATGCCACTTATATTGAGACACCTAAGCATCATGTGTTAGTTGATGCTGGATTGTCAGGTAAAAAAATTAAAGAGGCAATGGAGAGTATCGGTAAAGATATCAATACAGTCGATTCTTTGTTTGTAACGCATGAGCATACTGATCACAGTAAAGGTGTCGGTATTTTAGCTAGACGTTACAATCTAAACGTATATGCCAATGAAAAAACTTGGGAAGCTATGCTACCTAAGATTGGTAAAGTTCCAGAAGATGAGATAAATGTTTTTGAACATAATAAAATTATGTCCTTGGACGATTTAGATATTGAAAGTTTTGCCGTTTCGCATGATGCGGCAGATCCACAATTTTACAAATTTTATCATAATGGCAAGGAGTTCGTGATTTTAACCGATACTGGTTATGTCTCTGATCGGGTTCAAAAGACAATTGAAAATGCCGATGGATATTTATTGGAATGTAACCACGATGTAGAAATGTTACGTGAAGGATTTTATCCTTGGCCTTTGAAACAGCGAATATTGAGTGAGAAGGGTCACTTGTCTAATGAAGACGGAGCCCATACTCTAATGGACGTGATCGGTAACAATACTAAACAGATTTACTTAGGTCATTTGAGCCATGAGAATAATACTAAAAAAGTGGCTCGGACTGAG
Source organism: Companilactobacillus alimentarius DSM 20249 (assembly GCF_002849895.1). Taxonomy (NCBI): domain Bacteria; kingdom Bacillati; phylum Bacillota; class Bacilli; order Lactobacillales; family Lactobacillaceae; genus Companilactobacillus; species Companilactobacillus alimentarius. Next base: position 1,571,935 of record NZ_CP018867.1, on the reverse strand, counting down.
GTTACACAAGTCTTAGAGGATCATGATTTTGCGGTTGGACATGACTTTAAAATTCACGATACGGACCCAGCTGTAGCTGATCCGCTGATTGCTTTGTAGGCTTTAATAAATAAATCATAAGTAGTTCATAATTTTTTCATAATTTAAAGTTAATATAATAGACAGAAAATATGGGGAAGTGGACATTACAAATGAATAATGACAAAAACGACAAATCTGAATCAAGAGTAGAAGAAAGTAAGCGCAGTTCACCTAAGAAGTCGGGCAATAATTCTTTACTTAAGATAGGAATTGTAGCCTTTATTTCCGCCGCATTAGGCGTTGTAATAGCCTTTGCTGGTTTCACTTATTTCGGAGTAGGTAACAATTCTTCCGAGTCCTCATCGACGGGATCTGCGGGGACTACGCAAGTCAGCAATACGAAAGTTAATACGTCGAGTTCAATGTCGGGCGCATATAAAAAAGTTAATGGTGCAGTTGTTTCTGTAATCAATCTGCAAAAGCAAAAAGAACAATCGAGTGATGGGGATATCTCATCCATCTTCGGTGACCTCTTTGGCGACGACAGTGGCAGTAGCGATAGTGGTTCTTCGGAGGATTCACAGTCTGATAGCAATTCATCAGATTCAAGCTCCGATTCCAATTCAAGTTCGTCGAGTTCTTCTAACAGCAGTGATTTGCAAGAATATAGTGAAGGTTCTGGTGTGATTTATGCTAAACAAAATGGTAAGGGTTATATCGTAACGAATAACCATGTTGTTTCTGGCTCAGATTCATTGGAAATCATTTTGGAAGATGGTACAAAGGTTTCTGCTAAACTTGTCGGAACCGATTCAACGACTGACTTAGCTGTTTTGGAGATAGATGGCAGTAAAGTGCCTGCTACGGTATCATTTGGCAATTCTGACAACGTTTCTCCTGGTGACCCGGTAATTGCCATTGGTTCGCCATTAGGAAGCGAGTACGCTACGACAGTTACACAAGGTATCATTTCTGCTACAAATAGAACTGTGACGACTCAGGATCAAAATACTGGACAAGCTACAGGCGAAGCAACAGTTCTCCAAACTGATGCAGCTATCAATCCTGGTAACTCTGGTGGTCCATTAGTTAATGCTGCTGGACAAATTGTTGGTATCAATTCGATGAAATTAGCTTCAAGTACTGACGGTTCATCGGTTGAAGGAATGGGCTTTGCTATTCCAAGTAATGAAGTAGTGAAGATCATCAATCAATTAGTTGAAAATGGTAAAGTTGAGAGACCATCATTAGGCATTCGAGTCTTGGATCTTGACCAAATTACGGATGATTCACAATCTAGTTTGAAATTACCAAGTAATGTTACTAAGGGTGTAGTTGTCTATAGTACAACTAGTGGTTCGGTTGCTAAGGCAGCTGGATTGAAGAAGTATGATGTTATCGTCAAGTTAGGTAATAAGAAAGTAACCTCAGTTGCCGACTTGCATACCGCTTTGTACTCACACGCAATTGGTGATACTGTGAACGTTCAATATTATCGTAATGGTAGTTTGAAGACAGCAAGTGTACATCTAACTAAGAAAACTTCAGATTAACAAATAAGACGTTGAAACCAAGTAATAGTGGTTTCACGTCTTTTTTTGAACAATTTTCTGAAAATAAGATATTTTCTTCGGGAAAAATAAAGCTTAATCAACAGGACTTTTCCACAAGTGTTCATAACTTGTGCATAAGTAGGGAAAAAATGACTATGACGTTGTAGAAAAGTTTTCCACAGAATTACCCACAGCTGTTAATAACTTTAATGACAAAAATTACTAAACGTATATATTTCCTAATTTAGTACAGTTAAGAGCTGTTACACAGATCTATCCAAACGTTTATTTTTCGGTGTAAAAGTGAATTGTCATGATAATTCGGAATTATCGAAATTATTTGGCAATTTTGGGATTATTACGTATGATAATTAATTGAGGAGAATTTTATTATGAATATTAAAATGGTTACAGTAGGGAAATTAAAAGAGAAATATTTTAAAGCAGGAATAGCCGAGTATGCCAAGCGTTTAGGAGCTTTTTGTAAGTTTAAAATCGTTGAATGTCCCGATGAAAAAGCCCCTGAAAATTTGAGTGAAGCACAAGATGAGAAAGTAAAACAAATTGAAGGAGAACGAATATTAAGCAAAATCAAAGATAAGGAATATGTCATTTTACTTGATTTACGTGGTAAAGAATTGACTTCTGAACAAATGGCTAAAAAAATTGATGACTTATCCACATATGGGACTAGTGATATTACTTTTATCATCGGAGGATCACTTGGTGTCAGTCCAGAAGTTATGAAAAGAGCCGATTTTAGTATTTGTTTTGGTAAATTCACTTTGCCACATCAACTGATGCGTTTAGTGTTGACAGAACAAATTTATCGTTCATTCATGATTATTAATCATCGAACATATCATAAGTAAATTACGGTAGGCGTGATTGAAATTGATTAGTTAAGAACCCTTTATTTTTTTAAAAATTTCTCCATGTAAATAAGCCAGTGTAGCAATCACTCTTGATGGTTGTCGCACTGGCTTATTTTGTTGTTTTTAGAATTGTGCAAGAATTTGGTTTTTAGTATTTGTACCTAATTCAATCCAATTTTTAACAGTATCCTCGTTGATACGAAAGACCGGAGCACTGATACTAAATCCGCCAAAGATTTGTCCATCTTTAACTAGCGGGAAACCAACACAATAGACACCATCCTGATTTTCAATGTCGTCAATTGCATAGCCTCTGGCTTTGTTTGTAGAAAGATCAGCCATTAAATCTTGGCGAGTCACTAGGGTGTTTTTAGTAAGCGGTGTCAGGACTGTTTTATCTAGGTAGCTATCAATTTTTTGTTCAGAGTAATAGGACAAAATAGCCTTGCCCATCGCTGATGAATACATGTCCATCGTTCCACCAAGCTCTAAATCGAAGTGAATACTGTTAGTACTCTTAGCCCGATCTAGTAAAACAACTTTGTCATTTTCTACAATTCCTAAGTTAATAGCTTCGGTAGTTTGATCACGTAGCTTGTTAAGAAATGGCATTGCTATTTTGACTAAATTAAAGCTTTGAGTAGATTCATTGCCATATTTAATAAAAATAGTTCCCAAATAATATTGTTTGACCGTGCCCAAAGATCTGACATAACCGCAATATTCTAATGTTTGGAGAATTTTTAAAATAGTTGGCTTAGAAATGTCCACATTTTGACTTATTTCTTTTAATCCGGGTGCTGTTTTTGAGTTAGCGATAAAATCTAATATTTCCTTGGCTTTCAGTAAAACTGTGCCATATAAGCGTTTCTCAGTCATTACGAAACCTCTTTTCAACATAATCTTATTCAATTTTATACCAAAAAATAAAAAAAAACACCGTGAAAGGGCTTGCAATGAGTTTTGAGATATATTAAACTCTAATTGTAAATAAGAAATAGTGTTTCTTATTAAGAAATATAAACAAACAATTCTAGGAGGATTTTTCAATGTCAGAAATTCATGAGAGTGCTGAAGAAATTCGTCAACATGAGGAAGAACTAAAGAATAACTTCAATATGGATAAATTTAGCCTAAAAGGTAAAGTTGCCGTTATCACAGGTGGTAATACTGGATTAGGTCAAGGCTATGCAATTGCTATGGCAAGAGCCGGTGCTGATATCTTTATTCCAACTTTTGGTAAGAAGGAATGGGATAATACCCGTGAATTGATCGAAAGCTTAGGTCGTAAAGTTGAATTTATGGACTGTGACTTAACAGCCTCAGATACACCAAAGAAAGTTATTGATGAAGTAGTTTCTAAGATGGGACGCATTGATATTTTGGTAAACAATGCCGGAATGATCAAACGTAATCCATTACTAGAATCAAAAGATGAAGATTGGGACAAAGTTATTAGTATCAACTTGAGTGCCGTATATCATATGTCACTTGAAGCATGCAAAGTCTTCGCAAAGCAAAAATCAGGAAGAATTATCAACATTGGTTCAATGCTTTCATTCCAAGGTGGTAAATTCATTCCTTCATACACAGCTTCAAAACATGGTGTTGCTGGATTGACAAAAGCCTTTGCTTCAGAAATGGGTGCATACAATGTCACAGTCAATGCAATTGCTCCTGGATACATCAAGACAGAAAACACAGCTCCTATTCGTGCCGACAAGTCACGTAACGACGAAATCTTAGGCAGAATTCCAATGGGCCACTGGGCAGAACCTTATGAATTGATGGGACCAGCAGTCTTCTTAGCAAGTGATGCTGCCGCATATATCAATGGTGCAATTGTTCCAGTTGATGGTGGTTATTTAGTTCGTTAATCAAATTTTAGGTAGACATATTTACTCTTAGAATATTATAGATACTGATTAAAAAGAGGTTCAAAAATGGAAAACTATTTTTGAACCTCTTTTAGCTTATATTCAATATAAGGTAAGGGAAATCGTTTTCCTAAAAATAAATAACTGAATTTTATTATTATTGGTATCTCAACGTATTTATATTTACTTTTTATAAAAAGCTATTGAAATATTTTAGGTAATCGTTTACCATATAGTTGTGAAAAGGCTTACAAACGAATGGGGGAATACATATGAAAGATCGAACATTTGTTAATCCAGAAAAATTTGCTTTAGGTTTTGCAAGTGCTTCAGTTATACCGAACTCGGATAAGAGTCAAACAGTATCAGAAGCAAAGAAATATTTATTAAATTATCTAACGGCATACTATTTGGTAGAAGAATTTAATACTGTTGAAAATAAGAACTTTGACAGTAATACAGAAACACATTTTGAAGATATGACATTTCCACAATTAATGGAACGTGTTAAAAAAATGAATAAATATTAAAAATTATATGGAGGAAATAATTATGACTCTTGTCTTAAATACTTTGATTTTTGAAAACGATTGGAAAAAAGGAGCAAAACAGGCTGATTTGGTAGACCGCGTTGCTAAATTGGGAGCCGACGGTGTTGAAGTACGTAGAGAATATTTTAGAGATATAAATAAAGAATTATCAGAAGTAGCAGAAAGAGCTAAAAAGAGTAATTTGTTGGTTAATTATAGTGTTCCTGATGTTATTTTTGAAGATGATGGTTCAGTAAATCCTAAAATGCAACAATATTTTGATGAAGGTAAAATTTTAGGATTGAAAAAGATTAAATTTAATGTGGGACATTTTGATAAATTTACAGGGGACTTAAGATCAGAATTAGGCAAGTTACCTTTAGATCAGATTCAATTGAATATTGAAAATGACCAGACTTCGGTTTCTGGAAATGCGAAATCAATTGAAACCTTTTTAGCAGCTGCAAGAAAAGTTGGATTAACAAGTTTAGGATATGTTTATGATTTGGGAAATTGGGCATTTACTAATGGTAATGCTGAAGTGGCGGCAAGAGAGCTCACACCATATACTCATTACATTCATTTGAAGAATGTAATTGACGATAATGGAAAATTAATTACGTCAGATGATTTGAACAAGGGAATGTTTGATTGGAAGAAATTAATCAAAATATTGCCGATTGATCAATCATATGCTCTTGAATTTCCAATGAAGGATGATGAACAAGTTCTTTCTCAAATGAAATTATTGAACAATGAGGTAGGTGCATAAAGGATGAGCTCAACTATAATCGCAATCCTTTTATTAATTACTTTTGTAATTTTTATTGGATATATTTTAAAGGGCGGGAATTTGATGATTGGGTTCTTTATAATGGCAATCCTTTGGGCAATTATCGGTATGGTACCATTTGATACCGCCGTTCAAAAGATCTTTGCTGAACCTGCTACAAATTATGGTCCTACAATTATTTATATTGTTTTTGGTTCTTGGTTTGGTCGTGTCCTTGTTGATTCTGGAATAGCCCCTGCTATTTCTGAAACAACAAATAAGGTAGGACGTAAGAAACCATTAATCGCGGCTATACTTGTCATGATCGTAACTAGTTTTATCTTCGTTTCAGCCTATGGTGTTGGATCAGTTATCGCAATAGGGGTAATCTTGTTGCCAATTTTACTATCAGTAGGTGTTCCACGTGATATTGCATTGGTAGCCTTCTCAATGGCTATTGGTGCTCCAATGTATATTAACGTTGTTTTATATAACCAAATTAAAGTTTTCTTTCCTAAAGCAAGTTACAATGCTTCGTATTTGCATTTTGGAATAATTGCTATGATTGTTCAATTAATAGCAGTAATTGTATTTCTATTCATTATGCGTAAAAAGTTTAACCCGAATAAAGCAGAGAGTAACTTGAATACTATCGGAGCAAGTATGAGTGATGCGAAGGAAGTAAAATCAGTACCTAAGATTTCATTCATTATTCCAATCGTCCCTGTTCTTATGAATATGCTTTTCCATTGGGATGCAGTTCCAGCACTTACTTTAGCTACTTTACTAGGTGCATTATTGACCGGAAATATGAAGAATTATAAACATTTTGTTAACTTTTTAAATGAAACAATTAAACATGCAATTTCAGATATTGCAGGATTGGTAATGTTTCTGATGTCACTTGCGATGTTTACAGGAGCTGCTTCATTAAATGCATCAAGATTTAAACCCATTTTTGAAGCAATTTTGCCAAATAGTCATCTTATTCTAGCAATTGGTTTAGGTGTTTTGGCACCACTAGCTTTATTCCGTGGTCCACTACACGTTTGGGGTGCGGGTGCAGCTACAGCTGCGGTTTTGTCTGGTACCGGACTGTTCACAGACCCATTCTTGCTACCATTGTTGTATGTTCCTACTTTGATGGCAGTTTCCGTTGATATTACACAATCTTGGAATGTGTGGGGATTGGATTATATGAAAGTTCAATCGAAAGATTTCCTAAAATATGGTATTCCGGCCATGTGGATAGTTTCAATTATTAATGAATTTTTGGTCTATCAATTCTTCGGATAATTTATAAAATTAATTTCTCGATAAAATAATAAGGAGATTTTTAAAATGAGTGAAGTAATTACAATTGGAGAACCTTTAACAACTTTTGCATCAAGTGAGCCAGATGTTCCATTGAGTAAAGTTGAAAAATGGCACAAGATTATGGGAGGTGCTGAATTAAATGTTGCAATTGGCGTGCAAAGATTAGGTCACTCAACTCAATATATTTCACGTGTTGGGGAAGATCCATTTGGAGAATACGTTATTAATACAATTAAAGAACATGGCGTTGGCACTAAATATATTTCTATGGATCCAAATTATTTTACAGGGCATCAATTGAAACAATTAGTCACTAAAGGGGATCCAGATACATTTAATTTTCGTAAAAATTCGGCAGCTTCACATTTATCATCAGAAGTAATTGATAATGTTGATTTAAGTGATGTAAAATTTGCCCATATGTCAGGTATTTTTCCAGCTATTTCGGATACTGCGGAAGCTAGTTTCAGAAAGTTATATAAACGTCTTAATGACTCTAATATACCAACGACTTTTGATCCTAACTTGCGTCCAACTCTTTGGAAGAGTAAAGAATATATGATTAAAACAATCAATGAACTGGCCGGGTATGCAAACATCGTTTTGCCAGGTGTAGAAGAAGGTAAAATTCTAATGGGATCGGATGATCCGGAATCGATTGCAGATTTCTACCTTAAAGGTAAAAACACCAATACAGTTATGGTAAAGATTGGTCCTGCAGGTGCATTTGTTAAAAATAGTGACGGAGAGAGTTATACTGTAAAAGGATTTAAAGTTGATAAGGTTATTGATACGGTTGGTGCAGGAGATGGATTTGCTTTAGGAGTAATTACGGCATTACTTGAGGGTAAATCAATTAAAAGTGCTGCTTTACGTGGCAATGCTATTGGAGCACTACAAGTTCAAACCTTAGGAGACAATGATGGCTATCCAGACCAAAAGGGTCTGAAGACATTTTATGCCAAAGAAGGAGTTTCTGAAGAATAATGAAGTTACAAGTAGCTATAGACCGTGTGCCTCTTGAAAGGGCTCTGTTAATGATGAGAGACTTGGATTCTATTGTTGATGTTATTGAATTAGGTACATCAATAGTTAAGGATTACGGTCTTGTTAGACTAAGAGATGAAAAGATACATCTAAATCATTCAAAATTGCTTTTAGATTTAAAAACAAATGATGAAGGAAAATATGAATTTGAAAAGGGATTCTCAACTGGAGCTGACATATTAACTGTAATGGCATCTAGTTCAAGAGAAACAATTGAACAGGTCTATGATGTAGCTATGAAGAATCAGAAACAAATTTTGATTGACTTAATGGAAACGGATGAGAAAAAAATAGAGGAAATATCGGATTTTAAAGATGCAATTTTCTGTATACATCACTCTAAAGATGCGGGATCAGGATTTGATGCTGCGACAACAACTGCTAATTTTCATAAAAATCATCCTGAAATTGAACATATTGCAGTGGCTGGTGGAATAGATTTATCACAGGCTAAAATATTGGCATCACAAAATATTGCAGATATGGTAATTGTTGGTAGTAAAATATCAGGGCAAGATGATCCTGTAAGTGCAGCTAAGAATTTTATGGAGGTTATACAATGAGTTTGATTAATGAGGTTATGCAGGAAGTTAATACTGTAATGGATATGGTGGATCCAATTCAGTTGGATAATGCTGAAAAAGTAATTACTAAGGACAAACGAATTTTTGTACTTGGCGCGGGTCGTTCTGGCTTAATGGCTAAAGGATTTGCAATGCGCTTGATGCATATTGGTTATACTGTATTCGTTATTGGAGAAACAATAACACCTTCTATTAAACCAGGGGATGTACTAGTGTCTGTATCTGGGTCTGGTAAAACTGGTAGTGTCCTTGATCCTACGGAGAAGGCAAAAAAAGATGGAGTCAATATTGTATCTGTAACAAGTAATGGAGAATCTCCACTGGGAAAATTAGGGGATGCTGTTATAGTAGTTCCAGGTGCAACTAAGAATGGTGATGGAGTTAAATCGATTCAATTATTAAGTACACTATTTGATCAAAGTGTTCATATAACATTGGATGTTTTATGTTTGAAACTAAGTCGTAGAGATAATATTTCAAACGATGCTGCTAAAGCAGAACATAGTAATATGGAATAGGTGGATAAAATATGACGTTACAAAAATTTAATTATTTGAATAAAGTAGTAGAAGCGGGGGTTGTTTCTGTAGTCCGTGGATCTACAAAGGAAGAAGCATATAAAACGGCTGAGGCTTGTATTATTGGTGGAGTAAAGGCAATCGAGTTAACTTTTACTGCTCCACATGCTGATGAAATTATAGGCGAATTAACTGAAAAATATGCTACTGATGATGAGGTAGTTATTGGTGCTGGAACAGTATTGGATCCCGCAACAGCACGGATAGCAATTATTGCTGGAGCACAATTTATTGTTAGTCCTTCTTTTAACAAAGAAGTATCAAAGCTATGTAACTTATATTCTATTCCTTATGTTCCGGGATGTATGACGCCAAATGATATACAAGATGCTTTAACATATGGGTCCGATGTTATTAAGCTATTTCCTGGATCAGTTGTTGGTCAAGGGATGGTTTCAGCTGTTCACGGACCATTTCCTAAAGTTAACCTTATGATTACTGGTGGAGTAAATTTGGAAAATATGAAAGACTGGTTTGATAAGGGAGCTACAGTTCTAGGTGCGGGAAGCAATTTAACCGGTGCTGCTGTAAATGGAGATTTTGATAAGGTGACTGATACAGCTAAAAAGTATCATGAAGAAATAAGACGTATAAAAAGTAAAAACTAAATAAAATCTTCCTTAATTAAAAAGCATTCTGGGTGGAATTGTCCATCTGGAATGCTTTTTTGGTAGAATAAGTATTATTCAGTAAAGTTAGGAAATGCATTTATAATGCCAGAAAAAAAACATATAGCAAACATTAAGGATGTTGCTTCAGTTGCAAAAGTATCTACTGCTACTGTATCGAGATATCTAAATGGAAATTTAAATAGGATGTCTTCTAAGACAGCGGAAAGAGTCAAAGTAGCAATTGAAAAATTGGAGTACGTACCAAACTCAGCTGCAAGACAAATGATAACTAAATCAAGTAAAATGATCGCACTTATTGTGGCCAATACTGATGATTATTTTTCTACAGAAGTATTTAAGGGTGTTAGTTCTATTTTAGAAAGCTATGGGTATATTGGAATGATGCTAGATTCGGATTCTGATATTGTACGAGAAAGAAAATTAATGTCAGTAGTTAATAGTAATACGTTTGATGGATTAATTATTCAACCTTTCAATAGCATAGGATCAATTGAAGAAAGTATACATAGAAATATTCCCATTGTAATTGTTGATAGAGAAATGGATCAAGCTCCTTGGGTACAAGTTATAACAAATAATTATGAAGTTTCTAGAGAAGCAGCATCGTATTTTATGAAACAGGGATTTACCAGATTTATAGTATTAACTTCTAAATTGTCGGCAGCAACGAACAGAAGAGAACGTTACAGAGGAATAGAATCAGTTGCAAAAAACATTGAGGTACTGGAAGTTTCAGAATCCTTATATAATCATAAGGAAATTTATGATAATTTAGTTAAACTCTTAACGGAATCAAAAGAGCGTACGGTTATTTTTGCTTTGAAGGAAAGGTGGTTACTAGAATTTGTTCCTAATTTAATATTGAAGGGATATATTGACAATGTAAAAGCAACCGCCACAGGGTTTGCTGATACTACTATGGCAAGACAAATTGAGCCTAAAATGAAATTGATTTCACAAGATCCTTTTTTAATGGGAGCAGGGTGTGCTGAAATAATGGTAAAAAGGCTTAAGGGAGAAGTGCAAAAGGAAAATGTTATTGTAGTTCCGGCCACGTTTCATTAATTAATAATGAAAGCTTAGTTCTAGGAAAAGATTAATTTCTTTTTTTAGAACTTTTTTATATTAGAATAATGTTATTTACTGGTTTACCTTTCGAGGCGTATGGTATTAGGCTTTTTATGGAAATATTCTTCGAATTTTGAATAAAATTGTGTTCTATTAGACATACCGATATGATCAATAATTGTTCCAATAGGTAAATCGGTATTTACTAATAAATCGTAGGAATTTTGCATTCTCTGTTCATTCAATATGTCTGAGAAAGTTCGACCAGTTTTTTGCTTAATTAAATTACTAATATAATTTTTACTATAATTTATTTTTTGAGCAATTTTATTTAAAGAGATCGTTGCGTAATCTTGTTCAATACTTTTTAGGATTGGAATAATAATTTCCTTATTGCTAATAACGTTGTTTTCTAATTGAGCATTTACCGCACGAGCCAGATCGAAAAAAATAATTGAAATATAATTTTTTATTATTTGTCCAGAGAATTTTTTAGGAAAAAAATATTCAATCATAATTTGTTCAAGAATATGAGGTATTTCAGAATTATCGTTTTGGATCAACATGAAATTTTCGTGACTATTTTCTTTGTTTCCAGTTACTGCGTTTAAGATAAAATCGAATGAAGGAGAATATTGCTGGTTGACGTTTGTTAAAAAATTTAAATTTAAATCGGTTCCCTTAAAAAGAAAGTTAATAAGAATATCGTTTTCATTTAAAGGGTCTATTTTATGAGTACTACCGGTATCTAGCAGCAATATGTCATGCTTGTGTAAATGGATTTCTTGACCATTGACTACTTCCCTACATTTTCCAGAGTATACATAATTCATTTCAAGAAATTGGTGAGAATGTAGTGGATATGGTGCAAATCTATGGTGCTTTGATATATATATTGAATTATTTTTAAAGAAAAGTTCATTACTTAAACGATAATTTCCATGTAAAAGTCTTTTTTCCATTTGAGGGAAATCCATAACGAAAGCATGATTTGCTAGCTGTTTTTGTTCGATGGGATCAGGCTTTCTAAGTATTTCGTCTAAATTCATAAGTAAGACCACCTGTATATATGTTACTTTTATTCAATGCATTTGACATTGTTATGTTAACGCTATCATTGTTTAATGGATATGTAAACGATAACAAGGACATATTGTTATCCAAATTCTAAGGAGGTATATTATGAAGAAAGGCTGGTTAATGAAGTTTTCGTTACTATCAATATCACTAGTATTGACTTCTGCAGGTGCCATTTCAGGTAATATTCCAGCAATGGCAAAAACATTTTCAAATGAGTCTTTGTCATCTGTAGAAATGTTAACAACAATTCCTGCATTAATGGTTGTTATTTTCGTACTTTTAAGTAGTTTTATTGCAAAGTGGATTGGTCAAAAGCAAACTGTCGTTTTAGGTTTGGTTATTGCACTTATTTCAGGTATTGTACCAGTATTCAGTACTAATTTTACAGTTGTTTTAATATCTAGAGGAACACTGGGTATAGGCTTTGGACTATTTAATTCCTTAGCTGTTAGTATGATTAGTGATTATTTTACTGGTAATGAGCGTGCTCAATTGATTGGATTTCAAAGTGCCTTTCAAGGCTTGGGTACTGCAATTATGACATATGTGGCTGGTCAATTATTAAAAATTAATTGGCATGTTACATTTTGGATCTATGCAATTATTTTACCAATATTAGCATTATTTATTCTTTTTGTTCCAAATCCAGAAAAATCATCAAGCAATGAAAATAATTCAAATGGAAAAGTAAAACAATCTACTAATTTACAAGTAATTGGATATGTTTTATTGTTATTTGTCGTTTTGATTATTTATATGGGTGTACAAGTTAAATTAGCATTGTTATTTACATCAAACGGTTATGGTACTGCAACTGATGCCGCCAATATTATTAGTATTACTTCAATCGGTGGTATGTTAGCTGGATTTGCATTTGGTACCATTTTTAAAATTATTAGACATTATACAATTCCTGTTTCTATGATTCTAATGGCTATTTCATTTTTTGTATTATCCATTTCAAATAGCGTCATTCTTTCGGGCGTTGGTGGAGTTCTAACAGGTGTTGCATTTTCACTTTTGGTACCATATTTGTTCAATCAAGTTTCTATTGTTTCTCCAAAAGGCTCAGCTACTTTGTCAACATCATTGTTGTTAGTCGGCTCTAACTTAGGATCATCTTTTTCGCCATATGGACTGGCATTATTAGGTAAGCTTTCAGGAACAGATCAGGTTAATGGTGTATTCATGGTTGGTGGTATTGTTCTATCAATTATGGCAATTATTGGATTAGTGTTTGTGACTGCACGAAGTAGAAATCATAATCATATTGTAAAGGAAGGCTAATTATGGCATTTACATTTCAAATTAATAATGGAGTTAAATTCAATCATAATAAAAATTTATTAAAAAAGGCGGATGAAAATATCCCTGAGCTAAAGCATGAGAAAATTCATCCAGTTAAAATTGTTGATATTATTTCTGATAAGAACGCGATGAATGGATTTAAAGCCATTAAAAGTGATAAGAAGATAGAAAGGTTATCTGATTATTCATTCAAGAAGGGTCAAAGGTTGGTTTTGGATTTTGGCAATCATGCAGTAGGGCATTTCAAAATTGATTTGAATTCTGTCGGCTCACCTATGGATGCACCCGCATATCTTCATTTAACATTTGCAGAGACACCGGCAGAAATAGGAGTGGATTCAAGTACATATGATGGCTGGTTGAGTAGTTCATGGATTGCTGAAGAATATGTTCATTTGGATGTTTTACCAACTACTTTAAAAATGCCACGCCGCTATTCATTTAGATATGTTGAAATAGAAGTAAAGGATACATCACCAAAATGGCAGATTAGTTTTAGTAATCCTGAAGTAACAACAGAAAGTGCTGTTTCAGTTAAGGATGTGCCAAAAGTTGAGATTGATGATCCAATGCTTAAGAAAATTGACCAAGTAAGCATTAAAACACTTCAAGATTGTATGCAGGAAGTCTTTGAAGATGGCCCTAAACGTGATCACAGATTATGGTTAGGTGATTTAAGACTTCAAGCTTTGGCTAATTATGCCACGTTCAATAATCAAGAATTAGTTAAGAGATGTCTCTACTTATTTGGAGGAATGACTACTGAAGAAGGTAAGATTTCTGCAAATGTATTCACAAAGCCTGAGTCAATTCCAGATGATACTTTTATGTATGATTATAGCCTGTTCTTTATTTCTGTATTAAAAGATTATTTCGATAATTTTAAAGATCAATCTATATTAGATGATTTATATCCAGTGGCCAAAAAGGAAATTGAATTAGCATTAAAGGAAATCGGAACAGATAATATTTTAAAAATGAATGAAGATTGGCCGGTATTTGTCGATTGGTCGAATGATATTGATAAGCAAGCTTCTGGACAGGCAATCCTGATTTATGTATTGAAACAGTTCGTTGCATTAGCGGAACAAAAACAAGATAATGATATTAATAAATATAAGAGGATTATTGATGATTTATCTAAGGCCGCAAAAGATGAACTATTTGATAGTAATAAAGGACTATTTATAAGTGGTCCTGATAGAGAAGTAAACATTGCCAGTCAAGTTTGGATGGTAATTGCTCATGTACTAAATGATGATGAAAATAATGAATTAATGACAAAATCGGTTGAAGAATTATTTCCAGTTACTGGAATTGCTACGCCATATATGTATCATCATATTGCTTTAGCTTTGTTTGAATCCGGGCATAAGAATGATGGTGTTGAACTTATTAAGAGCTATTGGGGAAAGATGGTTGATTTAGGTGCTGATACATTCTGGGAAGCATTTGAGCCAGAAGATCCAAACTTCTCGCCATATGGTAGTCCAGTAATCAATAGTTACTGTCATGCTTGGAGTTGTACACCAACATATTTGATTAGAAAGTATTTAGTTAAATAGGTTTTATAAATGACAAGTAAATATCTAGCTTTAGACGTAGGCGGTACGAATATAAAATATGGTTTAATAGATCGAACTGGAAAACTTTTGGAAAAAAATTCTATAAAGTCTCCACATAATTTGAATGACTTTATTATTAAAATTCAAAGAGTGATAGATCATTATTCTAAAATTATAAGAGGTGTAGCTTTCAGTATTCCTGGTAGGATTGAACATGAAAAGAACGTTATTCATGGGGGAGGAAGTTTGCCGTTTCTAAATGGACTTTCTCTAAGCAATTTATTTAGATGCAGCGTGCCTATCAGTATAGAAAATGATGGTAAAGCAGCGGCATTGGCAGAACTTTGGCTAGGAAATTTAAAAGATATATCTAATGGTGCAGCCATTGTACTTGGAACTGGCGTTGGTGGTGGATTGATTTTGAATCATCAATTATTCTATGGAACTCATTCGCAAGCCGGAGAGATTAGTTTTCTCTTAAATAAAAATGAGGATATTTCTTACGAGAACTTGGAGGGTAGTTCTGGTTCCGCTGTGAAAATGATCAATAAGATTGCGAGAAAATTAGGATTAGATGATCTTGATGATGGTAAAGCGGTTTTTTCAGAAATAAATAAGAATAATCGTGATATTATGCCTATATTTGAAGATTATTGTCGTAACATTGCTGTCTTAATTCATAATATACAGGGAATTTTAGATTTAGATTGCTATGTTATAGGCGGCGGTATTTCATCGCAAGTTATAGTTACCGAGACCATTAATAAAGAATTCGATAAAATTAGAAATGGTTTACCAATTATAAAAACAACTTTACTGAGACCTAAAATTAGTGATAGTAAATTTAAGAATGATGCTAACTTGTATGGTGCACTTTATCATTGGTTACTGGAGGCTGATGAAAATATGCAGAATAAGAGAAGTATTGTATAAAAAAGTCTGTGTGTGTATTTCACGAAAAAAAGGACCATCAATTAATTGATGGTCCTTTTTGAAGGTAAGGATATTTTACTTATCATAGCTTTGAATGGAATCAAACAAGAACTTTACAAATGCTTCACGATCAACGTCTTCAAGAACTTTGATACTGTTTTTGTGTGGAGCGTCAGTTCGACGGTCAGGGTAAGTCATTCCACGATACTGATCATTGCTTAAAGAAACGTCCATTGAGTAATTAGTACTCTTAGTAAATAATTCGGGAGCAATCAAGCTGATAACTGCACAGGCGTCGTGAATTGGAATCTTTGTCATGCCTTTTTCCAATTCAGCTTTAGCGTAAAAGTCTAAAATTGAGCTGGCCATAACGCCGACGGGTCCTAAATCTTTAATTCTGCCAATTTCATCCATTGTAAGATAGGCTTTATTTTCAGTTAAATTGAGTCCAGATAGTGTGATAGGAATCTTGGAGTTAAAGACGATATCCATTGCTTCAGGGTCAACATAGGCGTTAAACTCTGCGGCTAATGTGATGTTTCCTTGCAAGGTAGAACCTCCCATGATATAGATGTGTTCAATGTTTTCTTTGACGTCTGGGAATGTCTTTAGTAACAAGGCAATATTCGTTAGGGGTGCGGTTGCGACGATGTTAACTTTTTCATCACTCTTGGAGATACGGTCGTACATATATGTAACGGCATTGGTGCTGGTTAATGGATAATTTTGGCTGTCTTTTGGAAAATCGTAGCCATCCATCCCAGTTTTACCGTGGATCTCGCCAGCTGTTTCAATTTCTTTAACGAGTGGAGTTGCTTGTCCAGAAGCGAGTTCGGCGTGTGATCCGAGGAATGTCAAAAGTTTCTTAGCATTCTTAGTTACATAATCTAATTTTACATTGCCACCGACGGTTGTAACACCGATTAAATCAGCCTTTGTTTGATGTGCAAGTAAAACGGTTAAAGCTATGGCATCATCGATACCGGGGTCACAATCCATAATTACTTTTGTCATTAATATACGTACCTCACTTTTTTAATTTTTGGGGGATCTTCTTCAATGCCCGAACGAAACTACGCCGCTCAAGGGTTCCTAAAGTCGATAGAATCTTTTGATTATTCTCGCTCATAAATTGGTCAATAGGCTGTTCCATTACTTTGGATTTATCAGACAAGACGATTTTTTTCAAACGTGAATCGCTTGTAACTGACAAACGTGTGATTAAATCATCTTTTTCCATTGTCTTCAAAATATTGGTAGCCGTTGGACGGCGGATATTAAATTCTTTTTCAATATCCTTTTGATAGATGTTATCCGTACTCTCGCTTAAGTAATGGATTATTTGTACTTGAGTTCCAGTTAAGCCATATTTATGAGCAAAGGTATTGATACCACGAGAAATTTCATTTGAGGCGACTTTGATTAAATGGGCAACATCGCTGGGCATAGAAGATCCTCCTTATCAAATATTACATCATAATTATACCATCTAAGTTGTTACGATAGATTCAGGTCTGACGAGAAGTATTTTTTGTAATAATTTCAGAAGACTTCTATATTGGACTATGGAAACTAAAAACAGGGGGAAGAACAAATGTCTAAAGTTTTAATTTTAGGTGCCAATGGGAAGATTGCTCATTTGGCAGAACATATTTTTGTTGATACAACTGATACTAGTTTGAAATTATACCTTCGAGATGCCAAGCGTTTGGAGGATTTTGTCAATTCACACGATAAATTGACCGAAGCCATCGAAGGTGACGCCACTGATGTTCAAAATTTAATTAGATCTATGAAAGATGTCGATTTAGTCTACGCTAATTTGGCTGGCGCTAACATTACTGCTCAAGCTAAAGCGGTAATTGAAGCAATGCATGCCGAAAGTAAGACTCGTCTAGTCTGGATTTCAACATTAGGTATTTATGACGAAGTACCTGGTAAGTTTGGTGAATGGAATAAGAAGACCTTGGGCGATTACATAACAAATTACGCAGCCGCAGCTAAGGTTATTGAGAATTCTGACTTGGATTATACGATTATTCGTCCAGCTTGGTTAACTGATAAGCCAGAAGTTGATTATGAAATCACTCAAAAGGGTGAAGACTTTAAGGGAACTGAGGTTTCCAGAAGATCAATTGCTCAAATCGTTGTGGATATTTCGCAAGATCCTGATAAATTTAAACGGGAATCAATTGGTGTCAATAAGCCTAATACCGATGGTGACAAGCCTGCTTGGTATTAATAAATTGATAAAAATATCTTTATTTTCATCTGTGTCACATATAAAAAAACAAGTTACATGCGTTATGATAATTTTTAGCTAATAAGTCTGTAAAGACTGATAATATTGAAGTGCTATCGTTATATAGCACTTCTTTTTTTGTGCAAAAAATACTTTAGTCAAGATATTATATTTGAAAAGCACAAAATTTATTTTTTTCAAAAAAACAGATAATCATTGATTGGACTATACCGACGTGTTATGTTCTATTTGTAACCGGTTACAATAATTTTGAGGAAGTAAATATTATGGCTAATAATAAAAAAGACGGAGGCTTCGCAGCCGCTGTCGAGAAACATCTAATGCCGATCGCAATAAAAATGGGTCAAATGAAACCATTAATTGCGATCCGTGATGGTATTGCCATTGCAATGCCCCTTATCATTATCGGTTCTATTTTTATGATTGCTAACAGTTTTCCACTACCAATGTGGACAAATTGGTTGGCTACAACTGCTATCAATAAAGTAACAATTTCTGCCATTTTTACTAAGATTGTCAATGGGTCCTTTGGACTTATCGGTCTAGTTGCAGCGTTTGGTATAGCATCCAGTTATGCTGAACAATATAAGACTGATGGTAAATCGGCCGGTATTATTGCCGTTTCAGCTTTCTTTGTTGTAACGCCAAGCATTATGAGTGGTGACAAAGTTCCCTTAGAGGGAATGCCTTATGGATTCTTAGGAAGTCAAGGCTTGTTCGTTGCCATTTTGTTAGGATTACTTACTGGATATATTTTCCAGTGGTTTATTAATAGAGATATTCAAATTAAAATGCCTGAAACAGTACCACCTGCAGTTGCTAAGAGTTTCAGTGCCTTAATTCCTGGTGCTGTGATCATCACTATTTTTGGTGCTATCTATGCAATCATGACATGGTCTGGGCTAGGCAATATTCACGAACTATTACTACATATTTTATCAAAGCCACTAGGATTATTAGGCGATACTCTAGGCGGTACATTAGTTGCCATCTTGCTTAATAGTTTGTTCTGGTTTGTCGGTATTCACGGTGGAAATGTTATCAACCCAATTATTTCACCTATTTGGTTAATGAATACTGATGCTAATCGTGTCTTGTTCCAAGCAGGACATCTTGATCTAGCACATGGTGGTCATATTATTGCTCAACCATTCATGGATAATTTCGTCTACATGGGTGGTGGCGGTGCCACTATTGGACTTGTTTTCAGTATTGGTATTTTGATCATGATGAAACGTGCCAGTGAACAAGCAAAGGTCTTAGGACCTTTGACCATTACACCAGGTATTTTCAATATTAACGAGCCTACAATGTTTGGTTTGCCAGTTGTTTTGAATGTAACTTTGGTATTTCCATTTATTGTAGCTCCAATGATTAATGCTATAACAACATATATTGCCATGAAGATTGGCTTTGTACCATTATGTAATGGAGCCGTTGTTCCTTGGACAATACCACCAATTATTTCTGGATTCTTAGCTACTAATAGTTGGACAGGTTCATTAATTCAATTAATAAATGTTGTACTTGATGTTTTGATCTACTTGCCATTTATGATGACATTGAACAGAAAGCAAAAAGAAGAAGAAGCTGGAAAAATTAAAGAAGCTTAATTTTAAAGGAGATATTTTCAAATATGGTTAAACGATTGATTAGTGCAAATACTAGCGACATGCTGGCGATGAATGGTGCTGAGTTGAAGCAAAGTATCAAAGCCAGTGAAGGACGTGTAGTTTTAAGTGAAAATGTAGTCATGCATGAACCAGGAGATGGAATCACAACCTCTGAAATTGCGGCAGCCTTTGGCGCTGATTTGATTTTGCTCAATGGTTTAGATGTTTTGAATCCAATTATTCTAGGACTATATCCTGGGGAGGAGACGCTCTTAACTGCTAAAGCACATCACGATGGTGAAAGTATTCATCGTTTGCAGAAATTAGTTGGTCGACCAATCGGAGTTAATCTAGAACCAGTTGATCCACATGCCAAAATGGCTGAAGACCGTCTAGTTATATCTGAAGGTCGAATGGCCAGTGAAAAGACGTTGCAAGAAGCTGAAAAGTTAGGCTTTAACTTCGTTGTATTGACAGGTAATCCCGGTACAGGAGTAACGAATGCTCAAATTGCTAATAATATTAAAGTTGCCAAGAAGAACTTCACTGGTTTAATTATTGCAGGTAAAATGCATGGTGCCGGAGTGGACGAACCGGTTGTCAGTCCAGAGTCAGTGAAAGCCTTTCTAGAAGCAGGTGCAGACGTGATCTTAGTTCCCGCCGTAGGAACGGTACCAGAGTTTGATGATTCTGAGATGAAGGAAGTAGTCAAATTAGCTCACGCTAAAGGCGCTTTGGTAATGAGTACAATTGGAACTAGTCAAGAAGGCTCAGGTAGTAGTTATATTGAAAATATTGCTGTTAGAAATAAGATAGACGGCGTTGATATTCAACATATCGGGGATGCTGCTTGGGGAATTCAATCACCATTTGAAAACATCTTTGCTTTGAGTAAAGCTATCCGTGGCGAAAGGCATGCCATTTCTAGAATGTCACGCTCAATCAATAGATAATAAAAATTTAAATTAATAGGGATACTGCTAGGTTGAAATGCTTAGTAGTGTCCCTATTTTTTGTTGTTTTAAGTAATGTTTCCAATATAAAAATTGATTTCCAACTTTGTTGGAAATTGGTTAGAGTTACAAAAAAATAAATCCTACTAGAATAATAAATGTAAGGGGTTACAAGAGACGAACGAAAGGAGGATATCTAATGGAGATACCAGCAAAGAATATTTTATTAAATATTAGTGTATCAGATCGTGATGATTTATTGCACTTTATTTCTAATAAGTGTGAGGCACTTGGTTATACAGATTCAGCCGAGGATTTATATGATTCGTTTATAAAAAGAGAAGCAGATTATTCTACTGGGCTACAAGAGGGTTTTGCAATTCCACATGCTAAAACAGACGATGTTAAATCTGCACAAATTATCTATGTTAGAACTAATAATCCAATAGCGTGGAAAACATATGATGATAAACCAGTAACAGATATTTTTGCACTTATGGTTCCTGAAAGTGGCGTAGGCACAACTCATTTAAAAATGTTATCAAATTTAGCTACGGCACTTTTAGAAGATGATTTTAAAAAAGAAATTAGGAAATTGAATGATTCTCAAAAAATTTCAAATTATATAACTGAAAAGATTGGGGTAAATGTATGATGGCAAATATTGTAGGAATTTCAGCATGTCCAGCAGGACTGGCACATACACCTATGGCTGCTAAAGCCTTAGAGAAAGCAGGAAAAGAATTAGGATATAACGTCAAGATGGAACAACAAGGTTCGATGGGGCCTGTTAATGCCATTACTCAGGATGAAGCAGATGCCGCTGATTTTATTTTGATTGCATCTGATCAAAAGATTACTGGAATGGATCGGTTTAAAGGTAAAAAAGTTCTAAGAGTTGATATTAATGTCTGTATAAAAGCGCCAAAAGCAGTACTTAAAAAATGTGTTTCGACTGTAGAGGGGGCATAAGCTCATGAAAAAGCTACTATCTGATTGGAAAGGATATTTAATGAGTGGTATTTCCTACATGATTCCTACCGTTATTGGTGGTGCGATGATTGTTGGTATTCCACAATTAATTGGTATGGTTTTTGGTGTCAATGATCTTACCAAGTATAAGAGTGCAGAAGGTTTCTTCCATATCCTTTATCAAATTAATCAAGTAGGTTGGATAGGAATTGGTTTAGTAAACTTAGTTATTGCTGGTTATGTTGCCTATGCTATCGGTGATAAACCAGCGCTTGGTGCCGGATTCATTGGTGGTCAATTGGCATCCAATATTAATGCTGGATTTTTAGGAGCATTAGTAGCTGGATTTGTTGCCGGATATGTAGCACGTTACTGCAGAAGAATTAAAGTTGGGGAAGCATGGAAATCCGCTGTTCCTTTGCTGATTGTGCCACTATTAACAACTGGTGCTGTTGCACTTGTTGAAGGTGTCATTTTAGCTGGACCATTATCATGGCTGAATACCACTTTAGTAGCTTGGGTTAAAGCTATGATCAATAATCATACAAATGGTGCAATTGTTGCATTGGTTCTAGGAGGTATGATTGGTACCGATTTAGGTGGTCCTATTAATAAAGCCGCTTGGATGGTGGGTAACATCCTATTCATTGAGGGTATTTACGGACCAGCATTGATGACAAATATCGCTATTTGCTGTATTCCCCTTGGCTACGCTATAGCTACATTTATTTATCCACGTAAGCGCTTTTCTGACGAAATGTTTATGGCAGGTCGTAATAACCTGATTATGGGATCGTTTGGTATCACTGAAGGTGCTATCCCATTCTTCTTAATTAGTCCATTGAAATTATTACCAGTTAATATGATTGGCGGTGCATTGGGTGCTGTTACTGGTGAGTTGTTAGGTATGAAATCACATATTCCTCCATTAGGTGGTTTACCTGGGATTATTACAGCTGACAATAAATTTGCATATATAGCAGGGATTGCCGCTGGAGCACTATTTATTGGATTAGTTGCACCATTGGTTGTTAACTTCAATGTTTCATCGGATGAAGAAGAAAATGATGTTAGTGAAGACGATATTAAGATTGATATTGAATAAATTTAGTATAGAAAGAAGTTGTAATTAAATAATGGTTAAGACAGTTCATGTTTTTCCCCATACTCATTGGGATCGGGAATGGTATTTCACTACTTCGCGTTCAAGAGTTTATTTGTTAAAAGACTTAATGCATGTGATTGATAATTTACAGCATAATACAGGGTATGACCGATTCATTCTAGATGGTCAAGCCTCATTAATTGAAGATTATTTAAAATGGCGTCCTCAAGATAAAAATACAATTAAACAATTAGTTGCAGATAAAAAGTTAATCATTGGACCTTGGTATACTCAAACGGATCAATTCGTTATTTCTGGTGAAAGTATTGTTCGTAACATGCAATATGGTATGGATGTTTGTAACGAATTAGGTACGTATATGAACGTAGGTTACGTTCCTGATTCATTTGGACAAGAATCAAGCATGCCACAAATTTATCGAGGATTTGGCATTCCAGATACAATGTTTTGGCGTGGCGTTTCTGAAGAGAATGTTAATCATACTGAATTTGTTTGGAAAGGCGAAGATGGCTCTAAAGTAAACGTTTATCAGATTCCATCAGGATATTACATTGGCGGTGTTGTTGATGAAACTCAATTAGATAAAATTATGCATCAAGAGCCATTTGCTTCAATTGTGAAAAGGTCGACAACAAATCACATTGCCTTTCCTAATGGTTTCGATCAAGCACCTGCAAGAAAAGATTTGCCTCAAATGATTAAGAAGCTGAATACAGTTAATAAAGATTTCAATTTTGAGGTTAGCTCTATTCAAGAATACGTTGACGCAGTGAAGAGTGAAAAACCGGACCTTGAAGAAATTAGTGGTGAATTTACCAATGGAAAGAATATGAGAATTCACAAATCCATTTATTCTTCTCGTTCAGATTTAAAGAAATTGAATACTGAAATTCAATATTATCTTGTAAATATCCTAGAACCTGTTTTAACGATGGGTAAGCATTTTGGAGTTGACTACCCACAAGGAGCTGTAAATGATATTTGGAAATTAATGTTTGAGAATGCTGCGCATGATTCAATTGGTTCCTGTGTTTCTGATACAACAAATGAAGATGTATACATGAGATACAAGCAAGTGCGAGATATCAGCACAAATTTGGTTGAGGTAACTCTAAGAGAAATAGCTACACAAATTAAGAAAAATAAGAAGTATGAAATCACACTATCGGTTTTTAATACTTTACCTGTACAGAGAACGGAAATTACAAAGATTTCTTTCTATGCTCCATCAAAAGATTTTGACATAGTTGATTCAGATGGAAATTCAGTCGATTTTTCGATTGAATCATGTGATGATCAAACAGAATATATTTCTGGACAAACGATTCAATTAAATCCAGGAGAAAAAATTTATAAGCCTGAAAAGATTTACAAAGTAATAGCATTCGTTTTTGCCAAAAATGTACCTGCGATGGGTTATAAGCAACTTTATCTTAGTGAAAATGATAATAAGAATAAGGCTATTGAAAATATTAATGATAGAACCTTAGAGAATGATAATTTTAAAATTACTGTTCAAGATAATGGATCATTGACGATAACAGATAAGAACTCTGGAAAAGTTTATGAAAACCAAGCGGTTCTAGAGGAAAATGGTGATGATGGAGATTCCTTCAATTATTCGCCTGCTAAAAAAGATATGATTGTTTATTCAACAGATCAGCCCAATACTGTTTCAGTGTCAAAGTCAAAATTAGTATCGTTAGCAAAAATTGATTATGAATTTTCAGTTCCACGTACCCTAAAGGATAGAGCTCAAAAAGATTGTAATGTAAAGATGCCTGTATCACTTGAAGTCAGACTTGAGGAGAATTCTCCTGTAATTAAGTTCAGTGTCAATATAGATAACCATGAGCCATTAGATCATAGATTATGTGTTGATTTTGCAACAGGAATTAGTTCAAAAGTTTCATATGCTGATCAACAATTTGGAACAATAAAGAGACCAGTTTATCGTGAAAAGGAAATGAAATCTTGGGAGGCAAATAAGAAAAATTGGAATGAAAAACCTATTTCCATTGAAACTTGTCAATCGTTCGTTTCATTGTCTAATGATGAAAATACTATTTCAGTGTTCCCTAAGGGAGTACGTGAATATGAAATTATTGGTGATGATTACTCAACAATCAGATTAACTTTATTTAGAACTTACGGCATGATGGGCAAAGTTGATTTACTTTATCGTCCAGGAAGAGCTTCAGGAGAAAAGGTTATTGCAACACCTGATGCAGAGTTACGCAATGATTTAAGCTTTGAATTTGGTTTATCAATTTCTAATAAAAAGTTTGATGATAGTGACGTTGC
This sequence comes from Companilactobacillus alimentarius DSM 20249, assembly GCF_002849895.1. NCBI lineage: Bacteria > Bacillati > Bacillota > Bacilli > Lactobacillales > Lactobacillaceae > Companilactobacillus > Companilactobacillus alimentarius. Next base: position 1,546,964 of record NZ_CP018867.1, on the reverse strand, counting down.
AGCAAAAGCAAAAGATTATGATACACCAGAGCAATATTATGAATATGCCGATTTCTTGAATGGTCGTTTGATATTCAATATGGATTCAGTTGATCGTACTTTAGACGAAAATGGAAGTATTTTAAAAACTAATGGCAATTTAATTTTAAGTACCTTAAAGAAAGCCGATCATCGTAGTGGTTACATTATTCGTTTCTATAATGGATATGGACAAAAATCAACGAATGATGAAATCGTTTTTAATAAGAAACCGAATAGAGTTGAATTAGTCGACTTGAAAGAAGACACGATTGAAAAACTTCCAATTGTCAATAATACTGTCAAATTGAATAATATAACTCATGCCAAAATTAAGACTTTATATTTTGAATATTAATTTTAGTATCTGAATAAAGAATAGCCAATCTTCAAATTTTTTGAAGACTGGTTATTTTATTTAGCGAAGGATCTCCATCGGATTGCTTAATTTTAATATTGAGGAGTGATAAAATGCTAAAACTATCTTATCCAAGATTAAAGAAAATATTAATGATAATAATTTTAGCTAGGGTTGAGATTTCAGGAAGTGAACTCGCCAAAAGATTAAATGTCAGTACTAGAACAATTCGTAGCGATATAAATGAATTGAATTCAGATATTGGTGGCTACGATTTAAAGATACTTAACCGAAGAGGTAAGGGCTACTATTTGAATTTTAAGAATGAAAAAAATTGACAGAATTAAAAAAGGATTTAAAGAGCCTGGATAGGCAAGCCTCATTAGATACTGTTGAGAACAGGATTAAGTATTTATTAAATGAATTGTTAATTAGTAATCAGTCCATTTCTATAGATGATATTTTGGATAATTTATATATTAGTATCAATACTTTTAATAATTACATTCTTGAAATAAAAAGAATTGTAGATAAATATAACCTTAATTTAGTTAATAAACATAATAGGATATTGCTAGTTGGAGATGGAGAAAGCAAAAGATATTGTTTTATTGATCAACTTGAGAACAAAAATTATAAGGAATATATCTTAGGATTTACAAGTAATGAAAGAAAATTGTTCAGTAATATTAATTTAGATTCAATAAGCAAATTGGTTAATAATTTTGTGGATTTAGAGATGAAAGAAATTCCAGATTACAATCGGAAAAATATAGTTATTCATGTAGCGTTGTCCTTATCAAGAATTAAATTAGGACACGTATTAACTAAATTCAGTAGTGAACTTCAATTATCTTCAAGTGTTCAAGACGATTTTAATAAATTGTTTAATGATTTGGAAAAAGATGAAAAAATAAAAATACCCTTACCTGAAAGGGAATATATTAAATATCATATTGGCTTGAATAATCCACAAATTGTGAAGAATACTAATGAACCGCAATCCCAATTAATAAAGAAGAGTGTAATTTTATTTTTAGATAAAATTAGAGATAATTATACTTTTAATCTTCTGAACGATAAATTATTAATTGATAACTTGACGGAGCATATTAAAGCGGTCATCAAAATAAATGATTTGGATAGTACTCGTAAAAATCCTTTATTGGATGTTATTTTATCAACTTTTCCACTGGCCTATGAAATGACTGTAACTTCAATTAATATCTTAGAACACCAATTGAAATTACGTTTATCTAAAGATGAATTATCATTTATTACACTGCATGTTGGAGCCTCAATGGAAAGAAATTATAATAATAAGTGGAAAAAAAGAAATGTAGCAATTATTTGTGGCTCAGGTACAGCAACCGCTAATTTACTAAAAATAAAATTAGAAGGCAGATTCAGTAATTATTTGAATATTATGGGAGTTTATTCATATGCGGAGTACTGTAATTCCTCTTATCCAAAGGATGTTGATTTTTTGATTTCCACGGTTCCTATACTTAATAGTTCTGTCCCTGTCGTTGAAGTAGATTTGTCAAACTATGCTAATGACAGTAAGGAATTATACGATTTCATTACATCCACCTCTGATGACCAGCAGGTACTCTATAGTCTATTTAAACCAGAATTGGTTTTTGTTAATAGTGAGTTATCAAATCGAAAACAAGTTTTAAATTTCCTTTGTGATAATTTAGAAAAACAAAAAGTAGTGAAACAAGATTTTAGAGAGAAAATGTTCAAGCGTGAGGGAATGTACTCCACAGCTATAGGCGGAGGAATCGCAATACCACATCCTATAAAATTTGCTGCAAATAAATCTAATGTGGCATTTTTGCAATTGAAACATCCCATTACGTGGGATGATAAAGGAAATAAAATACAACTAGTTTTTCTTTTAGCAATAAATAAGGATGAGTATCCAAAGATTCAAACTCTGTTTAGCTTTTTAGTTGATTTGCAAAACGATTCAAGATTTTATAATGCAATTAGTAAATGTAATAATTCTAACGAAGCAATCAAAGTTATTAATTCGTTCATACAAAATAATCTTAATCAAACATCGTGAATAAAAAATATAATCACAATTCAGTCCGGAATAGCCAAATCGGCTTGGCTATGGAGGACGAAATCTTATGCTATTTATCTCCAAAAAGTTACGTTGTTTTTACCTATTAAAATGAAAAACTTAAAAAAATTTCAGAAAAAGCTTACGAAATGCGGTTTTTTCTGGTATATTAATCCACTGTTGCAACAATTTGGAGGTAAATATGAGTCAAACTCAAAAAATTAATACAAGACCCGAACATCCAACCTTGTCACTATTGGGTGTCTTAATCGGTGGATTTGTAGGTATGTTTAGTGAAACTTCATTGAACATTGCCCTTCCATCTATCATGAAAGCTTTTAACATTGAAACAGGTACTGCACAGTGGCTAGTTACAGGTTATATGCTTGTAATTGCAATTGTTTTACCCCTTTCTAGTTTACTAACGAAGCACTTTTCAACTCGTGGACTAGTAAGATTTGGATTCTTGGATTTCATTGTAGGTTCTGTAATTTCAGCCCTAGCAATGAATTTCCCAATGCTTCTTGCAGGTAGAATGATCCAAGGTATCGCTACCGGAATTATCTTGCCATTGACGTTCTCAATCGCAATGAGAATTTTCCCACCAAACAAACTAGGTGCTGCCTTAGGTATGGCTGCTCTAGTTATTATGTTCGCACCAGCTATTGGACCAACAATTTCTGGTATCGTTCTTGGTGCATTGTCATGGAGATTTATCTTCTGGACATTCGTTATTTTCCTATTGATTGGTTTGTTCATCATGGAAAAGAACTTAACTAATGTCTTTGAAGTTACTAAGCCAAAAGTTGATTGGTTAGCTATTGGACTGTCAACTATCAGTTTTGGTTTGATCGTCTTTGGTATCAGTTTCTTAAGTAAAAATATTATTATTGCTCTTGTATCCTTAGTAATTGGTTTAATTTTCTTAGTTGTCTATATCAGACAACAATTACATGCTAAAACTCCTACATTGGACTTTTCAGTATTAAAAACACCTGAATTTCTAACTGGATCAGTTCTAGTTATGTTGAACTTTGGTATTACTTTATCAGCTATGTATCTCTTGCCAATGTATCTACAAAATGGTTTAGGTATAGCTGTAGCGCTAACTGGTATCGTTATGTTGCCAGGTGGTGTGATCAATGCGGTTGTTTCATTTGGTGCCGGTCGTGCTTACGATAAAATTGGTGCCAAGATGATGTCACGTTTAGGATTCTTGATTTCTATTATTGGTTCAGCAATGTTCCTATTCAGTAATTCAAATAGTTCTTTAGGTTATATCATCGCAGCCCATATTGTTTTGATGATTGGTGTTCCATTGGCTATGTCACCATCTCAAACATATGGTCTTAATTCATTGGATGCATATCAATCAGCAGATGGTTCTGCCATCATCAATACTTTCCAACAAGTTATTGGTGCTGTAGCAACTGGTATTGCTACAATTCTTTTGAGTACAGGTCAATCAAACTACTTTGCTAATGGTGGACATTCAGCAAAATTAGCTTTTACTAACGGTGCTCATTATGGATTCATGTTTACATTGATTTTAGCTGTCTTCGGCTTCATCTTAGCTTTTCGTGTTCACAATAAGAGTGCAGAAACTGTTGATGTTAAAGAGACAGAAAAAGCAACTTCTCAAGACAAAGAAGCTGCTACAGATATGAATTAATCGTAAGATATTATTAGGCTTTGAAAGAAAACAATTGATACGTTGGAGACCAATCGAATAATAAATTTGATTGATCTTCTTTTTTTATTAACCGAAAATATAGGTTGAAATGTGAGGGCAATTCCTTTACAATAATAGGGTTAATAAAATAAGTTAAATTGTAACGGGAAGGAGGGTTTTTTAGATGTCACAAAATACACATAAGGGTATGACTGGCCACCGCCGTCCTGTAAACCAAAAAAATGGTGCAGCAAAACGTGCCAGCACACAAGCAGTTCTTGATTTTCTAAAGACTCGCGAAAATAAAGAAGCTAAATAATAAAAAATGAGCTAATGGATTCTTCGTCCATGAGCTCTTTTTTTGTACTTAAATAACTGTTATTTCTTTGCGCCCATTACGTTTGGAATGATACAACGCTCGATCAACTCGGGAATAGAAATCATTGACTGAGACGTCACTTTCGTTGATTTCAGAAACGCCAACGGAAATCGTAACATTGATCAGATGACCATCAATAGGAATCCTAGAATGATTGACTGCCTGAAATATTTGCTCAACAATCTCTTGGGTGCTTTGGACACTGTAGTTTGGGAAGATGATGTTAAACTCTTCGCCACCAGTCCGATATAGTTTGATATTTGGATCAGTGTTTTGAATGATATTTTGGACGATCTTGACAACACTTCGTAGAACTTTATCGCCAGTAAGATGACCATAAGTGTCATTAATATTCTTGAAGTGATCGATATCAAACATCATCATGGTAGATTTAACATTAGTGACGGCAGTATTTTTAAAGAGTGAACGAAAATCAATATCGAAGGCATCGTAATTGTAAGTTTCAGTTAATTTATCATGAGTGGCTTCCTTAAAGAGGGCAGTTCTAGATTCAATATCGGTATAAAGAATGGCGATGTATCCAAAAGTGAATAATTCCATAATAATTAAATAGATAATTTCTTTAATCAAAATATCGTTACTGATGGAAAATTTTAAGGCGGTGAAATACCAATAAGCGCTACCTAAAATGATGCTAAGCAACATATAATGAAAAAAGGGAAATTTTTCTTTCGTATGGGTCTTGATATAATTCAATGAATAATAAAAAATGATTAAAATTATCGCTAAACACCAGGATTGCCAACTGTAAATAGCCGAATTGAAAAGCATGAATGCCAAGATGATTGGTCCAAAGATATGATATTGGAAGTGAACGCTTAAGATAACTGTATAGAAGATGACGGAGACAATTTGAAAGTTGATGTAGATCCACGATTCGTTGGCATTTCTGATGGAGCTTTGCATGATAAATAACAAAACTAAAATATAGATTATACCTAGGACAGAACGCAGGGCATATTCATCGATATTGATATTTTTACTTTGAAGAATTTTCCTTATACCTGAAAAAATAATTTGGAAAACGACAAAAGCTCCCATAATGAAGAAGAGACTTACAGTTAGCGGCGCAATGTCTAGAAATAATTTACTTAGCAAAATGTTTCCCCCGGATTCACGACAATTTAGTTTACTAAATAATTATAAATCAATTTATATGAAAGAAATAATAAACAATTAGTCAGATTGGTTATTATTGATAAATCAAAAGGACCTATCAATCGTTGATAAAGCTGTGATTGATGGGTCCTTTTAGATTTGAACTTGTTATTCAAAATCTGGACGTCTTAATTTGAAAGTCATGATTAAAGCAATAATCAAAAACCCTAGGCAGGCGAGAAAACCAGCTTGAATCCCAGTGGATTGGTTAACAGTACTTCCCGTCATAATTTTATCTGCCATCGTAATAACCGCAATAATAATAGCAGTACCAAAAGATGCCGCAATTTGTCTAAGCGTGTTGAATGTTGCAACACCATCAGAGATATATTTCTTTGGCAAAGAGCTTAGAGCCTGAGTTTGAATAGGAATTAGAATCAAAACTAATCCTAATTGGCGAACCGTTTGTCCAACCGTTAACATTAAAACGGAAGCATTGACGTCAATGACTGCTTGTAAAAACGTACCGAAACAATCAATTAAGACACCAGTCACTACGATTCGTTTAATCGGATATTTATCGAATAGACGACCGCTAACTGGTGACATGAAGCCAGTAAGGACTGCCCCTGGTAATAAGGCTAGTCCAGAAATTAAAGGGCTTTTGTGTAAAATTGTTTGGATCATCAGTGGCAGTAAGATCGTGTTGCCATACATGGTAAGGACAATCAACATATTGATAACTGTTGCAAAGGTAAATTGATGATGTTTGAAAATTTCGAAATTAATAACAGGCTTAGATGATTTATTTTCCATAATAGAAAAGATAATAATTAAAATTAATCCAATGGCCGCATATCCTAGTACGTTAAATGTGAAGAGATTGGATTGACCGATATTTGAGAAGCCAGTTAGTAAAAGTAATAATCCTAAACTGATTGTAATTAAGCTAATGGTATCGAATTTCGGATTATCATTAGTCTCAATTTGTGGTAGAAAGAAAATGGATAGTAAAACCACGACGATAATAAATGGCAGTATGAGAATGAAAAGATATTGCCAAGTGAAATATTCCAAAATGACTCCAGATAGTGTTGGTCCAATGATAGGTGAGAAGTTAAAGGCTAAACCTATGATTCCCATAACCGCACCCTGTTTGCTTCTATCGGTATATTGCATGGCTAAAACGTTGACTAGTGGCATCATCATCCCTGTTCCGATAGCTTGAATCATTCGTCCAATAATAACGAGGGTAAATGAATTAGCAATGGCGCCTAAAAATGTTCCGACAAGAAAAATTGAAGAAAAGGCAATGAATAGATGTCTAAAAGAGAATTTTTTGATGAAATAGGCACTTGTAGGAATCATAATAGCGTTTACTAAAGTATAGCCGTTAGTCAACCACTGAACCGTGGAAGAATTGACTTGAAAAACTCTCATGAAAACTGGTAAAGCAGTGTTCATGAGAGTCGAGCACAAAACACCAAAGAAGGTTCCGAAAACCATGATGTAAAGTGATTTTTTAATCTGTTTTGACATTGTTTAATGACCCCTAACAAAAAAGTAGTAACTAATTCATTTTAGTTATCAAAGATGTTGTGGTCAAATTGAATTTCCAATTAGAGATTCAATTTAGTATAGACGTCACTGGGAATGTCTTTTTTGAAAACTTCTTTATAGGAATAAACGTAAGTACCCTTAGTGTCTAATTTTAAATAATGGTCTTGTTTCAACTTGCCCATACCCATGAATGAAGTAGGGTGGGAATGTCCATCTTTGTCATAACCTTTAAGATCATAAGTATAGTTGCCGTAGCCATCTTTATCTTTGGCATTAGAATTGTCGATTTTGACATATCTAGCTTCACGTTTGACCAAGATATTGTATTTGTTGAGAGCCTGAGCACTTTCGCTGGTATTGTCTTTGTTATAAGCACAAGCACCTAAATAACCAACCCCTAAAATAAATATTGCTAAAAGAAAAAGCCTTAGAAAACTTCTCATTTGAAATACCTCCTGAGAAATATACTAAAGGCTTGTGTACTTTTTTTACATTTGATTTACTTACATTATTCTTACAGATTTGTAAGCCGGTTTACCACCAATCAAAATTAAGTGTATAGTCTACAATCTTGTTGAATAATGCTGCTAAAAGTTTCATCATAATTAGCACCCCCAACTATATAAACCTTATTTACTACTTATATTATAGTCTTGTTTGAAAGCGCTATCAACAATGTTATCCCCAAACTTCATCTTGAATAGATTTAACTAATTTCAATTTAGCCCATTCCTGTTGTTCAGTAAGAACATTTCCCTCCTCAGTAGAAGCGAAGCCACATTGAGTCGATAACCACAATCTATCCAGGGGCAAATATTGGCTAGCTTCCTTGATGCGACTAATAACCGCTTGTCGATCTTCCAATTCACCTGATTTAGTAGTCAAAAGACCTAGGACAACTTTTTTATCCCCAGAGACTTTACTTAGTGGTTCAAAATTACCAGCACGTTTAGAGTCATATTCTAGGAAATATGTGTCGACGTTCTCCTTGGCAAATAAGGTGTCACTGACAGGGCCGTAGCCTCCAGAAAAGGCAAAGTCAGAGTGATAATTACCACGACAGATGTGAGTATTAATGATTAAATCTTCAGGTAAGTTTTCAATAGCCTTGTTATTTAGATTTAAAAGCGTCCCTTGAATACCAGAATTAGCGTATTCTTTACCGTCAGGGGTATTTAAAAATTTATCGTCAAGAAACAATCCCCATGAACAATCATCCAATTGAATAACACGTGCACCCTTGTCATAAAAGGCTAATAGAGCGTCGTGGTAAGCTTTTTCAATGTCGAGGTATAAATCATCGATATTGGGATAAAATTCTTTTATCTTGTCATCGTTGGTGCCTCTAATCAATTCTATGTAAAGTTGAGATGGAGCAGGAATAGTTTGCTTAGGCTCAATCTCTAAGTCATCGGTCAGTGATTTGAGAAATTCAAAATCTTTGATAAAAGGATGTGACTTAGGATTAAATTTGATTTTACCCGAAAGAATAGCCGTATCGTCACGAGTTTCTTCGTGAGCAAAATGGTAGCCTTCTCCGTAATGAATATGGTCGATACCATCAAATCCCCAGAAGAAATCTAAGTGCCAATAAGACCGCCTAAATTCGCCATCTGTTGCATAATCGAGACCTACGGCAACCTCTTTATTGACGAGATCCTTGATAGCTTCATTTTCAATAGTTGTGAGTTCAGATTGTGTGATTTGGTTACTGAAATAGTCCTTACGAGCTTGTTTTAAAACGTCAGGTCTAAGAAAACTGCCAACGTGTTGGAATCCAATTTTATTTGCTGTTTTTACTGTCATAATTTTAAAGCCTCCGTGGGTTTATTTATTTTAATTAGTTTGTTGAAGATATGTGGTGAAGTCATTTGTAAAAGGAAAGGCTGGGTGTTCCCATAACACTCTCTAATTTTTGTAGCTTCGCTACAAAAAAGGGGGAGTAAAGGAAAACGGACGCTATGCGTTCCCATAACACTCTCTAGTTTTTTGTAGCTTCGCTACAAAAAAGGGGGAATAAGGGAAAACGGACGTTAATGACGTCCCCATAACACTTTCTAATTTTTGTAGCTTCGCTACAAAAAAAGGAATAAAGGAAAACGGACGTCAATGACGTCCCCATAACACTCTCTAATTTTTGTAGCTTCGCTACAAAAAAAGAGAGTGTAAAAAAATAATCGTCCCTACAATCACAGAGTTTCTCTGCATTGTAGGGACGATTACCGTGGTACCACCCTAATTCATATCTTGCTTACACAAAATACCTCAACGACACTTACATGTCCGGGATGATATCGCATCCTTGCGTACTTTTGGCTTTTACCTCAGTAAGGCTCCAAGTTCATCTTCAACTTAATTTTCGTTCCATCTTTTCACTGTCCGATGGTCACTATCCAAATTAATCATTAAGTTTACTCTTCTCTTCAACACCTAATTAAATTAAATAAATTTTAATTGTTTGATTGATGAATAAATTACACCTTAGTTTTTCCAATGTCAAATTTATTTATGAGGGATCTCATCAATAGTTTTAAACGCTATTTTTAACTGTCCAAGTTAATGATCCACTGTATGTTCCCGGGGTACTGATGCCATTGGGATGAAGTAGTGGACCAGTGTCTTTGGTCCATTCGTTGGAAACAATTGTAGTAGTCAATTCATCGTTTGGGATATCATTTTCGGCTACAGGTACGTCGTCGGAGCTGAGATTATAAATTGTTCCGTCTGCTTTTTTGTAAACTAGGATTCCGTTGAAAGGAACACTGTTCTTTTTGAGTTCTGAAGCTGAGACGCTGAGTTTCCAAGGATTTCTTTGACTAATTATGCTCAAACTATATTTACCTTTACGTTTCAAATATTTAGCGGTAGCTAGATAGTTTACATCTTGAAAATCGAGTGTCGGGGAGGCTTGAACTTCTAATATTTGTCCCTTCAGTACGTTAATGGTATAGGTAACAGTATTGGAAGTAATGCCATCTTTATCAATAGCAGTCACCTGGACTTTTTGGGTGGTGTTCTCTTTGAAAATATTCCAAAAGTCAACACCAACGATACTTTTCAATGGAATTATCCCGTTAGCCACTGTTGTCTCAGAGTTTGCTTGGGTGCTAGTGGTATATTTTTTGTTACCGATTGTAACGTCATAACGGATAGGATCGTCATTCTTGAAATTATGATTTTTGTCATAACTGAGTTGGGTCGGCAAATTTAATTCTTCGGAATCCTCGTGATAGATGATATCAATCGGATCGGGTTTTTTCATGGATAAGAGCCAATCTTTCAAATAAGTAACGGTAAATTTAGGCGTACTTGTTGATGAAATTTGGCTATTATCTGAAAATGTTGCTGGACTGGCGGGGACGGTAATGTCGTGGTCGGTTGTATTGTCGGCTTTACCATTGATGGAGATATTAGCACTGGTGTAGATGGCACTGTCATATTTGCCAAGTGCTTGACCTAGAACGAATTTCAACTCTTTGTCGGTCATCTTATCGGACTGGATATATTCGGTCATATTATCTCCAGTAGTGTCATTTTTGTAATTGATCGTGGCAATATTACCGGAATCATCAGCTGTGTAATCAATATTTTCTGGTAATTTAATCTCGGCAGCAATATTGTCCCAGTTTGTCCGACTATCTTCTGAATCATAGAGGAGACGATAGTTTAGAGTTAGGTCATCTCCGTGAGCGACAGTGTTGTCTGTTGTTTTATCAGTGATGACTTTGCCCGAAGTATTGTCAGTTAAAGTACTGGAAACATTAGCATTCAAAAATGCGGGAATAGATTCGAGGACGGCTAACTTACTGTGTACATCAGAACTTGTCCCATTAGCACCAGTAAAGCCCCAACGCAATTTGTTATCTTTGATGGTGCCAAAGATAGATGGATCTACATTAATCTTATCTGTTACGAGAGGATAACCTCCACTAGTATTGTTATTAGTAGTTCCGTTTAAATATTTGTCATTAAAAGCATATTGAATCTGTGCTGGTTGACCATCTTGAGCATGTTTCCATGTAAAAGTAATATGGTGCCAGTAGATATTTGAGCCATCCGGAGCTGTTGCGTCTAGTAGTTGAGCTCCTTTGGCGGACGAATGTATCAAGGTATCAGCTTTTTGAAATCCTTTCCAAGCTGAATTGTTCAGATTATTGCTCCCTAAAGGGGTTAGAGCATAACTAGTAGCTAGTCCAGGATAGGTTAAAGCAATATGACCAAAGTTACCTCCTGCGCCAAATCTGGAGTTGACTGGATAATTTGCTGGAATAGGTAAACTACCAGAAGTATCCGTCGTGTCGTATCCATTTAATGTGTAAAAGTATGTTCCTTTATAAAGCAAATTTCCGGGATTAAATTTCACTTGAATTGGCGTTTCATCTTTATCAGAAGTAACGTCATTTTTTTGAGTATCGAATTCCAAAGCCATACTATTTTGTACGGCAGTTTTGGCGATATAATCGGTTTTGTACGGCAGTTTTGGCGATATAATCGGTTCCAAAGTTTTGTGGATTATATTCTGTAGCATAAAAATCAGTTGTGGCTTTATCGTATCCGTAAACGCCTAAGCCTTGATAACCGGCACCGATTGCTTTAGCGCCACGAGAATCATTTTGTAAAACTAGAGCCATTCCTTGTGAATTCAAACCTTGATCAGAATTATCCGACCCAAAATAGAGCCAAGCCGAGATAGTTTGGTCCTTGTTGATATTTATGTAATTACCACCGTCGACATTAGACCAAGCTGCACCATAGGAGCCCTTACCACTGGCAAGTGATAAGACCGTTCCATCTTTTTGTGTAGAAGCGTAGTTTTTGTCGAAAGGGTTGTTGTCACCAAGTGCTTGTGGAGTTTGAATAGTAAAGTGCTTATTGACGTTCAAGCCATTAGGAGCATTGTCGATGGCGTTTTGGTCGTCGTCAGAGATAGCTAAAACGTTGATTGAGACGTTATAAAGATATAGAAAACCAATTAATAGAAAAGTAATAATAAACGATAAAATCAAATTGAAAGGATTTATGTACTTACCCATATAATCATTTCCCCTCCAAAATCATTAATACATACTTGTGCTTTCACTTTCATATTAAGTCATTAAAAGACTAATTCAATAGAGTCAAAAGACGACACGCCGTTACATATTTGGCAAACGCTTACAGAGAGATGAGAAGGAGAATTTATAAATAATAATAAATTTATTTAGTTTTAAATAAATAATAAAAATGCACATAAAAGCTGATTTATCAACTTTTATGTGCATTAATTAAATAATTATAGAAATGGTGAAATATTTTGATAATATTGTACACGTATCAATTCTTTAATCGTTATAACGCTTAATTGTAATAATTAAAGAACTACTTAGTAGTATCGATAATATTGCTAGGTTTCAAACCTTCAATAAGAGCCTTATTAGAATCAAAAGAAGTGGTAATCATATTGTGAATGGCTGTTTCAGTATAAAAGGCACTGTGTGGCGTGATGATAACATTAGTTCTTTTAGCTAGATTCTTAATTTTTTCATTAGGAATATTATTAATGCTGCTCCAAACTTTGCCAAAGACAGAGTTCTCGTCATCCAAGACATCCAAACCAGCGCCAGCAATTTTGCCACTGTCTAAGCCTTTAATAAGGGCATCAGTGTCGACTAATTCACCACGGGCGCAGTTGATGAGATAGACTCCATCCTTCATTTGAGAGATAGCTTGATCATCAATCATATATTTATTGGAATTAAATAATGGCACATGAAGTGTCACGATACTGGATTGTTTGTACAATTCTTCAAGAGAATCAACATATAATCCTTGTTTTTCAATGTCTTCATTGTGATAAACGTCATAGGCGACTACTTTAGCACCAAAGCCTTGGAGAATTTTGATGACAACACGTCCAATGTGACCTGTACCAATGACCCCGACCGTTTGTTCACGATATTCTTTCCCAATTGTTGGAGCCCAGGTAAAATCGCCATTGTCGAATTTCTCATCAAACTCAGGGACACGGCGAAGCAATCTTCCCATTAAAAGGACTGTGTGTTCAGCAATAGCGTTTGGTGAATAGACGGGTACATTTGTCAAAGTGAAGCCAAGATCATTGAGATCCTTGAAATTGAAGTTGTCAAAGCCGACATTACGAATTGAAATAAACTTAATTCCTAACTTATTGAGGACTGTCAAAGCTTCTCTTGTATAAGGCGATGTTTGAAGTGTGACGACACCACTTGCGCCCTCAGCCAATCTAGCTGAATCGGCAGTTAGAGTGTATTTAGTAAAGCCCACTTCGATATTGGGATTAGCTTGTTCCCACTTTTTTAAAGATGGTTCTTCATCTTTACGAATTCCGTACGCAAATATTTTCATTGAAAAATCCTCCTTAGTAATCACACCTCCATTAAAACAAAGTTATACCAAAAAAAATACCCCCTAACTAAAAAGTCAGAGGGTGAATTTTGCTTAGTTGGTATCATAACGATTCAAAACATAAATTGCTAAGACAACTATTACAGCACCAATAATTTCTGGGAGATTAACCGAATAGTGTAGGAAAATTATGCTTAAAACCAAAGTCGTAAATGGTTGAACTGCATCGGTAATGCTGACAATAGCTGCAGTCGTATATTTAGTACTGATAACCATGATCAAAAAGGCTAAAACGGTACCGATTAAGATAACCGTTCCAATGCCTAAAATACTAGTAGTTGTCATCTTGGGTGGATTGACCCAAATTGGGCTAAAGAAATTGGAAATTATACCAGCTAGAAGCATTCCCCAACCAGTTATTAAAATCCCGTGATATTTTGAGATTAATTTTTGTGGAATTGTGATATAAAGAGCGGCTGTAATACCACTACCAATTCCCCAGAGTACAGAAATAAATGGGATTGATAGATGACCGATATCGCCACGAGTTATCATCAACACGACACCGACTAATGCCAATGCAAAGGAAATTACATCAATTCGAGAAGTCTTCTTTTTCGTAAAAATAATAGCACCAATCATAATGAATAGTGGTGATAGGTATTGCAAAATCGTAGCAGTCGATGAATTACCAGTTTTAATCGCGTGAAAAAAGGTAAACATGTTGGCTAACAAACCAAAAATTGAAAAACAAAGTAGAGTTAAGAGATCTTTTTTATTCTTGAAAACAGCAAAGAAATCTTTACTTGGTAAAACAATAAGACCAACAACTAATAGAATCACACCAGCGACGGTTGTTCTAGTTGCAATGAACCACATTGCGGGGATATCAAGGTTCTTAGCAACAACTTGTAAAACAGTACCTGAAATTCCCCACAAGGCAGACGCACAAAATGCCAACCAAAAACCACGATCAAGTGTCTTTTTGGTTAATTTTTTACTTTCATCCATGAAAATGTATCCTCCTGAAAAAACCAATACTTTATTATACCCGTGCTTATTTGGTTTTGACTATTGTTTTTTTTATATCATGATATTCGATATAAAAGGTATGCAATTTAGCCAGCAGTATTTAAGCATTCCTTGGAATAGGTATAGACCTCATTTAAATAATTATGACAAAGAATTTATAAAAAATTTGTGTCAAATAAACTCCGAATCGCTAATCACGCAACTCAATCTTAATAATTTTGACATCATAAAAGCCATCCGGAGCTTCAACAGTAACAACGTCGTTGACTTTGTGATTGCTTAAAGCCTTGCCAATTGGCGAAGCAAAAGATATCTTGTTTTGATCTAAATTGGCTTCTTGTCGACCCACCAATTGATAAGTAGCTTGATCATGATCGTCCATGAACTCAATAGTTACGAACTTACCAATGTCTAATTTATCGTTATTAGCTGGTACAACAACGTCGGCATATTGTAATTGCTTATATAAAAATCTCAAACGGCCTTCCAAGTGACCAAGATCACGTTTAGCCGTTGAGTATTCGGTATTTTCGGAACGATCACCAAGTGCTGCTGCAGCAGCTAAAATCTTAATTTTATTTGGCCGGATTTCTTTGAGATGTTTAATCTCTTGTTCGATGGCGTGATAACCAGCTGGTGTCATTTTATTAAAAGTCGGTTCCATGAATAAGACCTCGATGTATTAAATTTGAAATCAAATTAAAAAAGGCACCCTGTGAGGATGCCTCAAAAAATTAATTTTATAAGTTTGCATCCATGTTGAATGTAAGCTTTGAAAGGTTGATACCTTTAGTATAAAGTTCGCCAAAGAATTTATGAGTTTTATCACGCATATCTTTAACAACTTTTTGGTTTCTATCAGTTAAGAATTCAACCAATTCGTCGCCAGAATAATTAGCGGCTAACTTGTCAGTTTCAGCAACTGAAGCACGTAATTGTTGACGAATATCTGTTAAGTAATCAATATCATCTTGAATAAATTCAGAATAATTTGATTCAACTAAGACAGAAAGGGCGTTATACATCCAATATGCATCTTTGAAATCAAACTTCAATGAAACGTCGTTATATGAAGGATCTGTTTCGTTCATGTTTGTATAGAAAGGAATGTATGGTGAAAATGTTGGGAAACCGATACATAACCACATGATAGCAGAGAATTCTTCAGGAACGTCATTTCTGATTTGAAGAACATGTGAGTTTTGAGTTCTGTTCAAACCAATTGGACGGTAACGATGTTTGTCATCATCTGAAGCATATGGGCTATATGGATCGTAAGGTGTTTCGTTGTAATGTGAGCCAAGAACATATTCGATATCATCAACTGTGATCTTGTGGTCTGTCTTCATGATGAATGGTAGTTCACCATCTTCGGGATCTTGTTCAATTTCTGGGTTGAAGAATTTTTGACCGAACCAAACACGTGGTGTGTTGTAGTGACGGTCTTTAAGATTGTCAGTACCAAAGATATGTCTAAAGTTCCAACCAGTTTTGTCTGTGTTTAAATGATTCTTTTCAACGAAGTCTTCGATACCATCTGACCACATGAATTGTTTAGGGTCATTGAAGTCAACTTGTTGGATTGAAACACGGTTAGCACAAACAGCATAACTGTCATCAGGAATTCTTTGAGCTACCCAGTGATGACCAGTAACGATTTCCATGTACCAAACGTCATCTTTATCGCTGAATAGAACTGAGTTACCAGCTGGAGAACCGAATTTCTTAATAAGCTCGCCAGTACGTTTTACAGCACCTTTAGCTGAATCAACGTAAGGAAGAACCATTCGAACGATAACATCTTCGTCCATACCATCTTTTACTAATGGATCAAAAGCTAAAGCGCGTTCGTTACCATAAGTACTTTCGGTAGCAGACATAGCGACATTCTTGCCGTTGATTCCACTTTCATCGTAATAACCAAACTTCTTGTAGTCCACATTAGGAACTGCAGGCCATTTGTAGCCGTTTTCGGGTACTTCTGATTCGAAGCCGTTTAGCCATGATGTAACTTTACGACCTTTTTCGCCCTTAACTGCCTTGTTTAATACGAAGCTGTGAGGTGCAACAGCAAAAAATGTATCGTCGTTTCTGGCGATCATTGTTGATCCGTCTATACTGGCGTTTTTACCAACCAAAATAGTCGTACAAGCGTCATCTAAATGATTTTTATTCATCTCTTAGAAATTCCTCCTATTTTATACTGACTTCATTTTATCATAGATGAAGTTCATTTTATTGAAACTTGGTCTTTAATAACTTTCAGAAAAAATGCTATAATTTTCTAAACATAGGAGGGGCAATAATGGATCTTGATACGAATGATAAGGGCGATTCTTTTTTAAAGAATTTGCTATTAGGATTTCAACATTTATTAGCCATGTACTCAGGAGATATTTTGATACCGATTTTGATCGGTGCGTCTTTGGGCTTCAGTGCTAAAGAAATGACTTACTTAATTTCAGTTGATATATTTATGTGTGGGGTGGCCACATTACTGCAAATTAAGCGAACACCACTGACTGGGATCGGCTTGCCGGTTGTTTTGGGCTCAGCAGTGGAGTATGTAACGCCGTTACAAAATATTGGACATCATTTTGGAATAGCTTATATGTATGGTGCAATTATCGTTGCTGGTATTTTTATCATGCTAATTTCCAAAGTTTTTGCTAAGTTAAAGAGATTTTTCCCACCAGTTGTTACTGGTTCTTTAATTACTTTGATTGGATTTACTTTAATTCCCGTAGCGTTTCAAAATATTGGTGGTGGCGATGCTACTGCTAAGAATTTTGGTAATTCTACTAATTTGATTTTAGGTTTTGCCACAGCTTTGATTATCGTGGTCGTCAGTATCTGGGGAAGAGGCTTTATTCAACAGATTGCAGTTCTTATTGGAATCGTTGCCGGGTACTTGTTAGGAATTGGAATGGGCCAAATTGGTTTTGCAAGTGTTGGTTCAGCTCATTGGTTCCAAATTCCCCAACCATTTTACTTTGCCACGCCAAAGTTTGAGTGGTCATCTATTGTAGTGATGCTCCTAGCGGCATTAACATGTATGATTGAATCTACTGGCGTTTATTACGCTTTAGCTGAATTAACCAAGCGTGATTTGGATGAGAACGATTTACAACGAGGCTACGCTTCTGAAGGATTAGCAGCTATTCTAGGGGGAATATTTAATACATTCCCTTATTCTACTTTTTCTCAAAATGTTGCGGTTGTGCAATTGTCAGGTATTAAGAAGAACAAACCGGTTTATTTCTCGGCCTTCTTACTGATAATTCTCGGTTTGATTCCGAAAGTTGGTGCCGTCGCCGAATTGATTCCTAATGCCGTTTTAGGTGGAGCTATGTTGATTATGTTTGGTACGGTTGGTATTGAAGGTATCAAGATGCTTTCAAAGGTTGAGATGAACAATAACAATATTATGATCATGGCTGTTTCAATCAGTTTGGGTCTTGGTGTGACTGTTCAACCAACTCTGCTTCATTTTTTGCCATCAACTATTCAAACAATTTTGAATAATGGTTTAGTTGTAGGAAGTTTTTCTGCGATCATCTTGAATATCTTGTTAAATCCTAACAAGAAACATTAACTTTTTTCACAAACTTTAGTCATATTTTCATCACATTTGGTACGTATACTTATCGGTAAATTAGATAAGCATATGTACCTTTTTATGTTATGCAAGGAGTGATTTTAATATGCCCGAATATAAATATCCAAGTGTCGTAATTAATAAGTTCGATGTTCCATTTGAAGTAAAGTTAGCAGTTAAAAAAGACGTTTCAATTAACCAAGATATAGTTGATGAAAAAATTAACGAAATTTCACAAAGAATTGCGGAATATGATGAACTGTTTTCACTGGAGAATAAGGATTCTTTGTTATCCAGATTTCAATCAGGAGACGAGAGTCCTTTAGTTAGCTCAAAGATTTTTCGTGAAGTATATGAACAAACTATCACGGCTGAGCAGATGACGCAGCATTACTTTAGTTCTTACTTTAATGGTAAGTACGATCCAATCAGTTTATTAAACGGTTGGATGATTGATCAAATTTTTAATAGAAATCTTTTGGAAATGCTCCAAGTAGATGGAGTTGATGGTATCTCGTTGAGATGTGGCGAAGCGGTTCGTTTGGCCAGCCGACCTGATATTGACTTCAGGTGGCGCATAGAAATTAAAGATCCAAAGGATCTAGATGCTTTAATAGCAACCTATTTTCTCCAAAACGGTGCCATTTCGACGACTAAAGATATTAGAAGTTTGAGAAATGAAAAGAGTGGCGTCCAGCAAGTGACAGTTGTTAATAGCAATGCTTTGGATGCCAGTATTTGGTCAGCTGCAGGTTTTTCAGCTGGAACTAATAAGTTTCCAACATTTGTAACTAAGTACCATTTAACTGGGATGTTAATTGATAAAGATTTTGGCTTAATAAATTTTAGAGACGGTATTTCTAATAAAATAGCGATTAAGAAATAAGACACATAACGCCGTTATACGTCTTATTTTTTTGCTATAAAAATCTAAAATTAGTCATAAATAATTCAAATTCGCTCCGTATACTTTTAGGTGTATTAAGAAATGAGAAAGATCGAGGTACACTAATGAAGAATGAAAAGTATTATTTAAATATTAAAACAATTAATCAAATGAATCTGAATTTTTTAATTAAACTTGCTACACTAACTAGAAATGCTACAGTTATGGAATTATTGAAGGTGACAACTGATCGTATCAATGAACGATTAAAAGAAATTGATCTACAATTCTCTAGTTTTCGTTATGATTCAATGGTTTCAAAATTTCAACGAGGCGATAAGACGCCACTGACGTCATCCAATGACTTTAAAAGAATCTATAACGCCGCTATCCTTTCTGAACAAATGACCAATGGTATCTATAAACCTTATTTTGCAGGAAAATTTGACCCTTCCGTCGTAGTTAAAAGTTGGGCAATCGAACAAGTCTTTAATGAAAATCTTAAACCATTATTGAAAAATCCCGAAATAGTCGGAGTCTATCTAGGTACTGGTAGTAGTATGAAATTTGCGACTAGACAAGATTCTAGTTTTAGTTGGGAAATTGTTATACCGTCAGCAGAGGATGAACAGATTCTGACCACATATTATCTAAAGAATGGAGCAATCGCTACGTCGACCACGAATTTGACCGGGTATGATCTGAGAAGAATTAAAAGCGATATTAAACAATCGACTGTTATCCGTGGCAGTCTAGTTGAAGCATCCGTTTGGTCATTAGTTGCGACGCTGTCGGATAAGGAGGAATTCTCATCATTTGTCGCTCACTATAATTTGACTGGAATTTTTCTCGATAAAAGTGAACAGACAGTTAACTTCAATTTAGGAAATATTGTTGAAAATGCACAAGTCAAAGCTTAAGACACCACACAAAAGAGCCTCAGAAATCATTATGATTTCTGAGGCTCTTTTTTTGAAAAACGACGATCAATAATTAGTCGTCCCACTCTTCAACAGAGTCTTTATACCCATCAGGGTTACCGCTCCAGAAGAAGTCACCATACCAGAGACTTCTCTTGTCAGTATCGAAACCGTCAATTTCTTTCATGTCGGCATCGCTTAATTCAAAGTCGTAGACATCTGAATTTTGTACGATTCGTTCTTCGTGTACTGACTTAGGAATTGTGATAACTCCATTTTGTAAGTCCCAACGAAGGATAACTTGTGCAACTGACTTGTTGTATTTAGCAGCAATTTTCTTCAATCTACTATCGCCGAGCACTGTACCGCCACCAAGTGGTGACCAAGCTTCAAGGTAGATATTATTTTCGTCACAGAAGTTCTTGATATCTACTTCTTGGCAAAGTGGATTGTATTCCATTTGGTTAACAGCGGGTTTGATAGAACTATTTTTTAGAATATCTTTTAATCTTTCAATATTGAAATTGGAAACACCAATAGCACGAGCTTTGCCATCACGATAAATTTTTTCTACGGCACGCCATGTGTCTAAGTATTTTCCATTAACTGGCCAGTGAATCAGGAGTAGATCTACATAGTCTGTTTGTAGTCTCTTTAATTGACCCTCAAAGTTGTCGAGTGTTGATTGATAGCCCTGATCACCATTAAAGATTTTTGTTGTTAAGAAAATATCTTCACGTTTGAGACCATTATCTGCAAAGCCTTTTTGTAATCCTTCACCAACTCCGGTTTCGTTACCATATTGTTTTGCAGTATCAATAGCTTTATATCCATGTTTCAATGCCCATTGGACTGCTTGGGAAGCACCTGTATTGTTTACTTTCCAAACACCCATACCTAATTGGGGCATGTTAACACCATTATTTAAAGTTACAGTAGAATCTAATTTTAAATTCATTTTAAGTCCTCCTATAACTATAATTTTAACTCAAATATCAAGTGGATAGTTGGAATAATACTTTTCGACTAACACAGATATAGTTGAATGCGCTATCATTAAGACAAACATTATTATCTTTGGGGAGATTTCGATGAAAACTAGATTCAGTCATAAAGAAGTAGAAAAGAATAGAAACGAAATTGCGTCGGAAATCGTCAATCTATCAGCAACTTTGAATTTGCCAAAGGGGACAGAGGCATTCATTAGTGATATTCATGGAGAATCAGATCGCTTTTCACATATTATGAGAAGCGGTGCAGGGAATATCAGTAAGAAAGTTGAGGAATTGTTTACTGGTAGATTAACGAAATCCAATCAAAAAAAATTAGCTTGTTTAATTTATTATCCATCTGAGGTTTTGAAAAATGTACAGAATAAATTAACTGATAAACCAGATTTAGAACAATGGCAGATGGATACCTTTAATAATTTGATAGAAATGTTGCGTTACATGGCAAACAAATATCCTAAAAAATTAGTCAAAGAGTCGGTTCAACCCAAATTTTGGGAAATTATTGAAAACTTGTTGATGATTGATACTAGTTATAATAGTAAACAGCTTTACTGCCAAGGTTTATTAGGAAGCATTGTTAAATTAGGGTTGGCAGATGATTTTATCATTGCTCTTTGTCATGCGATTCAAAGAATGGCTATTGAAAGGATTCATATTCTTGGCGACATTTATGGCAGAGGTCTACATCCCGATCGGGTGATAGCTTACTTGAGCGACCACTGGCAAAACTTTGACATTCAATGGGGTAATCACGATATTCTCTGGATGGGCAGCATGGCGGGATCTAAATTGTGTATGCTGAATCTGATTCGTATTTGTGCACGTTATCATAATTTGAAATTATTGAATGAAGCGTATGATATTGATCTGACTTCAATTGTTAAATTTGCCCGTCACAGCTATCGTCCATTGCCTAATTTTGAGCCAAAAGTTGATAATGTAGAAGAGATTCCTAAGGAAGAACTAGTTACCGATAATTGTGTGCAGCAGGCAGCGACAATTATGCAATTCAAGCTTGAGGGTCAGGCAATTAAACGGCGCCCAGAATTTGAAATGGATGACAGGCTCTTTTTGGATAAACTGAGTCAGAGTAAGAGGACTATTGAAATTGGTGGTGTGAAATATAATATTACCAATGGTTGTTTTCAGATGGTTAATCCGGCTAACCCATATCAAATTTCACATCCAGAACAGGTGGTCTTGATTGATTTAATTAATCAGTTTATCAATTCCAGCAAATTAAATGAGCATATGTGGTTCATGTTTGATCATGGCTCAATGTATCTAAAGCACAATGGAAATTTACTATTCCACGGTTGCGTACCAGTTGATGAGCAAGGGAATTTCATTAAATGGGAGATTGACAGTCGCAAATATTCGGGTAGAGATCTCTTTGATTACTTTACTAGCGTTTTGCGGGATGCAATGCGCCATCCAACTACTGGTGATTGTTTTAATTCTGACGTTCTGTGGTATCTATGGTCGGGGAAGGATTCGCCATTGTTTGGCAAAGACAAGATGACTACATTCGAGCGATACTTCATTGACGATGCTGATTTGCAAAAAGAAAGCTTAAATCCATTCTATAAATTATGCGACAAAAAATGGTTTGTTGAACGGATTAAAGATGAGTTTGATTTGGAAGAAGATAGTCGTATCGTTATTGGACGTACTCCGGAGGTTAAAGCGAAGTCTCCTTTGAGTAAGGGAAAAATTATTTTTGTCAATGGTGGTCGTCCCAAGATTCAAAATGAAGGTGGATTCACACTGCTATACAATTCATTTGGAATGCAGATAGTTAAGTTAAGTCCATTCATTTCGCTAAATGACGCGGTCTTTTCGGCTGAAATAGCAACGCAAAGAAAGACGATTGAACGTTTTGACGAACAAAAGATGGTTACTGATACTGACTTTGGAGACAAAATAAAACAGCGCATAGAAGATCTATGTGCTGAATTGAAAGATTAATTTTTGAAGAGTTATTTTTTATTTTCTTGCCAATTATCTTTATCTTCATTCCAATTTTCAGACAAAGCATGTTTAGGCAAAATCAAGTTTAATAGAATACCGACAACTGTAGCGACACTGACACCAGTGAATTGGAAGCTACCAACTTGTAGATAGGCGTTCCCAATTCCGATAACTAGGATAACCGAAGCAATCATCAGATTACGTTTTTCATTGAAGTCGACTTTGTTATCGACCAATATTCTTAAACCGCTTGAAGAAATTACACCGAATAAGACGAAACTGATACCACCAATGACAGGACCAGGTACGGTTTGAATCAAGGCACTTAACTTACCAACGAACCCGAACAAAGCAGCGAAGACCGCCGCACCAATAACAACGTAGACACTGTAGATCTTATTAACAGCCATCACGCCAATGTTTTCACCGTATGATGTAACCGGAGGACCACCTAGAAAGGCAGCAACGATTGAAGCTGTACCGTCACCGGCTAGAGTTTTGTGAAGACCAGGATCTTTGAAGAAGTCACGATGAGTCAATTCATCCAATACCATGATATGACCCAAATGTTCAGCCATCGTTACAAAAGCTATGGGAGCAAAACTCAGAATAGCGCCCCAATAAATCTGCTTAGGCATGTAGTTGACGAACATTAAATCAAAGGCAGGCATCTTGAACCATGGTGTAGAAATAACCTTAGAAAAATCAACGATTCCTAAAGCAACGGAAAGGACGTAACCACCAACGATACCAAGCAGAATCGCAATATTACTCCAGAAACCTCTTAAATACATATTCAGAATAACTGTTAAAAAGAGGGTAAACATTGCAATACCAAAGTATTTCAAATCATAGTGGGAGCCATTCATCATGGCATTGTCAGCGGCACTACCAGCAACCGACATACCAATAACGATGACAATGGGTCCAACAACGATTGGTGGCAAGGCTTTGTCGATCCAATCTGAACCAACGAAACCAACGATAAGTGAAACGATTAAATAAACACAACCAACAGCGATAGTACCTTGAGCAACACCAGGATAACCAACAGTCTTCATCAATGAAACCATTGGAACGATGAAGGAAAAACTAGAACTCATGTAAGCTGGTATTTTACGATGTGTAATTAAAATGTGGATCAAAGTACCAACACCAGAACTGAATAAGGCGATACTAGGATCAAGTCCGACCAGAAGTGGCACTAGAACTGTCGCCCCAAACATTGAGAATAAGTGTTGTAATGATAAGAAAGCCCAGCTGCTTAACGGTGGCTTTTCGTAGACATCTAAAACCGCATCAGGATTGCGGTATTCTTTACTATTTGGATTCAAAAAAACATCTCCCCAAAATTATTTTTTTGTAAAAAAATAGTCCTTTATCCCGTGTATGCGAAATAAAAGACGTACGTGTTTCCTTATTAGCCTCACGGGACCAAAATTTAAAGGATCATTTAATTTCTTTCACTATAATTGAGTTGCATTGTAAAGTCAATAATGAAATACTAAAAGGAGATTTTAAGCGTTAACAATGAGGAGAAATTTATGGTTGAATTATATATTGTAAGACATGGTGAGACAGACACTAATTCAGAGGCTCGGATTAATGGT
The DNA here is from genome assembly GCF_002849895.1 of Companilactobacillus alimentarius DSM 20249. Lineage (NCBI taxonomy): Bacteria > Bacillati > Bacillota > Bacilli > Lactobacillales > Lactobacillaceae > Companilactobacillus > Companilactobacillus alimentarius. Next base: position 1,522,391 of record NZ_CP018867.1, on the reverse strand, counting down.
ATGTCTACTGATATGCCCTTAAACGCCAAAGGTATCAAGCAAATTGAGGAATTAGAAGAATATATTGATATTAATAAATTTGATGAAGTCTACACAAGCCCTATGAAGCGAGCTATGCAAACAGCAGAAATTTTGAACCAGGGTGCACACGAGATACATCAAGACAAGCGCCTTTATGAAGCAGATTACGGTTCATGGGACGGCTTAAAAGAAACCGAGTTATTAGAGAAGTATCCAGACGCATTCGATGAGAACCATTATCTTTTACCTAATTACACTAAGTATGCTAAAAATGGCGAAGAATACGCTGACGTATACAAACGAGTAGAGAATTTTATGGATGAAATGGGAAAAAAGGGCGATGAGAAGATTCTAGTCGTGTGTCACGGATTCGTTAGCCGCTCATTCTTAAAAGTTACCACGGGTGCGCAAGATATTTCTAAAATTATCCAGCCTAACAATGGTGGTGTTTCTAAGTATAAAGTTTCAGCAAGTGGCAACAAATATCTTGTATACTACGGTCGTGTAAATAATATTGACTAGAGGCAAACTATGAGTTTAACGAATAAAGTACCTGAAAAAGATGTTCAGAGAACTTTTAATAATATTGCTGGCAATTACGATAGATTAAATACGATCATGAGTCTGGGGACTCATCAAAGCTGGCGTCAAAAGGCGACTCAAAAGATCAATAACCAACCTCAAGATATTTTGGATCTTTGTTGTGGTACGGCTAATTGGACTGTGATGTTAGCTCATCGTTTCATTCATGCAAAAGTCATTGGAGTAGATTTCAGTCAAGAAATGTTGAAACTAGCTCAACAAAAAGTAGCTAAGTCAAAGGTAACCAACATTACTTTGGAGTCGGGAAATGCCATGAAATTGAATTTTTCGGACAATAGTTTTGATGTCGTGACGATTGGTTTTGGCTTAAGAAATGTTCCCGACGCCGATAAGGTCTTAAGTGAGATCTATCGTGTCTTGAAGCCGAATGGACAAATAGTCTGTTTGGAAGCTTTTAAGGTGGAAACACCGATTATTAAAACTGGTTGGAAGCTATACTTTAATCATATAATGCCCCTGATGGGAAAAGTTTTTGCCAAAAATAAATCTGATTATCAATATTTAGATGATTCCGTCAATCATTTTGTCAGTATTGAGAAGCTTTGCCAAATGATGCAAAATGTAGGATTTGAAAATATTGAAGTGGATGATTTAATGATGAAAGCTGCTGCAATTCACAGTGCAGTCAAAAAAAGGCAATAAAAAAGAACACCCGGGGAAGGTGTTCTTTTATTTTTAGGGGATTAAATATATATGTTATAGGGGGGATGAGATAAGAGATCTCTCTCTCATCTACAAGTAATACTATAACTAATAAGTGTGAACCAATTATATTGAAAATGTGAAGAAATTGTGAACTTTTGAAATTATTAGAATTTAATCAAAGAAAAGCAGTTGTAGGAAGCTAACAATTGTAAAAAAGGAGTGGTTCTATGTCCAATATTCGTGATGTTGCCAAACTTTCAGGTCATTCAGTTTCGACCGTTTCCCGAGTGCTCAATCATCGAAGCTATGTTGCCAAGCAGACTAAAGAAGAAATCTTAAGTGCCATGAAGGAACTAAACTATCATCCCAATGACATTGCTAGAGCTCTTAGCACTGGAAAAACTTACCGTGTTGGAGTCGTTACGCCGTATAGTAATCACCCATATTTTCAAAAATTAGTTTCAGCAATTACCCAAGCAGCCTTCAAAGAAAATTACCAAGTCACGTTATTACCATCGCACTATAACGCTAAGAGTGAAATACATTATTTGGAAATGTTGAAACACCAAGCTTTTGATGGATTGATTTTTACTTCTCGAGCAATTTCTTTTGAAAAAATCCAGGAATATCAAAATTATGGTCCAATTACTTGTTGTGAAGATACGTTAAATTTTCCCATTTCTTGTGCTTATACTAATCGGAAAATTTCATTTATCGAAGCTTTTAAATTACTCAAGAAATTGGACTTTCAACATATCGGCGTTACGATAAGCCGTAACGAACGTGAGAGTCGAAGTGCCAAATTGACGATTGATTCATATCATGAAGTCTTTCAACATGAGATTCCTGAAAAATTGGTTATTCGTGATATGCAGTTTTTTAGAGACGGTATCAGGGCCGCAAAAGAACTAACGACTAATAATAAAGAATTGGATGTAATTTTTGCTAATGGCGACCAAGTTGCTGCGGGTATAATTTACCAGTTGGATAAAATGCAAATCAAACTTCCAGTAATTGGACAGGAGAATCTGGATTACAGTTTTTTGATGGATTTTTCAACAATTGATCATAAATTGTCAGAAATAGGGGAATATGCTTTTTGGTCTCTATTTGAAGATAAGACGGTTAAGAAATTGATTCCTTCAGAATTCATTGCTCGAGGTGCACTTCAAGAACGAATGCAAAAATAAAAACACCCTGATTGGAGGATGTTTTTATAGGGGATTATGTTGGTTTGTAGGGGGGATGAAGAAAAGAATCAGTGACTCTTTTTTTCAGTTTATACTTATTGGCTTATCGTTTAATTACGATTTAAAAGTAAATTTAAATTACGGATAGCCCATTTATTGATAAGTCTTTTATTTTTATAAATTCTTAGTCCTTTGTGACTCACTGAGCCACATCCCATGAGAGTAGAAAAATCTACTCTTCACTGAATAGTATATCGTATTTTTAAGTCAACTACTACCAACTGAGACTCAAAAGACAATAAAAAAAGTACCTCGGGGAAAGGTACTTTTTTATTAGGGGATTAAATATATATGTTATAGGGGGGTGAGAAAAGGGATTACTTATATCTCTCATCTACAAATACTATAATACTTAACCTTTATGAATTATATATTTATAAAATGTGAAGATTTTGTGAATTCGACATTTATTAAATGTACGATTCAAAATAGAATCAATCCCTCGCCCCCATATAACTATAATTAGTCGATGTCGATGTGATGTTGTGAAGGTGTTTCCTTTTCTAGTTTAGGAAGAACGACTTTCAAAACACCATTATCATAAGTAGCTTTGATATTTTTAACATCAGCTGCTGGTAAATGGTATTGTCTCATAAAGCGACCACTGGAACGCTCGGACATAATCATATCGCCATTTTCGTCATTATGATCATTGAAACTGTCACGACGACCGCTAACAGTTAAAACATCGTTTTGATAGTTAATGTCAATATTCTTCTTATCAAAAGCAGGCATATCGACGTGAACTTCATAATCCTTATCGCTTTCCTTGATATCAGTCTTCAATGATGAGTCTTCCATTAGATTGTCTTCAAAGATTGATGGGAAATTGTTCATCCAACCATCATTATTAAAAAAGTTTTTCATCAAATTGTTACGATCCATAATTTCGTTTGCCATAAATTATATACTTCCTTTGTTTATTTTTTAGCACTACTGTAGATGGAGTGCTAATGAAACGTCAAAAAAAATAGTAAAACAATTAGCTGATTTGAATGTGGTGTCCAGAGTCAACGTCTTTCTTTAATTTTGGAAGCGTCAATTGAAGAACGCCATTATCATAGGTAGCTTTGACATTGTCTGGATCAACTTCTGGCAGATTGTATTGTCTACTGAAGCGTCCGCTGGAACGTTCTGACATAATCATGTCGCCATTCTTATCATTATGATCATCGAAACTGTCACGATGACCTCTGATAGTTAAAATATCGTTGTTGTAAGTAATATCTAAGTTCTTTTTATCGACTGCAGGAAGATCAACCTTTAATTGATAATCCTTATCTGTTTCTTTAATATCAGTCTTTAAATATGAGCTTTCTGGGAAATTGGCATCAAATATTGATGGAAAATTATTCATCCAAGAATCATTATTGAACCAATTTCTCATCAGATTGTTACGATCAGTAATTTCATTTGCCATAGATCATTACTTCCTTTCCCTTCATTACAAATACAGTATAAGACCTATCCGGATTAAAATTCAAGAATTTAGCACTCTCAATTGCTGAGTGCTAAAAATGTTAAAAATATGAAAAAAATAATCATATTTGATGTGATACAATAAAATTGATAAAAAAGAGGATGTTAAAGATGACTAAACTGGTTTTAAAGCGTATCTACGATAAAGAATTGCCAGCTGGATATCGAGTTTTGGTGGATCGACTTTGGCCTCGAGGGATGTCGAAAGTTCGGGCCGATCTTGATTTGTGGGCAAAAGAAATCGCCCCTTCAACTGAATTAAGAAAATGGTTTGGACATGATCCAGAGAAATATTTAGAGTTTAAAAATAAATATTTGGATGAAATTAACAATAATCCTTATACTCAAGAGTTTTTAAAAACAATAAAGGAAGCTCTCTTGAAACAAGACGTACTTATTTTATACAGTGCAAAGGATGAGGAACATAACGATGCTGTAGTTCTAATGGAATATCTAAATTCAAATATTTAAATATTGTAGAATGGTTGGCTAATGATCATGGAAGAATTTGATTTGCAGTCTCTGTTGTCTAGTAATGATAAGTTGCTTATTCATTTACTACAATCTTATGCTCAAACCAATGAGATAGCTGTTTTTGTATTGAATAATGATGACAATTTACAAGCTGGTGTGTTTGGTAAGTTATCAGAAAGCGACGCTTTATCAAAGGTAGATAAGATGGGGGATTTATCTAAACTTAGTGTCAATAAATATAAGTATAGTATTGAATATGCCGACGCTCCGGTGAGAATAGCTGCAATTAATCAACGAATCGGTAAAGTTTGTGTTGCCTGTGATGTTGAAAAAAGCGCTGACATGAAAAATGTTTTAGTGATGCAAAAACTGAATAGACAAGTTGATTATTTACGCTATTTAATTGAAAGCATTGCTAACTTGATTATTCAAAATCGTGGAATTGATGATTTCGTTATTAAATATTCCTTGGATCTGAATAAAGAAATTGATAATCTGGACGAAAATGAAAGTGATGCTTTAAAAAGAATTAAACATTTATCAACATCGAATGGCTCAATCATAGCAGCCATCGAATTCATTGATAATAATTTGGATAAGCGTTTAACTTTAGATCAATTTTCTGGTCGAGTATATTTGTCAGATTATTATTTTAGCAAGCTCTTTAAAAGGGAAACGGGGTTGAGCTTCTCAGTTTATTTGAATGCCAGAAAAATTCAAAAGGCAATGATTCTCTTGAAAGAATCCAATCAGAGTATCAACGAGATCTCAGATTCATTAGGATTTACGAGGTTAAGTTATTTTAGTCAGACTTTTAAGAAGTACACTGGTTATGCACCTACAAAATATCGGGTTGAAGATATCAATTAATAATAAAAAATGTAGGAAAGATGGCGCGTTAATAATCGTCATTTTTCCTACATTTTTTGTAAAGGATGATTGAACGCGTGTATACGATTTATATACATAAGTCCTTTTTTTATGAAAAAAATTGTAGTAAAATTTAAACTTAATGTTAATAACTTGTTTCTGCGTAATTTAAGGAGAAATTTTTATGAAAAATGTCTTTAAAAAAGAATCTGTCGATACCTACATAAAGGCTGATTCGAGACTAACAAAGAGTTTAGGTGCAAGAGATCTGTTGTCACTAGGGATTGGAGCAGTAATTGGTACTGGTATTTTCATTTTGCCAGGGCATGAAGCGGCGTTACATGCAGGACCTGCTGTGGCAGTGGCTTTCTTGATTGCAGCATTGGTGTCTGGTTTAGTGGGGATGGCCTATGCAGAATTTTCATCAGCAATGCCTGTTGCTGGTTCAGCGTATTCGTTTGGTGCCGTGATTTATGGTGAAATTGTTGGCTGGATTCTTGGCTGGGCTTTGATTTTGGAATATTTTCTAACCGTATCAGCCGAGGCAGTTGGCTTCGCCTCGTATTTTAACAATAATATTTTAGGCGCTATAGGTGTCAATTTACCCAAGTATCTCTCAGCAGGACCACTAGAAGGTGGAGTTATCAATATCTCGGCGACTTTAATCGTCTTGGTGATTGCTGTAATTATTTCTTACGGTGCCAGTCTTTCTAAAAAGGTTGAGAATGTGGCAGTAATCATCAAAGTAGCAATCATCATCTTGTTCGTAGTTGTCGGTTTCTTCTATATTAAGTCGAGCAACTATGTGCCATTTTATCCGAAAGAGTTTCATACAAAGCCATTTGGTTTAGGCGGGATCTCGACAGCCTGCTCAACCGTTTTCTTCGCCTTTGTCGGTTTCGATGCATTGGCAGCTAACTCTGCTGAAACGATTGATCCCAAAAAGGATATGGTCAAAGGTATCTTGGGAACCGTCGTCGTTGCCGTGATTTTGTACGTTTCCTTCTCCTTAGTATTGACCGGAATCGTTAATTATAAGGAATTGAACGTTGATGATCCAGCAGCTTACGCTTTGAAAGTTGTTCATCTGGATACTTGGAATAAACTAATCACGCTTGGAGCATTGGTGGGTATCTTTACATCGTTATTAACAATGTTTTTCGGTGGCTCACGACTAGTTTACGCATTAGGACGTGATGGATTGTTGCCAAAGAAAATGGGTCAAGTCGATTTCAAACATTCAGTTCCACGTAATGCCATTATCGTGGCAACAGTCGTTCAAGCATTCTTTGCTGGATTAGTTCCCTTGACTGAATTGACCTCCTTGATCAATGCCGGAACCCTTTTAGCCTTTATCTTTATTTCCTTTGGAATAATTCCTCTACGTAAGAGAAAGGATATTCCTAACGATGGCTTCAAAATGCCTTGGTACCCAGCACTGCCAATCTTTGCAGGCTTAGCAAGCTTATATTTCTTGTTAATGCTGCCAGCTATCTCCAAGATTAGTGTTGGCTTGTGGATTGCAGTTGGAATCGTCGTCTACTTCACTTATGGTTTGAAACATTCTAAATTGCAAAATAAAAAATAGCCTCCATTTGGAGGCTATTTTTGACTCATCTCATCAATTGTTTTAGACAAATGCTTTAAATTCAATAATAGTGACTGTTTATCATTTTCTTGCCAAGAGCCAAAAGCCTTCTGCATTGCTTGCAATCTAGCCTCATTGAGGTTTTCTATTATTTGCATACCCTTTTTTGACAACTGAATTGAGCGAATCCGTGAATCCTTTTTAGAACTATAAGTTATCACTAATTCATTTCTTTCCAGCTTATCAATTTGTCGACTAGTACTAGAGTGGCTCTTTCCCAAAACATTGGCTAAATCACTGACATTTATTGGCTGCATTCTTCCAATACTAATAAATGCCTGTAGAGAAGTAGCCTCCAATTCGACTCCAGCCGCCTGAATTAATTTCTTATCACGGTCAGTTCGATTAAAGAAGACCAAGATATTGATTAAATTTTTATAGATTTCTTCTTCGATCAACTTATTTAACCTCAACAACGACACGTGGCTGAGTGGGTGCGTTCCAGGCACTTTCAATATTTTCTAGTGGGTAAGTTTTTACAGGTATTGAAATATTCTCTGCCGCCGCAAATTCAAAGACACCTTTGATACTTGCCAATAATTCTGGCATTGAAGCGCTTCTAACACCACTTCCAAGGATTTCAATTGTTGAAGAACGTAATAATGATGAAGGCAAGTTAATATCTTTTTGACCACTGGCAGCGCCAATACTGACAAAGCGACTTTTATTGCGATTACCTGCTTTAGCAATAGCTGTCATGATGGATAGTGCGCTATCGCCCCATAGATAATCCAAGACGACATCTATTCCTTCTTTGAAATATGGATCCAAGTCTTTTTCAAATTGATCGATTCCATCTTTAGTCGTCATATCAAACGGCACGGTGGCATCAGCGCCTAACTTGGATAATTTTTCGGCGTTACGACCAGCCGCAATGACCTTTTTAGCACCTAGATGGTAAGCAATTTTAACAGCCAGACTGCCGGCACTACCAGTGGCTCCATTAATCAAGACGGTTTGTCCTGCTTTGAAATGGGCACGACTAACTAGAGCCACCCAAGATGACATTCCTGGATTGGCAATAGCTGCTGCAGTAATATCGTCTAGTTCTTTAGGTATTGGTACAATTAAATGCTTATTAACTATAGTCTGTTGGGCTAAAGCGCCAAATGGTGCCGTTGGCATGGCGAAATAAACTCTTTTGCCTTCATTGGTAGTTCCAACACCATCAGTTCCAGCAATGATAGGGAAACTTTGGGTGGAAGAATAGTGATTACCTAAGGCCCGCATCTTTGTTAGATTAGTCAAAGCTGCCGCAGTGACATTGATTTTTAGTTCATCCGCTGTATTTTTTGGTTCTTTAAAAGTTGAGTAAACAGGATTGGTTCCTGCTTTGGTTACAATAGCTGCTTTCATTTAAATTCCTTCTTTTTTAGTTTTTTATTTTATGTGCATTATGCGCCTATTAATGTAGCACCAATATGTGCATAATGCAACTATCTTTAAAGTGTTGATTTATTATACCAGAAACAAATAAAAAGGCATGACCTCAAAATGTTGAAGTCATGCCTTTTAAAAGTTATTTTTCCTTATCCTTAGGCGCTTTATTGTTGTTGATAACATGAATAATCAATGTCACGATAATTGCGCCAATTAAGACACCTACGAAAACAAGATTTGGTATTTCAATATCAATGGCAGGGATGGAGAGGAACAACTTGATAGAGATAAAGAGAATTAAGAAGTAAGCCATACCGTTTAATTCAGGAATCTTACTCATCAAGCCCATGATCAATTCGGCGATACCTCTCATAGCTAGGATACCAATCATACCACCAATCAAAACGATAACTGGATTACTGGAAATAGCTAGAGAAGCTAAAACAGAATCAATTGAGAAAACAATATCCATTAATTCAATTGAAATGACAACTTGCCAGAATCTAGAAATGTGCAAGTGCTTTTCTAGAGCATTCTCCTTTTTAGGTTCAGTTGGTACCTGAACTTCTTTTTTATTGAAGAAGAAGTGTTTTAAGAAGAGATAGAAGAGGTACCCAGCACCGAAGACCTTGATCCACCAGAAGTTGATCAAATAAACGCCGACCCCAATGACTAGAAATCTAAAAATATAAGCTCCAAAAAGTCCATAAAACAGTGATTTTTCCTGTTCTACTTTGTTTGGTAATGATTGAGTTTGAGCAGCTAAAACCACAGCATTATCAACTGACAGCATACACTCCATTATTACCAACGATAAAATAACTAACCAATCTTCCCCTGATTCAATAACTGTGGCCCAATTGTGTAGGTCAAAGAAAGGTCCATACATATTTACTAGTGCATTCAATCACGATTCCTTGCTTTCTATTTGTTTTGTTGGGTAAATCATACCAGATAATTAAGTGTATTTACAATTAGTGATTATTTTATATTTGAAAATGGAAGTATACTTCCATTTTTTTGAAATATCTATTAAAATGGAAGTATACTTCCATTTTGTGAGGGGATAATTATGATTCAGCGTGATATGTATTTGAATAAACTTATTAAATTTAAGGATATCGATGCAATAAAGGTTATAACTGGTGTTAGACGTTCTGGTAAATCCGTACTTCTAATGTTATATCGAGATTATTTGAAAGGTAGGGGAATTTCTGAAAAATCGATTCTTTATTATAATTTTGAAGATTTTGATTTATTAGGAATTAGAACCCAAAAAGATTTAATTGGATTATTGACTCCAAGATTAAATAAGAATAAACATTATTATTTTATGTTTGATGAAATTCAGATGGTTGATGGCTGGCAAAGTGTAATCAATGGTCTAAGGGTAAGTTATAATTGTGATATTGTTGTAACCGGATCTAATGCTAAAATGCTTTCTGGAGAATTAGCTACGCTTTTAAGTGGACGCTATGTTGAGATTCCTATCTATCCATTTTCTTTTAAAGAGTTTCTGTCAGCTAAAAATATAGCAATTGGTTCTAGAAGAGTCGATGAGGCGTTTTTAGAATATGAACGTTATGGAGGATTTCCTTCAGTTGTATTAGCTGATGAAACAATTAAGGATACAATTTTGTCAGGCATTTTTGATACTATTATTTTAAATGATATTTCTATGAGAGCTAACGTACGTGATACAGAATCTTTACGAGGCTTGGTCGGATTTTTGGCAGACAATACAGGTCAACTAATTAAAGCTGCTAGTGTTGCGGGGACTCTGAAAAGCGAAGGAATTAACGTTTCCAATCATACAATCGAGAGATATTTACAGTTGTTAGAAGACGCATTTCTTTTTTATCGTGGCAGACAATATGATTTACGTGGACGAGCTTATTTACGAACAGCGGGCAAATATTTTATCGTTGATCCAGGTTTAAGGCGCAATGCAGTCGGCCGAAGACCAGGAAATTATTCAGGTCAACTAGAAAATATTGTATATTTGGAATTAATTAGACGAGGATATAAAGTTGATGTGGGTAAGTTGGATACTAAAGAAATCGACTTTGTAGCAAGAAGAATAGATGAAATTTTGTATATCCAAGTCACATATGAAATTCCCAGAAATAGTTATGAAACAGATAATTTATTAAATATATCAGATAATTATCAAAAATTATTAATCACTCAAAGACATTATCCAGATATAAAAGATATTGATGGAATACCAGTAATTAATATAATTGATTGGCTGTTAGAGAATTAGAAAATTTGAAACACAAAAAGTTCACCTCATTATGAAGTGAACTCTTTTGTTATGCAGTTGGTACAAATGTTGTGTAAATCAACCAGATATTTAAAATGGTTAAGACTATTGCAACAAAGTAGCCAATGTATTCAACCAATTTATTATTAACAAATTCGCCCATAAGTTTCTTATTACTTGTGAATTTGATCAGTGGAAAGATTGAGAATGGTAAAGCGACACTTAAGAATACTTGTGAAAATGTCAAAAGTGATTCAATCTTAGCTTCATTACCATGGTAAATAATCGCAAAGGTAATAACCGGGATGATGGACATTAAACGAGTAATAACACGTCTTGCCCAAAGTTTCATCTTCATATGAATGAAACCTTCCATAACGATTTGACCAGAAAGCGTACCGGTAATGGTTGAGTTTTGACCAGAAGCCAATAACGCAACGGCAAACAAAATACTCAAGACAGGACTGGCCACGGCTCCAGCAACTTTTGGATCTTGCAAGGCATTGAACAAATCAACGAAACGTCCTAAATCGCTACTAGTACCGTAGAATAATGCGGCCCCTAAAAGAAGTAGCAACGTGTTGACAACAAAGGCTAAAGTCAACTGAATATTAGAATCCCAAGTGGAGAATCTAACCGCTTGATGAATACTCTTAGGATCATCACGATCGTATTTTCTCGCTTGCGAAATGGAAGAGTGCAAGTATAAGTTATGTGGCATAACTGTTGCACCAACGATACCTAATGATAGGTAAAGCATGCTTTGATTTTGTAAAATTTTAGGTTCAGGAATGAATCCGACCATCATTTGACCAACGTCTGGTTTAGCTAAGATAACTTCATATAGGAAAACAAGTAAGATGACCATAATCAAGGTAGCGACGATAGCCTCAATTTTTCTGAAGCCTAGTTTCATCAAGACTAGCAATAGCAATACGTCAAAAGCTGTGATGATGACACCCCAGAGGACTGGGATGTTGAATAGTAATTTTAGAGCAATGGCGGAACCAATTATTTCCGCAATATCAGTCGCCATAATGGCTAATTCAGTGATTATCCAAAGGATAAATCCTCCAACACGACTAGTCCGATCCCTCGTTAATTGGGCCAAATCTCTTCCGGTCACGATGCCTAGTTTAGCTGACATGTATTGTAAAAGCATCGCAATTAAACTAGAAATCAAGATAACGGATAGTAATTTGTACTTAAATTGGGCACCACCAGCAATCGAAGTAACCCAGTTACCAGGATCCATGTAACCCACGGCAACCAAGGCACCAGGACCACTATAAGCTAACAGAGTCTTGAAGAAACCGGCATCTTTTGGAATTTCTACGGTGTCGTTAATTTCCTCTAAAGAAGGACCGTTAGCGTAGTGGATTAGGCTCTCATGTTTTTTATTTTTTGAGCTCAATGTTCTTCCCCCTTTTTATTCTCAACATATAATATCATGTTAGAGGTGTCTTTTAAATACATTAAACTTAATAATTAGGTCAACTTAACAAAAAGATGATAAAAGATAGGGATGGTAGAGAAAATCAGGCATTGGTGTTCATGAAATTTGAAAGAAAAATAATATTATTTCATAAGAAATTCTGTGTAAATGCATAATTTCTGGTTTCTAATGCTCAACTTCATGTAATTGTCACATTGTTACGATACAATATAAATGTAGGAAACAATATTTAAATTCTATAGAAAAGGGATAAAGTCGAATGAGTGTAATTTTAATAATAGTTGATATCATCTTTTTCCTTGGCGCAGCCTTCAATATTTATTGGCAGTCTCAAATTGAAATCAAATCAATTTATAAAGTTTCGTCGTTAATCTTTGCAGCCTTTATCGGAGCATGGCTCCTCTTTGCACCAACCGATCAATTATCTTACATCATCATGGTTGCTTTATTCATGTTACTTAATATTATGAATGGTGTCGGTGGGATTGGTTCAAAGAAAATCGTTATCAATGGATTTTATTCAGGTGTATTGGACTATTCACAGATTATCCATGTGACCTTGATACCAATCGAGTTGCAGGGCAGTAAACCCAAAGTGGCGGTGATTTTTAATACCAAACGACCACAACAAGTAGAAATGAATTTTAATGCGTCATATAAAGATATTCAAAAATTCTTAGATAAGAAATTATCCAATGAAGTCTCAGTTGAAGTTGGACAAATATAAGTAAAAAAGGTTTGAGAAGGAAAATTCTCAAGCCTTTTTTACTTATGTCGATTTTACTTTCAATAGCCGTATCTTATATTTGATAATTGAGTTAATTGTTGTAATTTAGATTGTTGTTCTTCTGTTAATGAAACTTTGTTTTTATGAAGTGCGTTAGAAATTGATACATTCATTCGACTTAAGATGTAGGGAACAGCTGATTCTCTTTTTTCTAGTTCATCTTTGAATTCGATTAGTACCTCTTGTAAAAGTTGACTGTTTAAATTATTAAGTAAGTCATCGATGATAGAAATTGCTTCATTACCACGATCTTTGCCACCAGCAAACCAAGTTAGTTTACTCATTTGCTTTGTCACCACCTTTTATTTTTATTTTATCATTAATCAAATAGCAGATGTTAAATACGGTGATTCAGGAATATTTTCACAAAGGAATTGAAAACTAGGTTACAATTATTATATAAAATAACTATGAAAGTGGGATTAATTATGTTTAAGGGAGATAAGAGAGAAGAGCAGATTTTATTGAGCAAACTTTATGACTTTGTCTTGAATCCTAGTATTTCTGATGATGAACGTAGGGTTGGACTCATGGCTAAAACTGATTTGGAAAAAGGTAGATATACTGTGGCTGTCCTCAACCAAATAATTGTAAGTTTTCAACAATTAGACTTAAAGAATAAGGGACTAACGCCCAGTGCTTCTCACTTTTACGATGTAATTAATTCGGCTTTGATTAAATTGAAACCTATTGGTACTAATCTAGGATATATAGGTTTTAATAATAGTTATTTAAGTTAAGTATTGGGGGATAAAAATGGTAAAAAATCGGGAAGCAAAATTAAACGATCTAATAACTTCATCATTGAACGATGAGAACGTACAAAACAATGGGGAATTAACTAAAATTTTGCGTAATGCACAATTCAAATTGAATAAAGGCGATGCTGAAAATATAGTGGCAACTAAATTGGAGAGCGCAATTAGTACTTATACATTTACGCATGGTTTAAAAGCACCCAAATCAATTGTTGAGCTATCAAATTTTTTGCAAAATGATGCTAACAAATATAAAGGATTTATGTCGATACTTACTTGGTTCGCTAACTAAACTCACACAAAAGGAGAGATGTCTGTGCTAGATATAAAAACAACGAAGAAAGTTATTCACGAGTTATACGACGCTTTACATGCACATCCAGATCAATCACCATATTTATTGAATATTACAGATGTTTTAAGTCAGGTTTATATGAAGTTGGACATAGTTGATAATCCTGAAGCTTGGTTAAGCAGACTGGTAAATTACATATATATGGAAGCTTTCGGTCGAGTTCATTTTTCTAGGGAAGAAGATAACCTTTTGATTGAATTGGGTGACCTCTCAAAGAGATCAGGACTCAATGGTAGAAATCGAGCAAACTTTAATGACAAGTCTCAATTTTATAGTTTGTTTGAAAGAATGCCTCGTCGTTGAATCAAACTAAAAAATGCTCTTAAAGATATCAGACACAAATCTGATAGCTTTAAGAGTATTTTTTTTATGAATTTATTTTAAGTTGATATTCTTTTTAGGAGTTGCTAGTGTTGTATTTCCCTTTTCTATTTATTTTAATCATTTATACTTTTCGATAATATGAAAAATCTAACGTTAATATTTTTTTGAATCAATTTTTCTATAGGTTCTTATAATGAAGTTGTGCTAAGAGTATTGCAATAAAAAAATATAGATTGGAAGCATTATTATGAAGAATATTAAATTTATAGCTATCAACGATTCTCAATTAAGTAAGGTAATTGGCGGAAGAGGTAAGAAACAAAGCAGGGGGACTAGGTATTAATTCTTAATATGAAAAAAATACAATTCACACCATATAGTAAATTAGATAACAAGCATAGAATTGCAGCCTTAGTATTGATAGTTTTTAAACTTTTAACGTTAATTTTTAATTAAAAAAGTGAAAACGAATCGAGAATATTATCAATGGATAATCAAGTTAGTAGGAATTTGAATATGTTTAATGATATTGAGAATCGGCAATTTTTATCAATAATTGGAGGACATTGGCATAACGATTTATTAAGAAATTTGATGAACATCATAGGTTTTGTGCATTTATAATTAAAATTGATATATTAAATTTAACGTAGTATATTTATAATGTTTATTTTTAACAGGAGGAAGAATTATATGTTTAAAGCATTATCAATAAATGGATTAAGAAATAATTTAAAATGATTACGTTACCGATACCAGTCGAGTATGTTGTTGATTCAATATTTATTTTTTTATGTTTTTTACTGTATCAACAGTTAATCTCTGAAAATAATATATATCTAATGAATAGATATGTTATATATTCGTTATTTTGGGGGCTAATAAGCCTGCTATTTGAAGATTATAGTTATATTTTATTTTTAATGTTTTTTATTATGTGGGATTCAATTAAACAAAAAAAGATAAATTTTGATAAAGGACAAATAAATTTACTTATATTTTCTGTCGTTATTCAAATGATGTTGTCTTTATTATGTGAAGTCTTTACGAATTTGATTTATTTAATCCTATCAAAATTATTTAATATTAGTTCTTTCTTCGTTAGTCATAGTTTTAGAAGCATTTTATCTGTGTTTGTTAATATTATATTTGTTTTAATAATTGTTAAATTGATAAGAGAAAATTATGCAAAAATAAATGAAATTGAAGAAAAGATATTATCTTTAAAATTAAATAATAGGTTCTTTCTAATGTTAATATCCATTTTTTTATCTTTTGAAATTATACTTTTCGTTGGTAATATTCAAGAAATTACTTATTTAATGAATGTGACAATATTGTTTTCTTTTATGTTTTTTGCATTTCTTTTGTGTTGGCAGATGGTTGAACTAGTGCAGTCGGTTTCCATTAGGCAAAAAACTATTAATGATATTGAACAGAATAGACAGATGCGTGAATATCTTACTAATATTCAAGAGCAATATGATGATTTGAGAAAATTTAAACATGATTTTAAAAATATAGTGCTTTCTATAAGTGCCGATTCTAAAAAAAATATGAATAAAGATTATGAGGATATTTATAAAGAGCTTGTTCAGCAAAAGGGATTTGTTGCGGATTTAGATGGAAAGACCATTTTGGAATTAAAAAAAATTGCAAACGAGCCTATAAGAGGATTGATTATTCAAAAATTTTTTAAAGCAAGATCCAATAATATTAAAATAAATATAGAAATAGTAGATGATTGTATAAAGTTTACTAAAAACTTGTTGGAAATTATAAGGGTTGTTGGAATTCTTTTGGATAATAGCATTGAAGAAGCTGCCAGTGGTGATAAGAGGGAAGTTAGAGTTGCCTTTATAAAAAATCAAGATACTATTGAGGTTTCGGTAGAGAATCCAATCAATCATTTTATAGATGTAAGGAATATATTTAAAAAAGAATATTCAACAAAGGGAAAGAATCGAGGAATTGGTCTAACTAATGTTTCCGAAATTATAAATAAAAATTCTAATCTTTTTTTAGATACAGAAATAAAAGGTAAATTCTTAAGAATTACTTTAATTGTATTGGAAGTGTAGTTAAAATGTTTTCGATATACTTATTTGAAGATAACGATGGTCAAAGAGAATACTATAAAAACATCATTAATAATATTATTATGATTAATGATTATTCTATTAAATTAATTGAAGCTAATAGTGTTGAGACGTTTAAGCAGATGTTCGTGAAACAACAGTACGGATTATTTTTTTTAGATATGGAAATTGGGGATGATGTTAAGGCTGGATTAAAAATTGCGGAAAATGTTAGGAAAAGTATGCAAGATGCAAAAATAGTTTTTTTAACGACTCATGAAGAACTTTCTTTTTTAACATTAGAAAGAAAAATATCACCGATGGATTATATTTTGAAAGATAATAAATTGGATTTTGTAAAGAAACGTATTATACAAGATATTGAATTGGCAAAAAATTATTATGTGAATTCACTTTATCAGAAAGAAAAAATTTTTGGATATAAGATTGGATCTAAATATTTTTCCGTTCCTATGAAAGAAGTAGTTTTGCTATATACTAAGAAACAATTTCCAGGTAAAGTAAGTTTAGAGGCTGACAGTCGTAGCACTTCTTTTCCAGGAAATTTGAATTTATTGGAGTCTAAGTATAGTAACTTATTAAGAGTAGATAAGAGCTATTTAATTAATAAGGATAGGGTAGTGTCATATGATCTTCATAGGAGGATATTGTATTTAGATAATAATATTCAGTGTAATGTATCATATAGAAAATCCTCAGAAGTGAGTAACCTTTTTAAATAAATATGCGTAAGTCCTGATACTGTGCAAATAGCGTTAGGCCTTTTTATTATGTCTTTAGTCCCAGTTGGGTGTGGACATAGTTGATAATCCCGAAGTTTGGTTGAGCAGATTGGTAAATTACATATATATGGAAGCTTTCGGTCGAGTTCATTTTTCTAGGGAAGAAGATAACCTTTTGATTGAATTGGGTGACCTCTCAAAGAGATCAGGACTCAATGGTAGAAATCGAGCAAACTTTAATGATAAATCACAATTCTATGGATTGTTTGAAAAGATGCCTCGTCGATAAATATTGACATTCAAAAAGTGCTCTTAAAGTTATTAGATTAATTTCATCTAATGATTTTAAGGGCACTTTTTTATTTCTGTTGAATATCATGTAAAATATTTAGCCATGGTGTCTGGGTTTAGAAGTAGTAGTTCTTTCCTGTAGTCCGTCTAACAATTCCCAAGTCGCATCTCGAACCTGCGAAAGTACTAATATATCAAGTATTATTATTCACAGTGAGGTCCTAAATGTTCATCATATTTGTTTGATATATTCAGCATTGGTAAAAATCGATTCTCCATTAAGGATATTTAATAGTACTTCCAAATTTTAAGGGTATGAATCCATATCGGGAGTATCTATTTAATGTTTTTACATCAATCTTTTTTAATCGTGGATCTATAAAATGAAACAGGTTACTGTATTCAATTGGTAACCCGGAAATACGATTTTTTAAATTCAATGATGAATCAGATTGTAGTAATGCTTTTCTCAGCTCAAGCATTATTTTGATGGGGTCTTCGCCACCATTTAACTTCTTATAAAGACGTAATAATTCTTTTCTGGTTTCGATATATTTTGAATCTGTTACTCGTTGATAAGCTATCTTTATCATATTGGAAAGGTCTTCACGCATGTTGGTTATGTTCTCCTTCTTTTGATATTGTATTGATTCATTATTATTTTATTGGTATTTGGATATCTGTTTGTAAATTAACACTTTTTATTATACATGGGAATTTAACCATTAATTAAATGGCAACATATCGTTAATACAATTTAATGAATTAAAATCACTTTAGGATGAGAAATAAGCTCGTTTATCAATAATTGTGAGGCTTTAACTCAAACTAGGGTTTCAAATCGAATACTCTTTGTAGAGGATACTAGTCACGGTAGTGAAATAAATTCTCAATTCAGTATTGACGTGTTTGGTATTAGTTACTCAATTTTGTATTACAGAGACAAGAAAAAAGTTGTCTAGTATAAAAATAAAGACATCGTCAAATTTATATCAGAATTAGTTGAAATCATTTTTAAATAAAAGTTAAAGAACTATCTTTGAGTGAAGTTAATTGATTTTTGATAACTTGAAGTCTAGGTATCATTCAATTATCTATCAGACATAGATATTAGAAACATGAATTTTGAAATTGGATTAGCCTGATTTACAATTATTTGGCGATTCTTATTTGAATCACTATGAATCAAGAATTGCACATTTGGAGATATTTCTAATGTTTAAGAGCTTTTTTAATCTCAAATTTAAATTTTCTCGATTTACCTATTGGAAATTTTTTTGTTGAGCCATTTTTAAATGTAATGATTCTAGTGGTAAAGTTAGCATTCCTTATATTATTAGGATTTATTAGGCAGGATCTACTGAGTTTCAGAAGAAAAGAATATTCTTTTTCTAAACCATTTATTTTATCGTAAAATTCATAGTTACCATTGATTGTTTCTAATGTTAATCGATGAGGAACGGCTGATGTTTCAATGAGAACAACTTCTGATTTGTCAAAATTATATATTTGGTTACCAATCTCAAAGGAAAAATTAACATTCTCTTTTTTCATGGTTTTATCTGTTATAGTTTCGGCATACTTTAAAGCATCATATAAATTATCTCGATAATCTTCAATACTTTGATCTTTTTCGATGAAGTCTATAGCCCCAACCTTATTTTTAAGGGTAATTGGTGCCATTTCATCATGAGTTGTAGTGAAAATGATGTTTGCTTGGACATCTATTTTTCTTATCTGTTTGGCCAGATCAATGCCATTTATATTTGTACCTAAATCGATGTCAAGAAAGTAAATTCCTCTGGATAAAGGTTTTTTCGATAAGTACTCAAACACTTGGTCGGGGCTTTGAGCGACTAACACTAGTTTTAATGGATCATCGTGAAACATAAGATAGCTTTCTAGTATTACTTTGATATTTTTAAGTTGGGTGGCGTTGTCCTCACATACAACTATTGGATAACTCATAATAATCTCCTACTCTTTAGTAAGGACAATTTGAACATAGAATACCCCTTTGTCCTTATGATAGTTAATAAATAAATTGGGATACTTTTTACTTATATTTTGAATATTTACCATACCAAGTCCAGAATGACTTTTTTTGGTAGAAAAACCTTCTTTACGCATATTTTGAATAGTAGGTAATTTAGAGTGAACAAGGGAATTCTTAATAGAAAAAGAAATGTTTTTATCATCGTTAATTATTGCTATTCCAATACTACCATTTGGATTATTTTCAACCTCTTCTATAGCGTTATCGATTGAAATACCCAATAATCTTATAAAATCGAATGTATTCATATTAATATCTTTAATTTTTGATTTACATTCAAAACTGTAATTAATATCAAGTGTTTTCATTGTTTTGAACTTGCTGATCAATAAACTCTTTATGTAAGGATTAGCGACATATTCTAGATCTTTATAAAAATTCATAGATGTATTTTCAAAATAATTATTTGAATAAGATGTTAATTCATTCAGTGATTTTTTTAACTTACTATTATTTTCAGATTGGGCTAATTCCTCAAGGCTTAGAATTATATTCTTATAATCATGTTTAAATTTATGCATATTCTTCTGATCAGCATCTAATTGATTGGTATATGATTTCAGATTGTCAATTTGTTTAATCAGTAATTCTTTTTCCAAACTCTCTTTTTGCTTTTTTATCTCAGATAACGAATATAAAAGAGTTAATATAGTTTGTATTATTAAAAAAAGTATTATACCAACTATCAGCTTTTTATATGCCCTGAAATATTGGATTAAACTCATAAATAAAAATAATGATATATATAAATACGATAATAAAAGACTAAAATGGAATGAATTTTGCTTTTTCATAAAAGTATTGAGGTGAAAATTTCTGTAAAGTAATATAAATAGCATTGCTAATAAAGAACAAATTATTAAGTCTATTAAAACAAATGGCAAATCATCTATAGCAAATTTTTTATTCAAGTATACTATTACTGATGAACTAACTATTGATAATGAAAGTTCTAATATGGCCCCTAAAACAATTGAATTTATTAATTGGTAATTTATCGAGTGTCCTTTGTTAAGTAAGAAATACATAGCAACCAAAAGGGTAAAGATCATCCAATTGGGAAGAAAGTAATCTAAAATAAGAGAATAAATAAACAGAAGGGATATTAAAGTGCAACCAACTGTTACTAACAATACTAATTTCACTGGGTTAGATGTTGATAATTTGAGTTATAAAATTAAAGACAAGACTTTATTTTCAAATTTGGAACTTTCAGTTAAACCAAATGAGAAGGTTCTATTGATGGCTCCTAGTGGTTGGGGCAAGACAACACTTCTAAAATTGTTGTTGGGAAAATTGCGACCCGATGATGGAAAAATTTACATTGATCAAAATAATGTGACAGGTGATTGGCAAAAAGCTCATGACAGCTTTAGTTATGTGAATCAGAAACCATTTATCTTTGATGATACTTTGAAATTCAATATCACTTTAGGTAGAAAAGCAACTGATTCAGTATTAGAACAAGTAGCTGGAGAAGCAGGATTGACTAATTTGATTCAAGAAAAAGGTTTGAATTATCAAGTTGGCGAGAATGGATCTAACCTTTCTGGTGGACAGATTCAAAGAATAGAAATTGCGCGGGCCTTACTCTCGAATCGACCAATTCTTTTAGCCGATGAAGCAACCAGTGCTTTAGATCCAACGTTATCATTAGAAGTTCACAATACACTTTTAAGGAATCCGCAGATTGCTGTTATCGAAGTTGCACATAAGATTTCAGAGCAAGAGAAATCTATGTTTGATCGAATTATTCAATTGGATAAATAAAAAAAGACTCAAGTTTTTGGATTTGATAAACATCCCAGAAACTTGAGTCTATTTTACTTGAGTAGGTTCGTTATAGCGGTAACTTCATCGTCACTAAAATCAAGTTTATCTAGTGCCTTAAGATTATCATCTAAGTGTTCAGTGTTAGTCGTTCCAATAATGACACTTGCGACCACAGGGTCTCTTAACAACCAAGCTAGTGCTAATTGGCTGAGCGTTTGGTTACGATTTTGAGCAATATCATTGAGTTGATTTAATTTTTTAACTAAACTTTCTTTACCATTTTTGAAGAGTTCTTCATTGGTAGGGTGGATCTTAAAGCTTTCAGGAATACCCTTGAGATACCTGTCTGATAATAGACCTTCAGCTAAAGGACCATAGGCAATGGCGCCAGCACCGGCATCCTTTAAGACCGTGATCAGTCCACTATCTTCAACATGATGATTCAAAATGTTCATACTCATTTGGTCTAAAACAAATGGAGTACCTAATTCTTTAAACATTTTAATAGCCTGTTTCATTTCTGGAACTTCAAAATTAGATACGCCTACGTATAGTGCTTTACCAGATTTTACGATGTCATCTAAAGCCCTGACGGTCTCTTCAATAGGCGTTGTATCGTCATAACGGTGGGCGTAAAAGATATCTACATAATCCAATTGCAGTCTGGTTAATGATCCATCAATATCTTGTAACAATGATTTCCTCGATGTTCCTACACCGAAAGGACCATCGTGAATTTCGTAGCCAGCCTTGGTAGAGATAACTAGTTCATCTCGATAGGATTTTAAATCTGTGTTCAAGATTTGTCCTAATAATGTTTCTGAACTACCTAAGCCGTTTTTGGTTCCGTCCCCATAGTGGTTAGCAACGTCAAAATGGAAAACACCTTTGTCAAAAGCGTGCAAAATAACTTTTTTACGTTCACTTAAAGGATCAGCACTACTAAAATGGTGCCAAAGTCCGAGTGAAATTGGTGGTAACATCAGACCGGTTTTGCCAGCATGACGAATATGATTTCCTTGATAACGATTATCTGAAGCTTTATACATAGAATCATCCTTTCCTAATAGCTGTTAGATAAATCATATGTCACTGTAATCGTTTTCGCAAATCTAACTTAAGACATATTCGGAAGAGATAGCTGATAATTGTCAAAGAAATCACTGTTGAGTTTCCCAAATTCGTCAATCAGAGCATGTAATTCTTCGGCTTGTTTAGAGGTTAAGTCGAAATCCTTTTCGACAGCATGTTTTAGTTGAAGATATGTTGGTTTCTTATTAAAAGTATGCAGGCGGCTAAAGAGTTTCATTGAGTAATTGTCAGCTACAAAGCTCGGACGATGGAAGTAGTATAGCAATAATACATCAGCTGTTTCGTTGCCAACGCCCTTGATAGCGTTCAATTTTTTTCGTAATAAATTAGTAGGCAGTTTTTCCCAAGTATCGAAATCATCACGGTAAGCAGTCAAGATAGCACGCAAATAAATGGCTTTGTTGTGAAAGAAGCCACTGGGTTGGATCAATTCTTGAAGTTGATCTTGTGGAATAAGCAACATCTTTTTGACATCAAAATTAGTGGCACGCTTGAGATTTGCTAAGGATCTGTCAACATTCTTCCAATTAGTATTCTGAATCAAGATCATCCCAGATAGCATCTCTTCGTTATTTTCGGCAGGCCACCAATCTTGTGGGCCTAATTTTTGTTGAAGTATTTCTAATAAGTCGTAAATATTGATTTGTTTGTACAAAACTGATTACCTCTCTACTAATATTATCTAATAAATTAGATAAAAAGTCTGAAATTATTTCTTGGAGACGTTTTCATAGAGCAATAGATTTATTTCAGAAAACAAATTGTGTTATTATAATTATCGCTGAATTAATTACAGGGGGTGTAATTATGTTAGGGGTATTTTTTGTAATTGGTTCAATAGCTTCATTAATACTTGAGAAATATGTTTTAGCCAATAATTCTCATGTGTGGTTAGGCGCAATTGTTCCGGTATTATCAATAATATTTATTGTTTGGCAAATGCTAAATGATTCGATGAAATTTAATACGATTAATGTTTTACTAGCAGTCGCTTACGTATCATTGAATTTTATTTTCTGGGGACAGGGAAATGACTTGTATCACCAGAGAGTCGTGCATAAGGTTTACAAATCAAGCGATTTACAATAAAAAACGATTCAAAGTAATTATTATTCTAAGACAACTTAGAAAATAATGCTTTGAATCGCTTTTTTTATATTTAATTCAAACTTCCACCGATAACTTCGATGTCGCCTTTGCCGTCACGTTCAACAATAGCAGTAATAGCTGCGGTAATTCCTGTGACATCATCAGCTAGTGATAAGCATGGTGTGTTGGGGCGATTTAGAACTTGATTGGGTAAGAATGGAATGTGCATGAAACCAGCTTTTAAAGCGGGGAACTCTTTGTCGATCATGTATTGAACTTGGTACATGATGTGGTTGCAGACGTAAGTTCCAGCTGTGGTCGAAACGTTACTAGGAATGCCAGCTTCAATAATTGCTTGTGCCATAGCTTTGACTGGCAATTGAGTGAAATAGGCGTTTTGCCCGTCTTCATGGATTGGCTGATTTCTAGGTTGGTAACCAGCGTTGTCCTTGATTCTGCCATCATCGAAGTTGATAGCAACTCGTTCAGGGGTCAAAGCAAAGCGTCCGCCAGCTTGACCAATGTCTAAAACGTAGTCAGGTTTGTTGTCGAGAATAGCTTGATGAACGACTTGCGCACATTTGTTGAAGATTGTTGGAATCTCTACTTTTATAATCTCAGCTCCAGCTATGGTATCGGGTAATTTCTTAACCGCCTCAATCGCCGGATTAATTTTGTCAGTGCCAAATGGATCAAAACCAGTTACTAGTATTTTCATAATAAAATTTCCTCCTTAGAATGCTAAAAAGTACATTAAAACGATTTGGATCAATAATAAGATTAAAGCGAGTGGATATTGTTGCTTGATAACCCCAAGGTTGTCCTTTATCTCTAATAAGGCTACCGGTAATGAATTAAAATTGGCAGCCATGGGTGTCATCAAAGTTCCACAATAGCCAGAGGTCATTCCAATTGCTGCCACTACGGCGGGGTTTCCACCTTGTGCAACGACGAAAGGAATTCCAATTCCGGCTGTGATGACGGCAAAGGCAGCAAAGGCATTTCCCATAACCATCGTGAAGATGACCATTGCCACACAATATAAAGTAACACCTAAGAGATGATTTCCAGCTGGGAAGATTCCTGAAATAGCTTTTGAGGTAACATCCCCGACGCCAGAGGCAGTGAAGATAACACCTAATGTAGCTAATAATTGGGGTAAAATACCGGCAGTTCCAACTGAACGAACCATTCTTTCACTGTCATGATAAGTAGTTTTGCCGTCAGTTTTGGAAAGAATCATAGCTGTAATTAAGGCAATAACAGAGGCAATCCCGATTCCGACTTGACCGCCTAGTTTTGTGAACTGACTAATCAGAATAGATAAGATGGCTAATACAACTGAAGGAAAAAAGAGCCAAGCACCCAAGCGTTTGGCTGATTTTTCTGCGACTTCCTTGTTAACTTCTTTAAGCTTGCCAACTTTGATTTGCTTGAATAGTGAAAGGATTCCTACTAGAACTAGAAGTAAACCGATGACTAGATTGGGTAAATACTTTCCCACAGCGAAAATTACACCCATAATTAGCCAAAACAATCCGGTACCGAATCGAGCAGAATTGTCTTTATCTCGAAATGATTCAATACTGGCAAAGATCATGATCAAGCCAATTAAAACATAAAAGATTTCCAGAATATTATTTACATTCATATTTTTTCCTCACAAATTATTTATCGAATTGTTTATCAAAACGTCTATTAGAATAAGCGGTGATTAAAAAGGTAATAATTGCCATCGGAATTGAATAAAGCACAATATTGGCAGGAGTTGCAGTGTAGCCTAATGATTTCATGGTACTAGACATTAATAAGACACCACTTGAGGCGATGAATAAATTCTGAGAAAAGAAATTACCGAAATTATCAGTTGCGGCAGCTCTTCCTTTGATGAGATCGACTTGTTTGTCAGTCAAAGGCTTTTTGACACTGGCGGCTGCTTGTGCCATGGGGTTGATTAGTGGTCGAATGAACTGAACTTGACCTGACAATGCGATCCCCATAGCGTCAGTGATTTCACGAATAGCTAAGTAAAGGTTGAAAATCTTCCCCGCCGAGAGATTTTTAATTTTGCTGATGCCATTGACGGCTGCTTGTTTCAAACCGTGACTTTCAACGACTCCAATCATTGGTAATGTTAGAAAGAATAAGGAAACCATACGATTATCCATGAATCCCTTACCAAGTAACGTTATAACATGGTCAAATGACATACCAGAGACAAGTCCGGTTGCCAAGGCGGCTGCAATTACGACGGCGATGGTATCTAGTTTGAAAGCAAAACCGAGAATTATTATAACTATTCCAATAAGCTTGAAATATTCCATTAATTTGTCCCCCAATTATTAAATTTACCGCCTATTGTATCATGATATTTTAATAAATGTGTAATAATTCAAATATTATTAAAATATATTTAATTATACAAGAAATTCTCGATTCAAATTTCGCACGAAGAGGATATTATTTCTGTATAATAAACTTAAATTCTGATTTTGAGAGAGGTTTTAATGATGGCTGAAAAGAAAGCGTATGGAACGGTACTAATCAAAGCTAAGGCAATTCTGGATTTTATGAT
The DNA here is from genome assembly GCF_002849895.1 of Companilactobacillus alimentarius DSM 20249. Classification (NCBI taxonomy): domain Bacteria; kingdom Bacillati; phylum Bacillota; class Bacilli; order Lactobacillales; family Lactobacillaceae; genus Companilactobacillus; species Companilactobacillus alimentarius. The sequence goes on along the minus strand of NZ_CP018867.1, from coordinate 1,496,378 downwards.
GTCAAAGGATTCAGGTGTCACGTTGAAGGATATCAGTGAAGGGATTCACGCCCCTAAGTCAACGACTTTAAAGATTTTGAATACGCTCAGTGAACAGAATATTGTTTGGAGAAATGAAGACAGTAAGCAGTATTATTTTGGAACTGAATTAATTGGTTATGGTCGTAGAGCCTTGGCTGATTTTGACATTAGTTTGATTGCTCTGCCATTTTTGAAAAAATTACGTGATGAAACTGAAGAGACGGTACATCTGGGTATTGAACAGGATGAAAAAGTTGTTTACTTGCAAAAATTAGAAAGTCCTCAAAGTATAAATTTGAAATCAAGAATCGGTGGCAAATTGAATTTATACAGTTCAGCGATGGGCAAGGCTTTGTTAGCCACAAAGACGGCTCAAGAATTGGATGAATATTTTTCAAAAGAACCACTGCGGGCAATAACTGATAATACAGTAACTAGTATTTCTGAATTGAATAGGCAGATTCAATTAGTGAAAGAAACCGGCTATTCGATTGATGACAAGGAGAACCAACCTGAGGTCGTCTGTATAGGAGCAGTTATTCAAAAAGGGCAACAAGTCTATGGAGCCTTTAGTGTAAGCACACCGAGTTATCGTTTGGATGAAAAACGAAAGCAACAAATTATTAAGGATGTTTTAGTGACGAAAAAAGAAATTGAAGAAGCATTATAATTCATTTGATAAAACGCTTTCAGTAGACTATATTAGAAGTATGATTTCCAATATGTGAAAGCTATTTCTATATAAGAAATAAAGAAAATCTGAAGAAGATTTTTTCTTTTTGATTTTTTAATAATAAACTTAGTTTCTTATTTAGGAAATTTAAAATCAAATGGAGGCAAAATTATGAGAGTTCTGACTTTTGGAGAAATGATGTTACGTTTAAAACCGAGTGAAAGTAAACGTATTTTGCAATCAAATTCATTCGAAGCAAACTATGGTGGATCAGAGGCCAATGTGGCTGTATCTTTATCCTTACAAGGCGATAAGGCGGCTTATGTGACTAAATTGCCTGATAATTTGTTGGGAGATTCAGCACTTGGAACGTTGAACAAGTACGGCGTTGATACTGATAAAATCTTGCGTGGCGGTCCTAGATTAGGGATTTACTTCTTTGAAAAAGGCAGCAGTATTCGAGGAACTAATGTCGTTTATGATCGTGCGGGAAGCTCGTTTGCTTTAGCAGAAGAAAAAGAATTTAACTGGGAAAAGTTATTACAAGGCGTTGATTACTTTTATTTCTCAGGAATTACGGCAGCTTTATCAAAAAAAATGCAAACTACCATTTTGGCAGCTTGCAAGTATTGTCAGGAACATAAAATTACTGTAGTGTTCGATACTAATTTCAGAGGTAAAATGTGGACTCCCAAAGAAGCACAAGCATTTTCTAAAAAAGTGATGCCTTACGTCAACATTTGTTTGGCTAACGATGAAGATTTCGAATCTAGTTTGGACATCAAAGCTTTTGATGGTGATATGAAGCATGGAATTGATCAAGCTGAAAGTTTCAAGGCTGGGATGAAAGAAGTTACCAAACAATATCCTAACTGCCATACGGTCGCAAGTATTTTGAGAAATATTAATTCCGTAGAAGACAGCAAGTGGTCAGCCATTTTATTGCGTGACGGCAAATTCTATGAAAGTCCAATTTATCAAATGCACGTTTATGAAGGTGTTGCCAGTGGCGATGCTTTTGGAGCAGGATTGATTCATGGATTCATTCATAACTTCGATGGTCAAAAACAAGTTGAGTACGCCATTGCGGCCAGTGTCTTGAAATTGACTATTTCTGGAGATCTCAATTTAGTCAGTGAAGAGGAGATTCAAAGCGTGATGAATGGTGCTAATGCGATGAGTCGTTAGTTTTTCAAAAGCAAGATTATTCCGAAAATAATTAAGATCATGAAGACGTATTTAGTAAAGTGCTGACTGTCGATTTTGGTACTGATCCAATTGCCTAAAGGTATGACGATAAACAATAAGGGAATGATGACTATTAACAGTTTGACTACGTCTAAACTCCACATTCCGGAACCCAATTGACTTAAAACAACTAAGCTTCCTACGCAAACAAAGTGTCCTTGTAAGATTCCTTTAAGCTTATCCGCATCCCATTTCTTAGCGGTTCCATAAATAACGATAGGGACACCGTGACTGTTGAAGGAAGCTCCTAAAATACCAGAAATTATACCGGCTAGATAATCGTATTTGTCATTGATTTGAAGACTCGATTTTCTAGGATGTCTTAAAGCATATAAATTGTAGGTTCCATAAATAATGATGAATAGACCTAGGAATTTCATAATAATAATTGGAGAGCCAAGTTTTATAATCAAAATTCCAATCGGAATTCCTAAGATTGATCCTAAGACTAAACGTTTTAGAGTCGACCAATCAATGTGCTGGTGATATTTGATTGCTACAGGGATTGCGACTAATAATCCTAGAGCACCGATCAGAGCAGTTGAGGTTTGCAGGTTAAATGAGATCAACGCCAAAAGTGGCATGGTTACTAAAGCTTCGCCGAAGCCAAAGACCGTTCTCATCAAAGCACCGAATAAAGCAATTAGTACTACTAATAAGTATGTCGTCATGTTGTATCCTCTCAAAAATATTTTTAGACCTTGAGATAATAGGGACATAACATGGTCAGCTTTCGAGCATTAAGATAAATGGACCAAGGTAATCGTAATTTTACCTTGGTCCATTTTTTTAAGCAAAAAAGCTATGTTATATTCCATATTTACACTGAAATTTAGCTAATAGATAATTATCTCCCAGGTTCTTATTTTTTTTAAAGTATTGGTGATAACAAACGTGAGAAACGCTGTTTGAAATGTAGCCACATGCCTTGTTCTTTGATAATATCGGGAGTCAACAAGATTGAATCCTTCATATCATTTTCAAAGGAACGAGCAATTTGATGAGCCACTTTGGCGTCGTAGATAAAAGCGTTAGCTTCAAAGTTTAAAGAATAACTTCTGAAGTCATGATTCATCGAACCAACAGAACCAATTTTTCCATCGAAAACAGAAGTTTTAGCATGCAAGAATCCTTTTTGATAGCTATAGATTTTGATGCCATAAGTAGTCAAAAGGTTAGCATAATATTGCGTAGCCCGGTAAATAAAGGGATGATCAGGCATACAAGGAATCATTATCCTGACATCAACGCCAGAACGAGCAGCGATTGTTAAAGCAGTAAACATCGCATCGTCAGGGACTAGATAGGGCGATTGAATCCAGACGCTCTTTTTAGCACTGACAATCATATCAATGAAGCCATCCTTGAGAATCTCCTCTCGACTATCGGGGCCATCAGAGATGATTTGGATAGGTAAATTAGCATTTTCATCGAATTTATCAGACGGGAAATACTTCTCCAAGAATTCCAAAGGTTCCGCATTACGATCAAGTGAAGCATTCCAATCACGGAAGAACCGTTCCTGTAGCAATAAGGTAGCAGCACCAAAAATCCTTGAATGGGTGTCACGCCAGTAGCCAAACTTTTCAGTCGTATTAACGTATTGGTCCCCAACATTAAAGCCACCGATCCAACCAGTAGTTCCATCAACCACAACAATTTTTCGGTGCAGATGGTAGTTCAGTCGCGTTTTAGCAATCACATTTTTTGAAGTGATAAAGGGGAGAACTTCTCCACCAGCGGCTTGAAATTCCTTGAAATACTTCGGCTTAGTTCCACCAGAACCCCAAGGATCATAAAGAATTCTAACTTCTAGACCTTCTTTAGCTTTTTGAGTCAGCAAAGTTAGAAATTCATCACCGATTTTACTTTTAATGAAGGCATAATATTCGACATGGACGGTTTCTTTAGCTTGCCTGATGTCTTTGAACATATCTTTGAATTTTTCTTGACCGTCAAAGTATAATTTAATTTCGTTATGACGTGTTAAAGGTGCTTCTTCAGTCTCGTTGAAGAACCTAATAATATGGTCTGCATAATGGGTCTCGTCATATCGAGAAGCATTTTGCGGACGCTTTTGTGCGGCAATAGCCATTTTCTTTAGCTGGCTTAAACTATAATGCTCTTGCTTACTAATATTGAAAATCTTTTCCTGAGCAATCCCACGCCCTAAAAATGCATAAATAAGGAATCCTAAGATTGGCAATAAGACAAGGACCAAGATCCATGCCCACGTAGTAACAATATTACGAGGTCTGTGGAAGACAGTAATAAGTGCAGAAATAGTATTGATGATTAAGATTATGAGAATTAGCCAGATGATCCAAGTATCAACCATAAAATAAATTTCCCTCTATTTATTTATATTAAAAATTTTACTTCAAAATCACGATAAAATCTAATTTTTGCGCAGAATTGAAAGCATAATTTCTAATTAATTTTGCCAATTAAAAAGACATTCCTCATAATCATATCACGATTACAAAGAATGTCTTTTATATTGTTTATAAGTTGAAATTACTTTGATAATTAATTTCGATTGTCACCGAAAACTATAATCAAACGTAACAATTGTAAGGCAGTGGAGATTACCGCAGCTACATAAGTTAAAGCGGCAGCAAAGAGAACTTTTCGAACCATAGGCACTTCATTGCTAGTCAATAAGTCGCCTGAACCAAGGATCTTAACGGCACGACTGGAGGCATTGAATTCAACTGGCAAGGTAACGACTTGGAATAAAACAACTAAGGCGAATAGCCAGATACCAATTTGAATTAAGGTTTGATTCATACCTAAAATTGCTCCGACGATTATCAAAGGAATTGAAGCATTAGAACCAAGGTTAACAGCAGGAACAAGTGCTGCTCGAGCTCGCATTGGAGCGTAATTTGTTTGGTCTTGAATCGCATGTCCACATTCGTGGGCTGCTACACCAATAGCCGCAACAGAAGTTGAATTGTAAGTCGATTCAGACAAGTTTAATGTCTTATTAGTTGGGTTGTAGTTATCAGTTAATTTACCACTGACTCTTTGAATTTGTACATTTTGGAGTCCAGCATTATCTAGGATGAACCTAGCAGCATCGGCACCACTAGTTCCATGATCACTAGGGACTTCATCGTATTTTTTGAAATTATGATTTACATACCACGAAGCCCATAAACTGATAACAAGACCAATAATTATCAGTAAATAGCTGGGACCAAAGAAACCATATCCATACATATATTTTTAACTCCTCTTTAATAGTTTTTCATTAAGAACAGTATAACCATTATTTGTGAAGTTTTCTTGAACAATGTGATCTAAGTCATTTATTTCAATTTCAGTTAGAGCAATCTGATCTTTAAGAAACATAAGTAAACGATTTGAAATTTCCATTTTTTCGGAGTCACTCACATCTTTGAAAGTTACCATCAAGGCAGCGTGGTGCTTCTCTAAATCAAGGTCGCTGAGACTGATCATTGCCGTGATTTGTTTAGTATCCTTTTTTTGAATGAACCAATAAATGCCATCGTTTCTCATAATGATTTTGGCAGTGTTAGAAATATATTTGGTGGTTGGATCAATTTCTTCATCTAAGAATTCACTAATCTCTTTCAAATTAAAACGACTAGGGAAGTCCCAGAAGAAATTCTCCGTAATAAATGGTCGATAAGATTTCATTTTTATATTTGTCATTTTAAAAATTCATCCTCCTTATGCCCTTAATTGGCTGTCTACTCGATAATCATACTCTTCTTAGCACTCTTATGTAGTTTATGCATAAATGGCTTAAGCGGCTCAGTACATAGCAAACCTAGCAAATAGAAGACGACGCCAAAGGCTACAAGAATAATAATATCTTTAGTAGCATTTGGCCAATAGATTCCACCGACCGCTTCACGAATCAGATTGACTGCGTAAGTAAATGGTAAATAAGGATTGATGAAACGGAAGAAGCCATCCGATAAGACCACAGGGAAGTTTCCTCCGGCTCCAGAAATTGAGAGAACTAAGATGATGATACCTAGTCCCTTACCAACCGTCCCAAACATCTGCACTAGTGAGTACAGAATCGAGATGAAGACGAAACTTACTAACATACAAAAGACAATCAACCAAACTTTTTCTTTAGTATAGGCGTTTAAAATAAAGAGATTTCCCAGTGCCGCGGCGATAGCTTGGAGTTGATTTAAAAACGCGAAGGTCAAGTAACGACCATTGAATCTTTGTTTGAAGGTATAAAGGAATTTTTGCTTTTCATCGAGTTTGAAATGAACCGTGAAGACACTTGATAGAAGCAAGGCACCGACCCAAATACACAAGGCCAAGTAGAACGGAGCACTAGCAGAACCATAGTTTGGAACATCGTAGAGGTTTTGTTGCTTCAATTTGACTGGATTAGAGAAGAAGTCGGATTCTTTATTAGCGTCAGATTTCATTAGTCTAATAATGGCGTTCAAGTCAACATCTTTTTTGCCCTTCTTTAAGAGCGTTGCTGAGTGGTGAACGTCTTTTTTCAATTGTGGCCAATCATTTTCAGCAAAATCATTAGCTGATGAAAGAGCTTGTTCTAATTCAGGTGTTTTAGAGTTGACTAAGTTCAAAGTAGTCGTCAATTCATTTTCAATTGATGGCAGTTGATATTGAACAAAGAAAGTTGCCTTGGCTAATTTATTTTTCAAAGTAGGGTAATCATTAGTGTAGAAATCGTTTAGCAAGTTGATTCCTGTAACGATGTTATTCATATTACCGTTAAGCATTTGATTAGCATCGTGAATCTCATTACCCACTGCAGGCAGTTGCTTTTGATATTTTTGTAAGTATGACAAGGCAGTCTTAAGGATACCTTCGGTGTTATTCAACAATCCGGGAACAGCCGGAATTATATCGGTGTTGAATTCACCCAATGTTGAACTGGCTTCTTTTAAGAGCGAATTGACATCATTGACAATATTAGAAACGCTGTCGAGAATGTTTAAATCTTTTACTGAAGCGATGCCGGAAGTTACTTTGTCAGCTTGAGATTGTAGATCAGTCAATTTACTTTGTAACTCGGTCGTATCAAGGCTGTCGTAATTATTTAAAATATCATTAGCTTTAGTAGCTAAGGTATCGTTGAGCGCGGCGAGATCATTTAAGTGTTGAATTGGTTGATTGAAGATAGTTGTCTGATCACGGCCCAACATTTCGGCAAGACGATTAAAGAGATTTTGTAGATCGGTCAACGATGAAGCTACTTGTCGAGAAATCTTAGCTAAGTGAGTAGCATCAGTTTCAACATTTTGAATGACCGTCTTCAATTGTTCCTTGAATTGTTGATTGGTTGGGTCTTCTTTAATCTTATCAATTAAAGTGTTAACCATTTCGGATGAACTGCTGATTTGTTTTCCTAGGTTGTAGGCCATGGATAAACCAGTATCAATAGTTGATTTGATGACTGGCAAAGCCTGTTGAATCTTAGGAATCAATTCATTAGTAATTTTATCAGTCGCATTCTTTGCGTCTTGACCAAGTTTTTGAACGTCAGGCATAACGTTTTGAACCTTTTGGATCACACCTAGTCCGTTTTCAACTTGAGTGATGCTAGAAGACATAAGATCACTGATTTTACCAAAGTCGGAATCGACCTCATTAATTTGAGTTCCCGCATTTTGAATTTCAGGAATCTTATTTTTTAATTGTTTTGAAGCGGTGTCGCCAACATCTGCTAGCGGCATATAATTATTGATATTAACTAATTTGTTAGCATCTTCATTTAATAAGGGAAGATAGCCGTACATATCGTTAACTTGATTAAGTTTTTGATTCAAATTAGGGACCATCGTGTTAGCTTTTTGCACTTTGTCCATAATATTTTGTAATTCAGGTATATTGTCATCGGTCGTTACAAGGAGTGACTCGAAACGCCGCAACATCGGAAGATTATCTTTTAGATCCATTCCCGATTTGTTTAACGCCTGCGTAACGGTCTTACTGATTGTACCGACGAATTCTGAAGAAATTGTATTCTGTAAAGTTGTCGCCCCTGTTTCGGTCAACTTCGGGGCTATGGCATTGATTTTCTGATTGACCGAGAAGACTAGATTCGGTTTCTTGATAGTTCCTGATAGGAAACTAATAATGTCTTTTGAAAAAGTTTTTGGAATGTAAATTCCAGCGTAATAAGAGCCATCTTTGACACCTTGATCGAGTTCTTTTTTAGAATCGACAAAAGTCCAACCTAATTTATGATTTTTCTTTAGGTTATCGACTAACTGATCACCAATCTCAATTTTTTGACCCTCTAATTTGACTGGCGTATCAGCTGAATAGACTGCTACTTTTAGATCGCTAGTGTTAGAATATGGGTCCCAAAGGGCCCAAACGTTAAACCAGCAGTACAGACAAGGTAAAATAACCAGAGCCAGCATTAATAACGTTGCGGGCTTGGATTTTAATGTCCTCTTTATGTCTAATTTGAATAGTTCCCAAGCTTTGATAGAAATCCCCTCCAAATCTCTGTTAAAACTGAACGTATTGTAATTATATAACGTTATGACAGCGGATTATAGTAAATGAACCCGTTGACCATTTTTAGAATCTCTGAATCATCATGAAGCATTGAGTGTTCTGCGTTTGAGCCCTTAATGAGATATTCAGTGTATTCCTTAACTCTAGGCTTGAGAATGTATGAAATAGACTTAGCAGATGTAACGGAGATGTATTTGTCACTATTTGAGTGATCGCCGACATTTCCAAAAATGTTCAAAACTCGTAAATCGTCTGAAATACTATTTTTATTCATAAAAATTCTAAAATACGTCGGACTCATAAAAGCGGGACGCCCATTCGGCTTGATCCGGTTAATGTTGGGAAGATCACCTAGACCGATAATACCGTTGAACGGAGCCGCTATGAGTACCAATTTTTTTAATCTTGGCATATAGGGACGCATTTTTTCCTTTAGGTTGACTAGTACTAGTGAAACCGCACCAAGTGAGTGACCAATTGCATCATAGGTAGTGAATTCATGTTTTAAGCGTAAGTCAAATAATAGTCTTGCCAACCAATATGCCATTTGGTTGCTGCCGACCCATTTATTTTGAAAAACTACCTGAACAATAGGATGCTCATCTTCAGTCCAAGTGTCTTCATATGTAACCTTTCCTCGCCAATCAATTATTGCTTTGAGAAATTGGTCCTTTGTTTTACCATTGCTTTTTAAAGCTGATTCAATCATTTTATGAGTCGTATAATCTCCACCACGGAATCCGTGGATATAAAGAATCGGCCATTGCCCTTTTTTCATAAATTCACCCCAACAAGATATTATTATATAATTATTATTGAGAAAAATTAACCAAATGAGGTATGACATTGCAAAAATATTATGCAGTACGACACGGAAGAAAACCAGGAATCTATTTAACATGGCCTGAATGTAAGAAACAAGTCGAAGGATTTACTGGAGCAAGATACAAAAGTTTTCCAGACAAAGCCCAAGCACAAGCTTTTCTTGACGGCAAAGATTCCTATAGTAAAAAGAAAACTACTAAGCAAAAAGTTTCTAATATCGAAGATTTTGACATAGTAGTTTATACCGATGGTGGTTCGAGAAACCACGGTAACGTTAAAGGTGGACACGTGAAAGATTCTGATAGAGCCGCTTGGGCCTATCACATCAACAATCACGGCCAAGTATATGAAGGGACTGACGGTGAATTTGGAGCAACTAATAACCGCATGGAGATAATGGCCCTAATTCAGAGTATTAAACGATTAAATGAGCTTAAAATCAACCAACAAAATGCGATATTTGTCTTAGATTCACAATATGTCCTCAACGCAATTACTAAGAATTGGCTCAACGGCTGGAAAAGAAGAGGCTTCAAAAAAGCTGATGGAAAAGTTGTAGCAAATGTGGAATTGTGGAGAGAATTGGATCAACTGTTACCGACTGTACCGAAGAAAACTTTTGAATGGACTAAGGGGCACGCTGAAAATGTCGGCAATAACCGTGTGGATCAACTATTGAATGAAACCATGGATAAAATGTAAGAGAACGGAACAAACATGGTCAGTTTTTACGCATTAAACAAATAGACCAAGGCAATCGTACTTTGATTATCTTGGTCTATTTGTTTTAATCAAAAAAAGTTCCAAGTAAAGAATCTAATCTTCACTCAGAACTATTTTCTTAATAAGCTTATTTATAAACTAGTTTGTAAACTTCACAAACGCAAGGTAATTCTTCATTGAACTCATGATGTTCCTCTTTATATTCGTTCTTGAAAAACTTCCAATGCTCTTTACGCCAATAATCCAAAGTTCGTGGACCTTCACCTTCGTGGTAGGCGTGTTCAGCGGAAACTTGTAGGAAAGGAACGATTTCAACGACCACAGTTTTAGTGATACAAAGTGGTTGTTGATGACCATCCAAGATAATTCCGTATTCGCCAACTTTAGGCAAAGGATCGCTTTCGTCTTGGGCATAGAGGTCATAAGCTGAAGTTGTAGCAGTTTTTATGCCGTCACTGATTAAATGTGCCAAACTATCCTGTTGTGCAATATCATTTGGATTGCCAAGAGAAAAGGCTTCGTAGTCGTCAGTAGTGACTTCTGAATGTTGCTGTTTAAAATTTTTCCAATAAGTTGGAATATCCATAATTTTACCTCGTTTAACCTTTACGTAGTACTCGTACTCGAATGAATTTTCCAATTTCGGTTACGATCAAGACGATTATTCCCATGATAATAGGGATGCCCCAACCGTAAGCAAAGTTAATATTAGTTGTATGGAAAATATCTTGCATGAATGGCAAGTAGACGATTCCCATTTGTAAGACGATCAGAATTGCTACGATATAAAAGGCCATTTTATTTTGGAAGAAATATTTAGAAATGACCGGATAATTGTTTCTTAAATTGAAGAGATAGAAGATCTTTCCAAATATGATAATGTTTAAGGCCATGGTGCTACCGACAATTTCAGGCATTCCTTGTCGAGTCAGCATATCATAAGCCCAAATCCCTAATCCAGAGATTAAGAAGGAAACATAGACGATCTCGAAGGTATCGAGCTTGGTCAACAGTCCCGCTTTGACATTTCTAGGACCACGAGCCATGATACCTGATTCCGGTGGTTCGAAAATAAAGGCGAATTGGATCGTCAAGGCTGAAACCATGTTGATCCAAAGCAATTGAGCTGGATAAAGTGGCAAGTCTTGACCAAGCAAGATACTGATAACCACAATTAATCCTTCGGCAAAACTAGTTGGTAATAGGAAACGAATAGTTTTACGGATATTGTCAAAGACGTGACGACCTTCACGGACAGCCACAACGATGTCAGCAAAGTCATCGTCGGCTAGGACCATGTTGGCTGATTCTTTAGCAACTTCGGTACCTTTGATACCCATGGCAACACCAATATCAGCTTGCTTTAAGGCAGGAGCGTCATTGACACCGTCACCAGTCATGGAAACAACGTGATCGTTAGCTTGTTGGGCCCGAACGATTCGTAATTTGTTAGCAGGAGTGGTCCGAGCAAAGACGTTATAATCATCAATTTTTGCTTTCAATTCGTCGTCGGACATGGCGTCGATTTCTGGTCCAGTGACAGCTTTGATGACAGAGTCTAAGTCTAATCTTTTGGCGATTGCTGAAGCGGTATCGGGATGATCTCCAGTGATCATTTTGACCTTGATACCAGCCATACGTAATTCATGAATTGAGGCTCTAGCTTCTTCACGAGGTGGATCAATGATTCCCACCATACCAGCTAGATTCAAATCACTGATCTGTTTTTGATCAATTGAATCTGTGTCAGAGCTAACTACTTTATATGCTAAAGCAACAACTCTTAAACCATCAGCGGAGAGTTTCTTGATGGTATTGTTCCAATAATTTTCATCAGTTTCTTTTTTGCTTAAATTAATGATAGTAGAAGGTGAACCTTTAACCATAAGGATTCGTTGTCCATTGAAATTAGCTAAACGAGCGGAATAACGGAAAGCGGAATCGAAAGGCAATGAATCGACCTCATCAACTTCGGGGTCTTTGCCAGCAATTTTTCGATAAAGCGTCGTTAAAGCACCATCAGTCGGTTCACCGTTTAGTTCCCAACGATTATTTTCAAAGTGGAGTTGAGCATCAGTCGTTTGACCAGCAATATTGACCAGCCAATTCATATTAGTATCTTTGGTCCAGTCATATTTCTTACTGCCTAGTTCCAAATTACCCTTGAAATCGACTCCACCGTCAGCATCATATCCAACGCCAGTAACGTCAAAAGTATGATCCAAAGTAACAACTTTTTTGACGGTCATTTCATTCTTAGTCAAAGTACCAGTTTTATCAGTATTAACGATGTCAACCGCACCTAAAGTTTCTACGGCGGGCAATGACTTGACGATAACGTTTCGCTTAGTCATCTTTCTTGTACCCATAGCTAAGACAACTGAGGTACTAGCAGGTAAACCTTCGGGCATAGAACCGACGACCATCGTTATAACGGAGATCAAAAGGGTTGGTAAACTGTAAGTATCAATGAAGTAACCAATGATAAATAGTAAGACTGCGGCTACAACGATAGCAACGGATAGACCAAAACCTAAAGAATTCAAGTTTCTCATCAAAGGTGTTGGCTTTTCCTTGACAGTTTCAACGGAATCTTGAATCTGACCGATTTGGGTATCAGCGGCTGTAGCAATGACGATACCCAGTCCAGAACCGCTAGTTACGGCAGTCGAAGCGTAGACCATATTCTTTCTTTCAGCCAGAGGTAATTTAGCCTGCGTGATAGGTTCCTCAATTTTATCGACTGGATTAGTTTCCCCGGTCAAAACGGATTCCTGGACGCTTAGATTATCGGCGGAGATTAGTCGAATATCGGCAGGGACGGAATCTCCGGCTTCCAAATTAACTAGATCACCGACGACTAAATCGCGTGAATCGGCCTCTAGTTTCTCGCCTCCACGGAAGATAAAGTTCTTTGAAACCAGTAGTTCTCGGATTTTTTCCAGAGCGTTGCCGGCTTGTTGTTCCTGAATGTAACCGATAATGGCATTGGCAATGATGACAAGGCCGATAACGATTGAATCGGAATACCGCTTCATAAATAAAGTCATAATGGCTGAAGCAGCTAAGATATAAATGATACTGTTGTTGAATTGCTTAATAAACTGAACGAATTTGGAAGTTTTCTTCGTCTCCAGTTCGTTACGACCGGACTTTTTCAAGCGACGTTCGTATTCCTCATTACTTAAGCCGTTTTCAGCATCGGTTTGGTAAAGTTTGACTAACTCATCCTCAGTTAATTCCCATAATTGTTTTGAATCGTGTATCGGGACATGATCCGAATCAGAATTTTCGGATGAAGTAGGTTCGTAAGAATTTTCGTCTTGCATTAAATCAGTTTCTCCTAATTATTTAACATGAATAATCCTTTTTAAAATTAAAAAGATATTAATATGATTATAAATGTTATCTGTATAAAAAAACAACACCTTCATAAGAAGATGTCATTTTTTATTAATTGAATAGTCCACTGAAGAATGAAACAATACTATCCCAAATTCTCTGTAGGAAGTTACGATTCTCTTCGGTATTTAGATTATTGAAAACATTTTTGGCTTTACTCATAATATCGGAGCTCAATTTTTTAGCTTGTTGCTTGAAGTTTGAATTGTTTAGAGCACCAGAATTCTTGATTTGTACCATCAGATTAATAATCTGTTGTTTTTGATTATTATTGATGATATTTTGCAAGTTGTTCTTTTGTAAGTTGTTATTAACGATTGTAGTAATTTGGTTGACGGTGACATTGTCGCCTTTGTTAGCCATATCTGATTTCATTCCGGCAACGGCATTGTTCAATTGTTTATCGGAATATCCATCAGTACCCTTATTAGAATCGGTAATTTTGCTTAAAACGTTCATTTCTTTTTGAGCAGCGTTGACTTGGCTTTGATTCAAAGTCTGACCACTATCCGCATAAGCGGCATAAATTCCGGCTAAAGCACCAGATCCATCAATTGGGGTAGCAGATGTTACATAGATGTTGGCATCACTGATACCGGCAGTTACCGCAGCATTACGATATTGATCAGCAGTGATAGTGGTGATGTTGTTCTTACCATTGTAATCAACGATTTTGACATTAATACCAGAACCGGATGAAGTCTTTTGAATCAAGGCTGATGACCAAACTCCATTGTTACTAGTAAAGGAGCTACCACTAGGGTTCAAATACTTTACCAAAGTGTCTCCAGTGACAGTAATGGTTTTATAATCGCCACTTACTTGTGAAGACAATGCATCAATAGTTCCTTGACGTTGGCTAGAAGTTAGAGACGTTCCTAAAGTCATAACCGGTTGGTCGTCTAGACTGTCAGCTTTTACATTTTGAGTTGTGAAGACTCCTAATGTAATCAAGGATACTAGTCCTAATAAAATGATATTTAACTTTTTCAAGGTTTATACCCTCCTTAAGTCTAATTAAACCAAATATGTGTGAAGAATTCGAGAAGTTAGGTAAAAAAGTTCTCTTGATAAAGAATAATTTATATTTGAATATAATTATTTAACGAATTTTAAATCAAAAAATGACATTATGTCAACTATTTAGTAAATTTGGTATATACCTATTGAATAATAGCGCTTTCAAGAATATACTCATTTATGTTGTAAGAGCATTTAGCAACAGAAAGTGGGGGTATTGTTTTGAAAAAATTTATGGATTGGCTCCAAAATAAAATCATGCCACCGATGGCAAAAGTCGGGAATAATAAATATTTAGTTTCGATTCGGAATGGCTTGGTTCTCACATTGCCAGCAATTATCAGTGGTAGTGTATTCTTGATTATTGGTAATATTCCAATCAAAGCTTGGACAGATTTGATAAAGCCATATATGAATATGATCAGTGTGGCCGTTAATGGTTCTTTTGGGATTATTTCATTATTGGCGGCGATTGGGATCGGTTATGAACTGGCTAAGGAGCTGCATATTGACGCTATTTCTGGTGCCGGACTTTCGACAATGGCATTCATTATTGTTTCATTCAATGATAAGTTCAAATTAGATACTAATAATTTTTCATCATCTGGTTTATTTACAGCAATTATTACAGCAATGATTTCAGTTTTGATTTTAAATTTCTTTATTAAAAGAAATATTGTTATTAAATTGCCAAACGGTGTTCCAACAGCCGTTTCTAATTCTTTTGTTTCACTATTGCCGGGATTTGTTATCTTATTATTGTTTTGGTTTGTCAGAATGCCATTACATATTGATATCAATCAGGTCATCCAATCAATTTTCCATCCGTTATTGTTTGCGATGAATACTTTACCGGGAATCTTAGTTTATACATTCTTAGTCAGTTTACTTTGGGTGTGTGGTATTCATGGTGATATGACTTTGGAAGGAATTGCGGACCCAATTTTTCTCCAATTCTTAGCCGCAAACGGAACAGCCTTCGCACATCATCAACCGCTGCCTTACGCAACTGCATCTGGCTTCTCAAGTTTGATGGTCAATGTTGGGGGAACTGGTGCTACGATTACTTTGGTCGTTTTGATGCTATTTTCTAAGAGTAAGACCTATCGTGATTTAGGAAGAGTTGCCTTTCCGGGTGCACTTTTTGAAATCAATGAACCAGTTATCTTTGGTTTCCCTATCGTTATGAATCCGTTGACGATGATTCCATTCATCGTTATTCCACTAGTATTGGCAGCTGGCAGTTATTTATTGATCAGTTTAGGCTTGATGAATGCTCCAGTTGCGATGGTTCCTTGGACGATGCCACCAATTATTGGTCCTTTGATGGCCACCGGTTGGGATTGGCGTGCGGCTGTTTGGTCAGCTGTCGAATTAGTTTTAGCCGGAGCAATGTATTATCCATTCTTTAAAGTTGCTGAAAAAGGAATGGTTGCTAAAGAAAAGACAATGGCAAAAGATTAATTTAGAATTGATATGAATTTAGACATAATACCCTGATAGAAATCGTTTAGTTGAGTTCTGTCAGGGTATTATTATAGTGCAAGCATATGTCTAAATCTGTCTAAATGGGAGAAGAAACCTAGTCGGGAGCAAAATTTCGGTGATGGCTCAAAATCGTGTCGGCTATGTTCCAGCCAATCACAGGAATTTTGTGGACGATGGCATACTTAATTAAAACAATTAATTTTTAAATTGATTGACTTAAAATGGCAATCAGAGCCAGTTTATGCTACCCTGTAGGTTCTAGGATTACGCTTAAGTAAGTAATTAAATAAAAAGGATTAGGTGAAACACAATGAAAATTGTCGTTCTCTCAGGTGGAAGAAGTACAGAAAGAAATGTTTCTTTATCTTCCGGTGTTAAAATCACCAATGCACTACGTAGTAAGGGCTACGAAGTAGCTTATGTCGATTCATTTTTAGGTAAGGATGTAGCAGAAGATAAGATTGATGATCTTTTTACGACTGAACCAGAAGATGATAGCAAGTTAGTTATTGATGATGAAGTACTAACTGATGAAAAAATCAATGCTCTACGGACTGATGGTACTAAGGGGCTTCTGGGTAAAAATGTTTTAAACATCTGTCGTCATGCCGATATTGTCTACATGGGACTTCATGGTGAAGATGGCGAAAATGGTAAAATGCAAGCTGTCTTCGATGTCTTTGATATTAAGTACACAGGTAGTGGCTCGTTAGCTTCAGGTTTAGCAATGGATAAGAAATATTCTAAAGAAATTTTTGTTCAAGATAGTATTCCAACTGCTAAATATACTACAACTAAGACGGATAAAATTTTATCCGAAGATATACCTTTCAACTATCCAATGGTAGTTAAGCCATCTAATGGTGGTTCAAGTGTTGGAACACACATCGTTAAGAATGCTACTGAATTAAGAGAATCCGTTGCCGATGCTTTGAGATTCGATGATGAGGTCTTGATTGAAGAGTATATCAAAGGTCGCGAATTCTCCGTTGCTATCGTTGATGGTTTGGTGCTTCCAGCTGTGGAAGTTACAGTTGATACTGGCTGGTATGATTTCCAACACAAATTCCAAGCTAACAATGTAACGCATTTCATCACTCCTCCAGATAATTTGGATGATGAGATTCACAGTAAGATGCAAGCTTTAACTAAGAAGACTTTTGAGTCATTAGGGATGAGCAATTACGGTCGTGTGGACTTCTTGTTGCGTGATGGCCAACTTTACGTCATGGAGGCTAATACTTTACCAGGTATGACGCCATTGTCCTTGATGCCTAGAGAAGCTGAGGCTGCTGGAATTTCTTATGCTGACTTGTGTGAGAGAATCATTATGAGCAAGATGCATTATTATGATAAAAAGAATAAGTAATCTTTTAAAGTTATTGATGGTGATTAGAATTTCTGATCGCCATCTTTTTTTATATGAAGACAGATAGTCTTTTTTTGATTAGACCGTGGTATAGACCAGTGAATAATGGTATAATGAAAACGTTAAAATTAGTAAGGAGACTCGATAATGTCATATTATATTCATGCTAAAAAATTCTTTTTAAAAAATACAACTGAAAACGGTGGCTACCTAGAAGTTACTGATGACGGTAAATTTGGTAAGTTCTTTACTACAGATGATGAAAAACCTGAAGGCAAGATTGTTGATTACTCAGACAAGTTCATTGCTCCGGGTCTTGTGGATACTCATATTCATGGTCTATGTGGTCATGATGTTATGGATGATGATTTTGGTAAACTTAATGAAATGTCAGAAGGTCTATTAAAGGCAGGTGTTACTTCATGGTTGCCAACAACATTGACAGCATCACATGATCAACTAAAACACATTTGTCAAACAATCGGTGACAACTATAAAAAAGCTACTGGTGCTAAGATTCAAGGGATTCATTTTGAAGGTCCTTTCTATACTGAAAAGCACAAGGGTGCTCAAAATCCTAAGTATTTCAGAGATCCAGATGCTGAAGAATTCAAAGACTGGCAAGATGCCGCACACGGCATGATCAAGAAGATCTCAATTGCCCCTGAAAGAAAGGGTGCTCCAGAGTTTGTTAAAGCTGTTGCATCTAATGATGTTGCTGTATATTTGGGTCACAGTGATGCCACATTTGAACAAGCTAAGGCTTGTGTTGAAGCTGGTGCTACTGGATTTACACATACATACAATGGTATGAGTGGCTTGAATCACCGTGTACCTGGTATGGTTGGTGCTGCACTTTCAATGCATTTAGTTGATGATGAATTGATTTGTGATGGTCACCACGTTAACCCATTTGCTGCTAGAATCGTAATTGAAAAGAAGGGTGCTGAACATGTAGCCCTAATTACTGATTGTATGCGTGCTGGTTTAATGCCAGACGGTGATTACGTACTAGGTGAATTACCAGTTGTTGTTGCTAATGGAACTGCTAGATTGAAAGATGAAACACATAACTTGGCAGGTAGTATCTTATTGTTGAAGGATGCTATTAAGAATGTTGTTGACTGGAATATCGCTACAGAAGAAGAAGCTGTAGAAATGGCTAGTTACACAGCTGCTAAGAGTTCAAAGGTTCTTGATAAATGTGGTATCATCGCCGATGGCAGAGATGCTGACTTTATCGTACTTGATGATGATATGACATTGTCAGAAACATATCTTGACGGTGTTTCAAGATACCAAGCTTAAGATAATAATTAGAATTCTAAATTAAAACTAAAAACTGAGGCTACGTGAATAGACACCTCGGTTTTTTTAGTCCCTTGCATTGCTGTTGTATACTCTACTTATCAGGAGGATTATTATGAATAAAAAAATTGTCGCTCATAGAGGGATACCAACACTAGCGCCTGAAAATACGATGGCCTCGTTTAATGAGGTAGTTAATCGGGATGTTAAATGGATCGAAACTGATTTGAGTATTACTAAAGATGAAAAAGTCTTCGTCATTCATGACGACAAATTAAATAGAACCACCAATCAATCTGGATCTATTGAAACTCTTGATAGTGATTTGGTTTCAAAGGCTGACGCGGGTTATTGGTTTGCGGAGAAATTCCGTGGTGAAAAAATACCAACTTTAGACCAGCTGATCGACTTTCTTAATATCCACAAGATTAATGCTAATATTGAACTAAAAGGTGTTGTAGGGGACAATGCCAATTATTTAGCTGATAGATTAGTTGAAGAGTTTGCGAAATCCTTGGATAGATTAGATGAACATGTAGAGTTGATTATTTCGAGTTTCAATCCTATTATGTTGGAAAAAATGTATAAATTAAGACCTAACTTGAAATATGCAGTCTTATTCAGTCGGGCAACGCTTGGAGATGATTGGAATCTAGTTATGCAAGCTTGTCACGCTAAGATAGTTCATCCTGATGGTTCTTCACTAACTGAAGAAAAAGTTAAACAGATGAAAGATTATGGGTATGAAATTAATGCTTGGACAATAGATGACGTTAATCGAGCTCAGACACTTCTTAAGTGGGGTGTGGATGGTATTATTACTAATATTGCTGATCGTATGAGCTTCTTAGAAGAATAAATAAAAATAGTCCCGAAAGAAGTTTTAAAAACTTTTTTCGGGACATTTTTGTTTAAACTGTATTTCTTTTTAAGAGGATTTATCATGATGAGTGACAATTCTTTATTCTTAAGAATTATCAAGAA
Organism: Companilactobacillus alimentarius DSM 20249; assembly: GCF_002849895.1. Taxonomy (NCBI): domain Bacteria; kingdom Bacillati; phylum Bacillota; class Bacilli; order Lactobacillales; family Lactobacillaceae; genus Companilactobacillus; species Companilactobacillus alimentarius. The sequence continues at coordinate 1,476,822 of NZ_CP018867.1, read as the reverse complement.
CTTACTTGAAACACGAGGCTTATTTAATATCATTTTCTGAACTTACAAAATCTTTATTTAAATTGATTTTGCGTCATCTCCTTTGCAACCTGTTTTTTGAATTGTAACTATCCCATTCATTACAATTACCGCGACTACGATCTTATTAATCGGTGACATTTTGGTAAGTGTAAGCTCACATAGTGAGTCTTTGAGGGAGGAAAAACATTGCTTCTTCTTTTTCGTTCCTCTTACTTTTAAGTATAAACGATATAATTGGTTATCCAAGATAAAGGCTATATATCATACCTTTTGTATAATTGGTATACCCATGATCAAACGCTATCTTCAATGTTCCAACTAAGATTAGAACTGTAATGTCCAGGCAAAAAGTGATCCTTATCTATGTGCAATAAGAGACCATCATCATGACTCCAAATAACGGATTGAAAAATTTTTCCTAAAGTAGATTCGGAGACTAGAACTTTATTATTCAAAGTTGGTTGATAAGAGTCATTACTATATAATCTTAAGTCGGCTGGTAAAATATTTCCCTTATCATTTTTAAAAGGAGTTAATTGTTTCAAAAAGAGTTTGAGATGAGATCTATTACGGCGTTGGTCGTCGATCGTAATGACAGCATTAGGATCATTTGTTTCGTAGGTTCGATGTTTGATTTGGTGATGATCAAAGATGGTTATAGGTTCAAAGTTTATATCCTTAAAAGATGCAGTTAATTTATTGCTTAAATAGTTAATGCTCAATTCTGGGCCTTTGCTGGTATATTCATCAGAGTCTGGATCTAATCCGAAAAGCGTGGGGATTGAATTAAACGTTTCACGATTAGTGATATTACCCACTGTGGTGGAAACATCGAGGGTCTTCTTTTCATGCATTACTAGATTGTGAAGATTTATTTTGAGCTGTTGTCTGTCATTATTAGTAGTGGTGGAAATATCTTGAGGATTGATTTCTTGATTATTGACTTTAATGTTATCGACTGAAGTGTTGAGGTGTAGTGGTAATAGTAAATAGGAGTCGTGAATGGAACGTTTACTATTGTTAGTTAAGTTTAAATGGTAATCCAAATGGTCGTTACTAGTCACATCGTTTATAACGGTGTCTGTGTTATTTATATTAAAATCTCTATTCGACAGGGCAGTTGTTATTTGCACGTCAGGATCATTGGGTGGCAAGACCGTTAACGTCGCTGCTCTGGTCGTGACGCTTTTTTTGGTATTATTGACGATTATTTGAGCATAGTATTGGGAGTCATTATCTTTTGTAGTGACTTTAGAAGTAGTATATGCAATTTGACCAACAGGATTATTTTCTGTCGCAACCAATTCTTTTTTTTGCCCAGAAGGCTGTTTATACCACTTGACAGTGATATTGCCATTCGTTTCATCTCGAGAATTTTCATCGGTTCCTTGAAGTTTAAAAGTGGCACATTTTCCAAATGCGACGGATTGATTAGTCAAACCGCCACCGATATTAATTTCTTTGTGGCCTTGGACAGTGGTGCCGTCGACATTTTGAATAGTTCCAATTACGTTAACAATTCCAGAATTACCGACAGTATTGGCAGTTATTACACCGTCCTTGTCGATAGTTGCTAAATCGGGACGATCTGTCGACCAATTGACTGGCTCAGTGGAATTAATGGGGAATTTTTGAGCGCGGGCAATAGTTTTATTATTAACGATATTATTATTAATGTTGAATAGATAATTACTATCGGTCTCTATTTTTATATCGGTCGCATTGATAGGTTGAGGTAAAACGTGAACAGTGGCGACCTGGGAAGCATATGACCAAATGGGAAATAAGGTATTTAATTGGTAATATGTGATTTCTGGACTGCTGATATCAGTTTTTAGATTTAAATATTTGTGTCCATTGATTGAATTACTTGCCTTACTCCAAGATTTTCCATCAGTAGATTGCCACCAAGTATAATGGGTAAATAGTGGTGGTGTATACCAAAAAGGCCAGTCGATGTCTGTTCTGATTTTTAAAGTATCTCCTGCAGTAATGTAGTAGTCTGGTTGAGGTTGAGTGACGTATGCGGTATTAGTTAAAACACCCAGGATTCGCTTTGGACCAGGACTAGGAGCGTATTTAGGAGTATAAGTATTGGATGAGTCAGCAACTATAATTTGTTCGTTAGTGAGCACCACAAAAAAAGTTGTGAACATTACAACTAAAGTAAAAAGCAGTTTGATTACTCGTAATTTGAAAATAACCACAATTTTATCCCCACTAGTTTAGACATATTTTAATTGTATATAATTAGTGATTTTTTATAAAGCAATTTTAGTAAAATATCTAATTTATTTAGACTATAAAATGATTAATTATATTTATATTATGGTATAAAAAAAGCACAAATTTAATTGTACTTTTTTTCATAGAGATATATTTATATACTATTTTCGAAATACCAGGTCAAAGTAGTACTATACTTTCCGGCTTTCAAATGGTCTTCGTTAACATGGAGTAATAAGCCATCGTCTTTAGCCCAGTTTATTGCTGAGACTGCCTGACCATTATCGGTTTGAGCGATTTGAACCTTGTTATTTAATACTTCTGTGTAGGAAGTACCTTCGTAATATCTTAGACTAACTGGCAAAGTTTCATTGTTATTGTCCATGAACTCATTCATCTGGGAGACGTAAACTTTCACGCCATTTTTATCTCGACGTTGGTCATCAAAATCAATAATATTGTCAGATGAATTTGCTTCGGTAGAACGGTGTTTCAAAGTATCTTTGCTGAAAGAATTGATTGTTCCAAAGTTAATATCTTGCACAGTGGCAGATAAACTATTTGTAATGTAATTTATTTTGTCAATAGGAGCTTCCTTGCGATAGATATTACCGTCATTGTTAGTTCCGTATACATAAGGAATGTAAGAGCGTTCTTCTTTTTGAGTGATATTTTCGGCGGTCGTATCCACATCAATGTCTGCCGTTTCTTGCATATTTAGATTATCTAATGAAATAACAAGGTTGTCGGTATCGGAATCGTCTTCGTGAATAATTGAATAACGATCAGTATCTAATTTTTCGTCATTGATTTTAACACTATTGATTTCAGTGCCGCTGTGCATTGGAATCACGTAGAAGGCATCCTTTAGCAATCCTTCAGAACTATCGTTTTTGAGGGTATCGTGATAAGTAATATTATCCTGATTGACGACATTATTAAGCAAATGATCATTGTCTGATTCATCTGAATAGGATTTATTGGTCATTTTATTCGTTATTTGAATATTAGGATCTCCTGATGGAGTAACTGTCAATCGGGCTTTGTTAGTCGTGATTGTTTTAGAGATAAGATTGATTTTCAGAGTCAAGACTGCTTGGTAGAAGGCGTTGTTGTCGGCATAAGTGGTGTCGTCAGTTGTATATGAAGGACCGCCGTCGCTTTCTACTTTGGTTTTAGCGTCCGTAACGGGGTCGTAACGGTACCAGTCGATCGAAACAGAACCGTTATTCTCTTCATCGTCTTCACCACCAGTATTGCCTTTCAAAGTGAATGTAGCATTTTCACCAGATTTAACTTTTTGGTCATCTAATCCACCACCGATTTCGACGGTTTTTGTACCAGTGATTTTATTGCCACTAGGATTGGTCATAGTGGCAATAACTGTAACGATTCCTGACTTACCATCTTTATTGGCTGTAATCTCACCATCTTCATCGATTGTTGCCAGACTAGAATCGTCAACCGACCAAGTTATTGTTCCTGTAGCGTTACTTGGCGTTGGTTTGGCGTGCGCATAAGTCGTATTGGATAATTGATCGCTCGTATTGTATAGGTAGTCGTCATCAACAGTTACGTCTAAAGAGGTAGCATCCACTGGTTCTGGTAGGGCATGAACAGCCCCAATTCGTGAATAAAAATTCTTTTTGTTGATACCCAAAAAAGCATACTGAGTATCCAACTGATACCAAGTCGTTCCGGCTGCTTTAGGGGTGACAGGTAACTTACGTTTCTTACCGCCATCTGCTTTACTAACTTTAGTCCAGTTTTTGCCATCAGTAGTTTGCCACCATTGATAACTATCTGAGTCTAAAGCTCCGGTTAAAAAGGTCCAGACTGAACGTCCAGTGTTCGTCTTAATAGTAACGGAATCATTTACGGTAACGTAGTAATCCTCTTTAGGCTGTAAGGAATAACCACTAGTTAACCAGATTCCTAAAAATTTCTTAGGATCTTTAGTAGGTGTGTATTTAGGAACAACGACAATTTCTTCGTCAGCTTTAGTAAGTTGTTCGGATGAAAAAATTGATAAACCTAATACTAAGAAAGGTATGATTAATAGTAAAAATGTTTTTATATTTTTTGAAATATGCTTATAGAACCTCATCCAGACACCCCCAATATTCTTGCATAAATAAGTATATGTGAAAGTGATTACATTTGTGGTTCAATTTATATAAAAATTGTTTTGCTGATTTGATTTAATTAATGGTCAAAAAAATAAACCTCTAAGAGGTTTATCTTATTTTTGGACGTAAAGTATACGACATTATTAATGAAACAATTGCAGTTATTAGTAATACATAGAAACTAGTACCAAACGATCCGTTGGTAGTAACAGCCACTTGACCAGTAATAGCTGTTGAATTGACCAATCCAGCATACAAGGCACCGTATAAAGCAGCATAAAGTATCGTTGGTAGTAGTGTGAAGATTCTTACCAAGCGGATAGATCCACGAGTTCTAAAACTAGCCGCAATCAAAGCGATGATTGGTGAAAGGAAACAAATTAAACGGATCGCTGAAAAACCATTAGTAATCCAAGTGGGTTGAGCAGTACCAAGGTTAGCAGTATAGTTAGCTGCCGTTGAGATAGTACTTGTCAATGAGACACCATTTAAGAAGGGACCACCGATAGAAGCTATAAAACCAATGATAGAAGAGATAATAATGATTTTTTGAGCAGTAGTCTTTTTGTTAGTTTTAATTCTATCTTCCGCATAGTTTTTCTTGTTACGAGGTTTACTTTCATGTCTATCTGCGACGTAATCGTTACCTGAATCATTGTCTGGTTGAGACTTTTTTAAAGATGTTTCACGTTTGAGAGCCTTATTCGCACCTGTTTCATTACCGTGACCCAATTGGGAAAGTAAAAACCAAACAATTAATACGACAGCTAAAGCAATAAAACCATAGTTACGTTTGAATACCAATAAGATGGCTACAATAATGACAGCGATGATACTGATAAAAGCATTGTTTTTAGCAAACTTGATCATATTGTGGATAAAACCATCATTGGGATCAGTTTGTTCAGCCGCTTGTTTAGCTTTGGCGGCGCGTAATTCGCTTTCGGTTGGTTTGAAAGAATCACCAAGAGGTTCCTTGATAGGGTCGTCATAGTTATTTTTATATGGCTTTTGAGAAATTGGATTAAAGTCATTTTTACTATAGACTTGAGTTCTATCATCTAAAGGTTCATCACGATGCGTTTGAGAAGCCTTTTGAAATGATGAACGATCATTTTGTTTGAAGGTCTTCATTTCTGGTTCTTTTTCCTGAGACTCATTGTGCTGGTCATATTCACGTTTTTGAGCAGGAGCTTGTTGTAAGACAGACTTCTTTTCAGTTTTCTTTGAAGAAGGATCTTCTTGGTTTAATTCCTTTTCAATTTCAGACAAAGAACGAACTGAGTCATCATCCTTAGCTTCATTTGAAGTTTCAGTATTTTTCTTTTTTAGGGCATAGCCGCAATTATCACAAAATTTTTGATTTGGCTCAACTTTATGGCCACAATTTGGACAAAACATTTTTGCATTCCTCCATTATGTTGACAAAATAAGTATACAAGACGCCACTACTTATATGAAGCCATTTGCGAAAAGTTCACAAAAAGATCACATGTTGTATAGTTATATCCGAAACTTAATTATACAAAATATTTCTTCGTCGTGCTTAGAAATGTTCGAATATGTTAACAAAAAAACCTCATACAATAATGTATGAGGAAAACGACAAATGGTTTTGTTTCAGTCAAATAAGAAAGATTAGATTGTGTTTCAGGAAGACTGATAGACATTTTGCAGTTGTGTAAGGTAAGTTTATCTTCCCACTTGTATTATAACTAAAGCCAAATCTATTACGCTAATCTAGTTTGATATAATTGGATATTTATAATTTGTTATTCGGTATAAAGCTGTTTTAATTTATCCAATTTTGCTTGATCAATTCCGAGGGCTTTGTCTAGATAATTCTCAAAACTTCCATAGTAATGTTCGATGGCGTTAAAAATTGAGGTAATGCTTTCTAAATCGGCTTTGGTCATATTCATTTTGTTAATATCTTGATTACCGTTGGCGTCGTTTAAAGTTTTCTCGATTTCTTTGCTGTCTTGGTACATTAGATTAGTCAATAAATAATCTTTAGTGATGGTTTCATTGTCTACGTCTAAAGCTTTCAAAATTAAAAGGGCACCGATACCGGTTCTGTCTTTACCAGCGGCACAATGAAAGAGTAGGGATTGATGGTCTTGGTCGTTATCAAGTAAGAGGTCGAACAACATTTTATAAGCTGCTTGTCCATGTTTGTCGAGAACAACGCTTTGGTAGATTAAGCCTAAATATGAATAATCGCCATGATTGATAGCTCCAGCTAACTTGTCTCCATTACCGGTTAGTGGGTAAACGGGATCAGAATAAATTCTGTAAAAATCAGAAGAAACGTCTGACCATGTTTGTTGTTCATTCTCCGAACGGAAATCGACAACATATTTTAAACCATACTTTTTAAGGTACTTTAAAGAATTGGCTGTTAAGTTACTTATGTCTCCTGAACGAAGGAGTTTATTATATTTAATTGTTGTACCATCTTTAGTGGGATATCCACCAAGTTCACGTAAATTTATGGCACCTTCAAGATTTAAGATACGTTGCATTTTTATCCTCCCCGGTCTTGTTGCGTATTTTGGGTCATTAGAAGTAAAATAATAATAAGGTGACTTATAGTGAAAAATAAACTTTCAATTATTATGACAGCTTATAACGTAGATAGCTACATTTCAAGCTCGATTGAATCGGTGGTCGCTCAGACTAATCGTAATTTTGATTTAATTATTGTGGACGATTGTTCTACAGATCAAACTCGGAAAATAATTTTTTCTTATGAAAAAAAATATGATTGGATCTCTGTTGTTTGCCACAAACAAAATGCAGGTGTTTCGGCTGCCCGCAATACTGGATTAGCCAATGCCGATGGTAACTTAGTAACGTTCATTGATGGAGATGATTGGGTTGAACCCAGTTACGTAGAACACTTTCTTTCCAAATTTGAAGATTACGATGTAGATATGGTTACTTGCGGTTTTTTTAATGAGGGCGAGAATGGCAAAGTGAAAAATAAGGTTTCAAATCGTCAAACATCAGTCGTTGGGCGAGACGAAGCTATCAAACAAATAATTAAAATGACAGGTACTGTGATGGGTTACACGTGGAACAAAGCCTACATTCGTTCAATTATTACTGATAACAAATTAAGATTCCAAACTGATTTGGATTTAATGGAAGATCAAGTCTTTAATGTTGAATATGCGACCGTCGCACGTCAATTTTATTTAGATAATCTTCCTTTGTATCATTATATTTCTAGAAAAGACAGTATAACCAAACGTTTTGCCATGGAAAATGTCCGTGATGTTGGCGTCGCTAGAATGAAAGTTTACAAAGCGATTCGAGACAGTACTCGAAAAGAGAAGAATCAATTGGAGTAGTCGAGTGTCAACTCGACTTTTTTTGTGTCTGAAGCACTAAATAAAGAATAGCACTTTATAATATGCTTGCTTTCAAAAAAATATTTTCATAGAAGCAAAAACATCTAACAGATTCCACAATGCGTGATGGGATTTATTAGATGTTTATGTATAATAATTTATTCTTGAGAAAGATTGATATGTTTGTTGAAGAGGCTCAAGACGTCGTTATCGATACTGTGGGTAATGACGAATAAGGTTAAATTCTTATCCTGAGTCAAAAGGTTCATTACTTTGTAAGCATTATTTTTATCGAGCGCTGATGTCCCTTCGTCGACGATCAGAATGGGGCGCTTTCTTATAAAGAAACGTGCCAAGGAGACTCTTTGCAATTCCCCTCCAGAGAATACCTCGCTTTCTGAACCGATAAGGGTCTTCAATCCTTGTGAAAGTGAGGTGATTTTTTCTGATAATTGTGCTTTTTTCACGGCTGAATTTATTTGTTCAGAACTATATTTGTCATTTGATAAGGCAATATTATTGGCAATAGTATCGTTAAAAATATGATAACTCTGCGGTTGTAAGCCAAATATTTTTAAAAATGAAAGATTATTAAATGATGAGTATTCTATATTGTTTAATTTCAGCGAGCCTTTGTAGTCGTTTAGCCTGCCGCTTAAAAGGTTTATCAAAGTGGTTTTGCCACTGCCACTGGGACCGGTAATTAATACTTTGTCGCCTTTGGAAACATTTATATCAGGATATTTTATTTTGGTACCATTTTTATATTCATATGATAAATTGTGCAATTTAATATTTTTGATATTATCTATCTCATCTTGGTGTTTTTCGAAGCGGTCGACGGAAACAGGCTTAGTTAGAGATACAAGCTTGTCGTTAATAGAAGAACCAGATTGTAATAAAATTATACTGTCTGTGGAAACTGAAACGGCGCCGAACAACTGATAAGCAAGGTTTCCTGCACTCATGACAACACCAAAAGTAACCATATTGTTGATTGCTAAATAACCGGCTAAAGCATTGACAGCAACTTGTGCAGCCATGTTCATGAAAGCCCCGAATTGGACAGCAGTTTGTTGGGCTCTTTTTTGATCGACGTACGAATTTTCTAGGGTGTGAAAAGAATTATGGGTTTTTCTCCAAAGTTGAAAAAGGGCGTTGTTCCAAAGTAAATCGTGATAGCCTTTAGTCCAATCGTTTAATTTCTTTAGAAGCTTATCGTTATTACTTGAAATATTGCCGGTTGTTGTTCTTAATCTTTTTCCAACCAATTTAGGCACGAACATTAATAGGACGGTCATAATAACGGATGCTAAGAAAAGAGACCAATGTAAGGAAATTAGAGCAACAGAAGAAAGAATAATACCAAAGATACAATTGAATAATTTATAGAATCCCTTTAAATATTGTTGGTCGAATAAAAGAATATCGTTAGTAACAACATTGATAGTATCATCAGGGTTCAATTTATCCTCTAAAGCCAATGTCATTTGATTTCTCATGTATTTTTTACGAATATCGTGATTCGTAGCTTGAATCATTTTTTCTTCAAAAATATTGGCGTAGTAGCCAGTAAACCAATGGATTAAATATACCAATAGTATGGCGCCAGAAAGTATGAAGAATAGAGCTGTCTTACGGGAAATAATGGTGTTAGTAGCTGTTATTAAAATCAAATTAGCTACCGTTTCAAGTCCATTTGTAGAAATGGATAAGATGGTAATTATGATCATCATGAAAGGATGCTCTTGAATCATTTTCTTTATCATAGCAATTTCTTCTTTCTAACATTAATCTAATCTTTATAATTTATATCTAATATTACTCTCTGATAAAATTAAAAAAAGGCTTTATTTTTTTTTTTTTAGGATTATGATGGTTATCAATGGACGCGTATATAAAAAAATAAAATTAGTTAAAAATTAGAAACGTTTTAAATTATACGGAATTCAAAAAAGTTTCCTGAGACAAGTCAATAGATATTAATAAAAACGGAACAAACTGGTTTTATTTCTTTTTAAAGAGATAAAACGGCTGGTTCCGCTTTTTTTACGATTTAGAATATAATTTGAAGTGAGAAAACAATAGGATAATATGAGGTAAAGTATGCTAAAAATAAGTGAAATGGCTAAACTTGCTGATACGACACGTAGAACACTGATCTTTTATGATGAGCAAGGAGTTTTCCATCCTAAAGAGCGTAATGAGAAAGGGTATCGTTATTACGATTACGATCAGTTGTATGATTTATTATTTATTTTAGGGATGAAGAATTTGGGCTTGCCACTAGAAAAGATTAAAGAGTTGCAGAGTAAGCCTAATGGAAAAATTATTGATGAACTGATAAATGTTCAAGAGAATATAGATAAGAAAATTGATGAGCTTTCTAAAATTCAAACGGTTGTTAATAAAAAGATTTCGGCGGGTTCTGAATTAATGGCAAAATTGTATGAACCGATGGTGGCCCGTCGTCCTAGAACGATTTTTTGGTGTTCAAGAAAAGAAGCTTCATGTACGGACGAGGATATTGCTAGATTGTTTGGGGAGTTTTATAAACAATTGGATAAATTGGCTTTAATGGATGGCAATCAATCTGGATTTTTAACTGATTTACCTGAAATTGCTTCAGAGAAATATCCTGATGCGGCTTTTCGAGTCGTTAAGGCATCAAGCACCAATATCAGTCGCAAAGTTATGCCTAAGATAGAAAAGCCTAGTGGCGATTATGCAGTCGTTAAAGTTGAAAATAGCACGAAAGGGGTCCTTTACGGGCTTGATAAATTAAAGAAATTCTGTGACGATAAACATCTTTTGGTAACGACTGATATGTGGCAGTTGAATGATAGTAGTACGTTAACCAACCGTGGCGCCTCAGATAATATGTGGTTGGAATATTTAATTGAAAAATAGTGGGATTTGAATTAAGTATCAGATTGATTGTTTTTGAGATTTTTCTTGGGATATAAATCTTTTCGCTTTACATATACTGAAATATTTAAAAAATTTTGAATTGATCCTTGTCCTAGAGTCAGCTCCAGGATATAAGATGGTTTTATTCTTTAAACGAAAGGATATATAAAATATGAAAACAATTAATTGGTCTACAGACTATTTACCAGGAAAAACTGACAATTTCGTTTCCAACGAGGTTATTACTAGTGGCGTTGAAATTGAAGATATCTGGAATAACTTAGTTGATACTTCGAAATGGGAAAAATATTATGATAATGCAACAAATATTGATCTGAATGATAAAGAGGATACAAAACTCCATTTTGCAGAAACATTTCATTTTGATACTTTTGGTTTTCCAATAGATGCACAAGTCATGGAATTAGTAGCACCTGATGATGGAGAAGTGGCACGTTTAGCTTGGCATGGTTGGCAGAATGGCGATAGTGAGACACAGTTTGATGTCTATCACGCTTTCTTAATTGAAAAACTTACAGATGGACGAATTCGTTTATTGACTCAGGAATCACAAGTTGGTAAGCCAGCAGCAAAGTTGTCAAAACAGGAACCTAACCCAATGCTCAATGGACATCAAAAATGGTTAGACGGCTTGGTTAAATATACTAAGAATAATATGGAGAAAATGTAATAATGACAAAAACATGGTTAATAACAGGTACTTCCAGTGGATTCGGGAAAGAATTAGCACAAGTTGTTGCCAGTAAAAAAGATACTAACTTGGTTGCAGCAGCGCGGAAGATGTCTGATTTAGATTATTTGGATCAATATGACAGTAGTAGAATCGAAAAAGTAATTATTGATGTAACAGATCAATCAGAAATCAAAGCTGGCGTTTCCACGGCAAAAGAGAAATTTGGCACGATTGATGTATTAGTAAACAATGCTGGATTAGGATATTTTTCAACAATTGAAGAAAGCAATATGGATCAAGTTCGTTATATGTTTGAAGTTAATGTGTTCGGCTTGGCTAATATGACTAAGGCTGTATTACCAATTATGCGAGCTCAAAAATCAGGTGTTATTGTAAATCTCTCTTCTGCTTTGGCTTTGACGACCTTGCCAACAATGGGCTTTTATAGTGCTACTAAGTATGCTGTTGAAGGTTATTCCGATACTTTGCGACAAGAGGTAACAGATCTAGGTATACAAGTTATGAACGTTGAACCAAGTGGTGCTAGAACTGATTGGTCGGGACGTTCTTCAAATAAAGTTGTACCTAAGATTTCTGATTATCAACAATTTGGAGATTCCATTTCACATGTATCTGACTCCGTGACATCTTCACCAGGAGATCCTCAAAAAATAGCTGAAGTGATTTATAATCAAGTTGAGAATAATGAAGTGATTCCTAAACACTTACCGTTAGGTCAATTTGCCTATGAGGGTGGTCTTAATAATTTGGAGAATTTAGTCTCGGAAATAAAAAGTCGTCAAGATATTTCGTTATCTACAGATGATTAATGATAATAGAGGTAATTTATGAGCTATAGTATAGGGCAAGTATCGAAGAAATTAGGCGTCACAATTGATACGATTCGTTATTATGACAAATCAGGACTGTTGCCATTTGTTAATCGTAACGATATTGGTCGACGCGAATTTACGGACAATGATATTCATTTGATGAGAACAATTATTTGCTTAAAAAATGCTGGTGTCTCAATAGCTGATATCTCTAAATTTATTGAATATCGTCTTCAAGGAGATAATACTCTTGAGAAAAGATATGAATTATTAGAAAGACACCACAAAGATTTGCAACAAAGGATTACGGATTTAGAAGATACCATGAGTTATTTAAAATTCAAAGAATGGTATTACCGTACTGCTGTCGAAGCTGGAACTGAAACAATTCATTTTGTTCCTGGAACAAATGAGGTTATCCCAGATTTGGATAAGGAGTACAGTCAGCATTTAAAAGATGAAGGAAATTTGAAAGAATTACAGAATTTTATTAATGTTAAAGATTATCGCAATCGAGAAAATTAAATAAAAGCAAATGATTTGATGATCGTCTGTTTTGAGGTTGGGAGCTGAAATTTTGAAAAAAGTGATTATTTACGTTCATGGTAAAGGTGGCAGTGCCTCAGAAATTGAACGTTTTAAAGAAATTTGTCCAAATTATGATTTTGTTGGCGTCGCTTATCAAGAATATTTACCATGGATTGTTGAAAAACAAATCACAGATGTTTATGATCAAGTAAGCTCTCAATACGATCAAGTCCTTATACTAGCAAATAGTATTGGCGCATATTTTACGATGTTGACCAAGAAGATGAATATCAAAAAAGCTCTCTTCATTTCTCCATTGTTGAATATGGAACAGTATTTGGAAGATTTACTAGCTAAAAATTCTGTTACCGAATCAGAATTGGAACAGCAAAAAGTTGTAAGTATCAATGGTGAAGAAATAACATGGAAGAGTTTGCAGTACGTTCGAAAAAATCCTGTAGTTTGGAAAGTTCCCACTGAGATTCTTTATGGAGAACATGATGATCATACTTCTATGGAGACATTAGATAGTTTTACTAAGAGTCATAACGCTCACATAACGATTATGCAGGGTGGACAACACAGATTCCATACTAGAGAACAGCTTGCTTTTTTGAATAATTGGCTGAAAAAAAGTTTATCCTGATTGAAAAATGACAATTGTGTCACACGAAAAAGTGTTGAATTAAGATGTAAAAAAGGGCTGATACAGTAACCATTATTGATGATTGCTGTATCGGCCCTTTAATGTTTTATTAGATTTTTTTCTTCAAATGATAGGGTACAACACTTTTATCGGAATCTTTTACTTTAGATTTTTCATCTTTAGCAAAGTAAACCACAAAAGATTTGTTATCGCTGACATCCTCAGCAACGATAAGGGATGATTCATAAGGATCCTTAGCTTTGTAAATTTGTGCTCCACGGACAGCCTCACCAAAGTCTTTTGAATTGGCAATTGCATCACCGGGATTAAAAAATACCATTTCATCCATAAGTAACACATCCTTTCTTTACGAACATTATACAATTTTACAGGACAAGTAAGGAAAGATTATCATTCTTTTATATTATTCCGTTCTCAGCTATACTATGACATATGGAGGGTTAAATATGACTAACGTTGAAGATTACATTAAGAAGAATATTTTTGGTAAGCCACAATTAAAGCCTGATGAGAAGAACAAATTTTTGGGTAACTTTGCTGAGAGGGTAGCAATTGCCTTAACAGTTTCACAAGTGAAGAATCCAGATAATGTGAAAACGGTTGAAAATGTGATGCGGAAGTATCCTGAGTATCATCTTTATTTAAATGGTAAAATTGATTCATATTTACTGGATAATTACCTCCAGTTGAGTGTAAAATTAAAGTATAAGTTTACAATAGTTTCACAATCAGGAGTCCGTACTAAAGACCGTCCATTGTCGGAGAATGACATGGGATTGGTGATTGCTGATGAGAGTAAACCTGTTGGTAGACCAGTACTTATATAATTTTGGAGGACAAATATGTCTAATAGTACATTAGATAACGTTGCTTTACTTTCTTTAAATGGTAATCGACCATTAGCAAAAAGAATTTCTGACTATATGGGGATTCCATTATTGGATGCTTCGGTTTCACACTTTAGTGATGGTGAAATAAACATTCAAATGAACGAAAGTATTCGTGGCAAGGACGTTTACATCATTCATTCAGTTTCAGATCCTGTTAACGATAATTTTATGGAATTGATGATTGCTGTAGATGCTCTTAGACGTGCCAGTGCACAAAATATAACTTGTGTATTGCCATACTTTGCATATACTCGTTCAGATAGAAAATCTCGTTCAAGGGAACCTATCTCTGCTAAGTTATTTGCTAATATGTTGGAATTAGGTAAAGTCGATCGCGTGATCGCACTTGATATGCATGCTGATCAAATTCAAGGATTCTTTGATATCCCAGTTGATCACTTACGTGCTATGCCTATTTTCGCTAGCTATTTTGAAAAGAAAATCAAGAATCCTGATGACTTTGTTTTCGTTGCTCCAGATCACAATTCAACTAAACGTGCTCGTGCTTTGGCAGAAGTTTTTGGTTCACAAATTGCTATCGTTGACCAAAGATCAACTGAAGACGACGAAGTTATTCCTGATATCATTGGTGATGTCGATGGTAAACAATGTGTTATCGTTGATGATTTGATTGATACAGGAACAAGAATGATCAATAGCGCTGAGGCTGTTAAAGTTGCTGGTGCTAAGACAATTTCAGCAGTTGCAACACATCCTATCTTTTCAAAGGATGCAGCCAAGAAATTAGAAAAATCAGATTTGATGGAAGTACTAGTTTCAGATTCAATTGTAGTTCCAGATGATTGTAAGTTTGATAAATTAAAGATACTTTCTGTAACCGACTTGTTAGGCGATGCTATTAAGATGACTGAATTGAATGAATCAATCGACTCATTGTTCACAGTTCGTGATAGCTATACAGAAATTAAATAATTTTCTCAGTTTCACATAAAAGAATCTCAGTAGTCCAATTAAGGATTATTGAGATTCTTTTTTCTATTTATCAAAATACAAAATAATAGCCAAAATAAATATTTGTTGATACAGTAACAGTATTCAAAGGAGGCTCATTTAATGAAAGTACTTATTATTGGTGCCCATGGTAAAGTTGGGCGTTTGCTAGTTGAGGAACTACAAGCACAAAAGATTGATTTTGTCGCCGGATTACGTAAGGAAGAACAAATTAAGAAGTATGAAGACAAAGGAATTGCCACACAATATATTAATTTGATTGATTCAGCTGAGGATATTAGAGCAAGTATTGCGGCTTCAGGAGCTGATACGATAGTATTTAGTGCCGGAGCTGGTGGTGCTGGGGATGATTTAACAATGGAGATTGATCTTGATGGTGCAATCAAGACAATGGATATTGCTCAAGATCGCGGTATCAAGCGTTACATTATGGTCAGTGCTGTTTATAGCGATGATCCTAGCAAGTGGAATGCTTCTGGAATTAGACCATACTATACAGCTAAACATTATGCTGATAAGTATCTTCGTGGTACCGATTTGGATTATACCATCGTTCATCCAGGCACTCTTACAGATGATGATGCGACTGGAAAAGTTAAGATTCAAAGTAACTACGAAGGTGGTAGCGTTTCAAGACAAGACGTTGCTAAAGTGATTGCACAAGCCTTGAAGACACCTTCAACAATTAAAAAAGATTTCAATTTTGTCACGGGTGATGAGGATATCACAGACGTAATTGAATAAATCTTTAGAATATAGAAAACAAAAATGCCTGTATTGATTAGTAAATTTAATCAATACAGGCATTTTTATACTGGAAAATTGAGTTGACAACTAACCTAACAACTTACGATTTGCCCAATAAACCCAAACAATCAGCGGCAAAGTAATCATCATCATGGGATAAAACCACGCCATAGGTAAGAAGTTACTGATTAATCCACCAGTGATTGGTCCCAAAGACATCCCTAGATCGACGCCGATGAAGAAGGTACTGTTGGCAATTCCATGTTCATTTTGATTTACCACCATCAAAGCTTTAGCCTGACAAATTGAGAACATCAAACCGTAGCCAACGGCTAAACCAGTCGTACTAATTAACAAGAGGAACCAGTTGGTCAAATAAGTCAATCCGATAAGTCCAACGAAGTTACCGAGTAAACTTATCCATAAGAATTTGCGAAAAGGTACTCGATCAAAAAGATCACGCATTGATAATCGTAGAACTAGTAAAATAACAGCATAGATGGGGAAAAATATTCCTGGCGAAACATTGAAATGACGGCGAGCAATGTAGCTGACGATATAGGTCTGGGTAGCAAAATAAGGCAATGAAAAGAGCAATAAAATTATCGCAATTGGAACAACACGAGGCTGAACGATTCTCAAGTGGTGTGGCTTAGAAGCTTTAGAACTTTTGGTAGGTAGACCACGATTAGTCACGAATTGAATAATGATAATCAAAAATAGACTGTAAAAAGCAGCCACCCAAAATGAAGATTGGTGACTAACATGTTTGTAAAGATAAATACTAATAGCAGGACCACAAGCCATACCCAAAGCATTAGCCAAACCATAAATTCCCATACCAGCTCCGACACGAGTCGGTGGCAATAAATCGGCGATCCAAGTTGACATGCAAACGGAACATAAAGTGTATCCTAAACCATTTATAATTCTCAAAAAAGTGATAAGAGCAATATTAGTAGTCAGACTGTATCCTAGATTGGCTAGCAGTAAAAATGAAGCTCCAATCATAGTTAGTTGGTATTTGGAAACACGATCAGTTAAATTCCCGGCGATTGGTCGTAACAATAATGATGTTATATTCATGATTCCGGCAATCAAACCAGCGATGGCGCTGGTGGCTCCGATACTTTGAGTGAATTCAGCGATGATTGGCGTAATTAGCATTGAACTCATCATGTAAAAGAAACTGGCAATCAAAACCAGAATTACATTAGGTGTATATAAGCGAGTTTTCATAATAAATTTTCTACTTTCTAAATAGGTCAATGAATTTATTATAGATGTATTTCGTCATAAATTGGGTAATTTAGATTGGTTTTCAGAAAAATAGGACTCAGAAATCATTGAGATAGATTTCTGAGTCCTATTATCATTAGGCTGAATGCCATTATAGGTATTCAGTTTTTTTGTTTAAAAAAGATTAACTGCATGAGATACTGGAATTAGAACTAAAAAATTGGGATGCAACATTGTCCTCTCTGGGGTGAGAAAACATGATAAAATCGAATTTTTTAGAATATGTATAGCTATTATTGTTACCCTTTCAGCTTCTTGGATAGTATCAGTCATTTGACCTTCAGGATTTTCTTTTGATGGTAACACCATCAAGGCATTATTAATAGTGAATATTTGTTTTGCTTTAGAGAAACAAGTTACTTTGTTATATAAACAAAATAAGTTATGTAGGAGAAAAGGCAAATGTTAAATTTAGCGGTTTGTGATGATAATGTAGATGATTTGGATAAGATTATAAAATATATAAGTATATATGAAATCAGACATAATATTGATTTTAAAACGTATTATTTTAGTGATATAAATGATTTGAAAGAATATATGAGACAAGCTGAACTACTTAATATTGTGTTATTGTTGGACGTCCAGATGAATGCAAATAATGGAATTGATGAAGCTAAGCTGTTAAGAAAAAACTATGGCTCTAAAATACGAAGTGTTATTTTTATTTCAAGCTATCCAGAATTTGTATTTGATTCTTTTGGAGCAAATCCGGATGGATATATATGTAAGCCTGTTGTTTATGAAAAATTAGAAAAAATATTATCAACTATTTTAGCTAATTTTGAAAGAGATGAGAGGGAAAAAAAGGTAATTATGATTAAAGATATTGATAACAATAGTACTGAGATTATACCTGAGGATAAAATTATTGCCATTCAAGTTATGAATTCCTATGATAGATCGATATCTATAACTATGGAAAATAAATCTATTATTATTCATAATAGGTTAAATGATTTAAAAGAAAAATTAAATAAAAAATATTTCTTTCAAATTTATAGATCAGTGATTATTAACATAAGGCGAGTAAAGGCAGTGAAAAGTGGAGTTGTTCTGATGGAAGACAAAGATATCGTTTTGCCTTTATCGAGATTAAGAAGGAAAAAATTGATAGATAAATTAGATAGTTTTATCCTATCTGGGATGAATGAAAGTGAATAATTATTTAGTCGATTGCGCAATACTGGTTTCTGCTATAGTACATGTCACAATAATGTTTAACTATGTTGATATAATATTTGTACGTAGAAATAATATAAAACTATTTCTTTTAATTATCTCCTTTGTAATTAATGTATTAATTGGTTTCATATCTACAATAATTGTAATAAGTCCATTATTGACAGGCACCATAACAATTATTGGATGGATTACTTTACTTATGCTGTACAAGGGGAAATTTATTTTAAAATTTCTTTATATGATTTCCTTCTTTGTTGTGAATGCTGTATTAGAGTTATTAAGTTTCTATATATTAATTATAGAAAATATCTCATATGTTGATGAATTTAGTCGTGGAAAGGCTTTTGTGATTTCAACAATAATTGGGATTTTATTTTTTCTGATATTTAAACACGTATTCAGCTTCGGCAATTCAAAAATAAGCTGGATGATAGTGATATCAGTATATTCATTACCCGTGATTGGATTAATATTTGATACGGTATTATTTTATAGATCAGTTGAATATACGGTTGGTTTACAAGTATTGATAGTTATTTGTTCTCTGTTATTGTCTGTCAATTCGATATTTATAGTTAATAAACTAGGAAAAAATGAATTCGAATTACAAAGATATGCATCCTTAAGTGGCCTATATAAAGAGCAACAACAGAAAATTAAGTTACTAGATAAGGAGGAAAGAGAACTTTCAATACAAGTACATCGAAGTGATGAAGTATTAATTAAAATATATGAGGCAATTCAAAGTAATGATGTTTCTCTAGCCAGAACTTTAATTGAGAATAGATTTTTGACTTTAAATACTAATTTATTAAGAATAAGTAATCCAACTGGAAAAATCTCTATGAGACTATTAATAGATAAGATAAAGGATACTTGTGATGAAAATGGAATTGAATTTATTAGTAACTATCATTCTGAAGATATAAGTGATTTCATTAGTGTAAAAGATCAAGTCAATCTTATGAGCGTTATATTTGCTAAGGCATTTGAAGATATCGTCAAACAAGATATTGATAAGAAATTTTTTGAAATTAAAATTTATAAAGAAGAATCAAGAGTAAGCATATTTATTTCTTATTCGAAAAAAATGTCTTTAAATCAGTTTAGAAATTTCAGATACAAAGATTTTGCGCGTAAAGATTATGGATTAAAATTTATTGATTTAATAGTAAAAAACTACTTAGGGCATGTTAGTTTGAAAATAACTGGAAACTCTTTTGGCATATTAATAACATTAATAAATGAATAGGGGAAATAAATGAGGAGTATATCAGAAAAATTGGTTAAATATTTAATTACTTTGTCGTTATTTTATTCTTTATTTCTATATTTTATGAAGCACGGAAGCATAAGATACATTTCATAGCAAAATTTGTACATTTAGAAGAAAAATCACTTCATCGTAAGTGATTTTTTTTATTATTTAGGTATAGAGAGAAGTAAAGGGAGGGATGGAATGAAAGATTGAAAAGATTCTTTATTAAAATTCTCATTATGTACAAGTTGCTGCTCTCGCCGTAACTGGTATATTAGGAGGAGTAACCGTTAAAAGTGGAATTTGGTTTGATTATAATTTCTTGATGGGGACAATTAATAATTGGGGATGGCAATAGATTAAGGCATTTGGAGTGATAAACATTGAAAAAAAATTTGATTAGAATATGCATAAGTATCCTGATTACTTTCTTAATTTCTTGGGTATTATCAATTATTTTCCCTTCAAAATTTTCTTTTAACAATGATGTTATCAAAACGCTACTAATATTTAATGTTTGCTATGCTTTTGGAACGTTAGTAAACATTAAAAGAATTCTAAAATAAAATCTAAAAATAAATGCCCCAAGGTATACAGACTGAATAATAGAATCTGTGTACTCAAGGGCTTTTTTTGTTCCCATAAGAGGTATTAAATTGAAGAAAGGGCAGATGAATTATGTAATCAATATTTAGAAATGTTTAAAAAACGTAGTGGTAATTTTTATTATAGAAACGACTACATGAATTTGAAGTGATCAAATGAATAAGGGAACAAAGTTACTGAATATTTCTGAGGGATATCTTTCTAATTTGAAGAGAAAACATATAAATAAGGTTCAGAAATCATTTAAGATTTCTGAACCTTACTTATATGTCCTAGGCAAGTGAAGTTTCCGGAACGGTCGTATGTTTTCTTTCCAAACGACGGGAAATATTCTTTCGGAGCAACTCATTTTCAAAGATGATCTGATCAAAATCATTCTCAAGTAGATAACGAGCAACTTGCTTTGAAAAGTAATTAGCTTTGACAGTATCCTTTTTAGTCGAACGTTTCATAAATTTCTTGATAAAGTTATTTGTCATTGAATTAAAGACGTTTGTAAGAAAAGGAATTTTAATCTGTTTAGTATTAGCGGTGTACCAAACTTTTTGATTATCGAGTGTGATGATAAGTTCGTTACCATCGACATAGGGAATCTTTTTGGTATTCATGGCTACAACAGCAATTTTTTTTGGCATATTCAAGACTCCTTACTGTGTTTAATTATTAGCATAATATCATGATAAAAAATATATTGATAAAAAACGACTTTATTGCTTGCTGATACAATGCTCTAATCCCTTGCTGACTCAAGTATAGCGGAGTATCTAGACATTTTGTAGTGTTTATTTAGCACTTAAAAAATAACAACGCTTACATTGATTTTGATCAATTATTTGATCAAGAATATCTAAACAAAGTAATAATAAATTAAACTTAAAAATTCATTTTTTATAATAAAAATTGAGGAAATAGTATCTAAATTTAAAACTAGACTTGACGTATAGTTTAGAAAACGCTATCATAGTTTTTGTAAACGATGTGTGTCACTGATTCGATCAGGCATAAACCTACTAGTATTGCGTCTATTTTGTACGCGATTAGTGGGTATTTTTTTTAGGAGGGTGAGTCGTTGAAATTTATAAGAAATTATAATAATAATGCCGCTCTCGTAGTTGATGACCATCATGTTGAATGGGTAGTTATTGGAAAAGGCATCGGATTTGGTAAGAAAACGGGTGATGTGGTGGACGCATCAAAAATCACTCAACGTTTTAAGTCAGAGAATACAGCAAACATAGATAATTTAGGGGAATATAATAAATCAATCATTGATACTGCTTCTGATGTTGTAAACGATGTCGAATCTTTTCTAAAAGTTAAATTCAATGATTATCAATATTTAATTTTGGCTGATCATATCAATTTTGCCTATAAAAGGGCAAAAGAAAACATTGAGTTTACGGATCGAGCAGTTAATTGGGAAGTAAAAAAATTATTTCCCAAAGAGTATCAGGCATCATTAAGAGCAATAAAGATTATTGATCAAGATTTGCAAGTTGAATTTACTAAGGACGAACTAGTCTTTTTAACTTATCATTTTGTGAATGTGGAGAATGAAAAAGAATCCCTTCAGGACACGATCCAGGTCTCCAAAATGATTTCCGACATAATCGATATCATTCAGATCAGTTATCACGCTACTTTGGACGATGAATCGTTCAATTATAGTCGATTGGTCTCTCATCTGAGATATTTCTTGATTAGAAAGATCAAATCCAATAAGCCTGCTAGTGAACAATTAGATCCTAGTTTATTGAAATTAATGATTGTTAAATATCCCCAAGAAAATGAAACTGTTCAAAAGATTTCAACATTTTTGCGAAATACTAAAGGATGGGCACTTTCGTCAAATGATCAAGTGTATTTGATCTTGCACGTCTGGCGAGTAACTCATCGAGAAAATTAATACCAGCGTGTTACTGTTCGGCAGGCATTAGCTCAGGAATTTCACTATTTTATTTATTTAGAATGGTGTAAACTCTTGAGCTTTTTTGTTTGCCTTGTAGTGAAGGAGGAAAACATGAAAGACTATGATAGTTTATCTAAGAAAATTATTAAATTAGTCGGTGGCAAGGACAATGTAAAAAGCGTCGTTCACTGTGCCACAAGATTACGTTTCAAATTAAAAGATGAAAAAAAGGCTAATACTGAAGAACTCAAGGATACCGATGGTGTCGTGACAGTTGTTCAGAGCGGTGGTCAATATCAAGTTGTTATCGGTAATGAAGTTGCCGACGTTTATGACCACTTGATTAAGATTGGAGGTTTCCCTGATGGGGGAACTGTTCCAGATGATTATGGCGAAGACGATGAAAAAACTAGTCTATTAGATAAATTCATTGATTTGATTTCTGGAATTTTCGCCCCAGCATTAGGCTCTTTAGCCGCAACTGGTATGATCAAAGGTTTAGCTACGATTCTATTAACAACTGGTGTAGTAACTAAGACTTCTGGTACGTACATAATTCTTTACGCTATTGGTGATGCGTTCTTCTATTTCTTGCCAATTATTTTAGGATTGTCAGCTGCCAAGAAATTTGGCGTTGATCAATTCATCGGTTTGTCAATTGGGGCTGCTTTGGTTTATCCAACCATCGTAGCTTTGAATCCAACGGCTGTAACCGGAAAACCATTGTTCACTTTGTTTGCTAATACAGCTTTATCTTCACCAATTCATATTACATTTTTGAAGATTCCTGTAATCATGATGAACTATACTTCATCAGTTATTCCAATCATTGTGGCAATGTGGATTGCCTCTAAAGTTGAAGGATATTTAAAGAAGGTCATTCCAACATTTGTTAAGACTTTCTTAGTACCATTCTTTACCTTAATCGTTGTTGTTCCTTTGACTCTATTAGTTGTTGGTCCGATAACTTCATGGATCAGTGACGCTTTAGCTGCTGGTGCTTCAGGACTTTATAACTTTAGCCCAATTCTTACTGGTATTCTTATCGGTGGTCTATGGCAGGTTTTGGTTATCTTCGGATTGCACTGGGGACTTGTTCCATTGGCTATGTTAAATATTCAAACGCTTCATTATGATCCAATTCTTGTATTGACTGGTGCCGCTTCATTTGCTCAAATTGGTGCTGTTCTAGCTGTAATTATGAGAGTTAAGAGTAAGAAGGTTCAAGGACTTGGTTGGTCAGCCTTTTTGTCAGGTATCTTTGGAATTACCGAACCAGCCATTTATGGTATTACCTTACCTCGTAAGAAAGTCTTTACAATGAGTTGTATTGGTGCCGGTATCGGTGGTGCTTTACTAGGAATATTTGGAACTAAGAGTTACATGGTCGGAGGTTTAGGTGTCTTCTTACTACCTAGTTATATTGGCTCTGGCGGTATGGATATGACGGTTTATGGTGCTCTTATTTCTTGGGTTGTAGCTTTTGTTGCTGCACTTGGACTCTCATTAGTCTTTGGATTTAGTAAGGATGAACTGAAAGCTGAAAATGCTTCAAACGAAACTGTTACTAACAACAATGCTGAACCACAATTAGCAACTGCTATGGCTAGTTCAGCTGCAGCAACAACAACTGCTGCTCCAGAAACAGTTGAAAAAGAAGCTGTTGTTCCAGAAACAATTATTAGTCCTATTAAAGGTTCGGCTATTCCACTAAGTGAAGTTAAGGACGAAGTGTTTGCTTCAGAAGCACTTGGTAAAGGAATTGCCATTCTTCCTGATGAAGGAAAAGTTTATTCACCTGTTGATGGTAAAGTTACCGTTGTTTTCCCAACTAAACATGCGATTGGAATTAATTCTAAAGGTGGCGCTGAATTGTTGATCCATATCGGTATGGATACGGTACAACTTGAAGGAAAAGGTTTCACTAGTCATGTTGAAAAGGATCAAGAAGTACATCAAGGACAATTGTTGATGGAGTTTGATGTTGATGGAATCACTAATCAGGGTTATGACGTTACAACGCCAATTGTCGTAACTAATACTAAGAACTATAACGAAGTCAAAACGTTAACTGATGGTCATGTTGAACCAGGAGATAGTGTGATTGATTTAAGTTAGGCTTTAATTTTTATG
Source organism: Companilactobacillus alimentarius DSM 20249 (assembly GCF_002849895.1). Lineage (NCBI taxonomy): Bacteria > Bacillati > Bacillota > Bacilli > Lactobacillales > Lactobacillaceae > Companilactobacillus > Companilactobacillus alimentarius. The sequence continues at coordinate 1,452,459 of NZ_CP018867.1, read as the reverse complement.
CCAGAAAGCGTTAACATGTAAATATAATGAAAAAAGAGGGAGTAAGAATATGACAGAATTTCCAAAGAACTTTTTGTGGGGTGGCGCTACAGCTGCTAACCAATATGAGGGTGCCTGGGATGTTGATGGCAAAGGTGTCAGTACAGCTGATCTTTTGTTAGGCGGAACTTATGATAAGGCTCGTGTTTTTACGAAAGAATTGAAGGATAATGCTTATTACCCATCTCATGAAGGTAGTGATTTTTATCATCATTACAAAGAAGACATCAAGCTATTAGCTGGCATGGGTTACAAGACTTATCGAATGTCAGTAGCGTGGACTAGAATTTTCCCTAACGGTGACGATGCAGAACCTAACCAAAAAGGTTTGGATTTCTATCGTAATGTCTTTGAAGAATGTCGTAAATATGGGATTGAACCTTTAGTAACAATTTCTCATTATGAAATGCCATACCATTTGACAGAAGCTTACGGCAGCTGGGATGATCGTCGCGTGATTGATTTCTACGTCAAGTACGCTAAGACTTTGTTCACAGAATATAAGGACTTGGTTCACTACTGGTTAACATTTAACGAAATTAATATTGGAATGTTGTTTGGTGGTTACATGTCACTTGGCTTGCCTGTTAAAGACGGTGCTGCACCATTTAATGGCGAGATGACTGATGAAGATATTCAAAATAACTTGCAAGGTTTACATCATCAATTCGTTGCCAGTGCTTTAGCTGTTAAAATTGGTCATAAGATCAACTCTAACAACATGATTGGTTGTATGATTGCTGGTAATGTCAACTATCCGTTGACTTCAAGACCTGATGACGTTTTGAAAGCTCAACTGGCTAATGAAATCAATAACTATTACTGTGGCGATGTGCAAGTTCGTGGTGCTTATCCACACTTTGCTCAACGTTTCTGGGATGAACACAACGTTAAGTTGAATATTACAGCTGAAGATGCCGAAGTTCTAAAAGAAGGAACAGTTGACTACTATACATTCAGCTACTATTCATCAAATACTTTGACAACAGACCCAAGTAAAGCTGATGCCGCCGGTAACTTCTCAACTGGTGTTAAGAACCCTTACCTCAAGTACAGTGAATGGGGCTGGGCAATGGATCCTAAGGGACTTCGTTGGTATCTAAATGATGTCTACGGACGTTACGGTATTCCTGTCATGGTCGTGGAAAATGGATTAGGCGCTCGTGATGTTGTTGAAAAAGATGGTTCAATCAAAGATGATTATCGAATTGACTATCTCAAAGGTCATATCGAACAAATGAAAGAAGCCATCAAAGATGGTGTTGACTTAATTGGTTATACTCCTTGGGGCTGCATTGATTTAGTATCAGCTGGTACTGGTCAAATGGCTAAACGTTATGGATTCGTTTATGTTGATCGTGACGATAACCAAGAAGGTGACTTCAGTAGAACTCCAAAGAAGAGTTACTACTGGTATAAGAAAGTTATCGAATCAAATGGTGAAGATTTGGAAAATAAATAAGCATCTTGATTGCGTAACTGAGATTTTGCTTTCATAATAAACTTAGAAGTAGTAAAAAGAGGTAGTTGTTTTATGAAAGATAAGGTACCGAGAGTCACTTTAAAAGTCTCAATTGTAATTTTGGCATTAATCGCCATTGGCTTATATTTTCTCAATCGCCCCAATGCGATTTTGGCATTGTTTTCGGTGGTCGTATTGTCGATTGTCTATTTAGGTGGTATGGAAAAAGATCACGAAATATTCATGCGGCATCATCATAAATATGAATAAATTAATTCTAATATTAAGATAATGAAAGTGTAGAATAATTCTATTTTCAAGCACTAAATAAGGAAGCTGGGTAATCGTATTTTGATTACTTGGCTTCCTTTGCTTTAAACAAAAATAGGCTATTCCTTATGTATGTAAAGAATAGCCTATATTGTTATTTCCAATTAATTTTAGAAAAGACTCTTCTACCTAAGACTTCTCGCATGAACATGAACAAAGGCCAAGCGATTAAGAAGATAGCGATGAAGAGATAAGTGTATTGTAGATTTAAGATACTTTCCAACCCAAAAGCTTTGTTGCCAAAGATAAAAGTAATAATAAATAAAACAAATGAGAAACCAATCATAATTTTCTTTCTCATAAATAGCGGATTACTGATAGAAATTAACGCACAGTAACCGATAATACCGATTGTGAAGACTGAAAGGGTCGAGGTCGTCGCAAAATTAAAGTTGAAATGATTACCTAAGATTGAAATGGTTATAATGATGATGATATTGCAGAGAGCAGAAGGTAAGGCTATTTCCATAACGTTACGCATGAAACGTCCCGCTGGTGGCGTATAGTTGGGCTCTAAGGCGAGTAAAAAAGTAGGTATACCAACTGTTAAGGCATTGATTGGTGTTAGTTGTGATGGCTGGAATGGATAACCAGTTCCTAAAATTATAAAGAGAATTGCCAAGACAGCTGAGTAAATTGTTTTAATCAAGAATAATGAAGCGACACGTTCAACGTTATTGATAACTCGACGACCTTCATTTAGCATAAAGATCATTGAATCAAAATTACGATCCAAGAGAACAAAGTCAGCGGAGGCTTCCGCAGCATCACTTTCACCCGCGATGGCAACGCTACAGTCGGATTGACGCATTGCTAAAACATCGTTGACACCATCGCCAGTCATACCGACCGTCAAACCATTGTCCTGCATTGCCTTGATTAGATCAGCCTTTTGACTTGGACGTACTCGACCAAAAACTTTGTACTCCTTGACTAATTTGTGGTAGTCTTGGTCCTCTGTAATGCTACTCATATCTATATAACTATTACCAGTCGCGATTCCAGCCTGGTTAGCAACGTTACTAACAGTAGCTGGATTATCGCCAGAGATGACTTTGAAGTCGACCCCTTGGTTTCTTAGGTAACTAAAAGTTGAAGAAGCTTGAGGACGAATTTCGTCGGAAATCAATAGTAAACCTAGTAAGCTTTGTTTGATGTCCTCTTTCAAGATAGCGATGACCCGAAAGCCGTTTTCCGCAGCTTGTTTAATTCTTTTGGCTACTTTTTGATCAGGATTTTGAATGATGAACTCGGGAGCTCCCATCGTGTAACGGACATCGTTTTTGTCAATGAAGCCAGAATACTTGGTTTCTGATGAGAAAGGAATGACTTCTTTGACTTCATCTTCAAAAGGCTGGAAGTTTAAATTACCAATGGCTAAAGCAGTAGCGTTGGTTTCCTGCGTTGCTTCAACAATTTTTGTTGCGATAGCTTTGATAGTATTTTCGTCGCTACCATACGCAATCGTTTTTTTAACGGTTAATTTTCCGGTTGTGATTGTACCCGTTTTGTCCAAACAAAGCGTATCGACTCGAGCTAATGTTTCAATGGCACTTAAAGAACGAACTAAAATGTTTCGCTTGGAGAGATTGTAAGAACCAGTTGCTAAAGCGACGGCGGTTAATAAGACTAATCCCTCTGGAATCATCCCGATGACTGAGGCGGAAGTACCAAGGATTGATTGGGCGACATCGCCATTTTTTAAATAGGAACGGAAAAATAAAAGAAGTCCGATGGGGATGATAGTGTATGTTAAAATTTTAATGATATTATTAATTATTTTCATTAAAACGCTCACAGAACGCTTTTCTTTGCCGACAGCGGATGATAACTTAGAGACAAAACTTTCATGCCCGACTTGAGTCAATTGAATCTTAGCCTGGCCAGCGATGACAAAACTGCCAGAGAAGACTTCATCATCAACACTTTTGGTAATTGTGTCAGCTTCACCAGTAATACCGGATTCGTTGGTTTGTAGCCCATTAGATGAGCGAACAATTCCATCCGCAGGCATTGTATCGCCACGTTTGATTAAAACGATGTCGTCTTCTACCAAATCATCAATGACGATTTCTTTTCTTTGACCATTACGAACAACAGTAAAATTTTGACTATTAACTAAACTGATTTTATCAATGGTAAGTTTAGCTCTAATTTCTTGGTAACTACCAATAACAATATTGGCAATAACGGGACCTAGGAAGAAGAGATTTCGATAGGAACCGGTCCAAAAAATTAGGATTGCAATAATTAAATTGAGAAGATTAAATAATGTGAAGAGATTGTCGGCCAGAATCTTAGGGATTGGGCGCGATAATTTCTTGATTTGAACATTTATCAGTCCTTTTTGAACTTGCGTATCAACTTGTTGATCCGTCAGTCCATTTTCGAGACTGGTATATGTTTGTGGTTTTTTGATTTTTACCATACTCTACCTACGACTGTTAGTTATTTTTTATTGAATGCTATATAATCTTTACATAACTTAAATTTAACATAAAAGGATGAATTTAATTTGAACAATTTATTTTTTGATCTGGATGGAACTATCATTAATTCTGAAACAGGGATCATGAAGAGTTTGAGATATATGTATCAACATACTTTAGGATATATTCCTCATAATGATGTTATTTTACATGAGTTTATTGGACCAACGCTAGGTGCTTCACTTCAAAAGTATGATCATGTAGCGCCAGATGATCCATTGATCAATCAAAGTATAAACGCCTTTCGAGAATATTATCAAGAAGAAGGTTGGATGGAATATACTGTTTATGATGGTGTCTATGATATGTTAGAATCTTTGAGTAAAGCAGATAAGCAATTGTTCATTGCCACTTCGAAGCCAGAGATCTTTGCTAAAAGAATTATCGATCAATTAAATATGAAACAATACATTAGACACGTTTTTGGAGCCGCTGAGGACGAATCAGTTCGTTCATTGAAAGAAGATGTTATTTCCTATGGAATGGACAAAACTTCGATTGAATTAGATACAAAAAATCTCGTTATGGTTGGGGATCGTAATAGTGATGTTGTGGGGGCACATAAAAACAATTTGAAAGCTATTGGCGTTACTTATGGATTCGGGGATTTGGCAGAATTAAAAAAAGCCAAGTCAGAGTGGATCGTCAATAAGCCGCAAGAAATTGTTAATCTAGCTATGGAGAAATAATTATGAGCAAGTCATTGTCGTACAACAGACACGGATTTACATTGATTCTATTGTCAATTTGTTTAATGGTGATCGTTTTCTTAGGAATTACTTTGTCGACTGTGCTAAATAGTAATTATGTTAAAAAAGTCGTCAACAGTGAAACCAACGTGACTTTAATAAAGAATTATACTAATCAGCGTTTAGGACGTTTAGTTAACAGTTATTCTATTTCCACAAATTTGTCAGCGGTCAATTTAACTAATAGTGATATAAAAAAGATTATTAATACTTCGGTTGACGAAGTGTACAGTGATGACTCGCAATTAACAATCGGCAGTGCTATCTTAGCCACAATCAGTACCAAGCTTAAATCTGAAGCTAAAAGTTACGGTTTAGATATTGACCCTGAAATAGATAGTGTCATTAAAAGTAATGAAGGTTTAATGAATCAAATTGTTAATAATGATATGGGACCGATTGAACGAGTCCTTGTCAGAATTCAAACAATAAAAAAACTGATTAAAATTACAATGGTAGCGGCAGCGGGGATCTTTATTCTGTTGGCGTTACGTTTACGAATAAAGGTTCAATCTAGTATGTTGTTCTTTCATCATTTAGGGACAGTGGGTATCTGCACATCAATTTTATTAGCTATATTGCTAGGATGTACATATTATCCATTACAAGATTTGATTGTAAATAATGTCGATTACAATGTCCGTGATGTCTTGTACAATATCCTCAATGGAATATTTTTAAGCTATATTTCGATTATTTTTATGGTATTTATCTTGAGCTTGATCGATTGGGGCAGTACGATGAAGTACAAGTACTGAAAATTTATTTTTGGGGGGAGTTTCAGGCAGAAAACCTAAGACTTTCCCTTTTTACTTGTAAAATTAGTATCTTTTACGAGAAGTAAATTAGTATAATGTAGATATTGTTTTTTTTACATTACTAAGAAGGGTATTTCGTTATGCAATTAACAGCGTTGAACAAAGAGAAATTAAAAAAGGTAATGATAGTCTTAGCGACTATTGCACTTTTCTTAATAGTTAGTATTTTAGTTATTTATCAAACTCAGATTTTCCAAGGTAGAATTTGGTCATATTTGGGGACTAGCGATGATCGTTTTCATAATATGAGAATTGAAGGTTTGTATCATTCGCTCTTACGCCATCAATATTTTCCATTCATTAATATGTCGTTTATGGATGGTTTTGGCTATATCGTAAACGTTTTTTATTCTGATTTTCTTCTATATCCAGCAGCCTTTATGCGTCTAATGGGATATTCTAGTGCCCAAGCAATTGCAGGGTTGAATATTTTATTGACATTTTTAACTATGGGTATAGCATTTCTTTGCTTTTACAAGGTTAGTAAGAAATATTGGAATAGTTTAGTATTTAGTTTTGTTTATACACTTTCGACTTATCGAATGTATGATATATTGTACCGTCATGATCTAGGTGAAGTTGGGGCCTTTGTATTCTTACCGGTTGCTCTTTTAGGTATTTATGAAATTTTTTATGGTAAACGTCAAAATTGGTTATATCTGACTTTTGGTATGACTGGAATTATTTATTCCCATGCTATTTCACCAATTTTAGTTGCAATTCTAATTGTAATTGTAGCAATTTGCCAAATTGGTGAACTGAGAAAAGCCCCCCAACGTTTGTTGTCATTATTGTGGGCAACTTTAAGCTCAGTTTTACTAAGCCTGGCTTACTTCTTGCCAATGATAGAGCAAATGCATCACACTAAATTCTTATTAACAGAATCTAGTTCGAATTTAGCTACAGCAGCAGCTGACTTTACTGATATGGCTCACGCTAGTATGAATAATAACTTCAACCAAGCGAATCCTGGAATAGTATTGTTTTTTGCGGCAATTGTTGTAGTTGTTTCAGCAGTTAAGATCAAGAACAAAGCTGTACGTCACTTCTCCTTAATTGGAGCATTTATGTTGATTTGCAGTACTAAAATCTTTCCGTGGGTATTACTGAATAAAACTCCTATGAAGATGATCCAATTCCCATGGCGCTTTTATATGATTGTTTCATTGCTTCTAGCAGTCTTTGTTGCCGCCGATCCACTAGGGATTTTTAAGAAAAAAAGTATGAAAATCGTCTTGATGGTATTTATAACTTTGATTTCCGTTTCCTCAGCTTATCGTTTAGTAGCTAGTTCGCCTTTGCAAAGAAATACTTATGCTGCCTATAATCAAACTGAACCATTTAGTATTGGTGCAGGACAAGAGTATTTGCCAATTGGGACGAATCTAAGTGAATTACAAAGAGCGACTCACAAGCCTAAAATTCAAGCTGGTAAAGCAAAGATTTCAGACTTTAAACAGTACGGAACACGGTTGAGCTTTAATTTTAAAAATGCTAAGAATGCTAAAATTGATTTACCAATTATTGGTTACTATGGTTATCAGAGCACCCAATCAAGTGGAAAAGTTTCCAAATTGAAAGTTGATAAGAGAAACAATAATTTAGCTCAAGTCACAGTTAATGGCAACGGAAAAGTGGTTGTCGATTACTTCGAAACAACTATTCAAAAAGCCTCTCGGCGAATCTCTTTCTTATCACTCTTAGTGATTATTGCAGTTCTATTTATTAATAAGTTGAATCTAATAGACTTTAGTAAAATAGAAGGATTGAAGGGTAATAAGGAATAATAGTTCAATGTAAAAATTAGCTTAAAACAAATAAGGCCAGGTAATTGCATTTAATTACCTGGCCTTATTATTAATGCTCGACTAAACCTGTTATGTTTTTCTTATTCCTTTAAATCATCAACATCAGTTAGTGAAGCTAAATTGTCTTGTTTAGTTACCGCTGTTTTATTGACAGAAACTTTAAACCAGCTGACAAAACCATGATCGAATTCAGCAACTTTGAATTTGAAGTTATCCATTTCAAATTCGAAATTCTTTTGAATATTAGGATATTTCTCGATAATATAACCACCAACGGTAATAATATCGGAATCTTGGAATTCAGGAATATCGGACTTGAAATAACGTTCGAAGTCATAAAGTGTAGTTTTACCAGAAACGTTATAAGAACCATCAGCATTTTTGACGATATATTCATCGGAAACATCATCAATTTCATCTTTAACAGTTCCAAACAATTCTTCGTAAATATCCTTATCAGTTACGATACCGCTGGTACCACCGTACTCATCAACGACAATAACAATAGGTGTTTGTTTTTTGATCATCTTTGAAAGAATATCTTGAATTGGCATTGTTTCAGGAACGGTATTAACTGAACGTAAGATCCGACTGATGCCAACGTCGCCATCTACCTGATTTTGACGAACGATATCGTAAGCATAAACATAACCTAAGATCTTGTCTTTATCATTATCGGCTACAACTGGGAATCTTGAGAATCCTTGTTGTAAATAATCTTTAATGACGTCTTTAACTTTATCAGTAATGTCAACGACATATAAACTGGTACGATCGACCATGATGTCTTTAGCAACTTTATCGTTCAATGCGAAGGCACGTTGCATAAAGATAACATCGTCTGGTTCCATATCGCCACCTTTAATAGATGATTTTGAAAGTCGAAGAATTTCAGACTGTGAGAAAACTTCATTTTCAGAATCAGCTGGTTTCATTCCCATCAAACGGACAATTCCAGAGGCGGAGACGTTTAGTAACCAAACGAATGGATAAACGGCCACATGGAAGAATCGTAATGGTGTGACGACAAGCATAAGCATTGTCATTGGCATATCAATTGAAATATTTTTAGGAACGATTTCTGTTAAAACCACTTCTAAGTAGGTTAGTAAAAGCACACCGATAATCGAACTGATTGCATGCAGACCACTGCTGCCACCAGCGGAAATATGAGCTACGCCGACTACTTCTATCAGTAAATATTCGATAGTACTTTCACCGATCCAACCTAAGATAATACCGGCGATACTAGTACCAACTTGTGTCGTAGATAAGTACTCATTGAGGTTGTTGACCATCATCAGAGCACGTTTTAATTTTTTTGTATTACCATTTCCTTTAGAAATTGCATCTTCAAGTTGACTGGATCTAGTTTGTACCAAGGCAAACTCAGCGGCAACAAAGAAGAAAGCAAAGATAAAGGTTATTAAAATGATAATAGAGTTAGTTGTAATTGTAGAACTTGACAATATATGATTTCCCCTTCTGTTCTTGTAATGTGAATTATACACCAAAGAAAAAACAACTGTGTCTAAGAGTAAATATTTTATTATTACATCTTTAGTATATCCATTTTTGCGGGTAAAATATAGCAAGGAAGATTTTAATTTCAACAACAATGATTTTGTGGTTGAACTTCACAATTATTATTTTTATAATGAAGAGAATGAAACAACCTTGGGGGAATCCTTTTGACTAAAGTAAAAAGCAACAATTTATTAACTCCTGCACAAGCTGCCAAAAATTTAGGAATAAGTGTAGCTACATTGCGTAAATATTCTTTGATCGTTGAACGTACGACCGAGAACAGTGATTATTTTGAACGTAATAGTCAAAATAATCGTCTATATACTCAAAAGAACATTGAAGACTTTAAAGAAATGGTGAAGTTGAGTCATGGTCCCAAAATGACTTTGGAAACATCTGCAATGCAAATCTATCCAACTTCTGAAACTAAAAAAGTTCAAGATGAAGACGGACAAGCATCTAAAGTTAAAGAATTGCAGGTAACTGTTGCTAAATTAGAGTCTGAAAATAAAAAGCGTGAGCTCACAATTAAAGAGTTGCAAGCTGAGTTAAATGACGCTCAAAAATCAAAGGAACAACTACAAGTTGAGTTGGATACTTTGAAGCAACAAGCTGAAGAAAAAGTTCGAAACGCTGAACCAGCAAAGGACGAAAGTATCAAAGAACGTATTAATGAAAAAGTAAGCGACGATAAAAAGGGTCACTGGTGGAATAAGTTTATGGGCTAATCAGCCAATTAAGTCTATGATATCAACCTTTTGCACAATCGGGACGTACCAAAATGTTGTTTTTGGCACGGCTTTTTTATGTATAATTAATCCTTGTGATAACAACTTAGGAGGATTAATTTTGAAATTAGCAATGATTGGGCTAGGCAAGATGGGAATCAATTTGACAGAAAACTTGATTCGCAATGGTAACGAAGTGGTCGCTTTCGACTTGAGCGATGGTGCCAGAAATGATGCATCAACATTAGGGGCACAGGTTGAAAGCTCATTGGAGAATGCTATTAGCAAACTATCTGCACCACGAATTGTTTGGGTAATGTTACCAGCAGGGAAACCTACAAATGAAACAATTGACAAGTTGAGCGTATTGCTAGATCCAAAGGACATCGTGATTGATGGTGGAAATTCGTTTTATCAAGATTCATTGCAACATAACAAAATTTTGACTGCCAAACAAATCAAATTCTTTGATGTTGGAACATCAGGCGGTATGAGTGGCGCTAATCGTGATGGAAACTTCATGATTGGTGGCGACGATAAAAAGACTTTTGGCTATATTGAACCAATTTTTAAAGGAATCGCTCAAATTGACGGTTACTTGTATACTGGGAAAGCAGGTAGCGGTCATTACTTGAAGATGGTCCACAACGGAATTGAATACGGAATGATGCAAGCAATTGCCGAGGGATTCGATGTCCTTTCACATAGTCAATTTGGTTACGATAATGAGGCTGTTGCCAAGGTTTGGGAACATGGGTCAGTTATCCGTGGTTGGTTGATGGAATTATCCCAATCGGCCTTTTCAAAAGATCCTAATTTGGATGAAATAAAAGGTGTCATGCATTCTTCTGGCGAAGGTAAGTGGACTTTAGAAGAAGCTTTGAAGTTGCAAGTTCCTACTCCAGTTATTGCAGCGTCATTGATGATGCGTTATCGTTCATTGGAAGATGACACCTTTACTGGAAAAGTCGTGGCTGCCTTACGTAATGAATTTGGTGGACATGATGTTGATAAAAAATAATAAAATTGGAAAAACTTGTCTGTGGCAAGTTTTTTTCTTTTGCTGAAAGGGTAAAATAATATGATAAAAAAGCATGGTAAAATTTTTTTGCTGTTATTGGTTGGGGCCTTTATTGGTAGCGATTTAAGGTATGCTGAAAGCCTAATATTCAAAACAAGTAGTGGTTTTCCCTTAGGAACATTGGTAGCAAACCTCAGTGGAGCACTGATTTTACCATTTTTGATCCATTATCTTCAGGACCGGTTTCACTTAGCATCGAAAGTAATTTTGATATTGAGCACTGGATTACTAGGGTCTTATACAACTTTTTCAACTTTTACGGCTGACAGTTATCGGCTATATCAGTCTGGTCAGTGGCTTTCTCTATTGATTTACTTAACTTTGACCTTAGTAGGTGGTTTTGGATTAGCTTTGTTGGGTAACTATTGGGCGGCTAGTCAGGCTTTTAATGATTATGTGAAAGGGAAATGATAATGGACTTTTTTATTGTTGGTCTAGGGGCTGCAGTTGGAGCCTTCTTGCGGAGTGAATTAACTTTATTACAATCAAAAATCAAGATTGACTTTCCCGTTATAACGCTCTTGATTAATATTTTTGGAGCTGTGCTCTTGGGAATCTTTACTGCACAAATTCATAATGGTGCGATATTATTACTAGTAGGAACCGGATTTTGTGGAGGGTTCACTACTTTTGGAACCTTTAATATGGAATTGAGTCAATTGTGGTTTCAACATCGTCTAAAAAGTTGTTTTTTATACTTTGTTTTAACTTATATTTTTGGTATCCTTGGTTTCATCATAGGTATTCATATTTAGGAGTAAAAAATAATGCAAATGAAAGAACAAGTTTGGAATGAAAGCTTCCGTCCAGGGATCTTTTCTTCTACGAAATTGTATTTTCAAGATTTATTTATAGGTGCAAAAAGAATGAGTCGCAAGGATTTTTGGTGGGGCTATTTAGGAATGACAATTGTATCCGGCATTATCATGGGAATCCTTGCTTTTGCTATTACCAAAATGCCAGTTGATGATTTTTATTGGAGCTCAATTATTGGAGTAGCTTTGGCAATTACGTATGGTTATTACCAAATTGCTATATTTACAGCGATAATCAGAAGATTACATGATCGGAAAATGCGTGGTTGGTGGGTATTGTTACCGATAATTCCATTTCTTGGAACAATTGTTTTGATAGTTTTGCTTTGCTTGCCACAAAGAGATTTTGGCAATCGTTTCCCTAAAGAACAAAATTGAAAATAAATGACTAATAGCGTGGAACAAGGTATGCTCGATTTCTATTTTTGAACAAGATGGGAAAATACTTTGTTCCGCTTTTGTATTGTGGGGCAATAATAGGAGGAAAATTATGTGTGGACGTTATATGTTTCAACCTGATAAGAATCCTGAAATAAAGCGTATTTATCAATTGGCTGTGAAAGCTGGTTACAATCCTAAAGTTGGCGAAGTCTTTCCTACAGATGAAACAGCCTTAATTGTTGCTGGAAAAAAACAGGTTGATGTCATTGGAATGAAGTGGGGCTTTCCCGGTTTCAAAAAAGGGCAGTCGATTATCAATGCTCGTTCTGAGACGGTTCAGAATAAGTCGATGTTTGCACAGTCATTTCAAAAACGCCGTTGTGTTTATCCAACCACAGGATTTTTTGAATGGAGTAAGAGTAAACAGAAGTATAAATTTAATTTTAGTAATGATCCTGAGACGTTATTTATAGCAGGTTGTTATAATTATTTTGATGGAGTTCCACAAAGTATTCTATTTACGACTCAGCCAAATGAATCGATGATTCAGATCCATGATCGAATGCCTTTGATACTTCAGAAAAATCAGATCAACGCTTGGATCTATGATGATAAATTTGCAGAACAATTTTTGTATCAGGCAATGCCTAAATTAATTTCGGAAGCAGAAGAATAAAGGACTGAATTCATGAATAGTAAAATAAGCAAGTTTAGTAACAGTGACCAATTTTTTCAATGTCCCATTTGTGGCACTAAATTGAGGTTAGAAGAGAATAGTTTGATGTGTGAACAAAATCATTGTTTTGATATTTCAAAAAAGGGTTTTGTTGATTTTATGTTGAACAATAGGCAAGAGAAAAATTACGATCTAGCTTCGTTTGAAAATCGCCATTTAATTTTGGAGCGAGGGATGTACGATCATATTGCTGACAAGTTGGTGACATTGATTGATGAGTTAAATATCGAATCCGTTTTAGACGTTGGTTGTGGCGAGGGTTATTATGCTAAGAAAATTGCTGAATCATCTAGAAATGTCTTAGCTTTTGATATTTCTAAGGATTCGATCCAATTGGCTGCTAAGGGAATGAACACGCCGGTGGAATGGTTCGTCGGTGACTTGGCTCATTTGCCTGTGCAAGATCAAGTAATTGATGGGATAATTGATATTTTCTCCCCAGCTAATTATCATGAATTCAATCGCATTTTGAAAAAAGATGGTTACATTTTAAAAGTTATACCGAATCAATATCATGTACAGGAATTACGTGCTCAAGCTAAAGATCAATTAAAGCAGGAAAAATATTCTAATAAAAAAGTTCTTGATTACTTTGAAGAGCATTACCAATTGGTTGACCAAATTGATGCTACTAAAACTTATCAAGTAACATCTGAGGAACGGTCAGCATTTATTAAGATGACTCCATTGTTGTTCAATGTTGATAATAGTTTGATTGATTGGACTAAGGTAACTGAAATTACTGTCGGATCAACAATTCTAGTAGGTAAGAGATAAAAGGAAGGTAAAAGTTTCTTTTATTTTTTTTGTCAAAATCAAAATTATACAGACAAATTCGAACGTATGTTTTACAATTATTAATATTATTAGGGGGCATTTGATGACGACTAAGATTGGAATTCGCCAATTAGTAGAATTTGTGTTGCGTAGTGGTGATTTGAATGAAACAAAGAATAGTCAAAATACTGCGCTAAATGGTGCTCGAATCCATCGTCGCCTACAAAAGCTGCGGAGTAAAGACAGCGATTATGAAAGTGAAGTCTATTTAAAAACTGAAGTTAAGATGAATGACACTAATTACTTAATATCTGGTCGTGCTGATGGTATTTTATTGAATCAAACTGCTTTGATCGAAGAAATTAAGACCTCAGATCAGCCATACGATGAACTGAGCGACAATACTTTGGAGTTGTACTGGGGACAGGTTAAGGTTTATGGATATCTGTTATTAAAAGATCATCCTGATTTAGACAGGGTAACGTTACGTTTGACTTATTTTCAGGTTAGTACGGAAGAAATTACGACCGATGAAAAAGAATTTTCCCAAACAGAATTAGACACTTTCTTTCAGGATTTGATTCATGAGTATGAGTACTGGTTAGTGTTACGAGCTAAATTACGAAAGACGCGGAATGATTCGATTAAAAAATTGGCATTTCCTTTTCCCAAGTTTCGTACAGGACAGCACGAATTAGCAGCGGCAGTTTATAAGACAATTTATTATCAAAAAAGATTGTTTGTTGAAGCACCAACAGGAACAGGTAAGACTATTTCTACATTATTTCCAGCAATTAAGTCGATGGGAGAAGAAAAGATTCAACGTCTGTTCTATTTGACGGCTAAACAGAGTACTCGCCACGTTGCTGAAGATGCCATTACTTTGATGGAAGATAAGGGGCTCAAGTTGAAGAGTATTACTTTAACTGCCAAGGATAAGATTCGCTTTATTGAACAGCAGGATGTTTTACCGGAAAAAGATCCTTTTATGATTGGATATTATGATCGTCTCAAGCCAGCTTTGGCAGATCTATTAACCAATGAAGACCTTATTACACGTGATGTGATTGAGAAATATGCCCGTAAGCATACGGTTGATCCGTTTGAGTTTTCTTTGGATGCGTCGCTTTTTTGTGATGTCATAATTTGTGATTATAATTATTTATTTGATCCATTAGTCTATCTACAGCGCTTTTTTATTGAAAAAGATACTGATAATTTCTTCTTGATTGATGAAGCACACAATTTAGTAAGTCGATCACGCGCTATGTACTCTGCTTCAATCAGCGATCAAAAGATAGCTAGTTTGTTGAGGGATGCTAGAAAAATTGATAATAAGGCTAGTGAAGATTTTCAAAAGCATTTAAAAAAAGTTCGACGGGTTTTCAATCGAATGAAAAAAGTTTTAAAAGAAGACGAACAAATTGAAAAGACAACTTCTGAACCACCAGATGAATTACTAAAAGTTTTAGGAAAATTCGATGATTTTTATGGAGAGTGGATGTCGGATCAGAAGCCGTCTGATTTTTTGGATAAAACGAAAGATTTCTTCTTTGACTGTCTGACATTCGTTAAAATTGGAGCGTTATATAACGATACATATAAAACGCGACTTTCACTAGAAGATAACAAACTAATGGTAAAGCAATTGTGTCTTGACCCCAGTGATTTTATTGACCAATCACTCAATCTAGGTTTAGGAGCAGTCCTTTTTTCAGCAACATTATCGCCGATGGAATATTATCAAAATGTTTTAGGAGGTAGCGATAATAGTTTGGCATATCGCTTGCCATCACCGTTTCCAGTACAAAATCAAGAAATACTTATTACACAATACATTCAAACGACTTATCGGCAACGAAAATTTAATCAAGAAAAGATAGTAATGAGTTTAAAAGCAATGATTGATGGTAAAAGAGGCAATTATCTCTTTTTCTTTCCATCGTATGGGTATTTACAACAGATTCGCGACGCGTTCGTTGCAGCTTTTCCAAAAGTAAAAACTGCTACTCAGACCAATGCAATGGATAATGTGGCACGACAAGCTTTTTTGGATCAGTTTCAAAGTGATGCTGATGATTCATTGGTCGGCTTTTGTGTTCTAGGAGGTATCTTTTCAGAAGGAATTGATTTACGTGGCGATAGATTGATTGGCGTAGCGATTGTAAGTGTCGGACTTCCTGGTTTGAGCGCGGAAAATAATTTAATTCGTGATTATTATGATCAAAAAAATGGGCGTGGTTTTGAATATGCATATCAAATGCCAGGAATGAATAATGTTTTGCAAGCAGCGGGCCGATTGATTAGGGGAAGTCGTGACACGGGAATAATCTTATTATTAGATCAACGTTTCACAAGTGCTCGTTATACAAAACTTTTTCCACAGCATTGGCGATTCTATAAACGTATAGCGTCGTTACAACAATTGAGTAACAATGTGGATAATTTTTGGAAGGAAAGGCAAAATGAAGACAAAGCTAACTAAAGATTTAGAAAAAACACTTTATCAATACTGTCTAGAACAAGGTTCATATGTAGTTGAAGAAGTCGTCATGCCGGATAAAAAAGGAATTGTGGATACTTTGAGTTATCAACAATTAGCTGATAACCAAATTGAATGGCGTTGCTATGAATTAAAGGTAACTAAAGCTGATTTTCATTCTAAGGCTAAGTTATCATTTATTGGCAATTATAATTATTTTGTTTTACCCCAAAAATTATACTTAGAAATTCAAGATGAGATTCCTAGTCGTATTGGCGTCTTGATCTATCGTGCTTTTGATAAAAAAGCTGTGGAAGCTACACCTCAAAATCTTAGAGCACCAGGATTTTTGACGATAGCTAAAAAAGCTCAATTTCAAGATTTACAAGTTGATGAGGCACAATTAACTAGCCATTTTGTGGCGTCGCTTTTTCGAGAAGTCGACAAGGCTAAAAAAGTGGAAAAAGGTTTACAATTGTATTCTGACGATAAACTTTTCAAAGAATTGCGAAAGCGTCAAAAAACAGGATATGATGTCTATAATCCGGATAAAAATTTGTACGACCGCTTTGTCGCTGATTTGCGTGATGAGGCAATTGATGGTTTACAGGATGAATTGGATGCTCGTAACGCTGAATGTCAAGAATTGAAATTAAAATTGCAAAAGTACAATCAGCCTAATTTGGAGGATAAAATATGATTTATTATCCTTATTTTCGGGGGCGAATGTACGATCTTTTAGCTTTGAAAGAGTTGGTTGAACAAGAAGATTTGAGTTCTAAAATAGTTCCAATAATTGAACCAGTTCGCGATTCCAAAGAATTGCAACAGACTGTTAGGACTTTCATATCAAAAAAGCAGCCTTTTAGCGTTATTGCCAATCCCCAAGTGAGTTTATATGGTTTAAATGATACAAAGATTTATCCAGTACCAAAGGTTACCGACTTAGATTTTTATCATCCCAGTGCGATTCTAGCGGCTGATTTTAACAGTGATTTCGTTAAAACAAGAAATCAACAACAATCACTATTGATTGTGAAAAATCATGAATTGCTTAAAGCTTATCAGAAGACGCGCGTTTTACAGACTGTGGATAAGGTGTTAATTCCTGATGTAGCGAGAATGAAACGACTTGTGAAAACTGATAAGTCAGTGAGTTTGACTGATCCGATGACTTTTGTACGTCATGTAGAAGATTATGGCTTGTTGAACGATGAGTTCTTTGAACCAGCCAGTTGGTATCATCAAATTGATTTTAATGGCTTTAGCGATTATTCCATGGTCGGTCATGTTTATTTCGATAAAGGGATGCCGTCCAGAGCAATTGCACTTCATTTGATCTATGCCACAAAGGAGGGAAATTTACGAATTCATCATTTTGTTTCAGATAGTAATCAAACAATGGGTGGACAAAAGCAGAAGTTCTTTGAAGCCTTAGGTAAGATGGTACCTTGGGTCGATGAGAATATTAAAGGATTGAATTTGACACCAGCCGTGCAACAATTACTGAATTATTATCAAGGTGAAAAATTTCCTGGTTTAGGAATTGTTAAAAAACTGTCACTCATGCACCATTTGCAGTTAATGAATCGCTTGTTAAATTTGGAATTTGATTAAAATTTCGTTCCTTCTTCAAGCAATTCAAAAATAAAACAGCATCTATTTATTAAATCCTACCGATTGTTAGAATCGATGTGAAATTTAAATAGAAGCTGTTTTTTGAATTAATTGAGATAAGAGATTCCCAGTTGCCTTTCGTTCTCTGATTGAAACGAACTGCGGACGACAATCTCTTGCGGTTTACTACAGTCTGAAAGCCACATGCAAAAGTCGCATGTAATTTTCAGACTTAGGTAAATCCTCAGAGATTCCCGGTTGTCCTCCGTTCTCTGATTGAAACGAACTACAGGCAACAATCTCTTGCGGTTTACTACAGTCTGAAAACCACATGCAAAAGTCGCATGTAATTTCCAGACTTAGGTAAATCCTCAGAGATTCCCGGTTGTCCTCCGTTCTCTGATTGAAACGAACTACAGGCAACAACCTCTTGCGGTTTACTACAGTCTGAAAACCACATGCAAAAGTCGCATGTAATTTCCAGACTTAGGTAAATCCTCAGAGATTCCCGGTTGTCCTCCGTTCTCTGATTGAAACGAACTACAGGCAACAATCTCTTGCGGTTTACTACAGTCTGAAAACCACATGCAAAAGTCGCATGTAATTTCCAGACTTAGGTAAATCCTCAGAGATTCCCGGTTGTCCTCCGTTCTCTGATTGAAACGAACTACAGGCAACAATCTCTTGCGGTTTACTACAGTCTGAAAACCACATGCAAAAGTCGCATGTAATTTCCAGACTTAGGTAAATCCTCAGAGATTCTCGGTTGCCTTCCGTTCTCTACCAAAGTTTAATTAAGGCTTGTGTTCCGTCGTTTCCTAAGTCCTTTTCGTCGACTAATTTTTCGTATAACTTTTTAGCCTGAGCGGTTGCGGGCAAATTGAGGTGCATTTTTTCGCTTTCGTCTAAGGCAACTCTTAAATCTTTTAGGAAATGTTTTGAATAAAATCCTGGTTTGAAGTCGCCTTTTAGGATTCTTGGTCCATAATTTTCTAGGCTCCAGTTGTCTCCACCGCCACCTTCGACGGTTTCCAAAACGGATTGTAGATCTAGTCCAGCGGCTTTGGCGTAAACGAACATTTCTGTTAAGCCGGTCATTGTCCCAGCAATCATTATTTGGTTAGCCATTTTAGCATGTTGACCGGCACCGTATGTTCCGAAGTAGTGATTGGTCTTGCCGATAATTTTAAAGATTGGTTGTAGTTCTTGGTAGGCTTTTTTTGAACCTCCGACCATGATAGTTAAATTACCTTCACGGGCTCCGACGTCTCCACCGGAAACTGGGGCATCTAAAGTTTCTACGCCGACTTTTTCAGCTTTTTCACCAATTTTTTTAGCTAGAGTGGGGGTGCTAGTTGTCATGTCGACGATGATTTTACCCTTGCCTAGGCCAGAAAAAATACCATTGTCCTTGAAATAAACATCTTCGACATCTTGTGGAAATCCAACCATGGTAAAAATAATATCGGCACTTTCAGCCACATCTTTGGGATCGGCGAACCATTTAGCTCCCTTAGCAATCAATGGTTCTGCCTTGGATTTTGTTCTTGTATAAATATCAACATTATAATTGGCGTTTAATAGATTGTTTATAATACCGCTACCCATAACACCAGTACCAATGAAACCAATTTTTTGCATAGAAATTCCTCCAATCACGAATTAATTATATTATACGAAAAATTTTGCCAGTAGTGATATGCTTAGTCTGTTTTTTTATTGGTCTTGTTTGCTATAATTCATGTAACAGAGAATTAAATTTATGAAAAAGGAGGGAAACTTATGAAATTTGTGAAAAATTATTATAAAAGTATTTTTGCGGCTCTTTTTTATGGAATTACCTCGGCTTTAGGAATCCAATTGTTGTTACAACCAGCAAAACTTTATACTGCAGGTGTAACTGGTGCTGCTCAGTTAATTGTTAACTTGTTGAATGAGTTTTCACATATGAGTACGCCAGTTTATTTTTGGTATGCTTTGTTAAACCTGCCGTTGGTTATTTTGGCTTGGTTTAAATTGGGTAAAAAATTTACGATCTTGTCGATTATTTCAATCGTGTCGGCTTCGTTCTTTATCTTGGTAATTCCACTCCATCCGATAACAAATGATCCATTACTTTCATCTGTATTTGGTGGCATTCTATCAGGTGCTGGAATTGGACTCTGCTTCCGTTATGGTTTTTCAACTGGAGGAACTGATATTATTGCATTGATTGTTCAAAGAAGTACTGGTCGGACTGTCGGTCAGGTCAGTTTTGCGGTGAATGCAGTAATCATTACAATTGCTGGTTTTACTTTTGGTTGGGAATTGGCTTTGTATACAATTATTTCAATTTATATTACAAATATGGTAGTCGACAAGATGTATATTCAACAACAAAAAATTACTGTTACAGTTTATACACATAAGATTGATCAGATCTCTCAACAATTGCTTAAGTCACTCAATCGTGGATTAACGCTTGATTATCACTTAAAGGGCGCCTATTCAGGTGAAGAAATTGGTTCTATTACGATGGTTTTGACGAAATTTCAATTGTTCTTTGCTAAAAAGATCATTCTTGATGTAGATCCTGAAGCATTTATTAATATTCAACCTACAATGTCGATTGCCGGTAAATTCAATGATAATTAAAATGATTTTGGATAATTATTTTAACGTTAATTGAAAGCACAACTCCCCGGAAAAATAATATACTAATCTTAGTTATTTATGAGGAGATATTTTATAAATGAAAACAATTATTTATGCTCATCCAAACGCTAGCAGTTTCAATCATGAGATCCTAAATAGATTGTCGAATCATCTTTCCAGAAATGATGAAGAGTATCAGATAATCGATTTGTATGAGGATGGCTTTGACCCAGTTCTTTCTGCAAAAGATTTGGCAACTTATAGCCAGGGGAAAACTCATGATCCATTAGTGAAAAAGTATCAGCGCCAAATTCTCAATTCGAGTGAACTGATTTTTATCTTTCCCATTTGGTGGCACAATATGCCAGCAATGTTAAAAGGTTTCTTTGATAAAGTAATGCTAAGTGGTTTTGCTTACGACGAAACTGCTGAATGGAAAGGGTTGTTGACTAATATTGAAAGAGCAGTCGTTATAACGACCTCAGCTACAACTAAAGATTATCTAGTCAATAATTGCGGCGACCCTATCCAAAACGTTTTTATTAAACGTACTCTAGTTGATGTTGGATTGAATCCTAAAGAAACTCGTTGGATACATGTTGGAAAAGTTAACCAAATCAGTGCCGATGAACGTCAGAAGTTTTTAAACAATTTTATAAAACAATATGAAAATAAAATTAAAATGTAATCTTAAAGGAGTGTTTCGAGAATATTTATTCTGGAACATTCCTATTTTATTCATTATGATTCAAAACATAAATAAATTTATGAGGTAATTTTGGAAAAGACTTTTTTTGAATACTTTGAGAAAAATTATAGATATTAATGAAAATTGGTTTAATATATAATGTAATTGTATCAAGGGATATAAATGAGGATGTATTGTCAATGAGAAGAAAATTTAATTTCATAGGTTTAGTACAATTTATTTTTATGATTTTATCAGCTTTTGTAGTCGGCTTTATTTTGAATTTTGCCCAAACAAATGATTTGATATTTTCTAAGCAAATAGTATTCCAATCCAACGTTAATACCTATTTGTTAACCGTTTTAATATTATTTTTAATATATTTAGGCTTGTATGGCTTATTTAACCGTTTCTTCGTCTCTTCTGCCATTTTCTTTGTCTTCTTTGCTATTTACGCAGTTGCAGATTATTTAAAGGTAAAATCCCGTTCTGAGCCCATTCTTCCAAGTGATCTAGTCATGTTGAAGAACACTAAGGGCCTTTTGGGAATGGTTACGCCTAAGATTATGACTATCGTTGGTATCTTTTTAGTCGTGATTATTGTTGTGTTCGTCTTACTAGAAAAGTTTTTTGGTAAGAAAATGCTGCATTTTAATTACATCACAAGAATAGTATTTGTAGCTTTAGTAGCTATTTGTATTGGTAGTTTCTATAAAGCTAACGATGCTGATTCAGTAACTTATAAAATCTTGACTAAGGCCGGTTATACTAACTATGCATCTAATGTCAATCAGTCGGCTAATAGTAATGGTCCAATGTTAACGTTCTTGGGTAACATGCACGTTGATGTAATGGATAAACCCGAAGGTTACAGTAAAGAAAAGATGGAAAGCATAGTCAAAAAGTATCAAGGCGTTGCGAAAAGTATTAATAGAAAGCGCTCTAATAAAAATTTAAGCAAACAAACTTTAATATTTGTCTTAAGTGAAAGTTTTGCTGACCCTGCTCGTGTTCCCAATATTAAATTGAATAAAGATCCAATACCTAATATTCACAATATTAAATCAAAGACAACATCAGGCTTGATGATGAGTTCTGGTTACGGTGGCGGGACAGCGAACATGGAATATATGAGTTTAACAGGACTGGCTATGAACCAGTTCTCTGATTCACTGCAATCGCCATATACTCAGTTAGTCAGCAAGCAAGATAATCCACTTAACATAACTAACAGCTTTAAGACTAGTGCTGCGATTCATCCATTCCATGGTAATTTTTATAATCGTAGTACAGTGTATGAAAAATTTGGTATCAAGACGTTTAGAAATATTGATACCACAGGGTCATTAAAATTGAAATACGCTGATACGTTGCCTGAAATGGAATATGTCAGTGATGAATCAGCCTATAAAGATACTCTCTGGCAAATTAATCAGAAAAAAGGTGGTCAATTCATCAATTTAGTTACGATGCAAAACCACATGCCATATACCAATAATTATACAAATAATCCTTATAAGGTAACTGGTTCTGGTGTCAGTGATAAATCTCGCTCTCAAGTGGAGAATTTCTCACGTAGTATTAACTATACCGATGATTCAACTAAGGAATTTCTTGATGAATTAGATAAGATTGATAAACCAATTACTTTAGTTTGGTATGGCGATCACTTACCAGGTATTTATGACGGTAATAATATTTATCAATACAATGTGCAAGAACATGAAACAGATTACTTCATTTACAGTAATAAGTATGCTCGAGAGCACGATGAAGGAACGACTAAGTTGAACAGCAATACACAAGTGACTGACCCTAATGGATTCATTCCACTAGCATTGGAGCAGATGGATCAAAAAGTTACGCCATATTATGCATTGTTGACACAAGTTCAGCAAAAAGTTCCAGCTATGGCTAAGAATATTGATGAGGGAACCAATAGTCTCTATGTCAATAAGAAGAGTCAGACAGTCTCTAAATTAACTAAGAAACAACAAAAAATTATGTCCGATTATCAATTAGTTCAATACGATTTGACCGTTGGAAAAGGTTATATCCGTAAGACTATTAATAAGTAATAAAGAATGGTATCAGGTGATTAGAGTTTAGTCACTTGATACCATTTTTGGTTAATTTTCATTCAGAACTTTTTATGTTAATCAAACTGGGTTAATATTAATACAATTATATATGTTAAAGGGTGTTATTCACGATGAATAAAAAAAGATTAATATATTTGTGCCAGGGATTATTTATGGTTGCCTCTTCGTTTTTAGTAGGCTACCTTTTAGATTATGCGCAATTAACCTCATTTTCTTACAGTGCTCAGATGGTCTTTAAAAACAATTTACCAGTGTATTTAGTGACAGTAATGGTCCTATTTATTATCTATTTGGGGTTGTACGGTTTATTTAATCGCTTCTTTGTTTCTACGACAATTTTCTATGTTTTCTTTGGAATCTATGGAATAGCTGATCATTTAAAAGTTGTCTATCGCTCAGAGCCGATTTTACCAAGTGATTTGATGTTTTTGGGAAATATTAAAGAACTATTGTCAATGGTCAAAGTAGGACTGATTGTCTGGGTCGTCGCTTTAATTATCGTTTTGACAGCGTTATGCGTTGTACTAGAAAGACTTTCTGGTAAGAATTTGTTGCGATTCAATCCAATCACACGAGTTATTTTAGTCTTAGTGATGGTACTTGAGCTTGGGTAGCTTTTATACGGCTAAACGTGAGGGCTCAATCAACAATTTTATTTTGACTAAAGCTGGGTATGCTGACTTTGATTCTAATATCAATTGGTCAGCTAATAGTAATGGTCCAATGATCACTTTTTTGGCTAATATGCATATCGACGTTATGAATAAACCTAAAGATTATAGTCAGGCAACTATGAAACAAATCGTTACAAAATATCGTAACGATGCCAAAAAAATTAATCAAACACGTCCTAATGCTAATTTGAGCAAGCAAACTTTAATTTTTATTTTGAGTGAAAGTTTTGCCAACCCTAAAAGAGTGCCAAATATTAAATTAAATCAAGAAGCCGCTCCAAATATTGAACAGATAAAAAAAGAAAATACTTCTGGCTTGATGATGAGTTCTGGTTACGGTGGCGGAACTGCCAATATGGAGTACATGACTTTGACAGGATTAGCTTATAATCAATTTTCAAAATCGTTGAATTCACCGTTTACACAGCTAGTGGTCAAACAAGATCATCCAATAAATCTTGCTAACAGTTTCAAAACAACTACAGCAATTCATCCCTATTATGGAAATTTCTATGATCGGAAGACAGTTTATCAAAGATTTGGCATACAAAAATTTCGTAATATTAATGAAAAAGGAGCCTTAGGCTTGAGGTATACTTCTACGGCTGACGGTGGTCAATATATTAGTGACGAGTCAGCTTATAACGACGCTTTATGGCAGATAAACCAAACTAAAAAAGGTCAATTTATTAACCTTGTAACGATGCAAAATCATATGCCATACACGACTAACTATGCTGGCAATCAATTTCAAGCTACTGGTAAAGGGGCAGGAAAGAATCTCCAGCAAGTTTCAAACTACGCCAAGGGCTTAAATATGACGGATAGTTTTACCAAGAATTTTCTAAATCAAATTGATAAATTGAATAAGCCAATAACAATTGTTTGGTATGGAGATCATCTTCCAGGAATTTATGATGGCAATAAGATGTCTAAGTATAATGTTGTACAACATGAGACAGATTACTTTGTCTACAGCAACAAGTATGCTCTGAAACATAATTATGGAACAAAGAAACTTTCAGATTCTACGAAGATCACGGATCCAAACGGATTTATTCCGTTAGCTTTGAAACAGATGAAACAAAAGGTAACACCATATTATGCACTGTTAACTCGAGTTCAAGAAGATTTACCGGCGATGGCTCGAAATAGTGTGGGTACAAATGAAAGTCTTTATGTTAATGAGAAGGGGCAACAAGTGTCTGCTAATGAATTGTCGAAAAAGCAAAGAGAAATCTTACATGATTATCGCTTAGTCCAATATGATCTGACTGCAGGTAAAGGTTATTCCAAGGCAACAATTAATAAGTAGAAAGAAAACGTTAACGTGGCAAAATTTGTATTTGGAAACACTTTCATTTTAATAGACACCAAAATCAGGAGTACACTTAGGATATTGACTTGCAAAAATTGGGGATGAAATTAAGTTTTGAATTTAAAGAGTTTCTTTTATATATTGATACCGACATTTCTATTCAGTTCCATGGAAATTGCTCTCAAGATTGCTGGAGGACAGTTTAACCCCATAGAATTGAACTTTATCAGATTCTTAATTGGTGGTTTGGCTTTGTTGCCATTTACAATTCACTATTTGAAAAAGAATAATGTCAGTTTGACAAAATCTGATTTTGGAAGAATTGCTCTAACAGGTTTTGTCATCGTCGTCTTAAGTATGACGTTGTATCAATTGTCGATCGGTATGACTACAGCATCAGTTATTGCGATTATGTTAAGTGCCAATCCTATCTTTGGTTTGATTATTGGTTTCATATTCTTAAGAGAAAAATTATCAAGAACTAACGTGTTAGCTTTGATCTTGACATTAGTTGGTTTGTTGATCATTATTAATCCACTTCATTTGAGTGGAGCTATGGGTATTATGCTTGGTTTGTTGTCATCAATTATCTTTGGTATTTACGGCGTTATGTCACGTGTCAATGGTAATAAAATTGGTTTAAATGGACTTTCAATGACTTGTCTAGCATTTTTGTTCGGTTCTGGAGAATTGGGCATTTTGATGGGATTGAGCCATTTACCAATCGCTCAAAGAATCCCAAGCGGCTATTCTGAATTTATTAACATTCCCTTCTTTAAGGGAATTAGCTTACAAACTTTGCCATTGATTCTTTATATATCAGTCTTAGTTACTGGTGTAGCATTTGGTTTGTATTTCGTTTCAATGGAAAAAGTTGGTATTTTACAAGCTTCACTGATCTTCTTAGTTAAACCTGCACTTGCTCCAGTTTTGTCATTAATTATTCTTGGAGAAGCTATGAAAGCTAATACAATTGTTGGTATCGTAGTAATTCTCCTTGGTTCATTAGTAACATTGATGGGTGAAAAAATTGCTTATCGTGTTATGGCAATCTTTAGACGAAATAATCCTGAGGCACATCAAGATGTTGATGAGTTAGCCAAAGTAAAAGATGAACTCGAGAATGGCGAATTAGCTAAACGTGGTCGTGCAACCGAAGAAGCGGTTCGTGAATCAATTGAAAAGAAACGTCAATCACACGAATTGCCATCAGAAAATTAAAAAATTGAGATGATAAGATTACAAATTTATTCGTAATCTTATTTTTTTAGCCCTAATTGAGCTATTATAAAGGTAACGGTTTCAAAAATGATGGAATAATTATTACATTGTTGGCGAAGCAATTTCTGATTTTGAATAATTTTAATTGAAAGAGGATAAATTATGGCAAAAAAAGTAGTTATTTTAGGAGCAAATGGATTTGCTGGAGGCGAATTTGCTCAACAATTTCTTGAAGATGGTTATGAAGTAACTAGTATTTCTAGAACAGGAGAACCTTTAGGAAATCAAGCTTGGCTCAAAAATGTTGATTGGAAAATTGGTAATGCACTCTCTAAGGGATTTTGGACACAATATCTTAAGGGAGCCGATGTTGTGGTTGATACTATTGGTGAATATCGGGAAAATCAAAATGAAAATTTAACTTTTGAAAAAGTCAATTATCAAAGTGCTTTGAATATTGCTGACGCAGCCGAAGAAAATAACGTTCCAGTCTTCGTATATATGTCAGCCGACGAGATACCTAACGCTAATAAGCGTTATATCCAAACTAAGCGTGATGCTGAGGATAATTTGAATAAACGGAAATTTAGAACAGTTATTGTTAGACCCGCCACAATGGTTACAGATGACGATGTAGTAGATAGCGATGAACCACACAGAAGTTTACCTGTCAGCATGGTAGTTCTGGCTGCAATTGATGCTGTTGATAGCGCTAAGGAAAATGTTACTCTAGGCGTCGAAGACATTGATAAATAGAATATAATCCTAATAAAATAATGAAAGTTTGCAAATATTAGTTTAAAAATTAATATTTGCAAACTTTTTTTTACTTTTTACTTGCTATCAAACGCGTTTCATAGTTTAAAGTACTTTTGAAGCCAAGAAAGGACGTGAAGACGTGTTTGAATATTTAGAAGTGATCGATAATACCGACCATGAAGTGAGCTATGTTAACTATACTTTTGCTGATAATAAATTACTCATTAGTACCTTTGACCTTAGAAGCAGAAGAGAAGTTGGATATTACGAAGTGTCACTCGATCAAATAAGAGATGTTGAAATAAGTATTTATCAGGGCTGGCATAAGCTCAAATTTACTTATAATCAGAAGGTATTCATCTTTAATTACAGCGGTTTCGGTGAATATAATTATTTTCCAAATAAGTTGTTATCGAAGGTAAATAATCGTCAATAATCAGTATTTAAGTTCTTAAATGCTGAAAAACACTGAGCAAGTTTTCTGAAATCTCATAAAACAAAGCTCTTTGGAATAATTGCATGCTAGTATAAATAATGTTAATTAACAAATAAAGGTTACCGGTAACCCTTTGAGGATAAGAAGGGTTAAATATGTCAAAAAATAAAGGTGGGAGTACAGCCTTTGCCGCTTTGCAAAATGTTGGTAAGACATTTATGCTTCCAATTGCTTTGTTGCCTGTTGCTGGACTGTTTCTAGGTGTCGGTGCTTCGTTTACAGGTGCTTCATTTATTAAAATGTATCATTTGGAAAGTATTTTAGGACCGGGTACATTTTTGAATCGTTTGCTTACAATTTTCAATGATTGTGGTAGTGTCATTTTTAATAATTTAGGTCTTTTATTTGCCGTTTCAGTTGCTCTAGGATTAGCTAAGAGTGAGAAAGGTGTTGCCGCACTATCTGCATTAGTTGGCTACTTTATGATGTATGCCACGATGACTAGTGCCATTGTTAATTTTGGTGAGTTGGGACGTCTTAAGAAAATTGGCGGTCTACTTACAAATATGTTGGGCTTCACTAATACGATGAATACTGGTGTTTTTGGTGGTATTTTTATCGGTCTGATCTGTGTTTGGCTACATAATAAATACTATAAGATCAAATTCCCAGATGCTATTTCATTCTTCGGTGGAACACACTTTAGTCCTATTGCAGGGGCTTTAGCAGGTATTGTTGGTGGATTCATCATGGCTTTCTTATGGCCATACATTGCCATGGGGATTGCTGGTTTAGGTACATTGATTGGTAAAGCAGGTTACTTTGGTACATTCTTCTATGCCTATGTTTACCGTGCTTTGATTCCTTTTGGTCTACATCATGTGTTCTACTTGCCATTTTGGCAAACAGCCGTTGGTGGTACAGCTCATATTGCTGGTAAGTCAATTGTTGGTGCTCAAAATATTGTCTTTGCACAACTTGGCGCCGGACAAAAGATTTCATGGCAAGCAGCTAGATACTTTGCTTTTGAATTCCCAGTTATGATCGGTGGTTTCCCGGCTGCTGCTCTAGCTATGTATCATTGCGCTAAGAAGAATAAACGTAAGGATGTCAAAGGTTTACTACTTTCATCATCGTTAACGTCAATTCTTACAGGTATCACTGAACCACTAGAATTCACCGTTTTGTTTGCTTCACCATTCTTATTCTGGGGCATTCACTGTGTCTTGTTCGCCTTTTCTGCCGTCTTTGTTTCATTATTTAAGATTGGTGTCGGCTTCACATTCTCCGGTGGTTTGCTAGATATGATTCTTTATGGAGTTTTGCCAGGGCAAGCTCGGACTAATTGGTTAGCTTTAATACCATTAATTTTGTTCTACTTTGCTTTGTACTACTTCGTCTTTAGATTTGCTATCCTCAAATTCAATTTGAAGACACCTGGTCGTGAAGATGATGAAGAAGAATCAACTCTTCATACAAAACAAGATTATGTTGCTGAAAAGAATTCGTCTTCAACAAGTACAACTGTTGATTCAAATGATAATTCAGCTGCAGATGACAGTGTTCCAGCTATGATCGTAAATGGTCTTGGTGGTAAATCCAATATAAGTACTTTGGAAGCTTGTGCAACTAGATTACGTGTTAGTGTAAAGAATCCTGATATTGTTAAAAAAGGTCTTTTGAAATCTACCGGAGCAGTTGGAACTGTTATCCATGGGACCGGAGTTCAAGTTATCTATGGAACTAAGGTTTCGACGATTGGTCCAGAAGTAGAAGATTATTTAGGGATAGAGGATTAAGAGATGGGTTTATTTAATTTTAAAAAGAATATTGATTTCTATGCTCCAGTTTCAGGTAAATTGACTGATCTTAATAAAGTGAGTGATGAAGTATTTGCCAGTGGTGCTATGGGTAAAGGCTTTGCAGTAGAACCAACTGATGGAAATATTTACAGTCCTGTAAAAGGTCAAGTCAGCCAATTGTTTCCAACGAAACATGCCGTAGGAATTCAATGTGGTCAAATGGAAGTTCTTGTTCACATTGGTATTGATACAGTCGATCTAAATGGTAAACCATTTGAAACGTTGGTAAGCGTGGGCGATAAAGTCGACAATGAAACAGTTCTAGTCAAAACCGACTTTGATCAGATAAAACAAGCTAAAAAGGATCCTATGACAATGATCCTAATCACTAATTCGGGTGATGTTGTAAAGGATTATAAAGTTGTTGCCAATTTTGATAGTCAAGTTGACCACGATACAAAAGTAGCTGAAGTAAAGGAAAAATAGAGTTTTGAAGCAATCCTCCCGTAACCAGTTAAAAAAGATTATAGGAGGTTTTTGTTTTGACTAAATTGGATTATGAATTGAAGTTAAAGGTCGTTACAGAGTATTTGCATGGAAAAAGCTCAGTGACATTAGAAAAAGAATTTGGTATTAGTAGATTCAGCGTTTTTAATTGGGTCCAGCGTTTCCGAAAAGATGGTACAGATGGACTCAAAGTCAGAACGGCAAGTCATGAATATGATGCCGATTTTAAGTTAGAAGTTTTACAATGGAAACAGAAGAATCATTCGACTTATTCACAAGCAGCAAGCTATTTTGATATCAGCAATCCGGGAACAATCGCTAATTGGCAGAGAAAATATGATGATCTTGGATATGAGGGCTTGTTTAGAAAAAATATTCAGCAGGTAATTTTAGACCGTAAAAGACTGGATGAATTGGAACATGAAAATAAATTGTTGCGGTTAGAAAATTCTTATTTGAGAAGGATAAAGATTAGTACTCAACTACCAGCGACAAATCTTAAAAGCTTTGGTAGCAGTACTTATTAGTGGATGGATTGACTTCAGAGCAACTATTTTTCCATTTTGTTAAAAGGAGGGGATAATTATGATTCCAAGAGAAAAAAGAGAAGTACAGATCTTAGAAACCTTGAAATTAAAAGGTTGGTTGTCAACTAAGGAAATCGCTGATCACTTTGGCGTGGCCTTTGATACTGCCAGGCGGGATGTTTTGCATTTGACTGCGACAGGACAGGCAATAAGAGTTCATGGTGGAGTTATGATTACTCAAGGAGATGAGGTGCCAGAGTTTTTGAATCGGAAACGTATTTTATCTCCTGTGAAAGCCTCAATGGCAAAAATAGCTGCCACATACATCCATCCCGGAAAATTGTACTTTATTGGTTCTTCAACAACTTTAGTACAAGTTTGCGATTTACTAGGTGCAATAGATGCAACCATTGTGACACATGGAATTGATAACGCCGAACACTTGATGGAAAACCAATTGCCTAGAGTAGAACTGTTAGGTGGAATGGTAGACCGAATCAATCGTTATACTTCTTCCCTTGATACGTTGATTCGCTTGAATGATTTTGTATTCGATGGGGTCTTTATCGGTGCCTCACGGATTACTGATGAGGGCGATATAACGGTAATGGGTAAAGCCGATGCAGCCATCTTGAGAAAGGCAGTTCAACGTGGCAAAAAGATTGTCTTAGTAACTCAGAATTACAAATTTACGACCAAGAAAACTTCTCCATATGTCGTTACCAATTGTCAACAAGTCGACGTCTTAGTTACTGATAAGAGTTTAGATCCCAAGTATATGAAGTATTTTAGAGATAGTGTGGTCTTTAGAACAATTGGAAATAATTAGTAAAAAATACCACGTTATAGTATGCGAAATACATTAAAGTGCTTCATAATTGTTAGACAAGAAATCTAACAGTTATGGAGCGCTTTTTATATGGTTAAATACAGTTCAAAATTAAAGGCAGAGGTTGTTGGTGAATACCTCCAAGGTAGAACCAGCATGCAAAGTCTCTCAGAGAAACATAATTTACCTAAACGGCAAGTCAGTTTCTGGATTCAAAAATATCGCTTAAGCGGCGTAGACTCGCTTAAGCGAAAAAAAACTAAACGGAGCTTTTCAGCTGAATTTAAAATTGATGTGATAAACTACTATCAAACTCATGATGAAACTTTAGCTGAAGTATCCGCCAGATTTGATGTTAACAAGTGTCAGATTAGTTCCTGGAGAACGGCATTCAATAAACATGGCATAGAAGCCTTGAAGTCTCATCCGAAAGGCAGAAAATCCAAAGTGAAAAATGATAAAAAGAAATTACGTCATTTAATAAACAAGAATGAATTAGATCAACTTCGCGAGGAACTCGCAAAGAAGAATCAAGAATTATATGACACAAAGTTGGAGAATGATATTTTAAAAAAATCAATGACCCTGTTCGGAACTTCAAAGGACGCAAAAAAACACAAATAGTTGATCAGATCAGGGTAGAACAAGAGTCTCTTCCAAAAGCAGAACGGTATAAGATAGGCGATATTCTTAAGGCCATTGGACTTAAAAAGGCCACTTACCATGATGAGCGTAAACGTATCAAAAATCATGTAGATAAGTACAAAGATATAAAAACTGAAATATTAAAAATTACTGAAAGTGGAAAATGTCGTGGACGCCTAACCTACGGTTATCGTCGCGTACAAGAAGGATTAATTAAACTAGATGTTCACATAGCAGATGCCGTAGCTCGTCGCTTGATGAATGAGTTAAATGTTCAAGTAAATCTTTATAATCGTCATAAAAATGGAAAGTATTCCTCATATAAAGGAACTGTTGGAAAGGTCGCACACAACATTTTACATCAACAGTTTAATGAAACTGAGCCCTTTAAAGTCCTGCATACAGATGTCACACAAGTTCGTTTAAGGGATAACGAATGGGCTTATGTTTCCGCAATTACCGACGAGGCAAGCAAAGAAGTTCTAGCGTTCCAAGTAAGTAATAGTCGCAATAGTAAATTAATTATGGATACATTAAATGAATTAACGACAGTTATACCTAAAGGAAGCAACCCAGTGATACATTCAGATCAAGGCTGGCATTATCAACTAAATTATTATACTGATAGGCTTTCTGAAGATGGATTTATACAGAGCATGTCTCGCAAAGGAAATTGTCTCGACAATGCGCCAATCGAAAGTTTCTTTCATCTATTCAAAACAGAATGTCTCAATGGATTTCCACCTTGTAAAGATATGAAAGAATTTAGGAAACTTTCTAAGGAGTACGTCGATTGGTTTAACAATCGACGCATCTCAAGAAAAACAAAAGGCATGACTCCCCGCGAATACAGGGAACATGCCTTATCAGCTTAACAATATTCAATTTTGTCTAACTTTTGTGTTGCACTTTACATGCTATGACGTGGTATTTTGTGTTTAAAAAAAGGTATCTTAATGTTTGATTTAGATGGTCATTTCGAAATCTATCACTACTGATTTACTTTTCTTAACTTACCATCCTCAATTTGCCAGATCGTATCAACTAAGTCGAGGACACGTTCATCGTGGGTTACCATTACGGCAGCTTTGTTTTGCTTATGAACCCTTTCTTGAATGATTTGAACAACTTCATGTCCTCTTTTTGAATCCAGACTAGCAGTCGGTTCGTCAGCTAGAATCAAGTCAGGTTGATTGATAAAGGCGCGAGCAATAGCAACACGTTGTTTTTCTCCACCAGACAAAGCATTGGGATAGCTATTTAAACGGTGCCCCAGTCCTAGTTGTTTGAGGATAGCGGAGGCATCAGTTGGTTTTTTGTTAGAAATCTTTTGAATGAATTGTAATTGTTCGGAGATTTTTAAGTAAGGAATCAAATCAGCATTTTGGAAAATAAAGCCAATCTCATTCAAACGAATTTGTGTTTGTTTCTTTTTGGATAGTTGACTAATATCTTGATTATTCAACAAGACACTTCCAGAACTAGGTGAAAGTAAAGCTCCCATGATGGTCAATAAGGTACTTTTACCAGCACCACTAGGTCCAATGATAGCCGCAAACTCGCCTTTTTTGACTTGAAAAGAAATATCTTTTAAGACTTCGTTGATATTTTGTCCATCAGGATAATTTTTAATAATATTTTTTAATTCTAAGACTGACATTAATTGTTACCTCCAATAGCATTGATAGGGTCTACTTTGACCACCTTAATAAGTGACAAAAGTGCACTGATAAGGGCAATGACGAGAAATAGTACTCCAGTTCCTAATAACGTAGTTAAATTGAGACTGAAAGGCATTGAGGCAGGCATCTTGAGTTTGATTAAGTAAGTTACTAAAAATGAGGCAAGGATTCCACCTAGCGATAATAGTCCCATTTCAGTTAGAACATGTCCGACTAGATAACTGGTTTTTGTACCCAAAGCCTTGAGCGTTCCGAAATCGCTGATTTTTTGTAAGTTAATGATGTAGAAGAAAACCGCTAGAACGAATAATGAAATTAAGTATAGAAAACCAATCATCAAGTAAAGCGAACTTTGTTCAGCCGAATAACCAGGGATGTTGTCAATAAGAGTTTGGTTAGTGATAACCTGATAGCCAGATTTCTTAGATAGACCTTTTTTTAAGGCAATAGTATTGAAACTATTGGAGTCAGGTAAAATATCTGTAGCTTGGCGATTGTTTAAATAGATGACAGGTGAATGCGAATAGGATTCGTTGTTAGTGAAGCCCGCTATTTTGAAAGTTTTATTACTGTTTGAATCTTTGAAACTGTCACCGACCTTGTAGCCATCTGTCTCTAATTTCTTGCTGACATAGACTTCGTTTCCAGTTGTCTTTTTAACAGCTTTAGGGGTAAGAAAACTGTTTTGATTGGTGATGAAGTAAGCAATATCAGTTTTCTTACTAGCGTTATTTTTTCTTTGAATCGTCATTTGAGCGATACTCAATTTTGTAGCGGCATTATGATACTTGTCTTGAAATTTTTGCCAATCTTTTGTAGATAAATTGGATCGGTTGAGTCGAGCTTGCGACCCTTTTTGGAGAATGAAGGTTTTAGCAGGTGTCTCTTTAATGGCTGAACCACTGTCATTAGCCAAGCCGTTGGCTAATCCAGTAATGAAGAGAACTAGAAAAACGATTAAGAAGATGATCAAGCCCAAAGCAGTGAATTTCCATTTATCGTGTCTAATTTCTTTTAAAGTTAAATACATTGTGTGTTCCTCCTTGACTTATGGACTTATAATATTAAGAAAGTGCTATGTGAACAATAAACAGACTTAAGAGATCCGTGTCTTAATACACACAAAGTACTAAATTGTGGTTAAAGGAGGGTTCAAAATGAATGAAAATGATCGCCGTACTAGACGTACACAGAAGTCTATCCGTGAAAATTTTATTGATTTAATGTCAGTTATGCCAATTAAAGAGATAACGATTCAAAAGATTACCGACAAAGCTGATATTAATCGTCGAACATTTTATCTGCACTATGAAGATATTTATGATTTGCTTCATAAAACGGAAGACTATGTAATGCATCATTTTTCTGAAATACTAGAGGAGTTTGAACCTCCAAATGATGAAAGTGCCATTGGTCCCCAATTCTTTAAAGTTGCTATGTCCTATATCGAGGATAATCAAAAAATGATTGGCGTTTTGTGTCGTAATCCGGACTCAGAATTGATGCAAAAATTAATTCAATTGACCGTTACGAACGGCAAGCGAGTGATTCCTTTTTCCAATCAGATTGAAGCTGAGTATATTTTAAATTATTGTTGTTGGGGCATGGTCGGCGTTTTGCATACTGCAATGCGTAACAAGAATTTTGATATTACTAAATTGTCTAATTTGGCTGACAAATTGCTAATTTCAACAATCGAAGTCGATAAATAATTGAAGAATTTCTTTAAGAAAACGATTTCAGACTCTATGTATATCAATTCAAAAGAGTAAAATATAAACTTGTGTTAAATATATGTATAAATTATAGGAGCTTATTATGGAAGATTTGGAACCAAAAAAGAATTATATAAGCTGGCCTATTCTTGCCTTAATGGATTTTGTTACCGTAATTGGTTTTGATGATTTAACTTATAATTTTCAAAACCAAGGTATGGGTGTTATTACCTCTTGGGTTATCATGCTATTTTTATATGTTATTCCATATTCATTAATGGTGGGTCAATTAGGATCAGTTTTTAATCATGAAGGTGGGGGACTTACTTCATGGGTTCGTGGTACTAGTGGCGAATTCTTAGGTTACTTTACTGCGTGGACTTATTGGGCCGCTTCGATCCCTTACGTGGTCGATACAGCTAATTCAATCGTTGTTGGTCTAGGTTGGGCCTACAATGGTAATGCTAAAATGCAAACGCAGATGTCAAATGGCTGGTTTGCTTTTTGGACCTTAGTAACTTTTATTGTCTTTATCTTTGTTCAATCACGTTTCAAACGTTCGCTTGAAGTTTTGAGTACTATCGGTGGTATCGCTATGTTTGGTATGACGGTACTATTTGTCTTAATGACCTTTGCTGGACTAGCTGCTGGTGGTCATATTGCTACACAACCGATGAATTGGCATACAATCGTTCCGAAGTTTGATTTACATTATCTAACGACGATCGGTTTGTTGATTTATGCAGTTAATGGTGCTGAATTGATTGCACCTTTCGTTACAAAAATGCGCCATCCCAAACGTGAATTCCCTAAAGCTATGATTATGTTAGCCGTTATGACGGCCTTCTTAACCATCTTTGGATCATTTTCATTGGGTGTTTTCTTTGATGGATTCAACTTACCAAATGACTTGAAGATGAATGGTTCTTACTATGCCTTCCAAGCCTTAGGTAAGCAATATCATATGGGTAATACCTTAATGTATATCTTTGCCTGGACTGAAGTATTTTACCTAGCAGCCTTGTTAGCTGTGTTGCTTGATGCGATGACTAGAATGTTAATTTCAGATACTGGTGCTAAATATATGCCTAAAGTTTTACGTAAAACTAATTCTAACGGTTTACCAGTTAATGGTTATCTATTAACTTGTGGTTTGAGTGCCTTTATCATGTTACTAGGTATTTTCTTACCAAGTATGAATGATATATTCAACTGGCTCTTAAACTTGAACGGGATTATTTCACCAGGTGTTACTTGCTGGATTTTCTTTGCCTTTATTAAAATTAGACAAGATAGTCAAAAGTTCCCATCTGATTATGTCTATATTAAAAATGATAAATTAGCTCTAGCAGTCGGTTGGTGGTGTCTGATCATCACTGCCGTAGCAACCATCTTTGGGATTGGACCTCAAGACGTTCAGTTTGCTTCTCCAACTTGGTGGTATGAATTGATCATCAATTTTGTCGCCATCATTGTCTTGATTGGTCTAGGTGTTCTCTTACCATATGTAACACGTCGTGAAGTTAGAAGTACTACTGGTTCAGCCTTCACACGCTTGCAGTGGACTGGAATATTAGTTGCCTTAGCCGCTACTATTATTGGAGACCTAGCACTAGGTGGTTCGAATTATGAACATAATATTGTTTCTATCATAATTATCAGTGTAGTTGGAATTGCTCTAGTAATTGCTTTTGGTTGGAAAGAATATAATCTAAAAGAAGCATAGTTAAAGTACTTAACTATTCAAGTGGTAATAAATAAAAAATCGAGCTTAGATTTAATCGTGTTGGTAGATTCATTTTATCGACACGATTTTTTTTGCCACGAGTTCCCTGAATTTATAAAAATTGAAGAATAGATAGGTATTCTTGTTAACATAATTTGTACTATTGTAATGCTGCTTTCGATATTCTTTTTTGATAGGATACTATGGATTATTTTTATAGCTTATTTAATTCTAGAAATAGTGGTGTATATAATCTACCTTAAGCAATAAACATTGTAATAAAAAATTATATATCCAGTCCTTAGCTTTTATGGAGAATATTTTGAGTTGCTAACTTTCCAATCTATTCAGAATGATTTAATTAAATATCTTTTAATTAAACTAATGATATAGGTAAACAATTATTAAAAATAAAGACTATATAATTCCATTCCATTGATCGTTAATGTAAAATAAATGATTTCTCATGTGATTAATTTCCTTCGTGCTGATAGCTTTATATTAAAATATAAAACAAAAAATGTTGAATTATTATTACATTAGAATATAATTAGATAAAAATTAAAAAATAGCAACTATGGCTGTGATATTTTTATGTGAAAATGAATTTAATATTACTATTGCAGATGATGAAGTTCAATTATTTACTACTAGTGATTTATCGGAAATGGTAGAGAGAATAAATGACCTTAAAAAATTAATATTTTGAAAAAAAGCGAAGAGATTGAGGTATTATGACGAATAATATAATTGAGGTGCATAATTTATCAAAAAATTACCAAGTTACGAATCGGAGTAATGGAACTTTAGGGGCAATTAAATCTTTGTTTAAGCCCGATAAGCGGGTAATAAGAGCTGTAAAATCATTAGAATTTTCTATCTCGGCTGGGGAAAGTGTCGGTTTTATAGGTCAAAATGGAGCTGGAAAAACGACTACAATTAAAATGCTTACGGGGACTTTATTTCCCTCTTCAGGATATAGTGTAGTTAATGGCTTTGATCCGATTGAAAGAAAAAAAGAATTTAAAAAATCAATAGCTGTAGTAATGGGAAATAGATCTCAGCTTTTCCCAGATTTGACCCCAAGAGATTATTTACAATTGTTGAAATCAATTTACGAAATAGATGGTAAAGTTTTTGAATCAACAGTCGCAAGAATTGCAAAATTATTGAAAATTGAAAATAAGTTAGATGTGCAGACGCGAAAATTATCTTTGGGTGAAAGAATGAAAGTAGAATTTTTGGCCGGAGTTGTTATTCAACCTAAAATATTATTCCTTGATGAGCCAACTATTGGATTAGATGTTATAGCCAAAAGAGATATTCGTAAGTTTATAGTCCAGTTAAATAGGGAAGAGGGAATCACGATTTTTCTCACTTCGCACGATATGGAAGATATTTCTACTATATGTAATCGACTAATAATTGTTAATAAGGGAAGTATTATTTGGGATGGAGAGACCGATAAATTATTGAATAAATTTGGCAGGGATAAATATATTAGTTTTACTAAAAGTGAATTTTTTGAAATTTCTAAAATTAATCAAAAAGTTGTAGATCAGGATCAAGCAACTATTACTATAAAAGTACCTAAAAATGAGGTAGATAAAACTTTATCCTATCTTAACAAGGAACAAGAGGGATCTAATTTTAAAATACATAATTTGAAATTAGATGATGTAATTTTTGAATTATTTTCAAAAGGATATTAAAAATGATGATATATTTTTCGGTTATAAAACTTTCAATGAAGTCGATTCTTTCAAACAAAAGTAGTGTTTTTATTTTATTGTTACAATCGCTTGTTCCAATTTCTATAATGTTTTATTTATGGTCAAGCATATTAAATGGAGATGAGACTTTGGGCGGGTTCTCACGAAATCAATTAATTCTCTACTATGTGGGGGTCAACTTTATTAATTTTTTTGTTTGGTACGCGATTGATTGGGAATTAAATAGTGATATTCATTCTGGTGAATTATCGAATATTTTACATAAACCTATTTCTATTCAAAAATATTATTTTTTTAGAATGGTTGGTGATAGAATGGCCAATTTATTTATATTATCTCCTCTAATTTTAATGGGCGGGATTTATATAATAATTATTTCTAAAAGTAAGATCTCAATAATCCTTGTTTTTCAGTTCTTAATTAGTTTATTTTTAGCAACGGTGCTTTGGTTCTTATTTTCCTATATAGTAGGAAGCCTAGCTTTTTGGTTTGAAAATCTCTTTTTTGTTCTACTAGTCAAGGAGGTATTAGTAAGTTTATTGGCTGGATATTATTTTCCTATATCAATATTACCTGATTTTTGGCAAAGTATTTTACAATGGTTACCTTTTCAGTATTTTAGTTCATTCCCAATTAATGTTCTTATTAAAGGAATGACTGGTAAAACATGGCTGATGAATACTTTATTGGAATTAACTTGGATAGTTGGATTTGGTGTTACTTTGTCTTTTGTCAGTAGGAAGGGACTTCAGAAGTATTCTGATGTTGCGGGTTAAATTTCTCATGAGAAAAAATTTTATTTTTGTTAAATCATTAACTAAAGTTGCCGTTTTGGAAAGTTTAACGTTCAGGTTGGATATCATTTTTGGAATACTGTCGTCAATGATTTGGATAGGAGTTCCAATTATTTTTTT
Organism: Companilactobacillus alimentarius DSM 20249; assembly: GCF_002849895.1. Taxonomy (NCBI): domain Bacteria; kingdom Bacillati; phylum Bacillota; class Bacilli; order Lactobacillales; family Lactobacillaceae; genus Companilactobacillus; species Companilactobacillus alimentarius. Next base: position 1,412,708 of record NZ_CP018867.1, on the reverse strand, counting down.
TAAGGTTATTTATTTAAATGTAAATAGTATTGCGGGCTGGAGTTTTAAGGAATGCCTGTTATTGATAGGAATATATACACTAATTGATAGTATTATGATGGCTTTTTTGGTGAAATCAATGCCTCGTTTAGAAAATGATATACGAGAGGGGACGCTAGATACAATTTTGTTAAAACCCATTAATCCCCAATTGTTTTATTTTTTTGGATCTATAGACTTTACACAGTTTTTAAATGGCTTTTTAGGATTGGCAATTATTTTTTATGCTAGCAGGGGATTTGGATTTACTGCAACGCAAATATTTCTTGCAAGTTTGGCAAGTATTTTAGGCGGAACAATTTATTATTCTCTGTGGTTTTTATGGACCATTTCTACATTCTGGTTTCCAACCAACTTTGGTAGAACAGATTTATTTCTGAGTATGATTCAAATTAGTCGATACCCTTCAAGCATTTATAAAGGTACAGGTAGTTTATTATTCAATTTTCTAATACCTTTGGGAATGGTAGCTTCTCCAGTAGCATTAATTTTAATAAGACCTGAAAAAGAATTTATTGTAATAATTCAATTTTTAATTGCAGTAATTTTCGTAGTACTTGATATCTTAGTATGGAAGTTGGGGGTCAGAAAATATGATGGGGCCGGAAGATAATAAATATGAAGCAATAGAATTAATAAATAGTCGTCTATTAAAAGTTTTAGGTTGGAAAACTGCCATTTAGAATTCACACATTTATCTGTGCGATTCTGAATGGATATTTTTTTGAGTAAATTGAAATGTCTGAGTGAAACTTTTTATATCCCACTAGCTTCTTTTATGGTAGAATATTTCGAGTCGCTAATTTTCCAAATTGTACACTTAAAAGGCAACCATTATAGTTGCGGTCATGTCGGGAAAGTAAGCGCTTAAATATTTTTACATTTTTGAATCATTTTTTAGTTTATTACCGAGAAAATATTGTATATTTTAAGTAACCACTAGGTGTAATAAATTAGGAAAGTATGATTTATTTTCACTGAGGAAAACGCCATGACAGATTTGGGAACAAAGAAAAAGTATATAAGTTGGCCTGTGCTAGCTTTAATGGATTTTGTGACAGTTGTTGGATTCGATGATCTGACTTATAACTTCCAAAATCAAGGGATGGGAGTCATCACATCTTGGATTATCATGATTTTACTGTACGTTATTCCGTATTCGCTGATGGTTGGACAATTGGGTTCAACTTTTGATGACGATGGTGGTGGATTAACGTCTTGGGTCAGAGAGACCAGCGGGGAATTCTTAGGCTATTTTGCTGCCTGGACTTATTGGGCCGCTTCAATTCCTTATGTTGTGGATACCGCCAATACGATTGCAGTCGCGATTGGCTGGGTTTATCACGGCAATGCAGAATTACAAAATCAGATGTCGAATAGTAAGTTTGCTCTGTTTACGTTATTGATATTCGTCTTCTTTATCATCATTCAATCTCGTTTTGAACATTCACTAGAAGTGTTGAGTACGATCGGTGGGATTGCCATGTTTGGTATGACGGTCTTATTTGTCTTGATGACGGTCACAGCTTTAGGAATGGGCGGTCACATCGCAACTAAACCTCTGACGGTTCATACGATCGTACCTAGTTTTAATCTGCACTATTTAACGACTTTGGGATTCTTAATCTTTGCGATTAATGGTGCCGAAAGGATTGCACCTTTTGTGACTAAGATGCGTAATCCCAATAGGGATTTTCCTAAAGCCATGATTATGTTGTCATTGATGACTGGCTTTTTGACTATTTTTGGTTCATTTTCTTTAGGGGTCTTTTTTAACGCCTATCATTTACCAAATGATTTGAAGATCAATGGATCTTACTACGCCTTTCAAGCTTTGGGTCAAAGATTTCATTTGGGTAACACTTTAATGTATCTTTTTGCTGTGACGGAAATTTTTTATTTGGCAGCTTTATTGGCGGTACTTTTGAATGCTATGACAAGAATGTTAATTTCCGATACGGGTAATAAATATATGCCAAGCTTTTTACGCAAAACTAACACAGCCGGCTTGCCGATTAATGGTTATTTATTAACAGTCGGTTTAAGTGCTTTTATCATGTTTTTAGGAATTCTATTGCCAAATATGAAGGATATTTTTAACTGGCTGTTAAATCTCAATGGAATTATTTCGCCAGGAGTAACTTGCTGGATTTTTTGGTCATTTATCAAAGTTAGAAAAAATGATGATATCTTTAGTTCAGGCTATGTTTATATCAAGGATAAAACTCTTTCGCTTATCGTTGGTTGGTGGTGTCTGATTATTACTGGGGTAGCGACTATTGCAGCGATTGGTCCACAAGATGTCAGTTTTGGATCATCAATGTGGTGGTATGAATTGATTATTAATTTTGTAGCTATCTTTGTTTTAATTGGTCTCGGTTTCGTATTACCATATATTACGAAGAGAGAAAAAAGAAGTCAGACGGGAACAGCCTTTACCAAAGTTCAATTGATTGGGATTTGGATAGCGGTCTTGACGACTTTGTTAGGAGATTTGTATCTGGGAGATACGAATTTCAGTCGTAATTTAGGTTATATAATTTTATTAACTCTGGTTGGTATTACAGTGACAGTAGCCTTTGGTTGGCGAGAACATAATGTTAAGGAAAGTCTTGAGTAGTGTGCAAGGCTTTTTTATTAAATTTATATCTAGTTTTAAAAACTAGATTGAATAGTTACGATAACTATGATAAATTATACTGGTAATTACAAAAAGGGGTGCATTTTCATGGATGAGTTACAGAACTGGTTAGATACATTGGAGGACTATCACTTACCTAGATTTGAGGATCTACCTGAGCTAAATCTCTATCGTGACCAACTTTTGACACTAGTTGATAAATATATTGGGCCGATTTGGTTAGAAGATGGACCAGTTGTAACGACATCAATGGTCAATAACTATGTTAAGAATGGCTTGATGCCACATCCTGTTAAGAAGCGTTACAATCGTGAACATCTTGCATATTTGATTGCAATAACCTTTTTGAAGCAAGTGGTTTCAATCAGTGAGATTCAAGAAGGCTTAGATATGCAGACAAAATTGAATGGTGGTATTGCCAAAGCTTTTGATTTTTTCTGTGATAAGCAAGAACTCGCTTTAAAGATGTTGAATCATCGTGAAGAGGGACAAGTCATGTCGGAAAAGGACCAATCATCAGCCTACTTATTAGTCGAGATGGTCACGATGGCGTTTGCCACGAAATTAATTACTAAAAAAATATTAATGATAGAAAATAATAATCAAGATGAAAAGAGCTAATTAAAATGGAAAAGATTGCCGTATTGGTAGATTCCTGTTGCGATTTGCCAAAAGAATATCTCAAAAAAGCCGGTATTTATGAATTACCAATGCAAATTACTTATCATGATAAGACTTACCTTGACCGAGTGAATATTTCTGCCGAAGAAGTTTATCAAAACCTTCCTGTTGAGATTCCTAAAACATCATTGCCATCAGGTGAATCGATTCAAAAAACTTTGGATAAAATTGCTGCCGATGGTTATACCCAGATTATTTCAATTTCAGTTTCATCAGGTTTGAGTGGAACATTTAATTTCTTAAAAGTTTTTCTAGAAGACGACGACCGGTTTGTTTCAAAATATTTTGATACTAAGCAAGTAGCTATTGCTTCTGGGTTAGTAGCCATTGGAGCTAAGAATTTAGTTGATGATGGCAAAAATTTAGACGAAGTAGCTGCTGCAGTGGAGAAAATGTGTCAAAATGCGATTGTTTATTTCTGCATCCCTACACTAACTTATTTACGTGCCGGAGGACGTATTAGTGCGGTTGCTTCAGCTGTTGGTGGAATGTTGAAGTTAGCACCAATTGTTACTTGTACGCCTGAGGGGGCTTATACAATTGCTGCTAAAGCGCGTGGTATGAAAAAGGGTCAGAAAATGATGCTTGATTATGCTAAAAAATTCATTGGCGATGACAAAGACTATTTGATTGGAATTGGTCATGGAGCTGATGAAGCTGGTGGTCAACACATGTTAGATATTTTGCACGATAATGGTATCCAAGGTAAACAAGAGTTTACTGAACAAGTTGGACCAGCCTTAGGTGTTCACACTGGTCCCGGATTGATCGGTGTAGCAGTGGTTAAAATTTAGAATAATAATACATCTGGATTAATTGATATTTATCAACTGGTCTAGATGTATTTTTTGCTAGTACAAGTAAAAGAAACTAAAAAGCCGGTATAGCAATCATCCAAAGGTGATTGCCATATCGGCTTTCTTAATGATTTAAAACTAAATTCTATTCGGAACGTAACGCCGTTGCAGCATCTTTTTTAGCCGCCATACGTGCGGGGATATGCCCACCAATAACGGTCAAGACGGTACTGATGACGATTAGAACGATTGCATGGACAGGGTTCAATTGAGAAACGTTTGATAAATCGGTTAGATTCTTCAAAATAGCATTGATTGGGAAAGTAGCCAACCAAGCGATCACGATTCCTAAGACACCTGATGAAACACCCAAGATTGTTGTTTCAGCATCGAAGACGCGAGTAACATCTTTCTTTCTTGCACCTAAGGCTTTCAAGATACCAATTTCTTTGGTTCTCTCAAGAACTGAGGTATAAGTGATGATACCAATCATGATCATACTTGTTACTAATGAAATACCAGCAAAGGCAACTAGGACGTATGTGATAGCGTCCATTAAGCCACCAGTTAGACTTGAAACTTGACCAGCGAGATCAGTATAAATGACTTTGTTGGATTCTTTCTTGCCTTGGTTGAATTTATCTAAGTAGTCAAGAACCTTATCCTTTGTCTTGAAGGTACTTGGATAAATTAGAATACTAGATGGAGTGGATGAACCACCTAAGTAACTAACAAGTGATTCTTTAGTTGTATCATCAACATTTGAACCAGTTAAGACATTGACGTCGCTATTCTTTTGAGCTTTAACGATGTCAGAGTTCTTATTCGTATTAACAATGTCTTTGGTTAATTTATCACTGTAAGCAATACCTGATGAGAGGATATTTTCAGATGATTCTGATTTAACTTTCAAGATACCAGCGATTTTTAAAGTCTTATTGTTATTGCTATTGTAAAGACTAGAAATATCAGAGTTTGGTGTATAGAGACTATCAGTTACTTGTTTGTAGTAATCATTGTTAGAAACAACTTTGAATTCTTGACCAACAATTTTGTTGAAATCTAGTTTTTGATTATCTTTAACATTCATGCCAATATTCTTTAAAGCGTTGATATTAGTGGAGTTATCACGATCAACAATTAAAACGACTTCATTTTCATTTTGTGGCAATGAACCGGAAATAACTTTGTAGTGCTTCTTCAAAAAGTTCTTACCATTATTGTCAGATGAAGGGTAGACAGAACTGCCGACACCTGTCGATGAAGCCATGGCAGCAGATACGCCACTTAAGGAGTTAGAACTGTTAGTATTTGAAAATTGAGCAGTTTTAACCTTACCGTCAACCTTACTCAAGAGGTTCATCCCAGTAGAGTAATTATAAGTAACGTTCTTACTTAATTCTGGATCGAGATTCTTGATATAGTTAACATATTTTTTATTTAACTTGTTAGTATGAGTCGATTTCTCTTGTTGACTCAATTTAGCGGTAACTTTTTTAGATTTGGAATTTTTAACTTTATCAGTATCAGGCGCACTTTGCTTAGAAGCAGTCTGTGAAATAGTCACAGGGAACTGTGCTAAAGTATTTCCTTGTGTCTTATTGATTTGCTTTTGAAATCCTGAGGAAAGCGCCAAGACAATGGCGATACTGATGATACCGATACTGGAAGCAAAAGCAGTTAGAGCCGTTCGAGCTTTCTTAGTCTTCAGATTGGTAAATGACAATTTCAAAGCAGTCCAAAAAGTCATTTTAGTTTTCTTTAATTCGAAGTTATCTTTAGTAGTATCTTCAACGAATGGATTGGAATCGTCCAAAATCTTACCATCAGCAAAATTGATGATACGATCGGCGTATTCTTTAGCTAAAGTTGGATTATGAGTAACCATAATAACTAAACGTTCAGCTGATAACTCTTTGATCAGCTTCATGATTTCCTCACTGGTCTCAGTATCCAATGCACCAGTTGGTTCATCACAAAGAAGAATTTCAGGATCATTAGCAATCGCACGAGCAATTGCCACACGTTGTAATTGACCACCAGATAATTGGTTAGGCTTCTTATTGATATGAGGACCTAATCCAACACGCTCTAGAGCTTCACGAGCCTTCTTTTTCTTCTCTTCATTGTCGACACCACTAAGCGTCATTCCTAGTTCAACATTATCAAGAATACTCAAATGACCGATAATATTGTAACTTTGGAAGATAAAACCGACGGAATTATTCCGATAAGCATCCCAATCGGATTCGGAAAAGTTCTTAGTCGATTTACCGTTAATGATAAGATCTCCGGAGTCATATATATCTAGTCCGCCGATACCATTAAGCATCGTAGTTTTACCAGAACCACTAGGTCCTAGAATGGCAACAAATTCTTGCTTACGAAAGGAAACGGAGACATCATCTAAAGCTTTAGTGACCGAATCACCAACGTAGTAGTATTTTTTTATGTGTTTTAATTCCAGCATTTATCAAACTCTCTCTAATCTTTTAAATTTGTAATGTTTTTCAATAAATATTTTGTTAAACTGTCATTATTGCAACACCATGTCTCATATAATAAAAACTTTGTTGGAAGATTTCAACCGTCAATGTGAGACAAAGTGTTTTAAATTAGACAAAAAATATCAAAGTGTTGAGTTTAGGAGGTAATGATGGTCGGTATTAGAAATAATAGACGAGCTAAATATACCAAAAAAATTATCAAAGAGACAGTTTTATCACTTCTTCAAACAAAAACGATCGACGTTATTACCGTTACAGAAATTTGTAAGGAAGCAGACGTCAATCGAACCACTTTTTATCGTTATTATAACGATGTTTATATGTGTGTGGATCAGATAGAAAAAGACTTCCTAGATAAGTTGGAAGTCCCAGAAGGCAGTTCTCTGATTGATGGATTGACGATTGTTCTTACGGCTTTTTATGAAAATCCACAATTAAGCAATTTAGTATTTGTAGAAGGAAAGACGGAATTGCTGGATAAAATGTTAAGTTATAGGCCACATCCGTTTAAAAAAACAACCTTAGACGCCTATCAAGATACTTATATTATGTTGGGATTTCAAGGAATCTTAAAAAGATGGGTAAAAGGCGGTATGAAAGAAGCACCTGATAAATTAACTAAAATTATTGTTCAGATTTTATTTGCGGATAATCTCCAAGACAAACGTAAACAATTTGAAAATGGTCGGATTCAATAAATTAAGAAAAATTACTGATTTGATTATGCCAGAGTAGTTCGTCAGATTTCTTGTTAGCTAATTCTTTTTTGATAATCAGTTCTCGACCATACTGTTCGGGATGAGAAGTAACTTCAGTTAATTCTAATTCTAATTGAGCAATTTCCACTTTGAGAGTTTGACTCCGTAGTTTTAATAGTTTAGTTAAAATTCCTTGCTGGTCTTTCCCTAAAAAATGCAATCGTAAAACAAAGTCATCGTTATTTAATTGTGTCACAGATGGATCTAGAGGCTTCTTTAACCAGTCTAAAAATACTTGCTTACCAGTTGATGTCAGTTGGTAAGTCTTTTTGCGTGTGTTGGGATCATTGGATTTGACCAATGCAATTAGATTGCTTTCTAAAAGGCGATTAAGTTCAGGATAGATTTGGCTAAATGGGGCGGTCCAAAATTCAGCCTTTTCCTTATCGAAGATTTGTTTGATATCGTAGCCAGTCATTTGTTGACGAGTTAAAAGCCCTAGAATCATATATTGAAGGGTATTAGTACGTGCCATGGGCGACTCCTTTACAATTTCATTATATGTATTAAACTATATATATTAATATATAGTATAGAGGATAATTATGGAATCAATTAAGAATAAAAATTTAACGATGATCCTAATTGGCGTGGGCATCGTTATTTTCATGTCTACTCTTGATAGTAGCATTGTCACAGTGGCACTGCCAGTTTTGAGTAAGGCATTGAATGCTAATATGAGTTTGATCAATTGGGTAGTGACGATGTACTTGATCGTGATGAGTACTACCTTGATGATTTTTGGAAAACTGGGCGACAAATATGGAAAAATCAAATTCTTCAAATGGGGAACAATAATATTCGTCGTTAGCTCAGCTTTGTGTGCTTTGTCAGTCAGTTGGTTGACTTTGATTATCTCGAGAAGTTTACAAGCTTTGGGAGCTGCAATGACTATGGCGACATCTAATGGAATCATTGTTGAAATTTTTCCAGATAATCGTCGTGGACAGGCTCTTGGTTTTATGGGATCGTTTGTTTCTTTGGGAGGAATCATTGGTCCAAGCATTGGTGGTATCCTTTTGAATTTTTTCCCTTGGCATATCATTTTTTGGTTAAATGTACCGATTGGTGCAGTCGCAATTTTTATTTTATTGAAATATTTACCAAGCAATTTGGATAAGAAATATCCTAGTGCTAGTTTTGATTTGTGGGGATCGCTATTTTTGATAGTGGGCTTCACTAGTATGTTTGTCGGTATTCTTTTGAGTCAACAACTGGGCTGGAATGATTGGCGTATTCTCAGTTTGACGATTGTTGGCTTGATTTTGATGGCGTTATTGTATCGTTATGAGACTAAGCAGGCTGAACCGATTTTACCAGTGACATTGTTTAAGAATAAATGGTTTACAGTTCAGTTGTTAGCTTGTTTCATGGTTTTCATTGTCGACTTCTTCTTTGATGTAATTGCACCGTTCTATCTTCAAAATGCAAGAGGATTCAGTCCACTATTCAGTGGTTTCTTCTTATTGATTTTTCCAGTGGTTCAATTATTCGTGGCTCCAATTTCAGGAAGCTTAGCCGATAAACATGATCCATTTAAAATTACATTAGCTGGTTTAGCTATTATCAGTTTTGGACAAATTTTTTACGTGATCAGTGGATTACATAATGCCGTGATAATTTTTGCTTTAGGTGCTGCTATGGCAGGTCTTGGTAATGGTTTGTTCCATTCGCCTAATAATGTTTTAGTAATGGATAATGTTGAGAAAAAAGATTACGGATCAGCCGGAAGTGTCTACAGTTTGGCAAGAACAGTGGGTATGGTAGTTGGTTCAGCGATGTCGACTACTTTGTTGTTTGGTTCGATGTCAATTATTAAAGGCGGTCGAGTGAAGTCATACTTACCGAGGGACCCACAATTATTTATTGATGGGATGCATTTTACCTTTGGCTTGTCCTGTGTGATCAGTGTGATTCTTTTGATAGGAATTTTTATCTGGCACCGTCGCGTTACTAGAAAATAGTCTTAAACTCTTTTTGAGAAAAATCTTCATCCTACTAAAAATTGACGATTTAGCGTTAGAATAGATTTAAAAGTTGGATTATCAAAATAGAGGAGTGCACAATCACATGCTATTACAACAAGTTAAAATTGAAAATCAAACACCACAAGATGTCAGAATTGAAGATGGTAAGTTTACTGAAATTGCTGACCATTTGACTCCTAAGGATAATGAAGAAGTCATTGTAGGACATGAAAAGCTGATGTTGCCACCATTTGTTGATCCCCATGTTCATTTAGATTCAGCCTTGACAGCGGGACAACCGGAATGGAATGAAAAGGGAATTTTATTTGACGGTATCAATATTTGGTCCAAACGTAAGGAAACTTTAACCTATCAAGATGTTAAAAAAAGAGCTATTTTAGCTTTGAAAATGCAAGCTAGTCATGGTGTGCAATTCGTCCGTTCCCATGTCGACGTCACTGATCCTAGTTTGAAAGCCTTAAAAGCTTTAATTGATGTGCGTGAAAGTGTTAAAGATTGGATGAACTTACAACTTGTTGCTTTCCCACAAGAAGGAATCCTTTCATACCCTAATGGTAAAGAGTTGATGGAGAAAGCTGTTGAATTAGGTGTCGATGTAGTTGGTGCGATTCCTCATTATGAATTTAATCGTGAGTACGCCGTCGAATCACTTCACGTTGCTTTTGATTTGGCCAAGAAGAATAATTTGCTCTTTGACGCTCATACAGACGAGATTGATGATCCTAGTTCTAGAAGTCTAGAGACACTGGCAACGTTAGCCTATGAGAGTGGTCTGGGAGAAAAAGTTACGGCATCCCATACAACCGCTATGGGTAGTTATAACGATGCTTACATGTATAAATTGATGCGTCTTTTAAAAATGTCGAATATGAATTTTGTTTCCAATCCATTAGTCAACATGTATTTGGGAGGTCGTTTCGATAATTATCCTAAGCGCCGTGGATTGACAAGAGTTAGCGAATTAAATGCCGAGGGAATCAATGTTGCCTTTGGCGAAGATGACTTGAAAGATCCTTGGTATCCGATGGGGAATGGCAATATGTTAGATGCTTTGTACGTCGGCTTGCATGCAACCCAAATGATGGGACACGAACAAATCATGAATTCGTATAAGTTTGTAACCACTAATGGTGCTAAAGTAATGCATATTGAAGATTATGGAATTGCTGTAGGAAAACCTGCTAGTTTTGTTCTTTTAAATGCACATAATTTCTATGATGCCCTTAATAAGCATTCAGATGTTTTGTTATCAGTTCATGATGGAAAAACAATCGGCAGTACCAAGCCATCTGAAACAGAATTGTATATTTAGGAAAATTAGATATAAAATAAGGGCAACCGTTAAGGTTGCTTTTTTTATAACAAAAAGGATGGAAATATGATATTAGAAAGATCCAATGCTATTAATTTAAATGACTTGCGGAATCAATTAGGTAATATTAATAATCGTCCCGATATTCAAGAGTTATCTAAGATACTTAGAATGTATCAACTTTACCAAGCCGGTCAAAAAGAAATCAGTACCAAACTAGAAAATTTAGATTCAGAATTTCAAGTAAATTATGCTTATAATCCTATTCACCATATGGAATCAAGAATGAAGAAAATCCAAAGCTTGGCCAAAAAGGCTGAGCGTAAAGGATCCGACTTTACTGTGGAAAGTATTGAAAAAAATATTCATGACATTGCTGGTATCAGAGTGATTACTAACTACATTGACGATATTTACAAAATCGAAGAGCTGTTGACGAGTCAAACAGATGTTACCCTTCTAAGAAGGAAGGACTATTTGAAACATCCTAAGGAAAGTGGTTATCGAAGTTTGCATATAGTAGTTCAAGTTCCCGTCTTCCAATCTAAAGGTCCAGTCAATGTGCCTGTTGAAATTCAAATTCGGACAGTTGGAATGGACATGTGGGCTAGTTTGGAACATAAATTACGTTATAAAACTAATAGCGACAGTAATTTAGTTGATAAGTATGGCAATCAATTGAAAGGTTACGCCGATGAATTGGAAGATATTGAAAGAGGCATGCAAGATATACATAAAAAACTTATTTAAGAAATAAAAAGAGCAAGACGAATATAGTCAGTTTTCGAGTATTAAAATAATGGACCAAAGCAATCGTACTTTGATTACCTTGGTCCATTATTTTTTTCAGAGAATATTGAATTAAACAGCTTGCTCTTGATCATTAGAATTCCAATCATCTTTGGATAAGGAGTAGGCCATAACGTTAATTTCGTCGTTGTCTTCTGGTAAAGTAATAGTTTCAATGATGCCTAGGCTATGCATTCCCATTTTTTCCATGACACGACCAGATCTAGGATTCAAGTGCGCATAGTGAGCTTCAATTCTATCAAGGTTTAATTCACTAAAACCGTAATCCATCATGGCACGACCAGCTTCTGCAACGTAACCATGACCCCAAGCGGCTTGATTAAGTGCATAAGTAAGAATGCCGACACCATCTTCAGGATGGAATTCATAGAAGCCAATTAATTTGTGTTGACTCTTTTCTTCGATTCCAAAAGTGTAGCCTAATTCATTTAAAAAATGGTCTTGAAAAAGTTTTTGGAAGTTTGAATCAGTTTTGACGTCACGATATCTCATGTATTTTACGACTTGAGGATCTAAAATAATGGATTTTAGTTCATCGTAATCTTTTTGAATAATTGGACGAATAATTAATCTAGCGGTTGTAATTTGACGCATATTTATATCTCCATAAATTAAAATTAGAAATAGAATAATAAACTTTTTGATTCTGATTGTAAATTATTTCGTACTGGAGAAATCTATTGACTTTTAAAATAGTCTGTATTAATATTGTTCGCATGCGAACGAATGGAGGAGCAAATGCTTAATTTCAAAGAAACGATTGCTTATAATGTTAGAGATTTGTCGGTACATATTTTCCGTTATATTCACAGCAACAATGAAAAAATGGATGGAAATAATCCATTCGACAATGGATCTAGGGATAGAATCTCTCGTTTGCAAGGGATGACAGCAGGATTTATTCATATGAATGAAGATCATCAAGTTATTCAAAAGGATTTAGAAAAGGGCTTGTCTATTAGTAAATCAACGGCTAGTGGTCTGGTTCAACGCATGGTTAAGAATGGCTTGGTTTATACGATGCCATCACCCGATGATGCTCGTGTAAAGTGTCTGTATTTAACCACTTATGCTAAGGATGTTATGAACGAAATCACTATTCAAGCTGAACAAACGGAAAAAGAATTACAACGTGGAATTTCTGATGAAGATTTGGCTACCTTCTTTAGGGTGCTCAAACAGATCAAGAAAAACGCTAAATAGTTTTTAATATAATAGTTCGCATGCGAACAACAGGAGGAATCAATGCTTAAATTATTTAAAAAATTGAATAAAAAAGAATATTTAATGATTCTTGCTAGTTTAATTTTTATTGTCGTACAAGTTGGATTAGAATTAGAAATTCCTAGTTATATGTCGACTATTACTGAAAAATTAGAACAACAAGGAACAACTGTTAATCAGATTTTAGAACCTGGGATGATGATGGTTCTTCTGTCTATTCTTAGTGCCATAGCCTTAATCTTAGTTGGTTATTTTGCGGCTCACGTAGCAGCTGGTTTTACGGCACGATTAAGAAGTGAAATTTTTAATAAAGTTATGGACTATTCAACACAGGATATTAAAAAGTTCTCTGTCTCCAGCTTATTAACTCGTTCAACCAATGACTTGACACAGTTACAACAATTTATTGCGATGGGCTTGCAAGTTATTATTAAAGCACCAATTACAGCTATTTGGGCTATTACAAAGATTGCTAACAAGGGTTGGCAATGGACGACTGCAACAGGTATAGCGGTGGTAGTCTTAATTATTATGCTGAGTTTTATTTTGTTAATGGTTCAACCTAAGTTCAAAAAAGTTCAAAGTTTAACCGATCGCTTGAATTTAGTAACTAGAGAGAATTTATCAGGTATCAGAGTGGTTCACGCTTATAATGCTGAGGATTACCAAAATGATAAATTCAACAAAGCTAATAAGGATTTAACTGAGACTAATTTGTTTGCTAATCGTGTATTAGCCTTGATGAATCCCGGAATGAGCTTTATCTCAAGTACCTTGACTTTATCAGTATATGGAATTGGAGCAATTATTATCAATCAGGCAACAGCTCGTGCAACAAGATTGACATTATTTAGCAATATGATTGTTTTCTCTTCCTACGCTATGCAAGTAATTTTAGGATTCTTACTCCTATCAATTATTTTTATTTTGTTACCACGTGTGACAGTTTCAGTTGGAAGAATCAATCAAGTTTTAGATGTTGAGCCTTCGATTAGTAGTCCAAGTAAGCATCAAGCAACTAAAGGAGCGGGAACAATTGAATTTAAAAATGTTAGTTTCAGATATCCCCAAGCTGAGGCGGACGCAGTTCATAATTTGAGTTTTCAAGCTAAACAAGGACAGACGATTGCCATTATTGGATCAACAGGTAGTGGTAAATCCAGCGTTATGAATTTGATCCCTCACCTTTATGATGTTACTAAAGGTCAAGTCTTGATAGATGGCGTTGATGTTAAAGATTATTCGACTGCTGAATTGAACGATCGTTTAGGATATATTCCTCAGAAAGCCGTCTTATTCAGTGGCTCAATTCGTTCGAACATTTCCTTTGGTGAAACAGATAAACAAGCTTCTCAAAACGATCAGGATATTTATCAAGCGTTGGAAATCGCTCAATCAAGGGATTTTGTTGACCAAAAGCAACATAAATTGGATAGTGAAGTTGCTCAACATGGTGATAACTTCTCGGGTGGTCAAAAACAAAGATTGGCAATTGCCAGAGCGATTGCTCGAAAGCCGGAAATACTTCTTTTCGATGATTCTTTCTCAGCTTTGGATTATGAGACGGATCGTAAGTTGCGTGGTGCTTTGAAAACAAAGGCTGCCCAGACTACAAAAGTCATTGTGGCACAAAGGATCAGTACAATTATGGATGCTGATCAAATTATTGTTTTAGATAATGGGAAAGTCGCTGGTCAAGGAACACATAGCGAATTATTAAAGAACAATGAGGTTTACCAAGAAATCGCTTATTCACAATTGTCAAAGGAGGAACTTGCCTAATGAAAGTAATTGAGGGTATTAAGAAATATGGTTTGGAATACATTAAACCGTTAATTCTAGCAATTATTTTTGCGATGGCGGGAAGTATTTTTACAATTGTAGGTCCAAGCCAATTAAGTAAAATTACTGATTTAATCAGTAAGGGACTCTTTACTACGATTAATCTTCAAGATGTAATGCGAATTGTTATAATCCTAGCAATTATCTATGTGGCAGCAGCAGTTATGTCATATGGACAAGGTTTCATTATGGCTACCATTACCCAGAAGTTTACTCAAAAGTTAAGAACTAAGATTACTGAAAAAATTAATCATCTTCCATTGCAGTATTTTGATACTCATAATGAAGGGGATACTTTAAGTCGAGTTACTAATGATTTGGATACAGTTGGTCAATCCTTGAACCAAAGTTTGGGCCTGCTTGTTTCAGCGGTAACCTTATTGATAGGTAGCATTATAATGATGTTTACAACTAATGTTACTTTAGGATTTACAGCTGTTCTATCTGTTTTATTAGGATTTGTTTTAACAATCTTCTTAATTTCGAAATCACAACGTTACTTTTACAATCAACAGAATAAGTTAGCTGATGTGTCGGGATATTTAGAAGAGGTTTATGCAGGTCACGATGTAGTAAAGACATACAATTATACTAATGAGGCTAGAACAGAATTTGAAGAAATGAATGATGATTTGCAATCTAATGTATGGAAATCGCAGTTCTTATCCGGAATCATGCAACCATTGATGACCTTTATTGGTAATTTTGGTTACGTAATGGTGAGTGTTATCGGAGCAGTTTTAGTGCTAAATGGTCAAATAACAATTGGTGTAATTGTTGCTTTCATGATTTACGTACGACTCTTTACGCAACCATTGACACAGATTACACAGGCATTTACTAGTTTACAATCAGCGCAAGCCGCTATGAAACGAGTTTTTACTTTCCTTGGGGAAAAAGAAGTTGCGTCAGATGACAATAAGCAAAGCTTGGTTGGGACCAAAGGAAATGTTGAATTTGATAACGTTGAATTTGGATATCTTCCTGGTCAAAAAATCATTAAGAACTTTACAATGAAAGCTAAGGCTGGTCAAAAAATAGCTATTGTTGGTCCAACTGGTTCAGGTAAAACGACAACAGTTAATTTGTTAATGAGATTCTACGATTTGAATGCTGGTAAAATCAAAATTGACGGTGTCAATATTGAGGATATGAAACGATCCGATGTGAGAAATCAATTTGACATGGTGCTCCAAGATGCTTGGTTGTTTGAAGATACGGTTAAAAACAATTTAATCTATAATCAAACCGGTGTAACGGACGAACAAATCAAAGAAGCCACCAAAGCTGTGGACTTAGATCATTTTATTGAAACTCTTCCTAAGGGCTATGATACGGTCTTAGATGATTCAGTTAGCCTATCGGTTGGACAAAAGCAGCTATTGACTATTGCACGAGCTTTGATTAGAAATAAACCGATGTTGATATTGGATGAAGCAACTAGTTCGGTCGATACAAGAACCGAAGAACAGATTCAAAAGGCTATGGATATTTTGATGAAGAATAGAACCTCCTTTGTAATTGCGCATAGATTATCTACAATCAAAAATGCCGATTTAATTCTGGTAGTTAAAGATGGTGAGATAATTGAACGAGGAACTCATGATGAATTGATGCATGAAAATGGTTTCTACGAAGAAATGTATAATAGTCAATTTCAAAAATAAAGTAGATTATAAAATACCCCTAAACTTGAAAATGAGTGGAGGGTATTTTTGCTATATTTCGAAAAATTAAAATTATATAAATAAAAGTATTATAAATGACATTTTATTTTTACAAATGGGCTATTATCAATAACGCAGTAATATCGGTAAGAATTAGCTGATTTTAAAAATCTGTATGGGTCCAAACCAATTGACAGTTGTCTAAACATATTATAAAATTGCTTGGTTAAGTGAGGTTTATACAAGACTGAGGAGTACTGCAAAAATGAAAGAATGGCAAAAAGAAACTGTGTATCAAATCTATCCACGCAGTTTTCAAGATTCTAATGGAGATGGTATCGGTGACATCAATGGTATTATTTCACGTTTAGATTATTTACAAAATTTAGGCATTGGCTTGATTTGGTTAACGCCAATGTACGTTTCCCCGGGAAATGATAATGGTTATGACATTGCTGATTATTATCAAATTGATCCCGTCTTTGGAACGATAGACGACTTTGAACGCTTATTAAATGAAGCACATAAACGAGATATCAAAATAATCATGGATATGGTCTTAAATCATACTTCTAATGAAAATCACTGGTTTAAGGAAGCCTTGAAATCTAAGGATAATCCTTATCATGATTATTATATTTGGAAAGATCCAGTTGATGGACATGAACCTAATAATTGGGTTTCCAAATTTAGCGGTAGTGCCTGGAAATATGTACCTGAATTAGACCAATATTATTTACATTTGTATGACGTAACTATGCCCGATTTAAATTGGCGTAATCCTAAATTACGTAATGAAATCTTCAAAATGTTGAAGTTTTGGGCCAATAAGGGGATTGACGGTTTTAGATTAGATGTTATCAACAATATTTCTAAAGCTAAAGACATGCCTAATGATACTTTCGCTACACCTCTAGATGACGGACGTAACTTCTATACCAATGGTCCTCACGTACATGAATATATTCATGAAATGTATGAAAAAGTATTTGGACCTAATAAGTTCGTGACAGTTGGGGAATTGTCATCAACTCCTGTTTCTGAAGCTGTAAAGTACACTAATCCAAAACGTCAAGAATTATCAATGGCTTTTACCTTCCATCACGTAAAAGTTGACTATACCAATGGTAATAAATGGACCTTGGGTCATTATAAACTGACAGATCTAACAAGCATTTTAAGTAAATGGCAAGTTCAAATGAATCGTCAAGGTGGCTGGAACGCTCTTTTCTGGAATAATCATGATCAACCACGAGCAATTTCTCGATTTACCAATGATGAAAAGTATCGGGATCAGTCAGCTAAGCTGTTAGCAATGGTCGAATTTGGTTTGCAAGGAACACCTTACATTTATCAAGGTGACGAGATTGCGATGAAGAACGCTTATTTCACTGATATTAGTCAATACAATGACCACGAGTCGATCAATGCGTATAATGAATTGATTGACAATGGTATTGATAAAGAATTAGCCATTATGATTCTGCAACAGAAATCACGCGAGAATGCACGGTTGCCAATGCAATGGAACTCTAGTAAATACTACGGTTTCACGACTGGACAGCCTTGGTTAAAGCCACTGCACCATGATGATTATTCAGTTGAAAAAGTTTTAAATATGAAAGACAATGTTTTTAATTTCTATAAAGCATTGATATTTTTGCGTAAGCATAAAGCGGTTCTAGTTGACGGCGAATATAAATTATTAGATGCTAACGATAATAGTGTTTATAGTTATGAAAGATCTAACAATAATTCTAAGATAATTGTAATGGCTAATTTTACTGCTCAAGAGCAAAAACGTAAGCTAGCTGAAGGTTTTAATTTAATTTTGGGGAATTATGAAAACCTACAGTCAAATGAAGATACAGTAACTTTACGTCCATATGAATCAGTTATGTTTGGGAAAAAGTTTTAGATAAATGAGGTTTATTGCACGAGTGCAATTTGAATTGAGGAGAAATTATGCCAAAAAATTTATATTCAGATATATACCATATACTGAAAGGTAAGATTGACAGTGAGGTTTATCCACCTAAAACAATTTTACCTGGTGAAGAAGAATTATCGCAACGATTCAGCGTGACTAGGAATACGATTCGTCGCGCTTTGAAAAAATTACAGTCCGAAGGATTAGTTTATACGGTTAAGGGACGTGGAGTAGTTGTTCTTGAGCCAGTTTCCGATAATCGAATGGTTTTTTCAGCTGCGAACCACTATGGATTTCAAGATTTAATGAGTTTTCCGCAGAATAAGTCGATCAAAGAACTAGCAACTAAAGTATTAGTCTTTGAAGAGGTAGAAATTGATAAAGAATTATCAAAACATACCTCATTTAGCTATGGCGACATTGCCTATCATGTGGAAAGACTACGGATGGTCAATGGTAAAGCTATGGCTTTGGACACAAGTTATTTTCGTAAAGATAGTATGCCTAATTTACAAGAAGAAAATGCTGAACATTCAATTTACGAATACATTCGTGAGGAGAATCTGTTCAAGATTGCAGCTGCTCGTTCAGTGGCGACAGTTGAAACAGCTTCCAAAGAAGTTACTCGTTTATTAGATTTGAAAAAAGCTAATTGTGTTGGAGTATTGAAAAAATACGTTTATACTGATTTGGGTAATTTATTCGAATCAACTGAAACAAAGTATATTCCTAATAATTTTTCATTAGTAGGATTTGAATCATATTAAAAACACCATAAAAGCCTAGTATGAAAACCATTAACGGTTTTCATACTAGGCTTTTTAATATACTAGAAAGTATCTGTATAATTTCTTTAGAATTTAATAATTTGATTGAAGATGAAATTGTCAGGAATAAAATGTGATTCGGTATATTCGAATTGTTTACCGTCATCATTGAAAGCAAAACTGATCATATTGCCAACACAGTTATTGATTCCAAGATTCAAATGAGCATGATCAATTTGATCAGCATGCTCAATTCTTAATTGACGTTTGACAACGGCAATTTTCATTTGCAAGTCTTTTTTTATATAATCATAGATTGAATCCTTAGCAATTTCAGGAGTTATTCCAGGAACAATTTGAGCATTGAAGTAATTAATATCGAGGACAGCATTTTTGTTGTTAATACGTCTGACACGTTGGATAGCATAGATGGGGACTCCCACTGCAAAGGAAGTTTTATGATGTAATTTTTCGTCGACAATCACTTGTTGAAAATCGGCAATAATTGTTTTTCGATCAATTGCTTGATCAGAATTAAGTGAATGAAGACCATCAATTTCTTCTAGGCTTAGATTGATCTCTTTGGTTTTGGGCGTCTGCTCTAAAACGACAACCCCTTTACCTTTAACACTATAAACTAAGCCATCATTGGCCAATTTCTTGATTGCCTTTCTAATGGCGTAGCGACTAATATTAAACTCTTCGATCAGTGCGTCCTCAGTCGGTAAACGCATCTTTATATTATAATAGCCATCAATGACTCGCTGTTTTAAGACTGTATAAATATCTTTCTTAGTAGTTTCAACCATTTGTATGTCTCCAATAAATAAAATCAATATGCACTATTTATTTTACATTATATTAAAAACCATTTACATAATTATCATGAAATATATTTCAGATCATGCGCTTTCTAATTAGTTGTTCCTCTACAAACTTAGCAACCAATTTACCTCCTGTAGCGGAGAAATGAACATGGTCGCCACAATCAAACTCTGGCTTCAAGCGACCATTTGTACCAACTAAATTTGCTACATCAATGATATGAGGCATTTTAAGTAATTCGTGATTAACCGTTAGGCGAATAGTCTCTTTTTGTTCGGACCAGCCATCGACACCGCCATTGATATTACCTTTGGGTGGGGTAATCGTCATGGGTACGAAAGTAATATCGTGTTTTTTACATTTCTTTTTGAGAGAGAAAACGGCTTTAATTAGAGCGTAAGCGTTAGGTAACTCACTGATAGGTGATCCAGTACCAGGATGTAATAAATCGTTGACGCCTTCCATGAAAATTACGATATTTGGCTGGAAGTCAGCAATCATGTGATCAAAACGAGTGAAACCGGCTTCACCAAAACTTGTCGACCATTGAGAAGTGCTGTGACCAGGATGAAGGATTCGATTTCCGGAAAGTCCGTAGTTAGCGGTCATACATCCAAATTTAGTTTCCAAATCATATGCTAAAGGACCACTGTAATTACCTTGATTAGTCAGTGAATCACCAAAAAAAGCAATCCGCTTGTATTCTTGTTCAGTTTGAACTTGAATTGCTGAAACACCAAAAAAATATTTAGCCGCTTGAGGTGTGGTATCCTCAGTTTTGATTAGGGTATTGGAAATGGTCAGTCCCAAAGTATGAATCGTTTCATTAGGAGAAGCTATGTCGATTGATAAAAAAGAATTACCGTTCATTTCTAGATCAATCCAGTCCGACCATTCTAATAGCCGAGGTTCAATTTCAAATGATGTCTGTTGATTGAAGGTGACCGCTTTTTTGTCTGTTGAATTATTATAAATTTCTAGGTGGTCAATTTTTAAGGGAGATTCATCATACAAGTTATTTAATTGTAGACGAATTTTGTGACCTGCTAGCGGTTGGAAAATCTCTAAATGTTGATGACCAGTTTTATTAATATTTTCTAGATTATCGTAGTTGGTAAAATTATGTTTCCATGTGGTAGTTTCAATCATGATAATTCCTTCTTTTTTATTTTCCTTTATATAATATAATATCATGTTTAAACAATTATAGTTATATTAAAAGTTGAATTTTCTAGTGGTATAGACGAATGATTAGACTTATATTGAACGTGCGTTATAATTACCTATAATGCAAGTAGATATTTGTTATAACAAATGTTGAAAAAAGTGATTTTATCGGAGGCAGGTACATGAAAGAGACGCCCAAATATGTGATTGTGGCGAATCGGTTAAGACAACAGATTTTGGAAAAACAATACCAGATAAATGAGCAGTTGCCTCAAGAAACAGCTATTGCCAAATCTTTAAACGTCAGTCGTATCACGGTTCGGAAAGCTTTAGATATTTTAGTGAATGAAGACTTAATTTATCGGATCCAAGGATCAGGTACTTTTGTAAAGGATAACCAACCAGGAGAAAATATTCAAAGCAAACGTGCTTTGGAAATTTTTGATTTTGATAAATATCAGGTTAAATTAATCAATTTCGGTGTCAGTAAGCCTAGTCAAACAGTAATGGAACAGATGAATATCAATCAATTTGATTTAACTTATGAAATTGAACGTTTGATTATGGATGGTGAAAAGATAATTGCCTTACAAAACATTTTTATGCCAGTGAAAATAATTCAAGGAATGCAGATGGATTCATTGATGGGATCAATTTATGAGTTCATTGAAAAAGAATTAGACTTGGGAGTGGATAGTGCTATTAGAACTATCTCTTCAGAAATATCGAATGATGAAACATCGAGATTATTGGATTTAGCAAAGCCAGAACCGCTGTTAACAGTGGAACAACGTTCGTTTCTGGATAATGGGCAAATATTTGAATATGCTTATACTTATATTCGTTCATCTCAATTTTCTTTACACGAATCAATTTAAAAAAAATATGAAGGTACAAATTTGCGAAAGCAGATTTGTATTTTTTTTTGAATAAAATTGATTGATATTACTTGGTTTGAGCGTTTCAATCAATAATTTGTTATAACAAATTTATAATTGGTATTGACTTCAAAAGTATACGCATTTATACTGAAAGCGTTAACAAATGAAGGGGGTTTCATTATGAAACAATTAAAGATAGCAATCTTCTGTAGTGGAGGATTTTCAACAAGTTTAATTGGATCTAAGATGCAAAAAGTCTATGACGAAAAGGGAGAAGACGTAAAAGTTGATGCTTATGACTTCGGAATGGTTGATGAGGTCGGGGATGATGTAGATGTTATTTTGCTAGCTCCACAGATTGGTTGGGCTTACGATCAAACCGTTGCAGCTCATCCAAACACCAAGGTTATCCTTTTGACTATGCAACAATTTGGAAGTATGGACGGACAAGTTCTTGTAGACGTATTAAAAGAGAAGGGAATTGGCTAAAATGGGAAAAAGCAAAGGAAGCGGAATGCAAAAATTCCAAGCAAACTTTACTAGAGTAGCTGGTAAAATTGCTGCTAATAAGCTGTTGTTAACATTACGTGATTCCTTCATTATTGTTGCTGCTACATCAATGATTGCTGGTTTTGCGATTATGATTCAAAATGTTTTCGTCGATCCAACCAATGGTTTGATCTTCGGTAAGCAAGGTTTAAGTCTAGGTAAATTGATCAGTGGATCCTGGTCAGCTTGGGCTGCTTCGGGATTGTTTAAAGGGTTGACTACAACAGGAAACTTAATCGGACTCGTCTCCAATGGTTCTTTAAATACTTTTGCCATATTGATTGTTGTAATTTTCTCTCATACTTTTTCGAGAAAGTATTTTCCAAAGAGTAAGGAACATATGACTTCAGTTCTATACGCTTTAGGTGCATTCTTCATTTGTATGCCATGGAAATTCCAATACACACCAGATGGTGCTAAAAAGCCAATTGATGTTTTAAATTACATGGATACAACATTTTTCGGAACTAAAGGTGTTTTTGCAGCCTTACTAATTAGTGGTTTTGCTGTATGGATCTATAACAAAGTCCTTGAAAAGAACATCACTATTAAAATGCCTGATTCAGTACCACCAGCTGTAGCACGGAGTTTTGAATCACTGATTCCCGGTGTTATTACAATGGGCGTTTTCATTATCTTAACCGGTTTGAGTACAACATTTACCGGTGAAACAATGCCAGAACTACTTTTGACTGCTCTTCAAAAACCAGCTTTGGCAATTTCTGGTACCGGATTATTTGCCTTTGTATCACAAACTACTTGGAGTTTGTTGCAATGGTTTGGTATTCATCCAACATCAATTTGGGGACCAATCTTTGGTTTAACATGGAATATCAATGATACCCAAAATATGTTGGGTCAAGCACATCATATTTATTCAACATTGTTTATGAACTTTTCAACTGTTGCTGCTGGTTCATGTTCAGTATCACCAGTCTTAGCATTAATTCTATTTTCAAAGAGAGCTGCGGCTAAAAAAGTTTCTAAGATTTCTTTGATGCCAGCAATCTTTAATATTTCAGAACCTGTTACTTTCGGTTTACCAATTATTTTGAATCCTTTGTACTTTATCCCTTGGTTGGTTGCTCAACCATTAGCATTCTACATTGGACTATTCTTTATCAAAGTTGGATTTATTGGACCAATTGTTAATAATGTTCCATGGACTGTACCAACATTACTTTCAGGACTTCTTTATACAGGTTCCATCAAGGGCTTAATTGTTCAAGCGGTTATTGTTGTAGTAACAACTGCAATTTATTACCCATTTGTCAAGATGGATAATAAGTTGAACCCTGATATTGTAAAAGAAAAAGAAATGGACGAAGCACATAAAGAATCAGAAAAAGAATTGAGAACTAGTCAAGCATAGGAGGAAAAACAAGTTGGATGAAAAGCAATTAAAACGAGCTATGAATTTAATTTCAGTTGCAGGAACAGCTAAATCAATGTGTATAGATGCGATGAATCAAGCTGAAAAAGGTAGTATTGATGAGGCTAGAACTACTTTGAAAACGGCTAAAAAAACATTACATGAAGCACATAATATTCAAACTCAATGGATGACTGATGAAATGAATGGAGAAAAAGTCGAGAAAACAATTATGTTGATTCATTCACAGGATCATTTCATGTCAGCTGATATTATGATGACAGTTGCTGAAAAGGTCATCAATCTCCATGCCGAAATTACGCAATTAAAAAAGGAACAAGTAAATGAGTAGCTTACGATTAGATAATATTTATACGGATGGTATGGTAGTTCCTGCCAATAAGCCTTTTAAAATTAGTGGTCAAGCTATCCGAAATACTCAAGTAACTCTTGAAGTTTTGGATAAAACTTATTCTGTTAAAGCAAATGAAAAAGGAGATTGGGTAATAGAAATTGCACCAATTCCAATTCAGGTAACTACGAATATTAAAATTAGCAGCTTGGATGAATTCATTGTGCTTAAAAAAGTACGTACAGGGACGGTGATTTTGCTAACCGGTCAGTCGAATATTGAATTCAAATTTCGGGATGATTCAGAATATCAGGAGCAAATTGCTCATTTAAATTTGAAAAATGTTTATTTTTATAACGTTCCTCAACTAGAATATCAAGATGACAAAATAACATTGCCTAAAGATCTAGAAACTTCTAAGTGGCAAATTGCTAATGCAGAAACACTATGGGAAATGTCAGATATTGGGTTCTGGATGATTAAGAAATTACACGAATTAAATCCGGACGAAGTCATTGGTATTGTGGATTGCTATAAAGGAGGAACTTCGATATCATCATGGGTTCCTGAGTCAGTTTTGAATTCAGATAATAAATTGATAGATACTTTCGTCAAACCCTTTAAAATAGCCACGACAAATAAAAGTAAGGCTGATTATGAACAAGAATTTTCTGATTATAATGCTGCAGTAGAAAAGCACAATACTGATTTGGCAAAGTTTCAATCTGAGAATCCTAAAGTATCTCTAAGCGATGCTAAAGATAGAGTAGGACATACGCCATGGCCGCCTCCAATGACTCCAACTTCATATTTACGTCCAAATGGTTTATTTCACACGATGATTGAACAAGTGAAAAATTACGTGGTTGATAAGGTCGTTTGGTATCAAGGCGAAAATGATGCCCCTAATCCAGATGTCTATGGAACTATGTTAAAAGGATTGATTATAAGCTGGCGTAAATTGTTTTGTGATAAGTCATTACCATTTTATGTAGTTCAACTTCCAGGATATTTTGATGAACCGAAAGATTCATGGGCAATTATTCGACAATATCAATTGGAAGTAACTCAGAATATCAATGATGTTCATTTGATTTCAATAGCAGATACTGGTGAAAAACACAATATTCATCCAACTCACAAAAGAATTGCTGGAACTAGAATTGGGGAAATTATTTCCGGTAATGGTTACGATTCAACCCCTTATGTTTATCGACAACAAATAGTCGGCGACAAATTGATTCTATTTGTCAAAGCAGCTGGTATTTTGTCCCAAAAAGGAAAGACAGAGTTCTTAGTTCAAAGAAATGGTACTTGGGTAAAACAAGAAGTTAATGCCGTTGGCAAAATAATTGCAATTGATAATGCTGAAAATATAACTAAAATCCGTTATGCATATGAGAATTATCCAACTTGTACTTTGTTCAATGAATTCTTGGCTCCAGTAGCACCATTTGAAATGGAGATTAAATAATGAATAATTTAGGTTTGATTGATATTGGTGGTACCTCAATAAAATTTGCAGTAATGCAAAATAATGAATTGAAAAAATTGTCCTCGGTTAAAACTCCCGAAACATTAGAAGATTTTTATACTAGTCTGACTAATAAAGTTAATCTAATGAAGAAAGATTATCAGATTACTGGTGTAGGCATTAGTTCTCCGGGTGCAGTTAATAAGAAAACTGGTGTTATTGAAGGAGCTTCGGCAATTCCATATATTCATAATTTTAAGATTCAACAAACTCTAGAAAAGCACTTTGGATTACCGATTAGCATGGAAAATGATGCCAATTGCGCTGCCTTAGCCGAATTAGATTCAGGAGCGGATAAAGATGTCTCTAGTCTATTGTTCTTAATTATTGGTACTGGAGTTGGCGGATCAGTAATCATTAATCATCAAATTTGGCATGGAGCACATTTATTCGGTGGCGAGTTTGGTTTTACTTTAGTAGATGATAAAAATACGTTGAGTAACTTAGCTACTTCGGTTGGCGTAGCCCAAAGATATAATCAAAATTCTCAGCCCAAGACTGACTATAGTGGTAAAGAAGTGTTTGATTTAGCTGATCAAGGCGACATTCGAGCTCAAAAGGAAGTTCAAACGATGTACTATTCACTTGCTAAGGGGATTTATAATCTGCAGTACAGCTTTGATCCGGAATTAGTTGTTCTGGGGGGAGCAGTTTCAAATAATCCGCAACTAATTCCTTCTGTAAATAAAGAAATTGAAAAAATTCGTAAAGTAGTTAAAATTGCTTCAATTAAACCACAGGTAGTAGCTTGTAAGTATACTGATGAAGCTAATCTTCGTGGGGCTGCAGTAGACTTTTATCAAACTTATCCAAAGGAGAGTTAATTATGTTAGAGTTTCCAAAAGATTTTGCTTGGGGAGCGGCTACTTCTGGTCCTCAATCAGAAGGTAACTTTCATAAGCCTAATCAAAATGTTTTTGATTACTGGTTTGAGAAAAAGCCAGATGATTTCTATGACGGAGTCGGACCAGATGAAGCTTCAAATTTCTATAACGATTATCAAAAAGATATTCCTTTAATGGCTCAGGCTGGAATAAAAGCTTTGAGGACTTCTATTCAGTGGAGTCGTTTAATTAAAAATTTGGATACAGGTGAAGTTGATCCTGATGGAGTAGAGTTTTATAACAATGTGATTGATTGTTTACTGAAAAACGGCGTTGAACCGTATATTAATTTATTTCATTTTGATTTACCGGTTAAGCTTTACCAAGAATTTGGAGGCTGGGAATCTAAACATGTAACGGATCTCTTTGCAGATTATGCCGAAAAATGTTTTGAATTGTTTGGAAATCGAGTTAAAAATTGGTTTACTTTTAATGAACCTAAAGTAATTTTGGATGGAGAGTATTTATATCAATTTCATTATCCATTGCGTGTAGATGGACCAGCTTCTGTTCAAGTGGCCTATAATCTAAACTTAGCTTCTGCTAAGGCAATCGAAAAATTTAAAAATTGGAAAAAGAAATCTAATTCAAATGCGAGAATAGGTACAATTTTGAATTTAACACCAGCATATCCTGCAACTAATGATCCAGAAGATGTTAAGGCTGCTAAATTTGCAACTATGTGGGATGACAATATGTTTCTTGATCCAGCAGTTTTGGGACATTTCCCAGCTGATTTGGTAAAAATTTTGGATAATGCCGGTGTACTTTGGGAAAGTACGCCTGAAGAATTAAAATTGATTGCCGAGAATACTGTGGATGTTTTAGGTGTTAATTTCTATCATCCAGAAAGAGTTAAAAGACCTAGCGTATCGCCTAAGAGTTTACAAGATTGGATGCCAGATATTTATTTTGACAATTATGAAATGCCTGGAAGAGTCATGAATGTTGATAAAGGATGGGAAATTTATCCGCAAACACTCTATGATATTGCCATCAATATTCGTGATAATTATAGAAATATTCCGTGGTTCGTCTCGGAAAACGGAATGGGTGTTTCACGTGAAGAACGATTTATGAAAAATGGGGTTATTCAGGATGACTATCGAATTAATTTCATTCGTGAACATCTTGTACAGTTGCATAAAGGGATTGCAGCTGGCTCCAATTGCCATGGGTATTTTGTTTGGACAGCTATTGATTGTTGGTCTTGGAAGAATGCTTATCGTAATCGTTATGGATTGATTCGTGATGATATTCATACTCAAACTAAGACATTAAAAAAGTCGGCCCACTGGTACAGTAAAGTAAGCAGTACTAATAAAATAGAATAAAAAAATAAGGTTCAGAGATCTGAGGGTGCGTCCCAAAATCTCTGAACCTTATTTTCATTTTTGTATTAACTTATTAGTTTGAAGTTACACTAGGACTGGCAGTTAATGTCCAAGTAACAACAGCGTTCATATTTTTAGCTTCTTTTGAGCTACTTGATGAACTTGGAATTGTAAGATTAGCACTGTCGGGCGTGTTGTATGTTGCCCTAATTACACCGGGGTTGTATTCACCCTTCTTTAAATTCATGACCGTCTGAGCTTTGCCATCTAAACTACTGATATCTACATCATTAGTTTTGAGTGTTGAACCAGAGTTTGAAACATTTTCATCATTAGAATTTACTAGGTTAAGTGAATTAAGATGAAGGATATCGTCAAGCGTCTGTGTATTATCACTAGTTTGAAGTTGTCCGATTGATGCTGTCAATTGGAAGCCGGGCATATTACTTGAGTCAGTTAGATTACGTGAATCGGTAACTTGAAGATAACCATTTTTGTTACCATCAATACCAGCATTGACAGTGCCAGAATCCTTATCAGTGTTGAAATCTGACACGTCCGCATCATTGCTCTTTAGTTTAACAGTAGAACCAGGTGCCATATTTCCAAAATTGAAATCAGGAACAGCATCAAGTGTCAAGATACCGGAAAGAACAGTTACACTAACATTTGAGGCCTTAGAATCGGCAGCGTCTGTAGTTGCATCTAAAGCGGTAACAATTGATTTAGAATCTGTTGAATTATCACTAGAAGTGCTATCGAGACTATTTTGAACAGTCAAAGCCTTAGTATCGGCTGCTTGGACTGTTGTTAGGGGTGTTAAGGACAGACCAAGGCTAGCCAACGCTAATAAGTAAATGATTTTTTTGATTGATTTCATTAGCTAACCCCCTAACTTTTTGGCCTATAAACCTATTTCATACTTAGAGTTTAGCAAAAAATTCTGAATGGTTTATATCGTAATTCATAAATGTTTTTTATAAAAAATGAAAAATGATTATGTTATATAATGAGCAAAATTATTTTTGGATTTCGATTATTTTTGATTTCTAAAACGAGAATTTAAATAACTTTTTGATTTATATGTTACTCTGAATGTATTAAATGATAACGGTTGCACGAGAGGAGAGCAAGAATGAAAGATGTAGCTTTGATTGATGTGGGCGGTACAAGTATTAAATATGGTTTATGGAATGCAAAGAAACAAGAATTAACTGACAAGGGATCATTTGAGACTCCAGATGACTTGAATGGTTATTATTCTGGACTTACTAAAGTGATTAATTCTTTTAAAGAAAATCATGATTTAGCAGGGGTTGGAATGAGTACTCCCGGAGCCGTCAATAAGAAAAACGGCGTAATTGAAGGTGCTAGTGCTTTACCGTATATTCATAATTTTAAGATACAAGCAGAGTTAGAGAAGCAATTTGCTTTACCAGTAAGTATGGAAAATGATGCCAATTGTGCTGCCTTGGCTGAAATGGATAGCGGGGTTGCTCAAGGAATGAAAAACTTAATATTCATGGTTATTGGAACTGGCGTAGGTGGATCAGTGATTTTAGACGGTCACGTACATCACGGTAAGCATCTTTTTGGAGGTGAATTTGGTTATACTCTTTCAGAAGGAAGCCAAACATTGAGTGAACTAGGAACGGCGGTCTCATTAGCTAAGCGTTATAACGAAGAAAGAAACACTAAATATTCAGGAAAAGAAATTTTCGTATTGGCTAAAAATGGCGATAAATTAGCTCAAACTTTGACTCAAGATTTGTACCATCATTTGGCAGTAGCAATCTACAATTTACAATACAGTTTTGATCCTGAGATGATTGTCTTAGGAGGCGGTATTTCTCAAGCAGATTTTTTGATACCTAATATTGAGAAAGAAATCCATAAGATATTGGATGTAGTGAAGATTGCCCCATTTATGCCCGTGATAAAATGTTGCGATTACCATAATGATGCCAACTTGATTGGTGCTTATGTAGATTTCAAACAAAGTATTTGAAATAACTATTTCAGACTGATACGTTAGAACCGTAGTAAGAAATCACCCGTTATGACTTCTTAATAATTTAATAAAAGAGGTTAGGTTGATATATGGCTCGTAAAGCTAAAATTGAACGTGAAAAAAGATTACAAGAAACAGTAGCAAAATATGCTCCGTTACGGAGAAAATTAAAGGCTGAACATGACTATAAGAAATTGAGCTTATTGCCACGAGATGCTTCCCCAGTAAGATTGCATTCTCGGGATGAACTGGATGGTCGTCCACATGCCTATTTGAGAAAATTTGGCATGTCACGATTGAACTTTCGTCGTTTGGCACATGATGGCAAGATACCTGGTGTTAGAAAAGCCAGTTGGTAGTTATAAAATATAAAAAATATAATAAAAAGGGAGATTTCCATCAAATGGGAATCTCTTTTTTTTGTAAAAATATCCAAAATAATTAGATATGATAATTATGATTTTAATTATTTCGAACAAATAAATAAAAAACAATCTTGGTTGTATGTAAGCGTATTATCTTACAAAAATGTCACATGGGACTAACACTTTGGTAATTGTATGAATCAATTATTTACTTTTATTTCCGCTCGTTCATAATGAATTTTGGCAAAGCGATTAATGGATTTAAAAAAACGTTAATTAATTGATATTCAATTTTTTTGAATATTGCCAAAGACGGAGTGTCTATCGTGGTAAGTTTGATTAATTTTTATTATAATGAATTTGTTTAAACAAATATCGTGCAGAATTCATGTGTCAGTTGGCTTGTGTCAAAAAAGAATAATTTTTCTTATAGAAAAAGCCAAACCTGATAAGGATACTCATTATTATAATGTTTATACGAATGATATATAAATAACAATATTCAATTATTTGGCTTCATTTATTGGTTTGACACCATTTATATTGAATGGTTAGATAGTTTTCGCATAAGCAAACTCTTTTCAGTGAGGTGTAAATTATGAAAAATAATTTCCTAGTTTTTCTAAAGAAGCCGGTTACAGTTTTTATTATTAAAACGGTTATATTTTTCGCTATTTTCCTAGTACTTATATATATATATGGATATAACGGTGTCGGTAGTGCCAAATTTATTTATAACGAATTTTAACGGAAGAAGGAAACATTACGATGAATAAAATCATTGAAGCAATAACTACTGTCGCATTGCAGAATCCTGACAAAATTTGCTACAAAAATGGAACTCAGACACATACCTATCAAGAATTGATCCAAAAATCGGATCGTATAGCAAGTTTTATTCAAGATAATTATTTGCCTGCTAAGAGTCCGCTAATAATTTTTGGTGGTCAACAATTTGAGATGTTAGTAATGTTTCTGGGCTCTATCAAAGCTGGACATGCTTATATTCCAGTTGATGATGGTTCAGATCCTCAAAGAGTCATTCAAATTAATTCTGTCGCAAAGCCTGCCTTGATTTTAAATTGGAGCAAAACAAATGACTTTGACGTCGATACTCCTCAAGTAACCAAGAGTGAATTGGAACACATTTTAAATTCTGAAAATAATATTTATGACAGTAATCGTAGTGTTGGTCCAGATGATAATTTTTATATTATTTTTACTTCAGGAACTACTGGTACACCAAAAGGTGTTCAAATCAGCACTAACAACATATTAGATTTCACGCATTGGGCTCAAAAAGAATTCAATTATTCTAGTGAAATGAATATGCTCTTACAAGCACCGTTCTCATTTGACCTTTCTGTCTTTGATATTTATCCCGGATTGATGAATGGAGCGGTTTTAAATGTAGTCGATAAAGATACGACAAAGAATTTTGGTAAATTGCAGAGCGCAATCGTTGATTCCGATTTCAACACTTGGGTTTCAACACCTTCATTTTTTGAAATGTGCTTGTTATTTAGAGGTTTCGATGCAGAACATTTACCTCAATTAAAGAAGTTCATTTTCTGTGGTGAAGAATTGACTCATGCTACAGCTAAGAAATTATTGAAAAAATTTCCTGATGCAGAACTTTATAATACTTACGGTCCAACTGAAAATACCGTCGCTATTACGGCCATTAGAATTGATGAGAAGGTTCTGTCTGAGTTCGATCGACTTCCAATTGGTTATTTGAAACCTAATATGGATCACGAAATTATTGGAAATGTTGATAAAAAAACAGGGATGATAACAGGTGAGTTATTGGTCAGCGGACCAGATGTATCAAAGGGATATTTGAATAATCCAGTCCAAACAAAGAAAGCTTTTGAAGTGATTAATGGTAAAGTTTTCTATCACACCGGCGATATGGTTAGTGAAGCTAGTGATGGCTTGCTGTTCTATCACGGAAGAACTGATTTTCAAATTAAAATGCATGGTTACAGAATTGAATTAGAAGAAGTGGATTCAATGCTAGGCAATCTAAAACAAGTTAAACAATCTTGTACAGTGCCTCTATACAATAATAAGAAGCAAGTCAGCAAAATGATTGCTTGTATTGTATTGGAAAATGAATTTGAAGATGATGATGCTAATGACTTAAGTTCCGATATTAAGGATTCTTTGAAAGAAACGACGATGGAATATATGATTCCCAATGTTTTGAGATTTGTAAAGCAACTACCAATTAGTAAAAATGGCAAAATTGATAGGAAGACTTTGATAGGTCAGATCAATGAATAATATTACACCTTATAGCAGTCCGCATTATTTTATCTATTTAATGTTGCTTTTGTTGCCAATCATGATTGGTTTATGGTTTGGCAAACGTCTTAGAATATATGATTTCATTGCAACAGTCATTATCTTAGTTATCACCTTTTTCGGTGGCAATATGTCACAAGGAATTTCGTTAATCTTTTATATCCTTTACGAAATGCTTTTAGTTTTCGTTTACCTATCGTATCGGAAAAAGCATAATGACTTTTGGATATTTACTTCATTCGTAGTTTTAGCGATTATTCCTTTAGTCTTTGTAAAAATAGACCCACTTCTAAACAATGCCACAATTTCCTTATTTGGCTTTATGGGAATTAGTTATTTAACCTTTAAAGCTGTTGAAATTATTATGGAAATTCGTGACGGAGCAATTAAGGATATTAAGCCTTATGAGTTTATTCGATTCTTACTATTCTTCCCAACAATTTCATCTGGACCAATTGATAGATTCAGACGTTTTCAAAAAGATGTTTTAAAAGTACCTAGTCGTGAAGAATATGTTGAACTTTTGCACAGTGGTGTTAATAAATTGATGCAGGGTCTCTTGTACAAGTTCATTATTGGATATTTCTTTGGAACTTTGTTGTTGCCAAAGATTCAAATCGCAGTTTTGTCATATCGTGGCGAAACTCCATTAGGTCTTTCTTGGTCCCTGTTAGCCTATATGTACGTATATAGTATGTATTTGTTCTTTGATTTTGCTGGGTATTCACTCTTTGCGGTTTCTATCAGTAACTTTTTAGGTGTCAAGACGCCAATGAACTTTAGAGCACCATTTAAATCACATAACATTAAAGACTTTTGGAATAGATGGCACATTACCTTGTCATACTGGTTCCGTGATTTCATTTATATGCGTTTGATGTTTACCGTTATCAAGCATAAATGGATGAAGAGCCGTGTTAAGATCGCCAATTTTGGTTATATTACTTTGTTCTTAATTATGGGATTTTGGCACGGCGAAACTTGGTACTACATTGTTTATGGTATTTTCCATGCCGGGGCAATGATTACTAATGATGCCTGGTTGAGATATAAGAAGAGACATCGTAAACAGATTCCAAGCAATAAGTTTACTGAAGCTTTTGCTATCTTCTTAACTTTTAATGTTGTATGTTTCAGTTTCATGATTTTTTCAGGAATTTTAAATAAATTATGGTTTGCTTAAACTATAGATAGGAGAGTTTATTATGGATGATATTAAGGATATTAAAGAAAAAATTGTAGGTATTTTAAAAGACGTTACAGGTTTGGACGATGCCGGTAAAGATTTTGATCAAGATTTGTTTAAAGATGGCGTTTTGGATTCAATGGCAACAGTTGAAGTTTTAGTAACTTTACAAGATGATTTTGGAATTCAAGTGCCAGTATCTGAATTTGATCGTTCACAATGGTCAACAATCAATAAAATTGCTCAACGTGTACAAGAATTGGAATAGATTATGAAGAAAAAGTTATGGATGATTTTTGGGCCTGTCATAGTTGCTATAGCTGCGTTATTGATTCTTTTATGGGCCCCAATCAACTTTAAGACGGTAACGCCTCAAAAAATTAGACAAGCAGCAACCTCATTGGATATCCGAGTTTTGAAGGGTGAAAGTGTTAAGAACGCTGCTGAAAAAGAAAATTATATTCCTATTATTGGTTCATCAGAACTCTCGAGAATGGATCCTTTCCATCCGTCTTCAATGGCTCAAAAATACCATTGGAATAATAAGCCGTTTTTGCAAGGTAATCCGGGAACTGCATCATTGACACAAGCAATGAATGTGGGTGGAATGACTAACTTAAAGGGAAATAAAGCTGTTTTAATTATTTCTCCACAGTGGTTCAGTAGATCTGGTGTGCAGGCTGAGGCCTTTAAATACTTTTTGTCGCCATTACAATTAACTGGTTTTATTTTGAAGTCTAATACTGGTGATAAGGCAATGAACAAGTATGTTGCTGGCAGAATCCTTGATCTAGGCGTTAGTAAAGGTCCGATTGAAGACGATGCTTTGAAGCGGATCTCTGAAGGTAAACAGATTACTAGTTTTCAACGCTTTTACATTGAAAGCTTTGTTCGGTCTAGTTTACAGAGTCAGGATAATCTATTTGGGTCTTTGTCAATGAACGATCATGAACCCATGATTGCCAAGGCAGCTAACAAATTACCCGATGAGTACGACTACAAGGATTTGAATAAATTAGCTACCCAAATGGCCAAACGGAGTTCACGTGATAATGATATGCAGATTGGCGATACTTTTTATAAGCGTCAATTAAGAAAGAGAATCAATATCTACAAGAATACACATCGTCATGTGAAATATACTAGTTCTCCAGAATATAATGATTTTCAGGCTTTGCTCTACATGTTTGCTAGAAATAAGGTAGAAGTGATGTTTGTTATTCAGCCAATTAATCCGCATTGGGTTAAATATACTGGTATGCCAAAGAGCTCAATTACTAATTTTGATAAAAAAATTAAGTATCAATTGAAGACTCAAGGTTTTAATAAAATTGTTGATCTTTCCAATGTAAAAGATTCCAATTATATTGCCGAAGATACTATTCATATGGGATGGCGTGGTTGGTTAATGCTTGATCACCATTTAAAGAGCTATTACAAGACTAAGAAAGCCAATCCCAAAGAAACACAGTATAAGATGGATAGCTATTTCTTAACTAACGATTGGGCCAAAAATAAAAATGTAACAAAGTAATAAAATTTGGCTTAAAATATTAAAAATGATGGATTCAATAACTTGAAATCAAGTTATTGGATCCATCATTTTTTAGAATAGAATACTTCAATTTCTAGGATTTTTTGAATTTAAATGTTAATATCAAAGCAATATCTCGACTTAACGTTAGGTTGAGGTCAATTCTAACAATTATGGAGGAATGATAAATGCAAGAAATGGTAACAACTTATTCTATTGGTGAAGTCTCGGAACAGTTCGGCCTGTCTTTACCAACAATTCGTTACTATGATAAAGAGGGCCTAATTCCCAATCTTAATAAGAATGAAGCTGGTGTGAGACGCTTCACTGAAGAAAATATTGGTTCCTTGAAGTTGGTTGAATGTTTGAAGAATGCTGGTATGCCGATTAAAGATATTAAACAATTCGTTCAATGGACTAAAGAAGGTGACGATACTTTAGATGAACGCTTACAAATGTTTCAAGAATTAAAGACATCGGTTCAAAATCAAATGCAGAAAATGCAAGAAACTTTAGATGTAATTAATTTCAAATGTGCATATTATGATAAGGCTACAACTGATGGTACAGAAGAGTATGCTAAAAAGGAAATGCACTTATAAAATTAATTGGAAATCCAATTTACGATTGAAAGATTTGGAAATGTACATTTTTAATAAATAAAATTGATGTAAAAATTAATGAAAATTACTTTGTGAAAACTCTTGAAGACTATACTATGATTGCTCTAGGCGCATATCCTAAAAAAGGGATATGGCGCCTTTTTTAGACGTTTAAAATGCTTACAATAGATTCAAATATTTGCACAAGCGAGGCATATTTGTTAGGGTTATAAGGGTCGTTATTATTTCTTTGTTAAATAACAGCTTTTTTATTTCTAAATAATGAACATAGGAAGGTATGTTTATTTCGATTCCAAGAATGGGGGATTTAATGAGTACTAATAAGAGTACAAAAGTAGAAGTCAAGAACTTAACAAAAATCTTTGGTAAGAGGATTCCCAAAGCTAAAGAATTAAGTCGACAAGGAAAAAGTAAATCAGAAATTCTCAAGGAAACAGGTGCCACAGTCGGTGTCGACCGAGCTGATTTTAAGATTTATAATGGCGAAATTTTCGTTATCATGGGTCTATCAGGTAGTGGTAAATCAACATTGGTAAGAATGATCAATCGTCTTATCGAGCCCACAGAGGGTGAAGTTTTGATTGATGGCGAGAATGTAATGAAGATGGATAAAAAGAAGCTTCGTGACGTTCGTCGAAAGAAAATGAGTATGGTTTTTCAAAACTTTGGACTATTACCTAACCGGACAGTTTTGGAAAACGCTGAGTATGGTCTAGAAATCCAAGGCGTTGATAAAGAGACACGTGAAAAGAAAGCTAAGGATGCTTTAGAGACTGTCGGTATTACTGGCTATAACGATGAGTATCCTGACCAATTATCAGGTGGTATGCAACAACGTGTTGGTTTGGCTCGTGCTTTAGCTAACGATCCTGAGATTCTTTTGATAGATGAGGCCTTTTCAGCTCTTGATCCATTGAATAGAACTGATATGCAAGATCAATTACTTGATATTCAAGAACGCCTTCATAAGACGATTATTTTCATCAGTCATGATTTGAATGAAGCATTGAAGATCGGTGATCGTATTATGATTATGAAGGATGCCAAGGTTATTCAAACTGGTACGCCAGAAGATATTTTGACACATCCCGCTAATGGCTATGTTGAAGACTTTATTGAAAACGTTGATCGTAGTAAAGTCTTGACTGCTGGACATGTTATGATTCGTCCGATGACAATCAATATTGAAAAAGCTGGTCCACGTTTGACCTTGAAGATGATGAAGGCTAATGAAGTTTCGACTGCCTATATCATTAACGACAATCGTAAATTATTAGGGGTCGTTGATGCCAATGATGTTATCAAACTAGTTCGTGAGAAGAAAGGGGATATTACACCTATTATTCAAAATAAAGTTCCAACAACAACGGAAGATACACCAATTTCTGATTTAATGGATGATATTTCTCAAACAGGTATTCCATTTGCTGTTGTCAATGACAAGAAGCAATTGAAGGGAATTATTGTTCGAGGTGCTGTATTGGGTGCCTTAGCAGGAAATGAGGTGAGCGATTTTGAGTAGTCTTATTTTAGGTAGTATTTCCAAAATTCCATTGGCTAACTGGGTTGACAGTTTTGTTGACTGGTTAGTTCAATTCACCGGATTTTTCAACGGTGTCACTAATTTTATTGGTGCCATTAATAGTGCTTTCCAATGGGTCTTCGATCTCATTCCAATCTGGCTATTTATCGTACTAATACTTGCTTTAACATATTTTGTTAATCGCGATAAACAAAATTGGGGACTATTGATCTTTGAATTCTTAGGTCTTCTCTTGATTTGGAACCTTAACTACTGGCGTGATATGACACAAACGTTGTCGCTGGTTCTAACGGCCAGTTTAATCGCTATTGTAATAGGTATTCCACTTGGTATTTTGATGGCTAAGAGTCATGTAGCAGAAGTTATATTGAAACCAATTCTTGATTTCATGCAGACAATGCCAGCCTTTGTTTATTTGATTCCAGCCGTTGCATTGTTTGGTATCGGTATGGTACCTGGTATCGTTGCCTCAGTTATTTTCGCTATGCCACCAACAGTTAGAATGACTAATATGGGTATTCGTCAAGTTCCTAATGAACTTGTTGAAGCTGCAGATTCATTTGGTTCAACAGAGTGGCAAAAATTATTTAAGGTTGAATTGCCAATTGCCAAAAGCAGTTTGATGGCTGGTGTTAACCAGAGTATGATGCTTTCATTATCAATGGTTGTTATTGCTTCTATGATCGGTGCTATGGGACTTGGTACAGAAGTTTACTTTGCCGTTGGTAGAAACGATGCAGGTAATGGTTTTGCCGCTGGTTTGTCAATCGTTATCTTGGCAATTATTCTAGATAGATTGACTCAATCATTAACTCGAACACGCAGAAAGAACTAGGAGGGATTTTTTGAAAAAACAAAAGTTTATTAAACTTTTCTTATTAGCAATCTTGATTATCCCAATTATTTCCGCATGTAGTTCACAAACAGCTCCATACAACAGTAAGGAAAAGTTGGGGCCTCAAATTAATTACACGATCACTGGTATTGATGCTGGTGCTGGTGAAATGAGTACAACTCAAACAGCTATCAAGAAGTATGGTTTGGATAAGAAGAATTGGCAGTTACAACCAAGTTCAACTTCGGCCATGACTAGTACTTTGGATAAAGCTTATAAAAACAAACAACCAATTGTGATTACCGGATGGCAACCACATTGGATGTTCAAAAAGTATAAATTGAAGTTCTTAAAAGATCCTAAGAATGTCTATGGTGAAGCTGAGCATATCAGTACGATTGTTCGTAAGGGCTTGAAGAAAGATAAACCTGAAGCCTATGAGATCTTAGACAATTTCCATTGGACACCTTCACAGATGTCTGATGTCATGTTGAAGGTTAATGCTGGAGTCTCACCTAAGAAAGCTGCTACAGATTGGATCAAAAAGGATCCAAAAGTAGTTGCTAAATGGACTAAGGGTGTTAAGAAGGTCCATGGACAATCGTTGAAATTAACATATGTCGCTTGGGATTCTGAAATTGCTTCAACAAATGTTATTGCTCAGGTCTTAAGAGATCAGGGTTATAAAGTAACTATTCAATCAATGGAAATGCAACCAGTTTGGGCTTCTGTCGCTACTAAAGCTGCCGACGCTACGGTTAGTGCTTGGTTACCTAAGACTGCTGCTAAATTCTATTCCGATTATAAAGGTCAGTTTGTTGACTTAGGAGCCAACCTTGATGGAGCTAAAGTTGGATTAGCTGTACCAACATATATGAAGAATATTAATTCTATTAACGATTTAAAAAATAAATAATTAAAAAAAATTGGAAGAAATTCCAATTTTTTTTGCTCTAAAAAGCAAATTTATATTGAATTGGAATAATATTTGAACTTTGTATATTAAATAGTAATAATTACAATACAAGTATACGATATGGCTGCTGAGCTCCAATGACAGGACCTGATTATAGGTATATAATTATATTAATTATTATATAAATATGTTATATAGGAGCGATGACGTGGATATTCAGACGTTTATTGATAGAAGAAAAGAATTAGGACTTTCTCAAAAGGAATTAAGTAATGGCGTTTGTACACAAGCTACTTTGAGTAAGTTTGAGAATAATGGGAAGATTCCATCGTTAAAAATTTTAATACAGTTGTGTAATCGTTTGGGGTTGTCTTTAGATAGTATTATTGGGGTCAGCGATAGTAGCAGTAAGAAAGTTTCTAAGCAAATGGGGCAAGCTGAGTTCAATTTGATTATTCAAGAATATGATGATGCTAGAGTTATCATTGATGGAATAGATGTTAAGACTTTGAATAATGATAAGAATTTAATGATGCAATATTATTATTTAAAGGGCTATTTGAATGTTTTAGATAACGGTGATTTATTCGACGCTGTCTTTGATTTCAATCGAATCTTATCAGAATTAGATGCTAGAGGAGAAACAATTTTTACTTTCTTGTCTTTTGTAGGTATGGGTTTGGTTTACGCCAAGCAAGGAGATGATGCCAAGAGCGAGTATTATTTTAGCAAAGTCTTTAATAATATTTATACGATGTCAATTGATGATGTTAATAAGATTTGGCGTTATATCAACATTATTTTTTACTGTGCTATTTATTATTCAGAAAAGCAGGATTTGGAAACAGCAAATACCTTGTTGAAATATGGTGTAAAAATTTGTTCAGAAAATCATGTTACTTACTATATTGCCAGAATTTATGCACAATTGGCAATGAATGAGAACCAACTTAACGGTGATAATCCGAAAGTACATGACTTTATTAATAAAGCTTTAGTTTTCTCTGAATATAATGGTAATAAGAAAGAAATTGCGATTATAAAAAAGTGGGTTAAGGATAATCAGCTTTAATAATTTTAAAGGGCGAGATTAACGTGTTTGAATTGAACATGTTTTGTCTCGTCCTTTTTTTGTGATATATTGGTTAAACAGTAAATTGGGGGAAAATATATGAATCTTAGTAAAAAAAGTATAATTAAATATAGTATTATTGTTGTTCTATTGCTATTTATCTTGATATATCCAGTGCAAATCTACAATAATGTTATGAATTTGTTCGGAGTTTTATTGCCCTTAATTCTTGGGGCAGTGATGGCGTATGTTTTGAATATTCTCTGTGTTAAATTGGAAAAGTACTTTTTCCCCAATACTAAAATCAAGTTTCTTCAAAAGAGTCGACGAGGTTTAGTTATCCTAAGTACTTTGATAATTGTTTCTTTGGTTTTAGCGGGAGTATTTTGGCTCGTTTTACCACAATTCTTTAGTGCTTTGGCGAATTTCTTTAAATTTATTCCATCATTTATCAATGATTTGTCTAATATTTTGGAGAAGGTAAATCACAATTCATTTATTTCTGATCAATTGGAATCAATGAATATTGACTGGTCTTCGGTTCAATCTAAGGTTATGAAGTATTTAACTAGTGGCGTTGGTGGTATCTTTGGTTCTACGTTTAAAATTGTCACAGGGATTACTAAGGGTTTCGTTAATTTTATTTTAGCTTTGACGTTTGCTATTTACATCTTGGCTACGAAAGAGAAATTAGGTCGTCAATTTAAGAAGTTAATGCGGGCTTATATGAAAAAGGAACATATCGCAAAATTCAATCGCGTGATTGGGATTACCAATAATATGTTCTCTAGTTTTATCGCTGGACAGGTGACTGAGGCCATCATTTTGGGAAGTCTTTGTGCAATTGGAATGTTGATATTGCAGTTCCCATACGCTTTGCCGGTCGGAGCTTTCGTTAGCATCACGGCCTTAATACCGATTCTAGGAGCTTGGATGGGTGGCATCGTTGGTTTCTTATTGATTGCTGTCGAATCGCCGTTAAAAGCGGTCTTGTTCGTAGTCTTCATTTTGGTATTGCAACAATTTGAAAGCAATGTTATTTATCCAAAGGTTGTAGGGACTTCAATTGGATTGCCAGGAATCTGGGTATTGGCTTCTATCACTATTGGTGGTGGTTTGAGCGGTATCGTGGGGATGCTTTTAGGAGTACCAGTGGCTGCAACCATTTATCAATTGCTTAAGAATGATACAAATTATCGTTTAAAGACGCCAAAAAAAGTAGAATAGTAATATAATTTACAAAACTGACTAAGGAGAGATTGTTTTGTGGAATAATTACTTTGATTTTGTATTAATCTTTGTAGCCATTTTTACAGTGGTACCATACTTAACATCGTTGGTTACTTCATGGCTTGGACATCTTTCGAAAATTATGTTAGTCGATAATTTGGGTAATAATAGTCAATTAGTCGTTGGTGGTATTGGCGTAGTGATCCATGAATTAGGTCATGCGCTGTTTGCCTATTTATTTGGTCATCAGGTTACCAAGGTTCAATTGTTGAATATGAACTATCGACAATCAGGTTCCCTAGGTTCAGTGGAACACCGCTGGAATGACCGTAATGTCTATCAAATGTTAGGAAACTTCTTTATTGGCTTAGCACCATATTATATGTGTTCGATTGCTTTATATTTGTTGCAAAAATTCTTATTGAAAGCACAATTCAGCCTAAGTACTTTGGCACAAAGTTTGGATGTTAACACTAAATTGTCGATCAGTATGTTGTTTGATACAGTTCTGGATAATTTGAAATCTAGCTTTGCCAATGCTTCTTGGGGCATGATAATTGTGTACATTATTTTGACAATCATGATTTCCAGTACTGGCTATGATTTGAGTCATAATGATTTCATGACTGTTAACAAAGGAATCTTGCCTTGGGTCGTAACGTTATTAGTGTCAGGCTCTATTCTTTATCTATTTAACTTACGTGTGGCAGTGATGACAGGAGCAATTTATTTTGTAGCTTTTTCGGTTTTATTTATGTTTCATGCTATTATCAGTATCTTGGTATCTATGTTAGTGATTAAGATTTTAGGGTTTATTGGTTAGAAAATGAATATTTTGTAAAAAAGAAGACATACTTCTATTGAAGTGTGCCTTCTTTTTATTAAGCATTTGTTAAAACAGTATCATTAGTGATATCAGTTTTTACATTATTTGAAACTTCGAGTAAATCATCACCATGAGTCAATGATTGGTTATGTTTTAGAATATTAATATTTTTGAATTCTTTAGAATTAGTAATGATAATTGGAACAATGATATCGTAACCATCTTTTTGAATTGCTTGATAGTCGAACTTTTCAAGTAATTGACCAGCCTTAATTTCATCACCGGCTTTAATCTGTGTATCAAAATGTTTACCTTTGAGATTTACCGTATCTAATCCTAAGTGAATTAATAATTCAATACCGTCTTTTGATTTTAGACCAATGGCATGTTTAGTTGGGAAAACCGAAACTACTTGTCCGTCAAATGGAGCATAAACCTCTCCAAGCGAGGGACTAATGGCAACACCTTTACCCATAATACCTGTAGAAAATACTTCATCGTTCACTGAAGAAAGTGACATAATGGTTCCTGTTAGAGGAGATTCAATTTCTGAATCTGTGACTGTTGTATTTTCAGATTTGATTTCTTTTTTGCTTGGTTTGACACCTGGGACTAAAACTAACGTTAATACTAGAGAAATTGCGAAAGCAACGACTAATGAAATTAGGAATCCAATGAATGAAGCATTGATTCCATGATTACCAATAAACATTGGAATACCAAAGATACCACCGGAAGCGAAACCACCAAACATTTTTGCACTTGAGAATCCAGCAATCGCACCACCGAATGCAGAACCGATTGAAGCCATTAAGAATGACTTCTTATGTGGAAGTGTGACACCATAAATAATTGGTTCAGTGATTCCAAGAAATCCTGAAATGGTAGCGGAAATTGATAATTCTTTAAATTTAGGATCTTTAGCTTTGATCGACATAGCCAATGCAGCACCGACTTGCCCAAAAACAGTGCAGTAAAGCATGGCATTAATGGGGTCAAATCCTTTTGTAGCAATATTGTTTAGGAAAATAGGGATAAAGGCCCAATGTAAACCTAATAAAACGGCTAGTTGCCAAATACCGGCAAGAATAAAACCAGCAATTGTTGGTGCGACTCCATAAACCCAAAGGACAGCATCAGCTAACCATGTACTTAAGGTACTTGTAATTGGACCGACAATCAAGAATGATAGTGGAACAACAATAACTAAGGAAAGAAGTGGAACAAAAATTCCCTTTAATTGCTTAGGTACAATTTTTTTAAGATATTTTTGAACTATTGATAGTAAGTAAATGGCAGCAACGATAGGAATTAGAGTTTGAGTGTAGTTCATCAAAATAACTGGAATTCCCATGAATGTAAGTGACTTACCTGCAGTATATGCAGTTACCATTTGTGGATAAATTAAAGCACCACCTATAATTGCTGAAAGATATGGATCTGTTTTAAATGCTTTAGCAGCAGAGAATCCTAGAATAATTGGAAGGAAATAGAAGACGGCATCTGATGCTGCATATAGAATCATGTAAGTACCAGATTTTTCGGTCATCAATCCAGTAATTGTGCAT
Organism: Companilactobacillus alimentarius DSM 20249; assembly: GCF_002849895.1. Classification (NCBI taxonomy): domain Bacteria; kingdom Bacillati; phylum Bacillota; class Bacilli; order Lactobacillales; family Lactobacillaceae; genus Companilactobacillus; species Companilactobacillus alimentarius. Next base: position 1,368,828 of record NZ_CP018867.1, on the reverse strand, counting down.
AGGACTAAAATACCCTTTAAAATACCAGCTGAAGCCAAGGGACCAAGCACTGGCATGAAAAGTGATGATAATAATTCAACTAATGAATTCCAAATGCTCTTTTTATCTGTATTTTTATCAGAAGCAGATTCGTTAGTATCGTCGTCAACCTTTAGTCCCAAGATAGGCATAACTTGATTGTAAACTTCTGTGACCTTATCTCCGATAACAACTTGATATTGACCACCACTTTTTACAACAGTCATTACTCCTTCAAGATTTTTAATTTTATCAGTTTGTGCCTTACTTTCATCTTTTAATTTAAATCTTAATCTAGTAACACAGTGAATTAAACTGTTTACATTATCTTTACCACCGACAAGATTTACAATTTGTTTTGCTAATTCTTTGTCTGTCATGATTTCCTTACTCCTTTGATAGAATAATTACTGAATCGGCTTGAACATTACTCATATCAAGAGTTTTGGGTTTAAACCAATTGAGTGATTTATTATTATGATTTAATAAATCAATTACTTTTACTTTTGAGTTAGTTTCGTCAAAATTAAAATCTTTTAGATTGATCTTTGTATTAGTAGGAACGTAGATAATTAATTTATTTCTTGTTTTGTTAAAAGCTGAGCGGATGCTTTCTTCATTATTGATTAAAATATTCGTAGGACTACAACCATTGGGAAATTCTCTTAAAATAATATTTTTTAGGAAGGCAATATCATTGGCACCATTGAAATGAATTGCATCATGCCAATCAAATGGGGCATCGAATCCCTCACCTTCAACAATTCCAAAAGTTGCTCCGGTATGATGCCAACTCCAAATCCCATGTGCACCATAAGTAATACCGGCATTAGCTCCTGATAAAACAGAGCTCCAAGAAGCTTTTCTAACATCTCTTGCGGAATATCTACCATACATATTTCTGCTATAACTGATTTGCTCATAACATGGTTCAGTATTAATAATTGGTTTATTAAATCCTAATATCCTTTGATGAATTGGAATTTTATAAGCAGTACTTTGCCCCTCAAAATTATGTCCAGATTGATAACTAAAAAAGTCTATTTTATTTTTAAATTCGTCTGGTAATTGCTCAAATCTGCCTTTGATATGGAAGGAATAAAGAGCATTAGAATCATTTTGTTTAGCTACTTCAAAGACCTTTCGGTAATATTTTGTTGTTTCCTCAGATGGGAAATCAGTATCGCCACTGACAAAATAAATTGGATTGAATTTTTTGAATCTTTTCGTAACATAAGTAACGTATTTTTCAATTGCTTCATAAGGGAATAAATTATTTTTTGCGATGTGTGAAGCCCAAGTACCGGGTACGTAATTAGCCCACATCAAAACTAAAACTGGTACTAGGTCTCTTTTCTGCATTTCTATTAACATTTTTTCAGCACGATCAAAATAATTAGTATTTAATGTTGAGTAATCGAATGAATAAGAGCCATCCTCATTAGTGGTAATAGGGAATGGATAGATATTTAAATCATCACCACTAGCATCCCATTGTTTAAGTATATTTATTTGAATAGTATTAAAACCTTGTTGTTTTCGATAGTTCAGATAATATTTCCAATCGTCATTACTGATATTTGTAAAGGCACTCCAACAGGTATCAGCGTAATAAAAGAAAGGCTTTCCATTTTTGTAAATTTGCTGATTTTTAATTGATAGCATCAATATCCTCCTTTATGTATCCGCTTTCTTTAACAGTTCTAAATTATCACATAGATTATTAAACATCAAGTGTAATTTACTAAAATTAAGCTAAAATAGTGTTAAACATATACTTCTTTCGTGATATAAGTGCGTTTTTGAGTAACAAAAAAATCGAAACTTTTTTAGTTTCGATTTTAAATTGAGTTTCTTTTAATTAGTTTAGTAGAGACAAGTGTCTTTTGTGGTAACCAATTTGGTGTAAAGAGTCTCTTTTGCAATTGGAATAATGCTTGCTGTGCCATTTGATCAACAGGAACATGAACTGTAGTTAATTCAGGACTTATGAGTGAGCTTTCGTAAATATCATCGAAACCGACGATTGCCAGTTGTTTAGGAATTTTGATATTCTTTTGTTGGGCTGCTTTAATTAATCTGATTGCAATGTAGTCATCTTCACAGAAAATCACATCAGGAAGTCCTTGTTTGGTAATATTGTCGATATCTAATCCTTTAGGATTTACTTCGGTTGGAGAAACTGAGTAAAAATGATTGTTATCAATCTTGATATTAGCTGATTTCAAAGCATCTCTTAAACCACGGCGACGCTCGATGAAATTGGAAATAATCTTATCAGAGGCAAAATAACCGATATTAGTATAGCCTTTCTCCAAAATGTAATTACCTGCTAATAGAGCTCCTTGGTAATTGTCCATCGTTACAAAGTCGGCAGTAATGTTATCAAAGTAGGTATCTACAAAGACGACATTATTTAATTTATTGTTGATCAACTCTGCTTGTGTAGCGTTTAAATCTGTACCTAAAACGATTGTGCCGTTAGTTTGATCTTTTCTCAGATCATCGAGGGTTTGAGGCAAGGTCTCGCTATCGGTGGTAATAATTTTTAAATTTCCCCCAGTGTCACTAACTTCTTCTGAAAGTGATGAGATTAAACTATCGAAGAATGGTAATGAGCGGTAATTGCCACTAACCAATCCTGATGCCTTGACTACTAAGAAATTAACGCTAGTGATGATTTTATCGGTATTTTTTTTGCTTTTACGCAATGGTTTATAACCATACTTGTTAACAACATCAAAAATCTTATCTCTTGTTTCTTGACTTACTCCGTCTTTACCATTTAGGGCTAGGGATACAGCCGATTTTGAAACGTTGGCGAGGCGAGCGATGTCATCCATTTTTACAGTCATGACGTGACCTCCTATCATCTAAAATAATACTAAATTAAAAATAATAATGCAAAGAATTCCGAACTTTTTATATAAAACAATATCATTTGTTTAGTAAAACGGTTACAATTAGTATTATAAAATATAATTTGAGGTGAATTTGAATGACAAAGTTTCCAGAGAATTTCCTATGGGGTGGAGCTACTGCTGCTAACCAACTAGAAGGGGGCTACAAGGAAGGCGGACGTGGTTTATCAATCGCGGATGCATTGCCTGGTGGTAAAAAGAGATTTCAAATTGTTCAAAGTCCTGAATTTGATTGGACTATTGACGAAAGTAAGTATAAATATCCTAATCATGAAGGCATTGATTACTATCATCGTTTTAAGGATGATATCAAATTATTTTCTGAGATGGGCTTTAAGTGCTATCGTTTTTCGATTGCTTGGTCAAGAATTTTTCCAAATGGTGATGAAACAGAGCCTAATGAAGCTGGTTTTGACACGTTACTATAAGAAAGTTAAATATTGGATGACTTTCAACGAAATCAATAGTGCAGCACATTTCCCAGTTATGGGTCAGGGATTAGTTCCTTCAAACGGGGCTAATGATAAGAAGAATGTTTTCCAAGCATGGCATAATCAATTTGTTTCCAGTTCTATGGCTGTTAAGATTGGTCATGAATTGGATCCAGATTTACAAATTGGTTGTATGATTCTTTACGCTACAACATATAGTTATGACGCTAATCCAGCTAATCAATTAGCTACTTTGCAACAAAATCAAGATTTCAATTTCTTCTGTAGCGATGTTCAAGTTCGTGGACAATATCCTAGCTATACTAAGAGATTGCTAGCTGAATATGGATTGAAACTAGCTGATTTGGATAGAACTGATGAGGAATTAGATTTGATCAAGAAGTATCCAGTTGATTATATTGGATTCAGTTATTATATGTCTTCAGCAGTTGAGGTCACTAAAGAGGATAATGACACCGTTAGCGGTAATTTATTGGGTGGTGTGAAGAATCCATTCTTGAAAGCTAGTGACTGGGGCTGGCAAATTGATCCAACTGGTTTGAGAATTGCTTTGAATCAACTATATGATCGTTATCAAAAACCATTGTTCATCGTTGAAAATGGTTTGGGAGCAATTGATAAACCCGATAAGAATCACTACGTTGAAGATGATTATCGAATTGATTATTTGAAAGAGCACATTCAAGCTATGGCTGGTGCGATTGATGATGGTGTTGACTTAATGGGGTATACTCCTTGGGGATGCATTGATTTGGTTAGTGCATCAACAGGTGAAATGTCTAAGCGTTATGGATTCATTTACGTTGACTTAGATGATAATGGCAATGGTACTTTGGATAGATATAAGAAGAAGTCATTCTATTGGTATCAAAGAGTTATCGAATCAAATGGTAAAGAATTATAAGATTATAAAAAAGCGGTGTATTTTCAAAACGAAAATACGCCGCTTTTTTTATACATTTTTGTATTCAGATTATTTAAGAATTGAAGAACTATCACCACGAAGATAGGCTTTAACATCATCTTCAATTGGATCATAGAAATCAGGAGTAACTCCTAAATATTTACATGCTTCATAGAGAACAGGCACAACATCATCACGGACTGCTGCCATGTGATGAATATATGGACCATAAACTAATTTTGTTTCAAAACGGTTGAGGTTAGCAAATTGTAACCAGATATAAGTTCCTTGTTCATATGGGCCAGCACAAGTTTTTGCATTTCCCATTAACATTGAGTATTTGCCATTATCGCCGTCAAAGCGGCAAAGGGTGTAGTTACCATCTTGAGCTTGGAAACCAACGGACCCTGGATAGTCGAAGACAAAGTGAGATTTAGGCAAAGTCGGTTTGTTCTTGGCGGTTGAGAATGGAAATACTCCTAAATGTTGTAACAGTTCACCATTGGGATTATCTGGGTGACGACAGTTAACATCGGCAAAGATAGCACGGTGATCGCCTAAAGTAGCTGCTTCAACCAACAACTCAGAGATGACACCATGAATATCAGTTTCACAAGTTACAGGAAGTCCTTCATCTTGAAGTGCAGTCCAACACTGGATAGCAGCAGAATTGCAGCCATAGTCTTTGGCTAGTTTTTTGATAGCAACTTTAAGTGCAGCAACCATTTGTAAATCTTTATCAGAAATTTTAACGTCGGCAATTTCTTTTAAAGTATTTTCTGATTCAACAATTTCAGGATCTTTCTTGTCGACAACTTCATGGATCTTCTCAACCAATTCAGTTAAAGGAATGGGTGAAAGGGAAATATTGAATTTCTCTAACAGTTCGCCTTCATTGACCATTGTGCTCCAGAAGTCAAAGGGACGAGGTCCAATTTGAAGAATTCTAGTGTTCTTAAAAGTCTTAACGACGTTGCAAACTTTAATGAAATCACGCACACCTTGTTCGAAAGCCGGGTCATCAAGATCACAGTTCTTTACATAAGTGAAGGGAATTTGGAAACGACGTAAAACTTTACCAATAGCAAACAAACCACATTGGGTATCTCTCAAACGTGAACCATCAGCCGCTGGGGCTTCATCTTTAGGTCCCCAAAGTAAAACAGGCACATTTAATTTCTTGGCAAGACGAGCACATTCATATTCAGTTCCAAAATTTTCATTGGCTAGGAACAATCCATCAATGTGAGCATTTTGAAATTTATCGGCAATTTTATTCATACCATTATCATCGTAAAGTAGTCCATCATCGTTAACATCTTTAATATCAACATAATCGACCCCTAATTCATCTAATTTCTTACGTGTGTAATCAGCATATTCGATTGCAGCATCAGCAGAGAAGATGTTTCTTCTTGTTGGAGCAAAACCTAGTTTAATTTTATCTACACTCATAAATAATTACTCCTTTAATTTAATAAATTAATTATCTGGAAATCGTTTCCATAGGTAAACTATAAAGCTGATAAGAACTTAATTCAATAGTTTATTAAACTTAATTTGCTAAACTTAAATTAATGATAATCGAAGAATCGCCTATGTAATAGTAATTATGCTTATAAACTAAGAATATTAATATATTTGATAGCTTCATATTTATACTAAACTATTGAAAAATTTAGCTAAACAGTTTAGTATAAATTTTGAAAGCGATTACTGAAATCAATTGTAAGGAGAAATTTTTATGGAAGTCGAACAATTAGAGAAAAAGGCTATTGAAATGAGAAAAGCAACTTGGGAAATGATTTATCGTGCTAAAACCGGCCATACTGGTTCAGATTTATCTTGTACCGATATTTTAGTTGCTCTCTACTATAAAGTTTTGAATCAGTCGCCAGAATCTTTTAAAAGTGCAAATCGTGACAGATATATTCAATCCAAAGGTCATGCGGTAGAAATATTATTGAACGTTTTAGCTGACCGCGGATACTTTCCCAAGAGTGATCTACTAACATATTCACAATTCAAATCAGCATATATTGGTCATCCTAATAATCATGTGAATGGAATTGAAATGAATACGGGTTCTCTTGGGCATGGTTTAGCTTTAAGTGTCGGAATTGCTAAAGCCGCTAAGATGGATGACAAAGATTATCATACTTATGTTTTGATGGGCGATGGTGAACAAGCTGAGGGATCAGTTTGGGAAGCCGCAATGGCTGCAGGTAATTTCAATTTAGATAATTTGACTGCCATTATTGATCATAATGGTTTACAAATTACTGGCAAAACGAAGGATGTCATGAATAGCGAACCGCTGAAAGCTAAATATGAAGCCTTTGGCTGGAATGTTGTCGAAATTGATGGCAATGATATGTCACAATTAGTCGCTGCATTTGATTTGAAACCAGTCTTGCACAAACCAACTTTGATTTTAGCCGATACTATTAAAGGTCGTGGTGTTTCGTTCGCTGAGAATAAAGTGGAATGGCATCATAAGGTTCCAACTAAAGAACAATATGAAGAAGCCTTGGCAGTATTTAATCAGGAATTGGAGGACAGAAAATAATGTCAGAAGAAAATGCACGAAAAGTTGGAGAAGTTATTTGTGAACAATTAATAGATGCTGGAAAAAAGGATTCTGATATTACCGTCTTAACCAGTGATTCCAGAGGCTCTGGTTCCTTAGTTCCTTTTGCTAATGAACTTCCTAAACAAATTGTGGAAGTAGGTATTGCTGAACAAGATCTAGTTACGATCAGTGCTGGATTGGCTCATAGTGGCAAGCGTCCCTTTGCAGTTTCACCGGCAGCATTCTTGACCATGAGAAGTATCGAGCAGGTCAAAGTGGATGTTTCTTATTCCAACACGAATGTTAAATTGCTCGGAATCAGTGGTGGAAACTCATACAGTGTTCTTGGCAGTACTCACCATTCTCTTCAAGATTTAGCAATTACTAGAGCTATCCCTAATTTGGAAATTTATATGCCCTGCGATCAGTATCAAACAATTGGCTTATTTAAGTATTTAGTTAAATCTGATAAACCAGCCTATATTAGAATTGGTAAAAAAGCTCTAAGCAATTGTTATTCCACACCAGAAGAAGCTTTTGTAAAACCGGGCAAAGCTAATGTCTTAAGAAATGGCAAAGATGTGGCTTTAGTAGCAATGGGTGAAACAGTACCTGAAGCCTTAAAAGCTGTTGATCTATTGGCTAAAGAAGGCATCAAGGCAACCGTTATTGATTTAGTAAGTTTGAAGCCATTAGATGCAAATTTATTGGCTCAAATCAGTAATGAATTTTCTGATATTTATACAATTGAAGAACACAGTATTTATAACGGAATTGGCTCAGCTGTAGCTGAAGTAGTGGCTACTAATGGTAATGCCAAGCTACATATCTTAGGTTTTCCTGATGAACCGGCAATTGCCGGAACACAGGATGAAGTCTTTGGCTATTATGGACTTGATGGTTCAGGCATTGCTAAGAACGTTCAAAAATCAATTTCTTAATTTGAGGTGAATTTTATTATGAAATACTTATTAGGAATTGATCAGAGTACACAAGGTACAAAGGTTGTTTTAGTTGATCAAGATGGTCAGATTCTAAGGAAACTAACGCGCAGTCATCATCAAATCATCAGTAAACAAGGTTGGGTGAGTCATGATTTACGAGAAATTTATCAAAATATATTATTTTTAATTAGAAAACTTTTGGACGATCCGAAAGTTGATTCTAAGAAGATTGTTGGTCTAGGGATTACCAATCAAAGAGAGACCGCCGCCGCGTGGTCTAAGTCAACTGGTAAGCCATTGTCAGAGTCAGTCGTTTGGCAGTGTTCACGAGCAAAGGAGATTTGTGAACGGATTGGAAAGACTGGCGTTTTGAAAACAGTATATCAAAAAACTGGTATGCCCCTGTCACCCTATTTCACTGCTGCTAAATTTACTTGGTTGTTGGAAAATGTTTCCGAAGTAAAAATTGCTTCCGAAAAAGGAGATCTCTGCCTAGGGACAATTGATAGCTGGTTGATTTATCAATTAACAAAAGGTGGAAATTTTAAAACAGAACCTTCTAATGCTTCCAGAACCCAATTGATGAATTTAGAGACAGGAGATTGGGATAATGATTTATTGAAGATTTTTAATTTGAAGAAATCATATTTAGCTCAGATTGTTGATTCTAATGATCAATTTGGCATGACTGATTTTGAAGGAATTTTAAATCATAAGATTCCAATTTATGGCGTGATGGGAGATTCCCAAGCAGCTTTGTTTGGACAAAGATGTATTAATTTCGGCGATGTTAAATCAACTTATGGAACAGGATCGTCAATTATGATGAATGTTGGTTCTGATCCAGTCAGATCGAAGAATCGCCTGATGACTTCTGTTGCTTGGCAAATTAATGGAAAGCCTACGTATGTTTTAGAGGGAAATATTAATTATTCAGGTGCAGTTATCAAATGGTTAAAAGATGATTTGGGGTTAATTGAACACAGTGCAGAGACTGAGGAGATGGCCTATCGTGCTAATAAGGATGACAAAACTTATTTGATTCCGGCATTTACAGGTTTGGGAGCTCCATATTGGAATGATAATGCGACTGGTACAATAACTGGGATGACACGGAAAACAAGAAAAAATGAAGTTGTTAAAGCTGGACTGGAAAGTATTGCTTATCAAATAAATGATGTCTTGCAATTGATGAAAAAGGATACCAGTTGCCAAATTAAATCTTTGAAAGTCGATGGTGGGGCAACCGCTAATAATTATTTGATGCAATTTCAAAGTGATTTGTTACAAGCACAATTAAAAATTCCTAATGTTGAAGAGTTAAGTGTGCTGGGGTCAGTATTCTTAGCTGGACTGCAATTAGGAATCTATAATGAAAAAACTATTGGAGAAGCCGTAGAATATCAAACATTCAATTCAAAAATGAATTTGCTTGATTGTACAAAAAAGGTACAGGGATGGCATAATGCAATTTCTCTAATCAATGTATAAAAAAACGATTCAAACATATTTTTAAGTATGTTTGAATCGTTTTTCTATTTCTCGATTTCTTTAATTCGTTTTTGAGTATCAGCCTGAATCATCTCATGATAAAAGGTGCTCTCAACGGGATTCATCTTTGTAAAATCTACATCGGTTATAGCTGAAAATGTTTCAAGATAAGTTTTACCATCTTTTTCTTGAGAACACATGATAACCATTTGTCCCTTATCAACATCGTTTGAGGCGATTAACGTACAGTCATCAGGATGGAACTTTTCTTCAATTTCTGTAATTTGACCACTACCAACGTTGCGCATGAATTCATCGTACATTTGAATATATTTTTTTCCAGTGGTAACGCCCATATCTTTGAATTTGCCAGTTGCCCAAACTTTTTTAACAATTTCAAAATAGTCGTCTGATGAAATTTCTGTCATCTTAAGCACCCCTTTAATTAAACTTTATAATAACTATTATAATAATCTTCTTAGTAAAATTATAGGTCCATCGCTAAGATAAATTGAAAAGATTAGTTTGATGCCGATATAACTGAGATAATTGTTTCAAGATAAATTGCTTGATTTTCTTTTTTAGATTAAGGAAAAATTAAAAAGTTCATAAAAAATTCAAAGAATGTTGACGAAATGTCAACATTTTTGCCATATAATATAACAGTTGAGAATCGAAAAATTAAGGAGTTGTCTATGAGGAGGAAAAAGTTTTTTTTACTTGCGTTAATTCCCTTTGTATTGTTTATACTGGTGGGGTGTTCTAGTAAATCTGATGATGCTCAGACTTTGTCTACGGCCCAGATTAAAAAGAACATTGGTTCAAAATTAATCTCTACTAGGGAAAATGAACAAAAGGATCTAACGAAAGAATATCAGAAAGTTACTAAGAATAAAGCCTATACTTTGGAGAATCCCTATACGAAAGTTAATCCATATAAGGATTCACCATTAACAGCTTTGGTTATTTTCAAGACTAATAAGGAAGCAAAAGTTAGTTATACTGTAGCTGGAAAGACTGCTAATACTAGTGTCACAAATTCAGTTAAGGGTTATCACAAGACGCATCAAGTACCTGTAGCAGGGTTATATGCTGACGATAATAATACTATTACTATAACCGTGACTTATAAGGATGGTACGACTGATACGAAAGAATTGACGTTAAAGACGGGGGCTCTTCCTAAGTATATCGCCAATGCTAAAATTGTGGTTTCTAAAAATGATAAGGATAAGATGGATATTGGTCAAAACAAATTGACTCTGATCAATCGAACGACTAAAGAACCATTCGCAATTGATGCTGATGGAAATGTCAGATGGTATTCTACCAATTATTCACAACATACGATTGAACAGACTGATAATGGTCACTTACTTATTTTGACCAAAAAGAACGTTGATTCATCCGTTTATAATGATCTGATTGAAACAGATGTCATGGGTCGAGTTTATCAGGAATATAGCTTTAATAGTAAGGTTAAATCAAACGATAGTGGTAATGCCAAAGATGAAACAACGGTTATTCATCATGATTTATTAGAATTGCCGAATAAAGATATTCTAGCAACAGTAAATGACGGTTCCAAGTATAAGGAAGATGTCATGGTTCAAATTTCGCATAAAACTGGTAAAATTGTCAAAGTGATTGATTTGAAGAAACTCTTACCTAGTTCAATGTATAAGAACTATAAGAAGGGTTCCGATGGCAAGATTGATTGGTTCCATCAAAATGCGGTGGATTACGATAAGACTGATAATACAATTATGATTTCCGGTCGTAATCAAGATATGATCATGAAATTAAATTATAAGACTAATAAAATTATTTGGATTTACAGTGGTAAGTCTAAGTCTAGCTGGCCGAAGAAATATCGTAGTAAGCTTTTGACTCCAACGAAGGGTACTACGATTACCGGAGGACAACACGGACTTTATCAATTGAGTAAAGATAAAAATGGTGAGAATATTATTCTTTATGACAATAATATTGATGTAACTAATGGTAACAAGAAGACTTCTGGTAAGTATTCGCAAGCCGTTCAGTATCATATCAATACTAAGAAGATGACCATTGACCAAACTTGGGCTTATGGAAAATCTTTAGGTAAGGGTAATTTTACTAATATCATTGGTTATGCCGAACGTGAAAGCAATGGCAATACATTGATTGATTTCGGATTTAAGAATAATGGTAAAGAAAGTAATATTATTGAAGTTGACAAAGATAATAATCAAGTCTTTAATGTAACAATTAAAAATGCTTCATCTAAAGCTTATGTCTATCGGGCTTATCGCTTAGAATTTTATCCAAGTGGATATACTTTCGATGTTAATAAGTAGCAGTATTTTATAAAATTCTATAAAAAAATTCGGTACAGATTTGAGGAAATCTAGTATCGAATTTTTTTTATGTATTTGATGACAACAATTATTCAGTAAATGATTGGTTCAATTTGTTTAATTCAGTGTCATTGAATCTGATTTCGTCCAATTTATCGGAATTTTCAGAAATTTTACTACTGATTTTTTGATTCAAGTGGTCGATATCATCTGGACTACTGCCATCAGGCAAAACACCAACAATTAAGTAGTCAACGGGAATTTTATCATTTCCCCAAGCAACAGGCTCCTTGAAGGTTAAAGTCATAGTATGTGCCTTATGTTTTTTATCGCTTGTGACAAACATGTAGGCAACCCGATTTTCCAAGATAGTAGGATCCTGTGCAGCACTAGCAAATAAACTACTTTGAACGCTTTGACTGTCAAGGTTGAATTCTTCGGCAGTCTTTTGAGCAGCCAACTTCAAAGCACCTAATTGATTGTTATCTTCTAATTTAATATCTGCGGTTGTGTGATTTTTTCTAAATATTTTGAATAGCATAATATGATCTCCTTTGTTAAAAATTATTAACGAAGTAGTATCGACATGTCTTACTCTCTACATCTATTATGATATTCTATCGAACCCGTTTCATAGCAAGGGGAAAGTGATTTTTTTTCTAAATTAAAATGACCTAATTTCAGAAGGCAATTCAGTGGGGTCTTCTAAGATTGATTCAGCCCCGGCTTCACGCAATTCTTGAAAGCTACCAAAGCCATAAGTTATTCCCAATGTATGGATATTATTTTTAATGCCACCGATAATATCAGTAGCACGATCGCCGATAATGATTGATTCATCCTTTTTGGCTTGGGCATTTTCTAAGGCATATTTTAAAATATCTTCTTTAGAAGAACGTGTTATTTCATCTTCAGAAGCGCCGTAAAGACCAGTGAAGTAGTCGTCTAAATTTAAGTGAGTGATTAATTTCTTTATCAATGATTCAACTTTGGCTGAAGAAATATATAATTGGTATCCGTCATCTTTTAAAGCTGCCAGAACATCTTCAATTTGTGGATAAAGCGTTAATTGATAGAGCCCTTCAGTTTTATAGTAGGCATCATAAGCATCGATAGCTTCCTGGTAGCGTGATTTGGGTAAATCAGGGTAAAACTTTCCCAGACTTTCGGTAATAGCTGGTCCAATGAACTTCTGATAAGTGTCAGGTCCAAGGTCGTCTAGTTTTAAAGTTTGAGCCATATAAGCTAAGGCTTTAACGGTACCTAGTTTGGTGTTGGCAATTGTGCCATCGAAATCGAAAAATATATATTTCATGATAAACTCCTTATTCTGTAATAGGTTTGTGATTAGCGATGAAGATTCCTGAGGTCGTCAATAATACGGATAGCAATTATTAGACTCCAAGAATTAGAAATGGTTTGAAGAAATCCAAACAGGGTAGGACTTGGCAGCTACGAGCATCATGCTTATTAAAAAATACTTTTTTGACGAAGATGTTTGCATCATTATCTCTTTTAATAGTAGCAAATTACATTTTATATCAGAAAAAGGATCGTGCCAAATGCGTGACAGGATCCTCGATTGTTAATTAGATTTTATTGTATAAATGGTTATGAGATAAAAATAATTTTATCCTTTGCCCCATTGGCTGAAGAAATTTCCGGCGAACTCTATAAACTTATCATAAGAAACATTAAAGTCATTGTCTTCCAAGTATTCAACTAGTCCAATCAAACCACCGACGATGAAGCTAATCATTAATTCGGGGGTATCTGATTCGGTGATCATCTTAATTAAAGGATCATTTTGACTGTTAGGGTCCTTACTTTTGGTTTTAACAATATCGCGTAAAATACTTCTAAATTCAGGATAAAGGTTAGCTTTTGTTTGATACTGCGGTGAAATGTGATGCATGAACTTGCTGTTCTTTTCCATAAAGTCGGCAATCTGGGTAACGATGGTTTTGGAATTGGTAGTGTTGTTAAGCAAGTCGTCTAGTAGATAGGAGAAAACGGCATGTAATAACGCATACTTGTCACTGAAATAACGGTAGAAAGTGCTGTGGTTGATCAGGGCCTCGTCACATATGTCACCAACCGTGATTTTCTCAAAAGGTTTCTTTTGTAATAAAGAAATCATAGCAGTTATAATTGATTTTTCGGTTCGTTGGGTTACTTGTGACATGGTGTCCTCCTACAGTACCTTGACATTTTCATATCTGGTCATCAATGAATTGAAGTCGTAGTCCTTAATTTTTTGAATGCTGTCATGACCATTGAAAAAGGCAGTTAAGCTTCCGGCTAGCATGAGATTTAATGGCTCATCAGAATTATTTCTAACTCCAATAACTGGAATGTTGTTAGCCACTGCATAGCCACATTCCCACATGGTTCCGGAATCTGGTTCCATTTCTTTTTCTTCCAATTTATAGTCTAACATTGCGACTACTACATCGGAAATATTAATGTTGTTTATATCGTGTTTATAAACGGCGGTTTGCCATTCGAGTGAACCAAATTCGGCAGCGGTGTATTCATGCTTCCCAGGTCTAAAAATATCTCCAATAGTAGAGTTCTTTTCTAATAGGGCTTGAATTTCGTCTAAGCGTTTAATTTGATTTTCACTGAAAAAAGGTCCGGCAAGGTATACTCGATTCTTCTTTTCCATGGTTAAAAATGTTGCTCCTTTATGTTTATGTACCAATTATACTAAATATTTCTTTAATACATGAAAAATAATGTTGAGTTTACATTATTTAGGGTTAAAATATAGTTTAAATTAAAAGGATTAGGGGAAATTTAATTAATAAATTTTATTAAAAAGCCTTTTCATAAACAAATTTAGATGATATAACGAAGTTGGCACGGAGGAATGATGCTTATGAATAAAAATGGATTGCGAAAAATTCATGAAGATAAGAAAAAAGTCAGTTGGCTGGCAATGTTTGGCATATTTCTGGCCTTTATTTTGTTGATCTTCTAGGGACAACGTGCTATAGATGGGATAGATAATCTCGATAAAAATATTTAATAACTGAGGCTGAGAATTTGGCCTCAGTTTTTTTCACGGAGATGATAATGTGAATATTGCTCAGATTAAAAATATTTTATATTCAGGAATCGTGGGAGATGCCATTGGTGTTCCGTTTGAGTTTGCTAAACGGGATTCTTATTATGTCGATACGATGGAAAGTGGCGGTACTTGGGAACAACCAGCGGGTAGTTGGTCGGATGATACTTCCTTTACATTACCCTTAATGAGTAATTTGGTTGAAGGCGGAGATTATGAACAATTAATGCAGAAATTTGAAGAGTACATGTATGACAATCAATTCACGCCTAATAATATAGCCTTTGGGATTGGACAAACGTGTGCTAAAGCGATTCGAAATTGGTCAATAAATCATTATCCAGCACTTGAATGTGGTGATCCGAGTGAATTTGCAAACGGCAATGGTGCTCTCATGCGTCTGGCACCACTAGCAATTGATTTGAGAAATGAATCTGATTTGAAAAAGAGATTAGCTTTAACAAAGAATTATACAACTTTGACCCATCGTCATCCTCGAGCAATTATGGCCAGTTATATTTATTTAGAAATATTACACAGTTTATTAAATGGAAAAAATCTTACCGATACTTTACAAGTTTTACCCAATGAATTTCGTGGAGCTGTTGATGCGATTGAATGGAAAGAATTCGATTATTATCAAGCTATTTTTCAGCCAGGATTTAAGGATCGTAGTCGCGATAATATCAAATCGACTGGTTATGTGGTAGATACTTTATTAGCAGTAGTTTGGACTGTTTTGAATTCTAAATCAATCAATGAAGCAATTATTTTAGCGGTCAATTTAGGAGAGGATACAGATACGATTGCTAGTATTGCAGGAACAATGGCTAGCTGCCAGTATTTGTCTGATCGAGTTGATTCAAATTGGGTCGGTCAATTACAAAATTTACCCTTATTGCAGGGGATTATTGATCCGTTTGCCAAAATAGAAGCAAAATAAAAAGGCATCTATTTATTAAGTCTCACCGATTTCAAAAATCGTTTGGACTTCTAAATGGATGCTTTTTACTTATTATTTGGTTTTATTAGAATATTGTCAGAATTACCAAACCACTTTTGACTAATTTTTTGTAACTCACCAGTGTTAGATAAATGTTGCAATCCGGTGTCAATTTTTTTCTTGAGAGTTTTGTCGCCTTTACGCATACCAACGGCAAAGTCTTCACCACTGAAACCGCCGCGGGTCGTGTTGTATGAATCGGGATCTTTTTCTTTACTAATATAGTAACCAGCGTAGACACTATCAATCAAGAGTCCTTGAATCCGATTGTCATCTAGGTCCATTAAAGCATTATTAAAGGAATCATAGAGGACTGGCGTTTTATTCTTGATGTAATTTTTTAACATTGTGGGATGTTCGTCCAGCAAACTGGCACCAGAAGAACTGGTTTGAACTCCTAAGGTTTTATTCTGCATACCTTTGAAGGAATTGATTTTCTCTGAAGTCTTAGTTACTAGAACTTGACGGTTAGCCATATAAGGACGTGAGAAGGCTAATTGTTTTTCTCTAGCTGGTGTAATCGTATAACCATTCCAGATTAGATCAATTGTCTGGTTTCTAAGTTCAGTTTCTTTCATATTCCAATCAATAGGCTGAAAGTCAGCTTTGATACCGTACTGTTTGAAAACTGCTTTGGCTAAATCAATATCGAAACCGACAAGCTTGCCATCTTTTTGTCGAAAGCCCATTGGCACGAAAGTATCGTCTAAACCGATAATAACTCGACCGCGTTTTTTGATGTGTGACCAAGTATCAGCAGTATTAGCTTGTTGAGCGACCGACTTTTGATTGCTGCTGCAACCGGTCAATCCCAAGGCAAAGAATAATAGTGCGATAAATATTAAAATTTTTTTCTTCATATTATTAATCCCCCTGAGACTAATCGTTTAACGGTTTAACTTCGAGCAATTGATCGGCAATTTTTTTAGCAAAATCAGGATCATGAGTAATGACAATTTGTGTAATGCCAGTTTTTTTCAAATCAAGGATAACTTGAGCCACGGTGTCACGCAAACTAGGATCGAGTGCGGAAGTTGGTTCATCGTAGCAGAGTATTTGTGGTTGCATAGCCAAAGCTCTCGCAATGGCAACTCGTTGTTTTTGTCCACCTGATAGTTCGAACGGATATTGATTTTTTAAAGAAGTGAGTCCTAATTGTTCCAACAGGTTATTGACGTTATTTTGAACGGTAGTTTGATCTTGTTTTAGGACCAATTTTGGTGCTAAAGAAATGTTTTCCATGACTGACAGATGAGGGAAAAGATTGAAATCTTGGAAGACGACGCCAATGACCCGTTCTTTGACTGATTCATCATAAGGATCGAATGGTTGATTATTTAAAGAAAAAGTTCCTGAATCGACTCTTTCTAGTCCTGCAATACAACGTAAGAGGGTTGTTTTACCAGCACCACTGGGACCCACGATACTTAAAATTGAATTATCTTTGACTTCTAAATTTAAATTATCAAGAATGGTTTTGCCATCAAAACTTTTTGTGATATTTGTTAATTTCAACATAATTCTCTCTCCTAACGGTAATAACTAAAGCGCTTTTCTAAGATTTTTAAGATCCAAGTGCAGATCAAAGTTAACAGTAGATAGATGATACCCACTAAAACTAGTGGTAATAAGGTAACGTCACGGGAACTGGCAATATTTCCAGCTCTTAAGAGATCCCCTAGACCAATTACATAAACCAAAGATGAATCTTTAACTAAGTTAATAACTTCGTTACCAATTGAAGGTAGGACAATCTTAACAACTTGTGGAATGATTATTTTACGAATTGTTTGCCAATAATTTAGTCCTAAAACTTTAGCGCCCTCGAATTGTCCAGTGCTGACAGTTCCAAAGCCACCACGGAAAATCTCGGCAAAATAAGCAGTGTAATTGAGGATAAAAGCGAAGAGGGCCGCATCATATCTTTCAAAAACAATATGGGCAAAGGGCATATTAGGTAGTCCGTAGAAAACGAAAATCAGTTGTAGAAGTAATGGAGTTCCACGCATAACCCAGATATAAAATGAGATAATCCAACTCAATGGTTTGAATTTAGAACTGCGTCCTAGTGATACTAATATTCCTAGTGGCAATGAACAGATCAAAGTCCAAAAGAAGATTTTCAAAGTCATAACGGTACCGCTGAGAAGCGATGGTAAAATTTCAAAAATATAATTGATCATAATTTCTTCCCCTTTTCAAATATAAAAAAAACGTCCCTTAGCAATTATTGCTAAAGGACGTTTTCACGTGGTTCCACCTTAGTTCGTTAATACCTCACGATATTAACCTCAAGAAGTCATTGTAAATAAAAGATACTGAAAATAAAAAACGCCCTCTTGATCTCAAAAGATCAAGAGGGCGAATATTCGCGGTACCACCTCTGGTTTCTAATATCTCACAATATTAGACTCATGAAGTTACAATAACTTCAGCTGTAACGGTGCTACCGAAATGATCTACTGTTTTTCAATCATTCAACTTACAGATGTGTTTCATTAAGGACTAGGACAACTCGCACCAACGTTGACTCTCTGGACTAGTTTACTCAATTACTCTTCTGTCGTCGTTTTTTATATTTGTTTTAAAATGTTGAAATTATCTTACTTCCTAGAGAGTTTATTGTCAAGCATTTTTATTTCTAGAATTGACTTATACTATTAATTAAAGCATATTGTTAATTAAATGATATTATACGTCGTATAGTATAGTAGGAACGAGGGAACAATATGGCGATTCAAGTATCAACTGAGATTCTTGAAGGTTCTGTTTTAGCCCTGCTGACAAGAGAAGATTATTATGGGTACGCAATTACTAGAGAAGTTCAGAAGGTTTTTCCAATTTCTGAATCGACGATGTATCCCATTTTACGACGCTTGAAAAAAGAAGGTTGGCTGAGTACTTATGACGAAGCCTATGAAGGGCGTAATCGTCGGTATTATAAGATTACTCGACTAGGTGAAGAGCAGCTGGAACAAATCAAAAAGAATTGGCAGGAATTAAAGAGCGCTACTGACAAAATTTTGGAGGGGAATAATGAGTAATAGAGCAATAGATTCTTACATTGATGAATTTAAGATATATTTACATCAATTGAGTGAATCCGAACAAAACGACGTCGTTGAATTCTATCAAGAATATTTGACCGATGCTAAGTTAACCAGTTCGGATGCAATTATCAATAAATTGGGAACGCCTAAAAATTTAGCAAGAAAAGTTTTAGCAGATTATTCCATCAAAATGTCCGAAGAGAACTATCAGCATGTCAATGATGGCCGTCTAACGAATAATGAGCGTTTTAAAAAGAACATAGCGATGATTGGTTTGGTGATTTTAGCCTTGATGGCATCCCCAATTGCCTTGCCGATTGCTTTTGTAGTGATATTAATGCTTGCGTTGACTGTTGCTTTAGGAATATTTTTAGTTTTGTCGTTTCTTTTCTTAGTAGCTGCTTCAGTAATAGGTGGGATCGGTGCCATTTTCATGGGATTTTCAGTTATTTTTCAATCATTTGCCACAACTGTTTTCTATCTAGGTGTTGGATTGGTGATTTTAGGGATCGATTTCTTTTTGATTCCAATAATTATCGCGCTGTTCAAGTGGTTCTTTAGCGTAATTGTCATCTTCTTCCGTTGGTTGGGTAAGAAGTTACTCTACGGTAGAAAGACTCCAATAAAGGGGGAGAAGAAGAATGCGTAAGTATTTTGTTACCGGTTTTTATCTACTGATAATAGGTGGATTATTGCTACTCGGTGGTTTCATTATGGGTGGTAATAAATCAGTTACCTGGGAACACGGTTTTAAGGTAGTACAAAGAGTCGATGAAACTTATCCGTTAGATAAATTTAAAAATGTCTATGTGGAGGGAAACGATGCCAATGTAAATATTCGTCTAGGGGACCGTTATAAAGTTCGTATCAATAGTGAGAAGTCTTCCGCTCCTACATACAAAATCAAAAATGATACTTTGACTGTTATGGGTCAAAAGAAAAAGGGAATGATTGGTGTTGGCGTTCTTGAAAATGATAATATAACGATTACGATTCCAATGAACGAGTCCCTTAATAATGTTAATCTGCGCGTAGCGGGTGGTGATATCAAGATAAGTGACGTAACGGTTAATAATTTAGTTAAATCAGCCAAAGATTTAGATTATGATTCGAATTTGTATTTGACTGATGCCACGATTAAAAATATTGATAAGATGAATATCTATGATGCTGTTTTTGATATAAAGAATACTAAAATCACCAATGCTAATTTGGTTGCCAATGCGCATTCTGATATCAATGCAACCAATGCAACTATTTTAAAATCTCATTTTAATTTAGATGATTCAGATTTGAGTATTAAACACTCTAATTTGGATACGATAAAATCTTTGGCAAATCATAGTAAGATTAGTGTCTCCAAGACTACTATGATGAATCGAAATGAATTCAAAATATTTGGATCGGGTCATTTCAATGGAAGCAGTTTGACAGTTGATGGTTTGAATTTAACTTCTAATAATGGTTATGTTAGATACTTTGATAAGAAGTATGGCAACAGTTATCAAAATAGAACTGATGCCAAGAACTTGTTGGTAGTACAAACGAATAAAGCTCCGATTACGATTAAGTAAATTAGTTTAGTGAGTTCATCTTTGTTATAATGGCGTTATTAATGTGAGGGATGTCGATGAATACTAACAATCGAATATCTGCTTTGGAAGTAAGAAGAGACGCTCATCGGGCTTTTTTTAAAGATATTAAGGGAAATGTTGCCCTTAATATTATTCCGATTCTCTTAAGGTTCTTAGCAGTATATTTTGGAATGAAAATTTATACGAGTTGGATGGCTAATATTAATGTTAATTTAGCTGATCCAGAGCAGGCTAGCCGTCGCCTGTCAGAAATATCAACAAGTATGGCTAATGATCCTAGTTCAGCGGCACAATACATGTTGAGTTTGACACCTGAAAGTAATGTCATTATCTATGCATTCTTTTTCTTCTTTGTCATGATTTGTGCGGGGATTTCTTATACTTTGGTAGACAAAATACGTAATCCCGATTATCAAATCAATGCTTTGAAGGATAGCTTGCAAGCTTTCACGGGAAGATATTTCTTTCCACTGTTGCTCATAACGGCGTTATTGGGATTATTTTTAGAAGCTGGTTTTATGCTTTATATAATTCCAGGAATCTGGTTTTTGGTTATCTTTTCTCAGTCTTTTTTAATTTTTAAAGATGACGTTGCCGTGCAGGGAAAATGGAATTTACGAATAGCATTTTCTAGTTTCAGTCGCAGTACAATTTTAATGCGTGGCTATAAATGGACTTACTTTTCCATCTGTTTAGAGTTTTTCTTCTGGGAAATTCTGAATGCATTGACGCATGAATTGTTATCAATTTGGTTGCAACCATACGAGCAATTGGTGATGGCGACGTTCTATCAAAAAGTTTTACAAAATAATTTGAAATCTCAGAATAAGAACTGAAAATAACAAGTTCATTTTTCGAGTCAAAAAAGAGCCAAGTAATCATCTTTTTGATTACTTGGCTCTTTTTGGGGTTTAAATGTAATTATCTTAATTCGACGAAAATATAATCAATTGCTTTAGCGCCGATAGTTAATTTGGTACCATCTTCTTTTTTTACAACTAAGGAATTATCAAATTTTTCATGTTTGAGAACTTCAATTGTATCATCAATTTCTAGATTCAAACTACCAAAATATTGTAGAAAGTCATAATTATCAGAAACTCTGACGATCTGGACCTTAGTATTGTCAGGAATCATACTGAGCAATTTGTCATCAGCATCAGTTTCTCCCTGACCATTACCGGGGATAATTCCACCGTGAGGACAACGTTGGGGATGATCCAAAAAATCATTTAGATGGTCAATTAAACCATCATCTGAAGCATGTTCCAAGGCGTCAGCGTTGTGATGAACGTTATCAACTGGGTATTTCAAACATTCATGTAGGAAGACTTCCCAAAGTCTATGTGTTCTAACTAACTTTTCGGAGACTTTATTACCCTTAGGAGTTAGAACAATTTTATTGTATGGCGTGTGTGTCAAATATCCTTCGCTCGATAAAGAATTCAACATTTCTGTGACCGAAGGTGCGGAGACATTCATGATTTCAGAGATACGCTTATTGGTGATTTTAGTGAAATCATAATTTAGTTCGTATATAGTTTTTAGATAGTTTTCTTTGTTAGGGGACAATTTTACAACCTTTCGTTTAGCCTAATAATATTATTAGCCTTTCTATTATAGCGCATATTACTCAACTTTGATAACTCTTAATGTTAAAATTATTACTGAAAAAACAAGGGGGGGAATGATTATGGTCGATCCTAAAAAGCGATTTGACTGGTTTGGATTCATTGTTGGATTGGTTTCTTTGTATGCAGGCTATTTAGTAACTTGGTATCCATTGAAGAGCTTATCTACAATTGCTGTAATATTCGGATTTTTTGTGATTATTAGAGGAGTTTACCAATTATGGTTCGGTTCACAGATGACGAGAGTTTTAGGAGTCAGAAGCGGCTGGACGATTTTTACAGCTATTATTGATATTATTATTGGAATTATTTTTATTTCACATATTCAAGTAGGTGTCGTATTTATTGTTTATATGTTTGCCATTTGGTTCCTGTTGGATGCAATCTTTCAAATATTTACGTCACGTTTCTATCATTTTTTTGGTAGAAAATATTATATTCTGATTGTGATTTTAGCATGTTTGAATCTTTTGTTTGCGATAATCTTGTTGTTTAATCCAGTATTAGCTGGAGGCTTTATCGTCTTCATGTTAGCCTTCTTCTTCTTTGCTACTGGAATTGCAGAAATTATCGAAGCATTTTAAGTAAAAGCATTTTCTACACGAGACAAATTTGATAGAATGTAGGAGATGTATTGCCGTCTTAGCTCAGATAGGTAGAGCGCCACCATGGTAAGGTGGAGGTCATCGGTTCAAATCCGATAGACGGCTTTTTAAGAACATCAAAGAACATCAATTATAAAAATCAAAACATCTAAGTGCTGATATAACAGCGTTTAGGTGTTTTTTTTATTTTTTAAAATTCTAAGAATATCATAAAAAGTCAAAGGACTTTGATTTTATTTTGCACGGAGAGCTTTTTGGAAAATGTGCAAAATGCACATGTGCAAAACAAATGCTTATAAACGTTGATTTAATAATGTTTTTGCACGCACAGCTGTTGAACCGAAAAAAATACCTTCTTAGCGGTTAAAGAAGGTACGAGATTTGTTATTATTGCATTATTACAAATATTATCTATGTCTCAAATTAGAATTATTTTGTTTCTCTCTACGATATTGTGCTCTCAAAGAACCGTTGTTGTTATTCTTTGAGTCTATTAGATCTTTAGTTTTGTCGAATGTCTTGTTAAAAATATTTCCAGCAAATTTATATATACCAAATAAAATTAAAGCAGCTATTACTAAAAATATAATAGTATATGGCAACATTTCCTTGCTAAATAAAACTCCTCCTATAATAAATAAACTCATAATAAATAGAAATAACCCCCACAATGCCTTGGTTGCCTTCATTATTATTTATCTCCTTTATTGAAATTTTATTTCCCTTAGTAAAATAATTCACAATTTAATTTTAAACCCAGATGAATATTAAATAAATTAATTAGATTTGTAGGTGGGAATTGAGGCAGTTTTTAAAAGGTGATAAGTGACTAGAAAAAATAATTATGTATTATAATATTGATGAATGGTTATTTATAAATATTTGTAGGATTATTTCAACTATTAATGTGATTAACCACCTAGTTTTAAAAACTAGATTATATAGTTTACATTATAATAATAAATGCTATTATTATGAGAAGAATCATAACGGGGGTATAGAAATGTATCGGATAATAACAGATTCAGAATGTGATCTACCGGTTGAATTTTTAAAGACTAATAATGTTGACGCAATTTATTTTCATACAGAAATTGAAGGACAAGAGTTAGTTAATGACTTCGGAAAAAGTTATCCACTAACTAAATTTTATGAACAGATTAAGGCAGGTGTTTTACCAACAACTACCCAAGTCAATATTGGCGAGTACACTGAATTTTTCAAGAAATATGTTGAAAAAGATATTCCGATTGTCTATGTTGGATTCTCCGGTGGGTTGAGTGGGTCGATGTCCAGTGCCAGACAAGCTCGTGAAATTATTTTAGAGGATAATCCCCACGCACATATTCGAATCGTTGATACCTTGGCAGCCAGTGGTGGTGAAGGCCGTTTGGTTTTGGAGGCCGTGCGATTGCAAAAATCCGGCGCCAGTTTAGATGAGTTAGTAAAGTGGTTTGATCAAAATAAACTTCGTTTGCAACAATGGTTTACGGTTGATAACCTGACATATCTCTATCACGGTGGCAGAATTTCACGCGCGTCAGCAACTTTGGGAACTTTACTCAAGGTTAAGCCGTTGTTAGATGTTGATCCAAGCGGCAAGTTGCGATTCGTTTCTAAAATTAGAACTCGAAAACGGTCTTTGATAACTTTAGCTGAAAAGGTAGTCTCAGCAATGAAGAACGATTTGGACCAACCTATTATTATCACAACTAGTGGTGACTGGGAAGCAGCCGATTTTGTTAAGCAACATATTTTAAATAGAGTCAGTAACGCCGATGTACAAATAAATCCAATCGGTATGACAATTTCAAGCCATACTGGGTTTGGTTGTGTGGCTGTTTTTGTTATGGGAACTGAAAATAGAAAGTAAGATACAGAAATTTAACTTAGATTTAAATTTAATTATCAATAAAACTATTTTTTTGCTATCATTTATCATTTTGATATTATTTTTATTAAATAAATTAGCCAATAAACTGAAAGTACAATTCAAAAGTCCGATTATTATCAGATTTTTAAATTGTGCTTTTTGCTTATTGTAATATTTTAGAAAAACTTTCGTAAAATCGTTGTGCAATATTTAAATCGTAATTTGACAATAAATTATAGTAGAGCAATAATTTGCTTAAATGTAATTATTACTATAATTATTGGATAATAATAATTATTCTAAATTTTAGATAGGGAGATTTAGTTAATTATGTCAATGAAAAAGGGAAAAAATTGGGCATTATCATGTGTGGCAATCAGTGCAGTGGTTCTAACGGGGATAAGTGCCACAACGGTTAGTGCTGATGATACTTCTGATAGCACAACAGTTACTACCCAAAGTACTAATAATCAAGTAGCCTCAATTCAAAGCACTTCTACAAGTAATCAAACAAGTGCTAACCAGAGTCAAACAACTCAAGCTCAACAAAACAATACATCTAGAACGGAAAATCCCGATGTACAAGATGGTGGTCAAGTCAGTGATGATTTTACAAATGAAGCTTCTAATCGCTTAGGGTATGCTTCCAATTTTCATATCTTCGCTAATGAAGCAACGTTGAATGCCCATACCAATGGTAATTTGGCTGTAGGTACTTTGAATGGACATGTTAATTTTGGGACTAGTATTGGCGAAGGATATTTGAATAAGGATGTTTCCTATGTTCAAAATCATAATACTATTGCAAGTAGTTCTTTTGTTCAAGGGACTGCCGATAGGACAAATAAGGTCGTTTTTGGCGAAAATAATAATGTGGATGTTTCAAATACGAATAGAACTGTTGTAGATGGAACTAACATTGATCATTTGACAAAAGATGAGACGTATCAAGATAAAAATGGCAATAAATATATTGATTTTGCACATTATTTTAATGTATTAGATAACAAATCAACAGCTTTGGCTAATACTGCCCCAACGACGACTATTAATAACAGTAATTTCCCAGATCAAAACCAGCGTGTAATTAACTTAGATAATTATCAACCTAATGAGGATAATCAAATTGTCATCAATTTGGACGCAGATGTATTGACTTCAGGGACACCGTTGACCATTTACGGTTTGTCTGCCAATAACGATGCTGCAACCAGCGTCATTATAAATGTCGATACTAAAGGGCAAGAGAAATATACGGTTAATTCTCAAATTAAATTGATTTTTAATAATGGTGACGGGCAGGACAATACGGAACGTCCAAATCAAGAGACTGATTACTTCGATGATAATCATCTGTTGTGGAATTTTTATGATAGTACAACTGCCGGTAATTTATATGACGGAGAAATAGATATTGATAGAGCATTTCAAGGAAGCGTTTTAGCTCCTAAGGCAACAATAAATGTTAATCAAAATCTTGATGGTAATATTGTGGCTGATAAAGTCAATGTAAATGCAGAGACCCACAGATGGGACCTACAGGATGATACCCCACAAGAAACAGAGTTTGAAAGACCTGTGACAATTCCTGGTGAGGCTGAGTTGCCCGAATATACTGATGAAAATAATGGCTCAAATATTGACGATCCTGATGATGAAGAGGAAGAAGATATTGAGCCTGATGGTGATCTTGAAGATAATGATGAGGATTCAAACTCCGAGACACCAGATACTGATAATAACGAAGACAATGATGAGGATTCAAACTCCGAAACACCAGATACTGATAATAACGAAGATAATGGTGAAGATTCAAACTCCGAGACACCAGGTACTGGCGATAACGAAGACAATGGCGGAGATTCAGATTCTGAAACACCAGATACAGACAATAACGAAGATAACGGTGGCAGCACAACAGAACCTGATACTGATAAAGATGATGATTCTGACGAAGCAAATGAATCAGATGAAAATGACAATGACGACCAAAATCTAATTACCGATGGTTCAGACAACAACAAAGATGAACAAACTGACAGCAACTTGGATGAAGGGATTTTATCTCAGGCAGTTGGTAAGGATGAAGATGAATCACAAACACCTGATTTGAAGACAACAAATGAAGCTGGTTCTTTACCACAAACTGGAGCTACTTCTGGAATTTTAGCAACAATAACAGGTATTATCTTAATTGCTTTGGGTTTTTTATTAAAAGAGATTAAGATCAAAAAGGATTAGAATAAACAAATAAAGCGCCCTTAGACTTTGATAGGATAATCAAAGCTTAAGGACGCTTTTTAGAACTATTTTTTGTTACGTGTATGTCCAGTGAGTAAGTAATTGATTCCAGGTATCAGACTCAACAGCCAAATTATCAAGCTGGAAATAATAACAACTGTAAAATAACGTAAGAATGTTGCAGGAATGCCCTTTATATCAATATTCTTCATAAACCAAGGCTCAATGAAAAATACGATAAGATTGTGAATTAAGTAAATTCCAAAAACTAATGGTGAAAAGGATTCGAAGAAACTAATAGTTTTATGAGATTTGATATTCATACCCCACTTTTGGAGGAGAATGAATGCTGAAATTGACATGATAGGAATAAACAGTGATGTGACATAGTAACTATTGTTGACATCAAAGGTTTTAGGAACCGATTCAGAGAAGAAATTTCCGAAAGTACCGATTCCAATAAAAAGTGTCAACAACGCCCAAGCACTGATTTTACGGGGATCAATCTTACTAAGAAGATATCCTAATAAATAATACCCTACGAAACCTCCAATCAACATAAAACTTGCGACAGGGGATAGTTGAAAGACGTGTTTCATATCTTTACCCATCATGACGTTGAGAGATGGCAATAAAGAACAGGTGACTAACCAAACACCAGTAATGTAAGTTAACATTTTCATACTGGCATTATCCACAAAGGTTTTTAGAGCGGGGGATAAAATATAAATTCCAATCAAAGGATACATGAACCAGAGAATTGGTGAAGTCGGTTTGCTGAGCATGAATTTTAAACTTCTCCAATAAGCAGGTGATGATAATTGATTGGAGGATTGATAAACTACAGTAGGAATAATTACTGACCAAAGTATAAAGGGAATCAACACTCGTGGAATACGCTTTTGCCAAGTATATTTTAAGGATAGAGTTCTTGGACTATTAAGAATTAATGCCCCTGAAATCATAAAAAAAATAGGGACACTGATGTGGGCAAAATAATTTAACATTTTGATGATTTGCCAGTCAGTAGTTCCGATGTGCTTCACTGTATCAACAGTTGAGACGTGAATGAAGATGACTAATAAAATGGCGATAACGCGAATAAAGTCTAGATAAAAGATACGCTGCTTTTTGTACATAAAATAAATCCCCCATGAATAACTCTCTCAATAATAATGTAAAACGCCCCTAAAATGAAGTATTAGCGTATGATATAATGACAAAGTAAAATTATTGATTGGAAGAATTTATTATGCGCGTAGGAGAATCCCCTGGAACCGATTTTGTTAGATACTTAATATGGATCGTATTTTCTATCGTTACGTTAATACTGAAAAATCATGCTGCCTCACAAAAGGGTTTGAGTGTCCCGATTGTTATCATCTTTTTTATCATTGGACTTGTAACTTTGTTTCTAATGATTAGAAAGTATGTTCGTGAAGAGAAATCATTTTCAGATACGGCTGATGGTTTTGCCTATTCATTAGTATCAAATATTGGCTTTATTAGTTTGATGATTATTATGGCTTGTCTATTAAGAATTATGGTCAGTTATTTGCAAGTGACTGGTAAATTACCTAGTTTTCAAAATGACGACGTCGTTAGTTCTGACCAGAAAGTGTTTGTTTTCAACATGGTGGCAAATGTCTTTGTCATAGCCGTGCAACAACAGTTGGTTCAAACTGGATTTTTCTTCAATTATTTCTTCAGAGAAAGTTCAGCTTATAGCGCCGTCATGGGAATTATTTTTAGTGGAATTATTGCTGGTTTAATCAGTTTGCCGGGATCATTTTTACAATTCTTAATGATGATGGCTTTGGGTTGGTGTTATGCACTGACATATTTGTACACCAAAGATGAAAAAATGGCCATTTTTGTAGCAATGATCAGTGCTGCTATCGGTACAATTATAATTTAAATATTAAGACAAATAGGGTCAGGTAATTAAATACAATTACCTGACCCTATTGTTTTATGTGAAATCTAGTATTCTGAAATTAATTCTTGTGGTTCCTCCTGCAAGAGTGGCGACACTTTATTATCAACACAAAGAGTCAAGCTGTGCATTGCTCGAGTACAGATTGTGTACAAAACATCAATGCTACGATCATCTGGATAATTTTTGGCGGAAATATCATGACCGATAACAGCGTCGAATTCCAATCCCTTGGCTAAATAAATCGGTAAAATCAGGATTCCCTTAGGGATGGAACGAAAATCAGCGTCAACTAAAGTCACAATGGATTCGTCACTGAAATGGGCGTAGATCTGATCTGCCTGAGCACGGTTACGAGCTAGGATAGCGACTGTTTCATACTTCTTGTTCAGTTCCTTAGCAGTATCTTTTAGGCCTTGATAGTAGTTTTGGTCGTCAAATACCTTGATAACTGGATCTTCGCCTTGACGAGAAAAAGCCTTGACCTCATCGCCATTAGGTAATAGTTTCTTGGCAAAGTTAGTGATTTCAGCAGTTGAACGATAGCTCTGATTCAAAGTGATAGTTGTAATGCGCTTGTTTTTGAACAATTCGTTGACCTCAGTTACTAAGTCGTTTTTACGATATGAACTAGTAAGAACGTCTTGGGCACGATCTCCTAAAAGAGTCATCTTAGCATTAGGAAAGGCATGGGAGATGTATTTCAATTGAGCCATAGTGTAGTCTTGAACCTCATCAATGAAAATGTGTTGGATAGAGTGGTTGACACCACTTTCCGTAAGAAAATCGCGTAAATAAAGTACCGCAATTGAGTCACTTAGATTAAGCTTGTGGGCTTCGACTTGGTGGTCGATAGCTTCAATCATTGTTTGCCAAACACTGTCAGAAACTAGATCTTGTGGCATTTCGTTGAGCAAATATAAATATTCCTTGTATGGATTAAAGAAATAATTATTAATCAAGGCGTTATAGATTGGAGCATAGCGGTCACGTAAGAATTCCTCAGCAATGATTTCCCTTTGATTAGTCAATTCCTCAATATTGTGATCAGTAATTATTTGTTGGAAATCCTCGTCAGAAAGGTTATCAATCTCGTCTTGGACCCAGTCTTCGTTACGATCGTCGTGAATACGCTTTTGGAGACGCTTGATAAGGGCATTCTTAGTTCTCAAGAAGCGATCAGGAATACGATAGGCAGAATTGATATGTTGGTAAATTGCCATAATCTCATCACGCGTGAAGAATGGTTTACCTTCGAAGATAACGTCCTCAAAATATGGGGTGTGATTGGGATTGTCATTTTCCAGTTGTTCTAATTTATCCAAGAAAGCGCCGCTTTCCTTATATAGACGCATCTTAACGGTTGTTTCAGGCAGATTGCGTTCGTCTTTTTCGTAACGCTCAAAGAGGGTCTCGACTTGAATGCCGGTTAATCTTAAGGAAATGAATTCATTGAGAGTGACTTGACGCATGTTGCGTTCACCTAAACTAGGCAAAACTTCGGAAATATAATTGCTAAATAATTTATTAGGTGAAAATAAGACGATATTATCAGCATTCATAGTTGAACGACTGTGATAGAGCAAGTAGGCTACTCGTTGCAAAATAGCGGATGTCTTACCAGAACCCGCAACCCCTTGAACTAAGAGAACGTCTGATCTGGTGTCACGAATGATAGTATTTTGTTCATGCTGAATCGTAGCGACAATATTTTTCATATACTCATCGCTATATTCGCCTAGAACAGATTGGAGGATTTCGTCACCAACGGTTTCGTTAGTATCGAACATATTTCTGATCTTGTTGTGAACAATTTGAAATTGGCGTTTTTTCTTGAGATCAACTTCGGCTTTGCCATTGGGAGTAGGATAAGTAACTTTTCCAAGCATCCCATTGTAATAAATACCAGAAATTGGAGCTCGCCAATCATAAATTAAGAATTCACCATCATCATCTTGAAGCGTTGAGGTTCCAATATAAAGGGTGTCTTCTTCACCGTCTTCGACAATGTCGATTCTTCCAAAATAAGGTGATCCTTTTAAATTTTCTAGTTTTAATCTATTTGAATTTAAAATGTTTTCATTCTCGACGGCTAAGGCAACTAATTGTTTCTGTTGTTGAACAGAAGCGTTAGTTTCCATTTGGTCATCGACTTCAGTGGTATTGACTTTGGTGTTTTCGCCATAGTTACGTTCAATACGACTGGTTTCTTTATGGGCCTGGTCGATATTTTGATCGACACGTTCAATTTTGTCGTTAATTTTTTCAGCGACTTCATTAACTCGTTTTTGTTCTGCTGCTTTTGATTGATTAATCGTCATAAAAAAATACCTCGCGTTGACAATTTGTTGTTTTTTAACTATGCTAATAGCAATTAGAGTATATTAAAGCATAAGCATTTTTGAGTACTAATTCAAGTAAGTTGGTTCAGAGAATAACTTCATGGCTGAGAAAGTTATCGACCTTGTTTTAGGAAATGGGTAAAGGTGGCAACTTTAAAGCCGAGAGTGGTAGATAAATTCTACAAAACAGGTGGTACCACGTGCAAGCGTCCTATTGTAATACAATAGGCGCTTTTTTTATACTTCAAATACTTGCTTTGATAAAATTCAGGAGGAAAAGCTATGAAAACAAATACAATTTTAACAGGTGACCGTCCTACAGGTAAGTTACACATTGGTCATTATTTAGGTTCATTGAAGAATCGTGTGAAGTTACAAAATGAGGGTAGGTACAAAATGTTTATCATGATCGCTGATATGCAGGCTTTGACAGATAATGCTCGCGATCCTAAAAAAGTGCGTGACAGTTTGATTCAAGTGGCCCTTGATTACCTTTCTGTAGGTATCGATCCTTCTAAAACTAATATTTTAGTTCAATCACAGATTCCTGCTTTGAATGAATTGACAATGTACTACCTTGACCTTGTAACTGTATCTCGTTTGGAAAGAAATCCTACTGTTAAGACTGAAATCAAGCAAAAGAGTTTTGGTCAAAGCATTCCAGCTGGCTTCTTAACATACCCAGTTAGTCAAACTGCTGATATTACAGCTTTTAAGGCCGATACAGTACCAGTTGGCGATGATCAAGAACCTATGATGGAACAAGCTCGTGAAATCGTTCGTACCTTTAATAATACATACGATGTTGACACTTTGGTAGAACCAGAGGGTTATTTCCCACCTAAGGGACAAGGTAGATTGCCCGGAATTGATGGTAACGCCAAGATGAGCAAGTCTTTGGGCAATTGTATTTACCTATCAGATTCAGCTGATGAAGTCACTAAGAAAGTAATGTCCATGTATACTGACCCCGATCACGTTCACGTACAAGATCCTGGTAAAATAGAGGGCAATACGGTTTTCACATATCTTGATGCCTTTGCTACAGATAAGGACAAGGTCGCTGAATTGAAAGAGCAATATCAAGCCGGTGGTTTGGGTGACGTCAAAGTAAAACGTTATTTGAATGATGTTTTACAAGAAATTCTTGAACCTATTCGTAATCGTCGTGCTGAGTATGAAAAAGATATCCCTGGCGTTTATGATATTTTGAAAAAGGGTAGTGACAATGCTAATGTTGTTGCCAACCAAACTTTATCTAAGGTTAGAAAGGCTATTGGCGTTAACTATTTTGATTAATTTCTGAAAATAAAAACGTTTTTACAGAAAAATGCTATGCTTAACTCTTTATTTTATCAAGAGTCGGGTGTAGCATGTTTTTTGTTCTAAAAAATTAAAGTTTTTTTTGAAAAAAATGAGGTGGGTTAATGGACGATTATAATTTGATTGGTTTCGTGATGCGATACACCATGGTTAAAAAGCGAATAGCTGCAAGTTATTTAAAAAAAGAGGATTTGAATGCTTTTGAAAGTATCCTTTTAGCCATTGTTTATAAACATCAAGAAATTAGTCAAGATAAAATCGGTGAGATCACCTTATTCGATGGAGCAAGTATTGCTCGTTCATTAAAAAAACTTGAGGATCGCGGATTTGTATCCCGGCATGCTGATCCGAATAATCGTCGTAAGAAAATTGTTACCATTACTGACGCAGGCTTGAAGCTTTACGGGGAAGTTCGCAAAGCTTTTCAAAAGAGTAATGGTGAAATTTTTAAAGGCATAACTTCTGAGGAACAAACAGAATTAGAAGGTATCTTGATTAAGGTCTATGATAATTTAGACAATATTGAGATAGATTCTAAATAAAATAGAGAAGAGGATTTTTGTTATTATGGCGAATAATGAAGCAATCGTGGATGCTCACGGGAAGCCCTTTAACCGTAATCTTTTGGTTTTAGTACTTCTTGTTGGTACATTCTGTACTGTCTTAAACGGTACAATTTTGACTACCGCCTTTCCAACCTTAATGAAAGAATTCAGCGTTACAACTTCTGATGTTCAGTGGTTGACAACTGGTTTCTTAATGGTTAACGGTATTATGATTCCTGTTACTGCTTGGTTAAGTAACAATTTCAGTACAAAAATTTTGTATATTATCGCAATGTCGACTTTCTTAGTCGGTACAATTATGTGTTTTACAGCTCCAAACTTTGGAACTATTTTAGCAGGGCGTTTGATTCAAGCGGTTGGTGTTGGTATTACTATGCCATTGATGCAAGTCGTTATGCTATCAATTTTCCCAGCTAATAAACGTGGTGCTGCCATGGGATTAGGTGGATTGGTTATTGGACTTGCTCCAGCCATCGGACCTGCACTTTCAGGTTTCATCATTGACAACTCATCATGGAGACAACTTTTCGGTATGATCATTCCTATCGTTGTGATCGTTTTGATCTTAGCCTTTTTCTTCATGCGTCCAGTTATTCAAACTCATCGTACAAAACTTGATGTTCTTTCATTGATTGAATCAACACTTGGATTTGGGGCTATTTTGTATGGCTTCTCATCAGTTGGTGATGACGGTTGGGGTTCAATGACTGTTATCGGAACAATTGTTGTGGGAATTATCTTTATTCTCTTATTTGGTTTCCGTCAATTGCATATGGAGAAACCATTCTTGGAATTGCGTGTCTTCAAAGAAAAGAAGTTCGCTACTGCCGCCGCTTTGTCATCAGTTACTAATATGGCTATGGTCGGTGTTGAAATGGTATTGCCACTTTATCTTCAAATCGTTAAAGGAATGTCCGCTTTCCATTCTGGTTTAACATTACTACCAGGAGCTTTGATGATTGGTGTCATGAGTCCAATTACTGGTAATGCTTTTGATAAGTATGGACCAAAAGATTTGGCACGTATGGGAATGTTCTTGTTAACTGCTGGTACAATTCCATTCTTGTTCTTGACAAAGAGCACGCCAATTCTTGATATCGTTATCCTTTACATGATCCGTATGTTTGGTATTTCTATGGTCTTAATGCCTGTTACAACTGATGGTATGAATGCTTTGCCATTCAACTTAATGAGTCATGGTACAGCCGTTAATAATACTGTTAGACAAGTATTTAGTTCTATGGGTACTGCTATTTTGATCAGTGTCTTGACTAACGTAACAAACAATTTGAAACCAGGACAATCACTTCTAAAGGCTTCGCCATTGGCTTATCAAGAGAAGTTCTATGATTCTACTTTGAGCGGTTATCACGCTGCCTTTGCTGTAGCAATTGTTTTCTGTTTGATTGGTTTCTTCATCACATTCTTGGTCAATAATAGTTCCAAGTCTCAAGCAATTGATACTGATCAATTGAAGAAAACTAAATTGGCAGGTGAAGAATAATGATTTTAATTTCCATTTTAATTTTTGCAGGATTAGCTTATTTCTTCGCTGTCTTTTTAAAGAATAAAAAAGTTGGTTATTCACTATCTTTTACGTTTATCGCTTTGTTCATCATCAGTTTGGTTTTGTTGATTTCAAATGAATACAATCATTTTGGAATGGAGCAAGTAACTAATAAGACTACTTATCAAATTCAATCAGCTCAAAAAGGTTCTAATTTGTTGTTAGAGAAGAAATTAGGTACTAGCGGTAAAGAGAACGTTTATGTTTATCGGACACCAGAAACAGCAAATGCTAAAAAGCCTAAGACAACTAAGGCAAATGTTCATGTTAAAAACGTTGTCAAGACTGGTAACTACTCAGCTGCAACCTTAGAGCAAAAGACAACTCGTTGGGAATATAAGAATGGTTTCTACTCATTCTTGTTTGGTATTTCCGACAATAATAAAGAATTTGTTAAACAAACAAATACTTTTAAGGTTGGTAGCGATTGGTTAGTTCTAACAACTACTCAAGCTAAACAACTTCAAAAGAAAATGAGCAGCAAAACTTTTAAAGCTCAGATGAAAAAAGAAGGGGCAGCTTACGTTCAAGCCGCAGTAACAAAGGCTATGCAAGCCAATTCTTCAATGAGTTCAGCTGAACAAAAAAAGATTGCTAAACAAGCTCAAAAAGAATTTCAAGCTGAAGCGCAAGCTAAGTTGATTCAAGAAGTAAAGAAATAAAATAGATTTAATAAAAATGACTATTCCTTAGAATTGTAGTATCTAGTATATTCTATAGAGAATAGTCTTTTTTTG
This sequence comes from Companilactobacillus alimentarius DSM 20249, assembly GCF_002849895.1. NCBI lineage: Bacteria > Bacillati > Bacillota > Bacilli > Lactobacillales > Lactobacillaceae > Companilactobacillus > Companilactobacillus alimentarius. The sequence goes on along the minus strand of NZ_CP018867.1, from coordinate 1,333,645 downwards.
TGAATTGAATTTTGCAAGCAAATTATTAGGTGTAAGATGCATTGGCATTGATAATTATTTTAGTGGAGAAAAATAGTTAAGAGGTGAGAGATTGTGGAAAAGATTTTTGAAGTGAAAAATCTGTCTTATCAGGTCGGTGATAAGAAGATTTTAAAAGATATTAATTTAGAAATTGAAAAAGGTAAATATGTAACTTTTGTCGGTCCCTCAGGTAGTGGCAAGAGTACCCTTATGAGAATATTGGCGTCAATGATTACAGCTACTAGTGGCGAGGTAAGATTTGACGGCAAAAAAATTGAGACTTATGAACCGACTAATTACCGTCAACGAGTCTCTTATGCTTTTCAACAGCCAACCTTATTTGGGAAAAGTATTCGTGATAATTTGGAATTTCCTTTTGAAGTGCGAAATAGTAATTTTGATGAGGAAAAGGTCATTGATTATTTAAAAATGGTCAATTTAGATGCTAGTTACATTGATAAGAGCGTCAACGATGTCTCTGGTGGGGAAAAACAAAGAATTGCTTTGATCAGGAATTTACTTTTTCCACCAGAGGTGTTGATAACTGATGAAGTAACAGCTGGATTAGATGTGGAAAACAAACGGATCGTTCATAAAATGTTACAAGAGTTTAATCAGCAAGGTTTAACGATTCTACGGGTCACACATGATGAATCAGAGATTTCGGCATCCCATGATAAAATTACGATAAAAAACGGGGAGGTAATTTCATGACTAATTTAACAGTATCTAATTCTACTTTGGCCTTAGGGTTTGTTTTAGTTTTAGTTGCATTGGTAATTGGTTACATTGAAAAGTTACACATTGATAAAGCTATTTTTATTGGCGTTATACGAGCTATTATCCAATTGGCAATCGTTGGATATATTTTGAAGTTCGTCATCAAAACTAACGATATTTGGCTGACCTTAGCTTGTTTCATTATTATTGTGGTCAATGCATCGTGGAATGCAGGTAAGCGTGGAAACGGTATTCCTAAGGCTTTTTTGATTTCATTGTTGGCCATTGCTGTCGGTACTACCTTTACCTTAGTAATTTTGGTGTGGACCGGTTCAATTAAATTCATTCCCGAACAAATCGTCCCCGTTACAGGAATGATTGCTAGCAATATCATGGTGGCAATCGGCTTGTGCTATCGGAATATGATGCAGACATTTACCGATCGACACCAACAAGTTTTGGAGAAATTAGCTTTGGGAGCTGATATTAAATTGGCGTCACTCGATATTTTACGAGATAGTATCAAAAGTGGCATGCAACCGACGATTGATTCGATTAAGACGTTAGGACTAGTCAGTTTACCGGGAATGATGTCAGGATTGATTTTTGCGGGAGTTGACCCTGTAAAGGCAATTAAATATCAGATTATGATTACTTTTATGCTTTTGGGATCAACTAGTATTGGTTCGATTATTTCCTGTTATCTAGGGTATAAACAATTCTTTAATGAACGAAAACAATTAAGAAATGAATTAATTTCTTAGCTTTGTGAAAATAGGTCTACTATGTAGGTCTATTTTTTTATATAATTGATACAATGGGATGTGATGTAAATTTGAAGTTAGCAGTTATTGAAATTGGATCTAACTCCATTAGAACATCAGTGTATCGATCTTCAAAAAAGAATCGTTTTAAAACTTTAGATCGTTGGCGGGAACCTGTACGGTTGGGAAAATCAATCGCGCAGAGTCGTTTATTGACCAATGAACAAATTGAAGAGACTATTGCTGTTCTAAAGAAATTTCAAACTCGAATTGAAAGGTATCACGTAGACCGAACTAGTTTAATCGCTACAGCAGCTGTGCGAATGGCTAAGAATCAAGAGCAGTTGATCTTTGCAGTTTTGAAAGAAACTGGTCTGCAACTGGAGATTATCAATGAGCAAGAAGAAGCTTATTATGATTATGTTGCTGTGAGGAGCACGATGCGGATCAAAGATGCTTTAATCGTCGATGTCGGTGGTGGTAGCAGTGAGATTAGTTTAGCCAAAAAGGGCCGTTTAAAACACGGGTTGAGTATTCCAATCGGTGCCATTTCAATTTCGGATTTGTATTTAGCTAGTGATCCAATAAAAAGTGAACAATTAAAAGCAGCTAAAAGAGCTATTAACGACCGACTCGACCATTTGAATTGGATGGGGGCAGATGCTACCTTCGTCGGTTTAGGTGGGACTTTAAGGGCTGTTACAAGCATTTTGAATCGTGAAAACAAGAAAAAGAAGACGCTTCATAACTCAGTTATTACCGTGGATCAAATCGATGGATTATTTAATCAATTGATTCATTCGTCGATGGAAAAGCGCAGTCATATTAAGGAATTAAGTGACGGTAGGTATGAAGTTATTTTGGGTGGCATACTGATAATTTCTGAAATAATAAAAAAGACCCCCTCTACCGAGATTCGTTTTTCGAATTTCGGTGTTAGAGAAGGTTATGTCTTTAACTTTTTTCATAAAATGCATTTAAAAGAATCGGATTAAGCACGACTAGGAATGATCTGTTGAGCAGAACTTAGGACATGACCATTCATCTTGTGTAATAATTCATTCATCCAGAAACCATTTTCCAAATTAAGATTATCATCCAGAGCAAATACCCTAAGAACGTAATCATGGGTTTGATCTGGTGGATTTGGTCCATTGTAGCCTGTCGGTACATCTTTGGGACCATCAACTAGTGGACTAGCCGAACTGTTCTTTCCTTGAACGATCGGACTTTTAGCGAGCTGACTGAAATTCTCGGGTATCTCTAACTGAGAACTTGGGATGTTTGCTGCTGTCCAATGGATCCATTCGAAACCACAAACTGGAATTGAATCGGGATCAGTAAAAGTCAAAGCAATAGTCTTTGTCTCTGCCGGAAGATTAGATAATTGAATTGGGAAACTGATAATAGGTTTCCCATTTTTTATATCTTCTGGAGCAGCATATTTGCCAAACTTATCTGGTAATAAATTATTTGGTAATGATACTTTAATATCCATATATAAAATCTCCTTTGAATGAGGTGCAGTAAATGAAACAAATAGATAATAATGATCTATCTACAAATATTGTAGAACAGGTACAAAAAATTGAGCAACAATATAATAAGAAAATAAAGATATATTCTGATTACTCTGACCATGAGTTCTTAACCTTAGATCAAGCCAGTCATCAGATTAAAGGACAAGATATTCAGGTGGTGATCACAAATGAGAAGTATAAAACATTTGTCTTAGCTCACGAGTTATATCATATTGCTTTGGAATTATCAGATGAGCCAAGCATTTCTTGTGCCGTGACATCTGGCAAGCAAGATTATGATGGTCGAATTCTGGCAGTAGCAAATTCAGTTTTTGAGACACTTGAGCATTTTTCAGTTATGCGTGATCAACAAGCTGATGGGACTTATACAGATGAGATCAAAGCGGAGTACCTCAAGGGAATTGAAGCTGCCTTGCATCCTAAAGTGGAGTTGGATATTGCTAATATGCGTTTTTATCGGACTCTGATTATATTTGATGGGATCATTTTTAGCAATCATGCTAATGATCAGAAGTGGCAAGAGGAATTTCCTAAGTCATTCAAATATGCCAATAATTTAGTCAAAATTGCTGAAGAAAATGATTTGTCAGATGCCTTTCACTTTAGACGAGCTCTGGTAAATGCTTTGGATTCTTACAATGAAATCATTTTATATAGTGGCTATGAGGGCTTAGGCTTCCACGAATTCTTGAACATCACACCAGTATTATCTAAGCGTCAGTTGAGATTGTCATTGAATCAGGTTTACCAAGTTAAGCATTCTTCGTTTAAGAATCGTGCTACGGGTAAAGATGCTTTCGTCTTATTGGGACTCAATGATAGTCAAAGCGTCACGACATTGGACATTAATCCTGATAAAGTGACACCTGAGTTTTACAAGGCTTTCTATCAATATCAAATTTCCGATGTGTTTAAAGAAGAAGGAGTTAAGTATTTAATCAGATAGGAGGAATTATCGTGCAAGAAAAAATTGAGGAGTTAAAGGAATTACTTAAGCAAGCTAATTTTGTAACTTTTCTAACTGGTGCAGGTGTTTCCGTGCCATCAGGGATTCCCGATTATCGTTCCAAAAATGGATTGTATAAGCGAAAGAACTATAATTTTCCACCTGAATATATGTTGAGTCATGACAACTTGCTCAAACATCCCGATATTTTTCATGACTTTGTTGTCCAAAACATGTATTTTCCAGATGCACAACCGAATATCATTCATCAAAAAATGGCTCAGATCAGCAATCAAAAGGGTGCTATTGTCACTCAAAACGTTGATAAATTGCATACCAAAGCTGGAGCTGAAAATGTGGTTGAATTTCATGGTAATTTATACGATGACATTCACTGCTTAACTTGTGGAAAGCAATTTGATTATAAAGAATACTTGAAGGATTATCGGCATCACAAAGATAATGGGATTATTCGCCCGGGAACGACTGTTTTGTATGGCGAAAATATTAATCCTAAGAACTTTCAAAATGCCGCATTAATGGTCCAAAAGGCTGATTTATTAGTTGTTGTAGGAACAAGTTTTAAGGTTTATCCTTTTGCAGGATTATTAGAATACAGTTCACCACAAGCTAAATTGGTCGTAATTAATAAAGAAGATCTAAATATCGATTCGTCGATTTTAGCAATTGACGATGACGCAACGAACGTTTTTTCACAAATATAAAAAAATGCTATACTTAATATCAATTTGAAAGTGGTGGAGGTTAATATATTGACTGAAGAGAAAAAGACTTTTTACATTACAACACCCATTTATTATCCATCAGGAAAATTAACAATTGGGAACTCATACACAACGATTGCAGCGGACACTTTGGCTCGTTACAAGCGCAATGAGGGCTATGATGTATTCTTCCTTACAGGAACGGATGAACATGGTCTAAAAATCGAACAAAAAGCTGAAGAGAAGCATATGCAACCTAAAGAATATGTTGACATGATGGCTAAAGGAATCAAGGAGCTTTGGAAGAAGCTTGATATCTCAAATGATAAATTCATTAGAACAACTGATGAATATCACGTTAAGGCTGTTCAAAAGATTTTTGAACGTCTACTTAAGCAAGGGGATATTTATTTGGGTGAATATTCCGGATGGTATTCAGTCGATGATGAAGAATACTTTACCGAATCACAATTGGACGAAGTTTACCGTGATGATAATGGCAAAGTTATTGGAGGAATGGCACCATCTGGTCATGAAGTACAACTAGTTAAAGAACCTTGTTACTTCTTTAAGATGAGCAAGTATGCTGACCGCTTGTTGAAATATTACCAAGATAATCCAACTTTCATCGAACCAGAGATTCGTAAGAACGAAATGATCAATAACTTTATTAAACCAGGACTAGAAGACTTGTCAATTTCACGAACAAGTTTTAACTGGGGAATTAAAGTTCCAAGTAATCCAGAACATGTCGTTTACGTTTGGCTAGATGCTTTGATGAACTATATCACTGCTCTAGGTTACGGCAGCGACGATGAAACGCTCTTTAATAAATTCTGGCCTGCTGATGTGCAATTTGTAGGTAAAGAAATCGTTCGTTTCCATACAATCTATTGGCCAATCTTCTTGATGGCACTAGATTTGCCACTACCTAAGCAAGTCTTTGGTCACGGTTGGTTATTGATGAGAAACGGTAAAATGTCTAAATCTAAAGGCAATGTCGTTTATCCTGAAATGTTGGTTTCTCGATATGGATTGGATTCATTACGTTATTATTTGATGCGTGCTATTCCATTCGGCAATGATGGTACCTTTACACCAGAAGATTACATTGATCGTATTAATTATGATTTGGCAAATGATTTAGGTAATTTGTTGAACCGAACAATTTCAATGATAAATAAATATGACGATGGAAAAGTCTTGTCAATTGCTGCAGTGACAGACTTAGATAAAGATTTGGAGAAAATTTATGCTGATACCTTAAAAGAGTATCGTCAACATATGGATAAGTTTGAATTTCCTGACGCTTTAGCTTCAGTTTGGGCTTTCATTAGTCGTGCTAATAAGTACATTGATGAAACTAAACCTTGGGCTTTAGCTAAAGATGATAGTAAGAAAGCCGAATTACAAGCTGTTCTTGGTCATCTAGCTGAATCATTGCGTTTGATTGCTCTATTGATCAGTCCAGTAATGACTCAATCTCCAGTAAAGATCTTTAATCAATTAGGACTCGACTATAAAGAGGATAAGTCACTTGATTTCGGCGATACTGTAGTGGGAAAAACTGTTACAAGTAAACCAGAACCAATCTTCCCTCGTCTTGACACTGATGAAGAAGTTAAGTATATCAAGGACAAGATGGCTGAGGAACAAGTTAAAAATGGTGGCGGCAAGTTGAGTAAATCAGCTCAAGCTAAGACAAAGGTTCAAAAAGAAAATGATGATGGTTTCCCTAAGGAAATCGAATTTGATGATTTCACAAAGGTTAAAATGGTTGTAACTGAGATTCTTGATGTGAAACCAGTGGAAAATTCTAGTAAATTATTGCAGTTCAAACTTGATGATGGTTCAGGCATTGATCGTCAGATCCTTTCAGGCATGCACAAGTACTATCCAGATTACAAAGAATTGATTGGTAAGAAAGTTCTAGCCGTCGTTAACCTTAAGCCACGTAAGATGGTGGGCGAATGGAGTAACGGAATGCTGCTTTCAACTGAAAAAGATGACGAAGTTAAACTTGCTATCGTGGATAATTCACACAAAAATGGAGCTATTTTAGGTTAATGAAAATATTTGATACGCACACACATTTAAACGATGAGGCTTTTGTAGGGAAGACACAGCAATTTATTGATAATGCGAAAGAATTGGACGTTGTAGAGATGGCTATCATTGGTTCTAATGAAGCCTTCAATCTTGAAGCTATCCGTTTAGCTCAAAACTATCAACCGCTACATGCTGTGGTCGGTTGGCATCCAGAATTTGCCAAGGAATACAACGAAGAACAATTAGTTAATCAGATCAAATTACCTGAGGTTGTAGGAATTGGTGAGATTGGTTTGGATTATCATTGGGAAGAAGATCCTGATCCTAAGATTCAACAAAAAGTTTTGATTCAACAATTAGATGTTGCTAAGCAGTACAATATGCCCGTTTCGATTCATTGTCGTGATGCCTTTGAAGATATGTATCAAATTTTGAAAGATCATGATATGTCTAAATCAGGAATTATTTTGCATAGTTTTAATGGAGATGTTGATTGGCTCAATAAGTTCTTAGACTTAGGATTATGGATCTCATACAGTGGTGTCGTTTCGTTCAAGAATGCACCGGAAGTTCATGAGTCTGCTAAGAATACGCCATTGGATCGTTTATTGGTTGAAACTGACGCGCCATATCTCACTCCTGAGCCATATCGTGGTCACGCTAATCAACCAGCCTATACGAGATATGTCGTTGACGCGATTGCTAAGTACAAGGATATCGCTCCTAGTGAAGTGGCTAGTGCGACATTTAAGAATGCTCACAAAGTGTACAATTTATAATTATGAAAAAAATAAAAGAAATTATAGTTGTTGAAGGAAAATCTGATACGAATCGTTTAAAAGATTGTTTTGGTGACGATGTCGATACGATTGAAACAACTGGTTCAGCTCTGAATGCTGAAACAATAGAACATATCAAGATTGCTCAAGAAAAACGAGGCGTAATAATCTTCACTGACCCAGATTTTAACGGCAATCGTTTGCGAACAATCATTCAAAAAGCTGTGCCTAATGCAAAACAAGCCTTTTTACCACGTTCACAAGCAGTTCCTAAAAAAAGCGACGGCAGTTTGGGTATTGAACATGCTAAGGACGAAGATATTAAGTCTGCATTACAGGCAGTTTATACGAGAACTGAAAACAATTTTGAAAATTATGACTATGACGATATGGTTGATTTAGGATTGGTCGGTCAAACTGATTCACACCAACGGAGGCTATTTGTTGGTTCAGAGTTAAAAATTGGCTATACGAATGCTAAACAATTTCTAAGTCGACTTAATATGTTTCAAATAGCACCACAAGATTTAGTCACGACTGTTAAAAAATTTGATAAAGGAAGTACCCATGACACAAAATAGATTAAGCATCGCTGATCCTATTCGTACCAATGACATCATGCGTAAATATAAATTACGTGCTAAAAAAAGTTTAGGACAAAATTTTTTAACGAATGAAAAAGTTTTGGATGAAATTGTTGATGCCAGTGGCTTAAAGTCTGATGAAATAGCAATTGAGATTGGTCCTGGTATTGGAGCCTTAACAGAGAAGTTAGCACAAGTGGCGAAGAAAGTTTATGCTTTTGAAATTGATGAGAATTTGATTCCTATTTTGGCTGATACTTTACAGTATTACGATAATATTGAAGTCATTAATCAAGATATTTTAAAAGTGGATTTAGATAAATTCGTACAAGATCATGATTTGGAAGGTAAGACAATTAAAGTTGTCGCCAATTTGCCTTATTACATCACTACGCCAATCATGTTGAACTTGATCAATAGCGATTATCCATTCCAATCATTGGTTTTGATGATGCAAAAAGAAGTGGCACAGCGGGTAACAGCGAATCCGGGACATCGCGAGTACGGTTCTTTAACAATTGCCGTTCAAACACAAATGAATGCACGAATTGATCGAATCGTTGGTCGCAATTCATTTATTCCTCGTCCCAAAGTTGATTCGGCCGTAGCTGTTTTGGATCGGCTGCCAAAGGATAAAATTGATATTGCTGATCCAGTCTTTTTCAACAAAGTCGTTCGCTCAGCTTTTGCTCACAAGCGAAAGAGTTTAATGAACAATTTGTTGAATTGGCAAGGTCGAACTGATGAAAATCGTGAAAAGATTAAGACGATTTTTGAAAAATGTGGAATTGCTGAAAATGCCCGTGCAGAGCAGGTCTCCATTGATCAGTTCAAAAAGATGACTGAAGAATTTAAAAATAATTAACTAATCAATGAATTAAATTCTTGAAATTTTCAATAAAACGTGGTAAAATTTCACTCCTAAGGAGTGATTATTATAATGCCAACATCATTGAAGACAATCAAGAGTCGTTTAGATTCACACTTAGGTGAGAATTTGACTATTGTTGCACAAGCAGGTCGTAAGAAAGTTATCCGCCGTCGCGGAACTTTATCAGAAACGTTTCATTCAGTCTTTGTTGTAGATTTGGATCAAAATGAAAATTCATTTGAAAGAGTTTCCTATAGCTATGCCGATCTATTAACAAAGTCAATTGATATTCACTTTGATAGTGAACCCGAGGCCGAAGCTGAAACAGATTCTGAAGCCGAAGCTGAATAATAAGAACTCGTTAGTGGACTCGTACAGTCCTATATAAAAAGAACAAGCTCGATAATAAAAAATATCCAATCATGCATAGTAAAGTGCAACACAAAAGTTAGACAAAATTGAATATTGTTAAGCTGATAAGGCATGTTCCCTGTATTCGCGGGGAGTCATGCCTTTTGTTTTTCTTGAGATGCGTCGATTGTTAAACCAATCGACGTACTCCTTAGAAAGTTTCCTAAATTCTTTCATATCTTTACAAGGTGGAAATCCATTGAGACATTCTGTTTTGAATAGATGAAAGAAACTTTCGATTGGCGCATTGTCGAGACAATTTCCTTTGCGAGACATGCTCTGTATAAATCCATCTTCAGAAAGCCTATCAGTATAATAATTTAGTTGATAATGCCAGCCTTGATCTGAATGTATCACTGGGTTGCTTCCTTTAGGTATAACTGTCGTTAATTCATTTAATGTATCCATAATTAATTTACTATTGGGACTATTACTTACTTGGAACGCTAGAACTTCTTTGCTTGCCTCGTCGGTAATTGCGGAAACATAAGCCCATTCGTTATCCCTTAAACGAACTTGTGTGACATCTGTATGCAGGACTTTAAAGGGCTCAGTTTCATTAAACTGTTGATGTAAAATGTTGTGTGCGACCTTTCCAACAGTTCCTTTATATGAGGAATACTTTCCATTTTTATGACGATTATAAAGATTTACTTGAACATTTAACTCATTCATCAAGCGACGAGCTACGGCATCTGCTATGTGAATATCTAGTTTAATTAATCCTTCTTGTACGCGACGATAACCGTAGGTTAGGCGTCCACGACATTTTCCACTTTCAGTAATTTTTAATATTTCAGTTTTTATATCTTTGTACTTATCTACATGATTTTTGATACGTTTACGCTCATCATGGTAAGTGGCCTTTTTAAGTCCAATGGCCTTAAGAATATCGCCTATCTTATACCGTTCTGCTTTTGGAAGAGACTCTTGTTCTACCCTGATCTGATCAACTATTTGTGTTTTTTTGCGTCCTTTGAAGTTCCGAACAGGGTCATTGATTTTTTTAAAATATCATTCTCCAACTTTGTGTCATATAATTCTTGATTCTTCTTTGCGAGTTCCTCGCGAAGTTGATCTAATTCATTCTTGTTTATTAAATGACGTAATTTCTTTTTATCATTTTTCACTTTGGATTTTCTGCCTTTCGGATGAGACTTCAAGGCTTCTATGCCATGTTTATTGAATGCCGTTCTCCAGGAACTAATCTGACACTTGTTAACATCAAATCTGGCGGATACTTCAGCTAAAGTTTCATCATGAGTTTGATAGTAGTTTATCACATCAATTTTAAATTCAGCTGAAAAGCTCCGTTTAGTTTTTTTTCGCTTAAGCGAGTCTACGCCGCTTAAGCGATATTTTTGAATCCAGAAACTGACTTGCCGTTTAGGTAAATTATGTTTCTCTGAGAGACTTTGCATGCTGGTTCTACCTTGGAGGTATTCACCAACAACCTCTGCCTTTAATTTTGAACTGTATTTAACCATATAAAAAGCGCTCCATAACTGTTAGATTTCTTGTCTAACAATTATGAAGCACTTTACATAGTGTGATTGGATATTTTTTTGCGGATAAGTCTTAAATTTTAAAAATTATGTTTCAAACTATATTTTTATCAATAAATTTAGTAAAATGATATGGTTTACATTCAAAAAAATATGAATTGTTCATAGTTTTGCTTTATAATCTTGTAGAGAGATACGTTTTAGGAGAAAAAAAGATGAAAACACGAAGAAGCGAACGTTTAATTGATATGACTCGCTATTTATTGGAACGACCACATACGCTGATTTCTTTAGCGTTTTTTGCGGATCGTTATGAATCAGCTAAGTCATCAATATCTGAGGATTTAGGAATCTTGAGAAGAACCTTCATGATTAGAGGGATTGGAGTTTTGGAGACTCTACCTGGAGCTGGCGGTGGCGTTATTTTTACACCAGGAATTTCTAAGAAAGAAGCTACGGAATTTGTCGAAGAGACTTCTAAGAAGTTAGTTGAACCCAACCGTATTCTACCCGGAGGTTACTTGTACTTAACAGACCTTTTAGCTGATCCTGAATTATTAAGAAATGTCGGTCGAATGATTGCAACACAGTATTCACAAAGTTCAATTGATGTAGTAATGACTGTTGCTACTAAAGGTATTCCGATTGCCCAAAGTGTGGCTAATTTCTTGAATATCCCGTTTGTGATTGTCCGTCGAGATTCTAAAATTACTGAAGGATCAACCATCAGCGTTAATTATGCCTCCGGATCGTCAGATCGAGTAGAAAAGATGGAACTTTCTAAGCGTAGTTTAGAAGAGGGTTCACGAGTTCTAGTAGTTGATGATTTCATGAAGGGTGGCGGAACTATCAATGGATTGCGTAGTTTGATCTCTGAATTCAATGCAATCTTTGTCGGTGCCACTGTTTTTGCGGAAAATATTAACATCAACAGTCAATTTGGCGATTCTGATGTAACATCAATCTTTAAGGTAACTAAAATTGATACTAAAAATCGAATTTTGAACGTTGAACCAGGAAATTATTTAACAAATACTGATTTTAGCTATTTTGAATAAATTCTTGATTGAGCAGTTATATGGAATAATGCTATTATATATAAGGATATTTGAATGACTGAAGGGAGTTTCTGATGTCGAATCGTTATGTAATAATTCTTGCTGCCGGAAAAGGTACAAGAATGAAGTCGAGACTATACAAAGTATTGCATCCTGTTGCAGGTAGAGCAATGGTCGACCATGTTTTGACACAAGTTGAAAAAATTAAACCTGACTTTGTTGAAACTGTTATTGGCAATGGTGCTGATAAGGTTAGAGATTTGCTTGGCGACAGAACTAAGTATGCTTTGCAAGAAGAACAGTTAGGTACAGCCAATGCTGTAATGCAAGCTGAAAAGGATTTGGGTGGCAAGGAAGGTATAACCTTGATTGTTAATGGTGACACGCCATTATTTACCGCCGAAACTTTTGAGAATTTACTTGATTATCATGAAAAGGAAGCAGCTGCCGTTACTATTTTGACAGCACATGCCGACAATCCATTTGGTTACGGACGAATTGTCCGTGATAATGGTGGCAATGTTGAAAAAATTGTTGAGCAAAAGGATGCTTCAAAGAGTGAGCAAGAAATTCAAGAAATTAATACTGGTGTATTATGTTTTGACAATAAGTTGTTGTTTGAAAACTTACATAAGGTCAACAATGATAATGCTCAAGGCGAATATTATTTGCCAGATGTAATTTCATTGCTTAAAGAACAAGGTAAAAAAGTTTCAGCCTTTGAAATGGCTGACTTAAGCGAGTCATTGGGTGTCAATGATCGTGTGGCTTTGTCGCAAGCTGAAAAAATTATGCAAAGAAGAATCAACGAAAATCATATGCGTGACGGTGTTACGATTGTTGATCCAGACAACACTTACATTGATGTTGATGTTGAAATTGGCAATGATACTGTAATTGAACCTAATGTAAAGATTTTTGGAAAAACAACTATTGGTTCTGAGTGTGTGATTGGTTCAGATTCAAGAATTTCTGATTCAGAGATTCAAGACAATGTTGAAGTTATTAGTTCAACAATTGAAAAAGCTGTGATGCACAAGGGTAGTAATATTGGACCTAATTCACATCTTAGACCTAAGGCTGAGATTGGCAGAGATGTACATATTGGTAATTTCTGTGAGATCAAAAATGCTAAAATCGGTGATAGAACTAAAGTAGGTCATCTAACTTATGTTGGTGATGCTACTTTAGGAACTGATATTAATGTCGGTTGTGGAGTTGTTTTCGTCAACTATGATGGCGTTAAGAAGTGGCACAGTGATATTGGTGACCATTCATTTATCGGTAGCAATTCAAATATTATTGCTCCAGTAGAAATGGCTGACCATTCATTTATTGCAGCTGGTTCAACTATCACAAGTGATATTCCAAAGCATGCGATGGCAATTGCACGTCAAAGACAAACTAATAAAGAAGATTTTTGGGAAAGATTACCACTATCAAAAAGTGAAGATTGGAAATAAGGGTGAATAATTAAATGTCATTTCAAAATAATGAACGACGAATGAAAATTTTTGCATTGAATTCTAACAAACCTTTAGCAGAAAAAATTGCTAAGGTCGTTGGAGTACCACTAGGAAAGTCATCAGTTACACGTTTTAGTGATGGCGAGATTCAAATTAACATTGAAGAAAGTATTCGTGGTGCCGAAGTTTTCTTGATTCAATCAACTTCAGCTCCTGTTAATGATAATTTGATGGAATTGTTGATCATGGTTGATGCACTAAGACGTGCTTCAGCTAGTGTGATCAATGTCGTAATTCCATATTATGGCTACGCTAGACAAGATCGTAAATCACGTTCACGTGAACCTATTACAGCTAAATTAGTTGCTAATATGTTGGAACGTGACGGTGTTGATCGTGTACTTGCACTTGACCTTCATGCTGCACAAATTCAAGGATTCTTCGATATTCCAGTTGATCATTTGATGGGTGCTCCTTTGTTAGCTGATTACTTCCTAACAAACCACCTTGAAGAAGGCGCTGTAGTTGTTTCACCTGATCATGGTGGTGTAACACGTGCTAGAAAATTGGCTGAATTCTTGAAGACTCCAATCGCTATTATTGATAAACGTAGACCACGTGCCAATGTTGCCGAAGTTATGAATATTATTGGTAATGTTAAAGGCAAACGCGCCATCATTATTGATGACATGATTGATACAGCTGGTACAATCTCACTAGCTTCACAAGCTTTGATGGATGCCGGTGCTACTGAAGTTTATGCATGTTGTACACACCCAATTCTTTCTGGTCCAGCTATTGAAAGAATTGAAGCATCACCAATCAAGACCTTAGTCGTAACAGATTCAATCAATCTTCCTAAAGAAAAAATTATTGATAAGATGGTTCAAGTTTCCGTTGGACCACTTATCGGTGAAGCAATCAAACGAGTATATGACAATGAACCAGTCAGTCCTTTGTTTGATACACGTTTCCAATCAAAGAAGACAAAATAAAGCATATTTATGTTGTAAATTAGAAAAAGAGTCACTTCTAAAAAAGTGGCTCTTTTTTATATGGTTAAATAGTTTATTGTTTAAACATCTCGTGATAACATGAGCAATATAAAGGACCGTAAAGGTCAGTTGGGGTGATAAAATGAAACAGTATAAGATTATCGTTTGGGGTCTCGGGAATGTTGGTAGAGCAGCAATTAGAATGATTCAAGAAAAACAATCGTTGAAATTGGTTGCAGCAGTTGACGTAGACCCAAAGAAAATTGGTCGAGATGCTGGTGAAATTTTTAATTTTCCAAAGACAGGAATTACTGTAACAGATAGTATCGAAGAAGCAGTTAAATTAGATGCTGATGTAGTTTTGGATTACACGCCTTTAGTTCGTGATAAAAAAGGTGGTTTCACGCCTAGTGCAGAAGATATCTGCAAGGTATTAAGGGCAAAGAAGAATGTAATTACAACCTTGCCTATTTATTATTCCCAAGCAACAACGCCAGATTTATATAAAATGATTAATGATACGGCAAAAGAAAATAATGTTTCATACTTACCAACCGGATTACTACCAGGAGCTTATGCATCATATATCCCGATTGTTTTGTCAGGCTTGATGGGTCGAGTTGATAAGATTACAGTTCAGTCAGGAGAAGATGACCAGCATAATTATTCTAGTTGGGTCAAAGTCTTTGGTTATGGCATGGACCCAGATAAATTCCCTCAAGATAAACTTAAATTAGGGATTGCTTCTTATTACGTTTCCGGAGTTTACGAAATGGGCGAACGTTTGGGTTTCAAATTTGATGATATGAAGGTTGATCATGAGTGGTATACGGCACCAGTTGACCTACATCCAATTTTTGGACTTGTAAAGAAAGGAACGCTTTGTGGACATAAATTTACAATGAGTGGCATGGTAAATGGTGAAGTTAAGGCTAGCTTGATCTATGTGCATAAGATTTGTGACGATGTGGTTAAGACTCCAGCGATTGATAATGAAATTCATATTGAAGGGATGCCAAAATCCTTGGATATCAGTATCAATGGTATGATGCCACTGGACGAGAGTTATGTAACCAGTGCTGCACCAAGTGTCAATGTTATACCAATGGTAGTCGACGGTAAGAGTGGATTCTTGCAAGCTTTAGATTTGAAAGTTGTTACACCGTTAAGATAATAGAGTATAGAAAAATACCTGTACTAATTGAGATTTCATCAATTAACACAGGTATTTTATTTTGCTATCTTCATTTTCTAGTAACGATTATTATTGTCATGTCTTTGTTGATATCTCAATAAATCACGGATTTGTTGTAAGTATTCAGTTTGTGGATCGGGGATCTCGTCACCATTTTTATCAAACTTACTACGTGAACCATCACGACGCATTTTGTTCATCATTTTAACGATTACAAAGACAACGAACATAACGATTAGGAAATTGATTATGGCATTGATGAAGTCACCAATTAAGAAGTTTGCACCTAAAACTTGGAACTTCATATCTGATAAATCAATTTGCCCAATAATGAGACCAATTAGCGGATTTAAAATGTAGGTAGTTAGCGCTGATACCAAACTATTGAAGGCGGCACCAACGATAACACCGACGGCTAAGTCAACAACACTACCACGGGAAATGAATTCTTGGAATTCCTTAAACATTTTCGCCAAATTCTCCTTCATTGATTTTTACAAGTACAGACTTCACTTTACTATATTTTTTCAAAATTGAAAGAGGGGACATAAAAATTTAGCTGATTTTTAACATAAATGATGCATGAATTAATAATTATTGTTTGATATATTGGGCGTATTTCTTTTTAATATCGCTCAAATCAGTTAATGCCAACTTTTGATTAACTTCATCGGTCATTGACTTCTTAATTTCATCGCTCCAATTGAAGTATTTAGCCATATAATCTATAACGTTAGTTTTGATGGTTTTCATATGCTTTAAATCAAAAAGCATTTGACTGCTTCGACGTAATAAATAGTCGATGGGATGTTCAACCATTTCATTTACTAAACCATAGTTGAGCATAGCCCAATCAATTCTAGGTAATCTGGCCTTTGTCTTAGTGCTGGGAAGAAGCTCAAAAATATCAGAAACGTTAGAACCATATCTTTGAACCAATTTTTCGGCTTGTGTTCTAGTTAAATCATAGTTAGTGATACCATCATGGACAGCTTCGTCAAAGAAGTCCATCCAATTTTCTCCGCCACCGACATCGCCGCCGCCAAGAATCAAGTCTTTAGTTTGAGCAGATTGAAATTCATAACTAGTTTCAACTGATAACTGTTCAGCAACACGATCGACAATCTTCTCGGCCATTTTCCGATAACCAGTTAATTTGCCACCGGCAATGGATAGGAGACCACTTGTGGATTGGAAAATTTCGTCTTTTCGAGAAATTTCTGAAGGAGATTTACCTTCTTCTTGAATCAAGGGACGTACGCCAGCCCAACCAGTTTCGACATCATCTGGGGTTAAGTGTTCTGGTAGATCAAACATCTGATTAGCCGCTGCCAAAATATAAGTCACATCAATAGCAGTAATAGTTGGTTCTTTTGGATCTTTCTCCCAGGTAGTATCGGTAGTTCCAATATAAGTTTTACCTTCACGGGGAATAGCGAACATCATTCTGCCATCATGGAATGGTGTGTCAAAGTAAATTGAATTAGAAATGGGGAATTTTTCATGATCGATGACTAAATGAACGCCCTTGGTCAAATGGAGATGTTTACCCTTATCAGAATCATCCATTTTTCTAATCTCATCGACCCAAGGACCACAGGCGTTGACAACTTTACGAGCATGAATCTCGCCAATTTCTCCAGTAATCGAATCTTTAAAAGTAACGCCACAGACTCTTCCTTGATCGTAGAGCAATCCGGTAGCTTTAACGTAGTTAGCAATTTTTGCTCCCAAGTCATTAGCTTTTTTCAAAACTTCTAAGGTTAGTCGAGCATCGTCAGTGCGATACTCGACATAAACACCGGCACCCTTAAGATTTTCAGATTTAAGATAGGGTTCACGTTCTAAAGTATCACGTGAATTTAACATGTACTTTCTTTCGGAATGTTTGACCTCGGCAAGTCGATCGTAAACGTCTAAGCCAATGGCTGTAGTGAAAGGTCCAAAAGTACCGCCATCGTAAAATGGCAACATCATTTTTAGTGGTGTTGTGATTTGTGGTGCATTGTTGTAAACAATTGCCCGTTCACTGCCGACTTCATGGACTTCCTTAATAGCAGCTTGTTTTAAGTAACGCAAGCCACCATGAACTAATTTGGTCGATCTACTAGAAGTTCCTGAAGCAAAGTCTCGCATTTCGATTAAACCAGATTGAATCTGACGGCTTTGAGCATCTAAAATAATGCCGCTACCAGTAATCCCGCCACCGATAACTAGGAGATCCAATTCTTTATCTTGCATTTCTTGAAGATTCTTGGTCCTTGTTTCATTAGAAAATTCTTTCATGTTTCGCCCTCCAATCGCTCAGTTATGATTAGATTTCTGATCATAGTTTGCTGAATAAGAATTACGTGATGATATTGTGTTATACACATTTATTTTAATAAAATTTTAGGAAATTTGAAAGCGTTATAGTCTTAAACTATTTTGTCGTTGTGAATGTGTTCTTGGAATTTATCATACTCATTGCTGAAAATATCGTCAGCATGTTTGATTAACATGGACTTAGGAAAGTAAAAACGTTCATCTCCAGAAATTTTACCAGTCAAAGCATTAACTAATCGACTGATAGTTGACAATTCGATTAAGGAACCATCATCTTGCATGATCTCAATTTGAGTTCGACTCTTGTTGGAATTGGGATTGTAAACATCGTAAGGTAAGTCGTAACTTGTATTAGTAGCAGTGTAGTATTTCTTTTGGAAACCGACACTTTCCACGATGTCGGCGATTTGTGGCAATAAATGCTTAGTCTTTTTATCATATTTGGCTGACTTAAAGGGTTTACGGGCTAAGAAACGGTAAGATAAATCTTTAAGAATTTCATCGGGATAATTTTGCCAAAGTGTGAAGTAAGTATTCAAAACGCCGTCATCTAATTGTAGATAATCATTGATATTAACATTATTCTCAAAGAAAGGAATCAGTAAATTAGGCATTTCAAAGCCATTCATATGGTTGTGTTCGTAGAGATCTTTGGCCCGTTGTAAAAGTTTAGTCAAAACGACCTCCATACCACGAGAAACCGGGTGGAAATAAACTTGTTGATACATTTGAAAACGGCTGAGTACATAGTCTTCAACCGCGTGCATTCCATCGTAGTCAAAAGCAATTCCGTTTTTATAAGGGCGCATTACACGTAAGATCCTTGTTAGATCAAACATGCCATACTTGGTCCCGGTAAAGTAGGCGTCACGGAGTAAATAATCCATCCGATCAGCGTCAATTTGACTAGAGATCATTTGGACGACTTGGGGATTAGGATAAGTATGTGAAATGACACTAGCAACTTTTTGCGGGAAATCTTCTGAGACTTGACGTAAAACTTGGTTGATCTCAGTTTCGGGTGAGGTAATAATTTTTCTAGTCCACATTTCATGATCAGTGTCAAAAATATGTTCGAAGGTGTGCGAATAAGGACCATGACCAACATCGTGTAACAATGCAGCACACAGGGCAACGATTCTTTCGTTGTCGTCCCACAAACCGTCGCCAGGAGTTTTGGAAGAATAATTTTGTTTGAAGTTGTCGCAGATTTGACGTGTGATTTCGTAGACTCCGATACAGTGTCCAAAGCGGGAATGTTCTGCACCATGGAAAGTGAATGAGGCAGTTCCTAATTGTTTAACTCGACGCAAACGTTGAAATTCTTTAGTGTTGATTAGATCTAAAATAACCTTGTGTTGAACGTGGATATAATTATGAATTGGATCGCGGAAAACTTTCTCACGTGGTAACATTTCAATATTGTATGACATTATTTTTCCTCCAATAGCTTTTGATTTCTTTTAATTAAATCTTTTAATGTAGCATTATAAGCGTCTCGATAAGGTTGGGAATTTTGGATAATAAAGAAGTCGCTTTTATTGATAGTATAACTTTTAGCTAGTGTCTTGAGAATTCTTTGCTTAGCCTGATCTAGTGTTAATTTAATTCCCAATAGTTGATCCAAGTTTTCCATTACGTGAAGATCGATATTAGGATATTCAATTTTTTTTGAGGGTGGGAAATTACTGATCTCGTAAAAGTCTTTCATCAATTGGCTGCGATTCTTTTGGTTGCCATTGATACCAATATAGGCCATGATTGCCACAGCATTGCCAGAACGACGCTGTGAGATACCAGCAAATTTCTTCTGATTGATACTCAAGTCAAAGGTTCCAGGACAATACGAATTGGTGATTTCTCCAGTCTGAATATTTGGAGAAAAACTTTCTTTTAAAACGGTGTACATTTTTTCGTAAGCATCGTCAATTAAAAGATTATCTTTATCAGGTAAGAAAATGGTAAAATTGAGGATTCCTGAATCAGTAACAACTCCAAGACCTCCAGAATTTCTTAGGTAGAATAAATAATTTTTTTCTGATAACATGTCTAAGCCAGCAGTCAAATTACTAAGACGCTTGTCCTGCATCCCTAAAATAACTGTCGGTGGTGTGACCCAAAAATGAATCACAGGTTGATTATTTTCGGAGACAAATTTTAAAATGGCACCAGTATCTGAAAATGGAATAAGCAGATCCTTGTTAGAGCTTATTTTTTGGTCGTATAATATAATAGAATTGTTCACTTAATCACTTCTTTTAATTAATTAATATAATTTTAGCATGCAGAGGCGGTAAGGATTGGAAAATAATAGTATTGATATAAATGTGAACTTAAGTATTGAAACTTTTCAAGAGGGAAATTTGACGAGGACTAAAATTGCGGAACCTGGAAAATTTACCCAGATTGGCAAGTCGATTTACTTAAGATTTAATGAAAGTCTAGAGAATGGTGCTAAGGCATCTATTCTGGTAAAGGTTGCTGGAGATGGTGAGATTCACGTTAAACGAGTTGCCAAAGATACTAATCTCTCTTCACTTTTATATTTTACACATCAGAAGCACAATAATGGACAGTTAGAAACTGAATATGGGGTTTTGCCTTTAGATACTTTTACTAAGGATTCACAGATAGAAATTGTTAGTAAACCACTTTCAGGAAAAATAAATATTGATTATGACTTGGTTTACGACAATAATGTAATAGGTAATTACAAGTTTAGATTGATTTTTGGCGTATAGGTAGATATGATTATAAGTAAGACGCTGCGAAAGGACGTGTACACGTTTGAAGTTTGATAAATTCAAGGATCAAAATAAAGACGAACTCTCATTGATTGAGGTTGCATATGAGATTCTTAACGAGAACAAGAAGGAAGTTATGAACTTCTCTGACATCGTTAATGAAATCCAAGACTACTTAGGCAAGTCGGATGAAGAAGTCAAGAAGTCACTTCCACAATTTTATACTGATTTGAATAATGATGGTAGTTTTCTTTCACTTGGTGAAAATGTTTGGGGACTACGTAAATGGTATCCATATGATTCAGTTGATGAGGAAGTAAATCATCCTGAGGATAATGGTACTGAAAATACTCATAAGGCTGCTCAAAAGGTTAATGCCTTCTTGAGTGACGATGATGACGATGACGATGTTGTTGATTATGATGATGACAACGATCTCGATGTTTCTGATATGGATGATGACGATGACAGTGATGGTTCTGATAATGGACCAGATCTATCGAAGTTCACTAATTCAGATATAACTTCAGTTGATGATGATGACGATGATGCTCATGATGATGGACTAGAAGATGGTATCGAAGGTCAATTATCTGAATTTGACGCGGATGATGATGATGAAGACATCGATCTCGACGAAGACGATGAAGATGATGACGACGAAGACGATGACGAAAATAATTAAAAATTCGAATTAAAAGTTTGACGACTCGAACATATCACGGTATTATATAGTTCGGGCTCTATTAGATAGACAACTTTAAGTTCCCTGTTCATGTTGAATAGGGGACTTTTTTATTTTTGTGAGTAAGAAATCCCTAGAATTAATATGTGGAGGAAGTTATGACTAAATACATTTTTATTACAGGTGGAGTCGTTTCATCATTAGGTAAGGGAATCGTTGCCGCATCCCTTGGAAGATTATTAAAAAATCGCGGCCT
The DNA here is from genome assembly GCF_002849895.1 of Companilactobacillus alimentarius DSM 20249. Lineage (NCBI taxonomy): Bacteria > Bacillati > Bacillota > Bacilli > Lactobacillales > Lactobacillaceae > Companilactobacillus > Companilactobacillus alimentarius. The sequence continues at coordinate 1,312,005 of NZ_CP018867.1, read as the reverse complement.
TAAGGTGACAATGCAAAAGTTCGATCCATATATCAACGTGGACCCAGGAACAATGAGTCCATACCAACACGGTGAAGTTTTTGTTACTAACGATGGTACAGAAACTGATCTTGACCTTGGACATTATGAAAGATTTATCGATAATGATTTGAACAAGTACTCAAATGTTACAACTGGTAAAATCTATTCAGAAGTTATTCGTCGTGAACGCCGTGGAGATTACAACGGTGCAACTGTTCAAGTTATTCCACATATTACAGATATGATCAAACAAAAGATCATGCGTGCTGCTTCAACAACTGATTCAGACGTTATCATCACTGAAGTTGGTGGTACTGTTGGAGATATCGAATCACAACCATATCTTGAAGCTTTGCGTCAAATGAAAGCTGAAGTTGGTTCTGAAAACGTTGTTTATATTCATACATCACTAGTGCCTTACTTGAAGGCTGCTGGCGAAATGAAGACAAAACCAACACAACACAGTGTTAAGGAATTACGTGGTATCGGTATTCAACCAAATATTTTGGTTGTTAGAACTGAACTTCCAATGCCACAAAACATGAAGGACAAGATTGCATCATTTTGTGATGTTGATCCTGAAGCAGTTATCGAATCCCGTGATGCTAGTTCACTTTATGATGTTCCTTTGAATTTGCAAGCACAAAACTTCGATGATATCGTTTGCCGTTACTTGCATCTTGATACTAAAGAAGCTGACATGGGTGATTGGCATAAGTTGGTCGACCGTGTACATAATTTGAAGCATAAGACTAAAATTACAATGGTTGGTAAGTATACTAAATTACAAGATGCTTACATTTCCGTTACAGAAGCTCTTCGTTCCGCTGGATACGTTTATAATACAGAAATAGAAATCGAGAAAATCTCAGCTGATTTGATCAACGAAGATAATGTGGCTGATTACTTGAAAGATTCTGATGGAATTCTAGTTCCCGGTGGTTTTGGTAGCCGTGGTCTAGAAGGTATGATTGCTTCAATCAAGTATGCTCGTGAACATGATGTACCATATCTTGGTTTATGTTTAGGTATGCAAATGGCAAGTATCGAATTTGCTAGAGATGTAGCTGGTATCAAAGACGCTACGACTGGTGAAATTGATGAAAATGCTGCTCATAAGATTATTGATATTATGGCAGATAAAAAAGATGTTGAAGATCGTGGCGGTACTTTACGTTTGGGCTCATATCCATGTAAACTAAAGCCAGGTACAAAGACTGCAGCAGCTTACGGTAATCAATCAGTTATTCAAGAGAGACATCGTCATAGATATGAATTTAACAATGAATATCGTAAACAATTTGAAGACTTGGGATTAGTCTTCTCAGGTGTTTCACCAGACAATCATTTGGTTGAAGTTATTGAAATTCCTGAAAATAAATTCTTCGTCGCTGCTCAATACCATCCAGAATTCTTGTCAAGACCAACTAAACCAGAAGGCTTGTTCAAAGCCTTTATCGGTGCAGCCTCAGGTCTTAAAGAAGAAGATATGTAATCTTCTTTTGAAGTAGTTAAATATAGTTAGGAAAAAGCTTATGCAAAAACTTGTAATCAACGGTGGGAAAAAATTATCAGGTGAAGTGACAATTGGCGGAGCTAAGAATAGTACCGTAGCTTTGATTCCAGCTGCCATTTTGTCTGAGACACCTGTAGTGTTAGATTCGGTACCACAAATTAGAGATGTAAAAAATTTGCGTTCAATTTTAAAAGATATGAACGTTACTTCTGAAATGAATAATGATGTACTAAAAATTGATCCAACAAAAATCCATTTTGCTGAATTACCTAGTGGAAAAGTTAGTAGCTTGAGAGCTTCATATTATTTTATGGGAGCAATGCTAGGTCGTTTTGGTAAAGCAGTTGTTGGTTTTCCCGGTGGGGATGATATTGGACCACGTCCGATCGATCAACATATCAAAGGATTTGAAGCACTAGGTGCACACGTTGAGAACAGACATGGGCAAATCATTATTACAACTCCTGAAGAAGGTCTTAAAGGAGCTAAAATCTTTTTAGATATGGTTTCAGTAGGGGCAACAATTAATGTTATTCTGGCAGCTGTTAAGGCTAAGGGAACAACTATAATTGAAAATGCTGCTAAGGAGCCAGAAATTATTGATTTAGCAACATTTTTGAATAACATGGGAGCAGTCATTCGTGGTGTAGGGACAGAAACTATTAGAATTGAAGGTGTAGAGACACTTCGTTCGAATAATGCCCACACTATTATTCCAGACCGGATCGAAGCGGGAACTTATTTGAGTTTAGCTGCAGCTAATGGTGGTGATATTTTGGTGAAAAATATTATCAGTGAACATTTGGATGCCTTTTTAGCTAAGCTTGATGAAATGGGCGTTAATTTAGAGGTTGGTGAAGATAGTATCTTCGTTAAACCCTCTCCTAATCTAAAGGCCGTTAATATTAAGACAATGCCATATCCAGGTTTTGCGACAGATCTTCAACAACCAATTACTCCATTACTGATGAAAGCTAGTGGTGAGGCAATGGTCGTTGATACAATCTATCCAAAACGAGTAAAACATATTGCTCAATTGACAAAAATGGGTGCTAATATCACTAGCGAAAATGATCTGATTTTTGTTCATGGCGGTACCAAATTAAAGGGCGCTAATGTGACAGCAGAAGAGATCAGAGCAGGAGCTTGTTTGATGATTGCCGGACTATTGGCTGATGGTCAAACCGTGATTGATCATGCTGAAAATATTTTACGTGGATACGATCAAGTTGTTTGGAAACTTCATTGCTTGAACGCTGATGTAAAATTGATCGGCAAAGATGATTTGGTTTAGCCTTGACTTTAAGAATTTAAATTGGTAGCTTTATAGATAGATTAAAACAAGAGAGGAAGTGCGCCGTTGAGAAGATAAGCTTGAGTTAAAAATTATACAAATATAGAAATATATGGTGTGTAATTTGGCTCGGCTTGAAATTCTCAACAGTGCTTCCCAAAAGTAAACTAGGGAACGCTGTTTAGCGTTCTCTTTTTTTGTCGAATTTATTAAAGTCGATCCACAACACACCTTAAGTGAGGTGTTGTTCTATGGGAACAATTCAAATAGAAAATGTCAGTTTCAAATATGACCAAATGGCGGATAACTTATTTAATACTTTGAATTTGAAAATCGATGAAAGTTGGAAATTAGGTTTAATCGGTCGAAATGGTCGAGGGAAAACAACGTTGATGAAAATGTTGCTAGGCCAATTGCAGTATCGAGGTCAGATTATCTCCAATTTGAATTTTTACTATTATCCACAGACGGTTGTTGATAAAAATATTCCAACCGTTGAAGTCGTTAAGAATTTAGCACATTTAGAAGATTACGACCTTTGGAAAATTGAAATTGAGTTAGAGAAGTTACAAGTTGATGTGGATATTTTGCAACAAGAATTTTCAACATTGAGTCCAGGTGAAAAAACTAAAGTTTTATTGGCAATTTTGTTTGTTGATGAATCAGGTTTTCAATTAATTGATGAACCAACCAATCATCTAGATGTTGAAGGTAGAAAGATTGTTTCAGAATATCTCAAAGGGAAAAAAGGTTTTATTGTGATTAGCCATGATAAGAGCTTTTTAAATCCAGTAATTGACCATGTCATTTCGATTGATCGTAGTGATGTAGCGGTGTACAAGGGAAATTTTGATACTTGGCAAAAGCAGTGGGAATTACAAAATCAACATGAAGTTAATGAAAAGGTTCAATTGCAAAAGGATATCAATCGCTTGCATGAGACTGCTGTAAAACGTGAGAATTGGTCACGCCAAACAGAAGCACATAAGAATCGGAAACAATATCACGAAAAGGTGCATCTTAATAAAGGTTTTATCGGAACCAAGGCTGCTAAAATGATGAAAAAAGCTAAGACGGCTGAGAAGCGTGTTAATTCTGCAATTGACGAAAAGAAAACTTTGTTGAAAAACATCGAAATAGAAGCACCACTGGAATTAAATTACGAAAAAAGAAATCATCCTGACATATTTGTGCAAGTGGAGAATTTAAAATTGAGACACGAGGATATTGTGACTCCAGAAGTAAATTTTAAAGTGAAATGCAATCAAGTAGTGTCTTTAGTCGGACCGAATGGAATTGGTAAGACGACAATCTTTAGACAAATTATGGGATTGTCACAACCTTTTACACAGACTGGTAATATTTTGATGGCTAATAATTTAAAGATTTCTTATTTGCGACAAGATAATGAATTAAAGGGGACTATTAGACAGTTATCAACACAAAAACAAATTGAACCGGAACTGGTTTTTTCAAATTTACGTAAATTAGGTTTTGAACGTTATCTCTTTGAACAACCAATAGAACAGATGAGTCAAGGTCAACGTCGGAAAGTGGCTCTGGCAGTCAGCTTGTCGGAAGAAGCTAATCTGTACTTCTGGGATGAACCGCTGAATTATTTAGACGTCATCACGCGGCAACAAATTATCGAAGCAATAAAAAAACAACATCCAACGATGTTGTTGATTGACCATGATATTGACTTAATCAATTCAGTTTCTAGTAAAAAGATTGAACTACGTAAATGATTATGTGGAAATGAAAGGGAGTTTTAAAATTGAGAAAGAAATTTTTTAATTCGTCATATAAATTTATGTAGTCCAGATAAATTCTTGACTACATCGGAGGTATTTTTCTTATGGGAACAATACAAATAAAAGATGTTAGTTTTAGATATGATCAAATGGCGACAGATCTTTTCAATAAGATCAATTTAAAAATAGATGAGTCGTGGAAACTAGGTTTGATAGGACGTAATGGTCGTGGTAAGACAACCTTACTAAAAATGATAATTGGAAAATTAAATTTTTCAGGAGAAATAGTTTCTAATTTGAATTTTTATTATTATCCACAGGCGATTATTGATAAGAATATTCCAACTGTTGAAGTTATTAAAAATTTGGCTCAATTAGAAGATTATGATCTTTGGAAAATTGAAATTGAGCTAGAAAAATTACAAGTTGATGTGGATGTTTTGCAACAAGAATTTTCAACATTAAGTCCTGGTGAACAAACTAAAGTATTATTAGCTATTCTGTTTCTTGATGAATCAGGTTTTCAACTGATTGATGAACCAACAAATCATTTAGATATTGAAGGTCGAAAAGCAGTGGCCGATTACTTAAAAGGTAAAAAAGGATTTATAATTATAAGTCATGATAAAAGTTTTTTAAATCTGGTGATTAATCATGTAATATCACTTGATCGAAATGGAGTTTCGATTTATAAAGGAAATTTTGATACTTGGCAACAGCAAAAGAATTGTCAAGATGAACGAGAATTATCTCAAAAAAGACAGTTGCAAAAAAACATTAATCGTTTAAAAGTTACGGCTAGTGAACGAAAAAATTGGGCATTGGAATCAGAAGCTAATCCTGATAGTACTGCCAGAAAAATGATGAAAAAGGCACAACATGTACTGAAACGAGTTGATAAATCGGTAAATGAGAAGCAGTCTTTATTGAAGAATATTGAGATCGAAGGGCAATTAAAGTTTAATTATCAAGAATTAAAGTACCCTAAAATATTTCTACAAGTTGTTGAATTATCTTTGAAAAAAGGGGGAATAACGGTCCCTCAAGTTAATTTTAAAATAGAAGTGAATCAGGTTGTTTCGCTTATGGGACCCAATGGAATTGGAAAAAGTTCAATTGTCAAAAATATTTTAGGGTTATCTCAATTTTTTGAACAGAGTGGAGATATCCAATTGGCTAAGGGACTAAAGATTTCCTATCTGCGTCAGGATAATGAGTTGCAAGGCACAATCAGACAATTGGCTAAACAGAAACAAATTGAACCGGAACTGGTTTTTTCAAATTTACGTAAATTAGGTTTTGAACGTTATCTCTTTGAACAACCAATAGAACAGATGAGTCAAGGTCAACGTCGGAAAGTGGCTTTGGCAGTCAGCTTGTCGGAAGAAGCTAATCTGTACTTCTGGGATGAACCGTTGAATTATTTAGACGTCATCACGCGGCAACAAATTATCGAAGCAATAAAAAAACAACATCCAACGATGCTGTTGATTGACCACGATATTGACTTAATCAATTCAGTTTCTAGTGTAAAAGTCAACTTACATTATTAGAATTGTATTGAATAATTGGCTAACTCATGATATTATTAGACACTGTTAGTAATTTATAATCTATATTTCCGTTAAGGACTTATGGCAAAGGAGCGACATAGAATGAAACAAGGAATTCACCCAGATTACCATCAAGTTGTCTTCATGGACTCATCAACAGGTAAGAAATTCTTAGCTGGTTCAACTGTTGAATCTCAAGAAACAACTGATTACGAAGGTAAAGAATACCCATTAATTCGTGTTGAAATCTCATCAGATTCACATCCTTTCTACACTGGTAAACAAAAGTTTGCTCAAGCAGATGGACGTATCGACCGTTTCAACAAGAAATATGGTTTGGACAACAAATAAAAAAAGTCATCCATTGGATGGCTTTTTTTTTTGCAGTGAAATCAGATTCAGTGCATTTTTATAATTTAGTTTTATTTTTCCGTGACTTTAAATGAGTGAAGACCCAAATGAAATTAATCAATGCTAAACCGCTGGTACTGATGAAGACAGCTGAATAGCTTAAAGCGCTGGTGATATAAGAACCCCAAAGTGGTCCACAGACGTTGCCGACTGATTGGAAAGATTGATTGTAACCAAAGATTCGTCCGGTGTATTTTGAATCAGTATACTTTGCCAAAATGGTTTGAACTTGCGGAACTAGACAGGCATCAGAGACACCAACTAAAAATCTTAAGGCAGCCAATTGCCAAACGTTAGTAACAAAGGCTTGTGGAATATAAACTAAGATTGCAAAAATCAAACCACCAATTAGAATTTTTCCAGTTCCAATCTTGTCTCCTAGAGCACCAAATCTTGGTGCAGCGATGATATTAGCAATCCCCGGCATTGCGGCGACTACACCCGCAACTAAAGTCACCTGACTGGAGTTATGCATCAGTTGCTTAACGTATAAACTGATGATGGGGTTGATAGAATTGTTAGATGTTTGAATAATCATAGTTGTAACAAACATCGCCAGAATCAAATTAGGATTTTTCAACTTGTGGAAAATTTCCTTGGTTGATTCTTCCTCGCCCTTAGGAATCGGTTTGAAATCTTCTTTAATAAAGATCGTAACTAAGATAAAGGCAATGAAAAGTAATGAACCGGTTATCATGAATGGAATTCGATAACCAAAATACTGTGCGATTACACCGCCAACCAGTGGTCCTAACAACGTACCGGAAATAACACCGGTATTTAGGGTACCCAAGGCTTTTCCACTTTCAGATCTTGGAGCTGTTGAAGCAATTAATGTGTTGGAATTACTGACGAATCCAGAGAAGACACCTTGAAGGAGTCTTAAAACAACTAATTGCCATGGAGCAGTTACAAAGGCCTGTAGGAAAATAACGATCGCCATACCTAGTGAAGCTCGGATCAGCATTAATTTTCGACCTTTTCGATCAGCAATCTTACCCCAAATTGGAGAGATGATCGCCATGACCAAGAAGGTTGATGAAAAGGCAATACCGTTCCAAATCACAAGTTGACTTTTTGTGAAATTACCTAACTGGTTAATGTATAATGGCATAAAGGGTGTAATCATACTAAAGCCAATACCTGATACAAAGGTACTAAACCAAAGGACTATAAGATTCTTTTTCCAATAATTGTTCGGTTCAGGCACCTCATTTGTACTAGATGCCATATACATCAAATCCTTTCTAAGTATCTTAGTATACTCTTTTTTTGTTTATATCTTATAAAATTATTTTTTCAAATAAGGAAGTTTATTTATGAAGATGAAGTTAAGGGAAGTTTACTCAGCACTAAAAATCGAAAGTGAAAATATACCAGATGTTGAAATAACCGGGGTTTGTTTCGACAGTCGCAAGGCAAAAACTGGAGATTTGTTTTTCCCATTGCAAGGGGAGCGCGATGGGCATGAGTTCATTAACAGTGCAATTGAGCATGGCGTTAGCGCCACTATTTGGCAAAACGACCATGATATTCCAAATAACAAAATCCCATATGTGACAGTTGAAGATGTTTCAAAAGCGTTTGAAACTTTAGCCAAATATTATTTAAGAAAAGTTAATCCACGAGTTATTGCCGTGACCGGTAGCAACGGTAAAACAACTACCAAGGATATGATTGCTAAAATTCTCAGTACAAGCAATAATGTTGCTAAAACACCTCAAAACTTCAATAATGAAATAGGTGTGCCATACACAATCTTAAATATGCCGACTAACACAGAAGTGTTGGTTGTTGAAATGGGCATGGATCGTCCTGGTCAAATTGATCATTTAAGCAATATTGCTAGCCCAGATATTTCTGTTATTACCATGATTGGAGAAGCACACATCGAATTCTTTGGTACTAGAGACAAAATTGCCGATGCCAAAATGGAAATCGTAAATCACCTGCATGAAGATGGCGCCTTTGTTTATAACGGAGATGAACCATTATTGTTAGAACGTGCTGAGAAAGTAGATCAGCTTAAATTTAAGTTCGGCAATCACACTTCCAATGATCTTTATGCAACTGAAATAGTTCCTGGTAAAACAACTACTAAATTCAAAGTTAATTTGTGGCCAGAACTTGATTTCGAGATTCCAATGATGGGTGAATACAATGTTAATAATGCTCTAGCAGCAATGTTGGTTGGTCGAATCTCTCATATTAAACCGGAAGCTATGCAAAAAGCTTTACAAGAATTATTTGTGACTGCAAATAGAACTGAATGGATGAAGGCTAAAAATGGTGCTGATATTTTGAGCGACGTTTATAACTCTAATCCTACGGCAGCAATTGAAGTACTACATAGTCTCAAGGATATTAAGACTGGTCGAAAGATAATTGTCTTAGGAGATATGCTCGAACTCGGGGATGCTGCAAAATCATTGCATGAATCTCTAGCTAGTCACATTGATCCTAAAGACTTTGCCAAAGTTTATCTAGTTGGCGATGACATGAAGTATTTGCGTGACAAACTAAGCGACAAATATAATTCAAGCAATCTTCTTTGGTATGGGAAAGATCAACTGAGTGAATTAACAAGCAATTTGCAACAAGAATTACAACCAAGTGACACCATCTTATTAAAGGCCAGTCATGGAATTCATTTAGAAAGCGTTTTACATGAACTAATTTAGTCGTGTCAATTGAGATTGTGGATAAAACGTGGTAGAGTAGGTAGATTGTTATTTTATCGTGTTTTAAAAAATGGAGGACATTTGTGAAATTTAAAGAATTAGATTTAGATCCCAGATTACTGAGCGCCGTTAACGAAGCAGGCTTTGAGGAAACAACACCTATCCAAGCCCAAACAATTCCACTAGTTATGACTGGTGATGACGTTATTGGACAAGCTCAAACTGGTACAGGAAAGACGGCAGCCTTTGGTTTACCAATTTTAAATGCCGTTGATACTCAATCAAGTAACATTCAAGCATTGATTATCTCTCCAACTAGAGAATTAGCTATTCAAACACAAGAAGAACTTTACCGCTTAGGTAGTGACAAGAAGGTTAAGGTTCAATGTGTCTATGGTGGATCAGATATTAGAAGACAGATCCGTGCCTTGAAGAATCACCCTCAGATCGTGGTTGGTACTCCCGGAAGAATGCTTGACCACATCAACCGTCACACCTTAAAACTTGGCAATGTCAAGACTGTTGTACTTGACGAAGCTGATGAAATGCTAGATATGGGATTCGTTGAAGATATTGAAAATATCCTTTCAAACGTTCCTCATGAACATCAAACATTGCTTTTCTCAGCTACAATGCCAAAACCTATCATGAAGATTGCTGATAAATTCATGACTGATCCTAAGGTTGTCAAAATTAAATCAAAGGAATTAACTGCTGACAAGATCGAACAATATTTTGTTAAAGCTAGAGAATTTGAAAAGTTTGACTTGATGACTCGTTTATTCGATGTTCAAGCTCCAGAACTAGCATTGATTTTCGGACGGACAAAGCGTCGTGTTGATGAATTGACACGTGGTTTGCAAGCTCGTGGTTACAATGCTGAAGGTATTCATGGTGACCTGTCACAAGATAAACGTACTAGCGTTTTACGTAAGTTCAAGTCAGGTAAACTAGACTTTTTAGTTGCAACTGATGTTGCTGCTCGTGGTTTGGATATTTCTGGTGTATCACATGTTTATAACTATGATATTCCTCAAGATCCAGACAGTTATGTTCACCGTATTGGACGTACAGGTCGTGCCGGACACTCTGGTGTTTCTGTAACTTTTGTTACACCAAACGAAATGAGTTATCTACGTACAATTGAAAACTTAACTAAGAAACGTATGGAACCACTTGCTCCACCAACTGATAAAGAGGTTCTTAAAGGACAATTGGAATCAGTTAAGGAAGATATCAAGGATACTTTGGAACATGACAAGCACTTGGATCGTTTCGATTCAGCTGTTGAAGAATTGTTAGCCAATTATTCTGCTGAAGATATTGCTCGCGTGTTCTTAAGCGAGACTATCAAGGATGCCGAGAGTGTTCCTATCAAGATTGCTCCTGAAAGACCACTTCCATCACGTAAAGTTAGTCATAGTAGATCAGGACATGGTCGTCGTGGTAAGTACAACCATCATCGTGGTGGCGGAAATGGTGAAAATAATCACCGTAGAAGACGCAATGATCGTCGTGATAATCACAATGATAAACATGGTGATAGTAAACATCGCGAACATGATAACAAACGTAATGGTCGTAGCAAGAAGTCATTCAAGATCAGAACAAATCTTTAATAAAAATTAAAAGAGCAAAACAAACGTTTAGCTTTCAAATATAGGCCTAGTAACTCGATCTTGAGTTATTAGGCCTATTTTTTGTGAAACCAAAATAATTAAGCACATTTTGAAGTGTCAAAACTTGAAAAAAGACGTATAAATGCTATGATTTAAGCTTAAATAACTCAAATTGTAATTAGTTAACAAATTGAACTGCAGAAATTATCAAATTATGTTTTACTTCACTTGTAGGATATTAATTACAAAAATAGATTGCGAGAGGTATGTATGATCAAAGGATTAGGGATAGATATTGCAGAAATTGATCGTGTACGAAAAATTTATGGACGTCATCCACGTTTTCTAGAAAAGATTTTAAATGCTGATGAAATTGAAGTTTTCAATAGTTTAAATACTGAAAAGTCTAAAATGACTTACTTAACAGGACGCTTTTCAGTTAAAGAATCTTTTACTAAGGCTATGGGAACTGGTTTACGTGGCATTGGTTTTCATGATTTGAGTGTTTTGAATCATGAATCTGGTCAACCATATATCAAAACCGAAATTTTTAAGGGTAATATCCATGTATCCATTTCAGATACAGATGAACTAGTAATAACTGAGGTTATTCTAGAGGAGGCAAAATAATGTTACCATCAATTCATCGTCCAGCCTATGTGGAAGTCGACTTGGATAAGTTAAAGGAAAATATGCAAAACGAGCTCAAGGCAGTTCCTAATGGCACAAAAATTTTTGCGGTTGTTAAAGCCAATGCTTATGGACACGGACTGGTAAAAGTTGCTAAAGCTGAAATTGCTTTTGGCGCAACGGGTCTGTGTGTAGCAACACTAGACGAAGGATTAGAGCTTCGTAATAACGGCGTTAGTGCTCCAATTCTAGTTTTAGGTATAGTTCCTGTCGAATACGCCAAAGTTGCCGCACGTGCCGATATTTCGCTTACAGTGGGCAATTTAGATTGGCTGAAGGTTGCAGTTGAATTGCATGCCGTGAATGTGAAAATTCATTTAGGAATTGACAGTGGCATGGGCCGAATCGGTTTTCAAGAAAAAGCTGATTTAATTGAAGCTTGCAATTTCTTGAATGAACATCCAGAAGCCTTTATTCCTGAAGGTCTTTATACGCATTTTGCTACAGCGGATAGTCCTGATGAAAAATATTTTGAAAAACAAGTTAAAGATTTCAAGGAAATGACTAGTGATTTACCAACGAAATTCACTTATGTTCACTGTGCTAATTCTGCTACAGCTCTATGGCATCGTGATTTAGCCGTTAATATGGTGAGATATGGTATTGCAATGTATGGCTTGAATCCGTCAGGGACTGATATTACTAAATTGCCATTCAAGTTGGAACCGGCTTTGAGTCTGTTTTCAGAGTTAGTCTTTGTAAAAAAGATTAAAGCGGGACAAAGTGTCGGTTATGGTGCCACTTATACTAGCAAAGAAGATGAATGGATCGGAACAATACCTATCGGCTATGAAGATGGTTGGTTGAGAAGAATGCAAGGTTGCGATGTTTTGATCAACGGACAACGTTGTCAAAGTGTTGGGAGAGTCTGCATGGATCAGTTTATGGTTCGCTTGCCAAAAGAATTGCCAGTGGGAACGAAGGTAACATTGATCGGTAAAGATGGTAATGATGAAATTACGGCAACTGAGGCCGCTAAATATGCAGGGACAATCAGTTATGAAATTCTTTGTTCTTTGAGTGAAAGATTGCCACGAGTTTACAAAAATTAATGAAATTATAAATAAAAAATCCGTCTTAATTGAATTTAATCAATTTAAAGTGCAACACAAAAGTTAGACAAAATTGAATATTGTTAAGCTGATAAGGCATGTTCCCTGTATTCGCGGGGAGTCATGCCTTTTGTTTTTCTTGAGATGCGTCGATTGTTAAACCAATCGACGTACTCCTTAGAAAGTTTCCTAAATTCTTTCATATCTTTACAAGGTGGAAATCCATTGAGACATTCTGTTTTGAATAGATGAAAGAAACTTTCGATTGGCGCATTGTCGAGACAATTTCCTTTGCGAGACATGCTCTGTATAAATCCATCTTCAGAAAGCCTATCAGTATAATAATTTAGTTGATAATGCCAGCCTTGATCTGAATGTATCACTGGGTTGCTTCCTTTAGGTATAACTGTCGTTAATTCATTTAATGTATCCATAATTAATTTACTATTGGGACTATTACTTACTTGGAACGCTAGAACTTCTTTGCTTGCCTCGTCGGTAATTGCGGAAACATAAGCCCATTCGTTATCCCTTAAACGAACTTGTGTGACATCTGTATGCAGGACTTTAAAGGGCTCAGTTTCATTAAACTGTTGATGTAAAATGTTGTGTGCGACCTTTCCAACAGTTCCTTTATATGAGGAATACTTTCCATTTTTATGACGATTATAAAGATTTACTTGAACATTTAACTCATTCATCAAGCGACGAGCTACGGCATCTGCTATGTGAACATCTAGTTTAATTAATCCTTCTTGTACGCGACGATAACCGTAGGTTAGGCGTCCACGACATTTTCCACTTTCAGTAATTTTTAATATTTCAGTTTTTATATCTTTGTACTTATCTACATGATTTTTGATACGTTTACGCTCATCATGGTAAGTGGCCTTTTTAAGTCCAATGGCCTTAAGAATATCGCCTATCTTATACCGTTCTGCTTTTGGAAGAGACTCTTGTTCTACCCTGATCTGATCAACTATTTGTGTTTTTTTGCGTCCTTTGAAGTTCCGAACAGGGTCATTGATTTTTTTAAAATATCATTCTCCAACTTTGTGTCATATAATTCTTGATTCTTCTTTGCGAGTTCCTCGCGAAGTTGATCTAATTCATTCTTGTTTATTAAATGACGTAATTTCTTTTTATCATTTTTCACTTTGGATTTTCTGCCTTTCGGATGAGACTTCAAGGCTTCTATGCCATGTTTATTGAATGCCGTTCTCCAGGAACTAATCTGACACTTGTTAACATCAAATCTGGCGGATACTTCAGCTAAAGTTTCATCATGAGTTTGATAGTAGTTTATCACATCAATTTTAAATTCAGCTGAAAAGCTTCGTTTAGTTTTTTTTCGCTTAAGCGAGTCTACGCCGCTTAAGCGATATTTTTGAATCCAGAAACTGACTTGCCGTTTAGGTAAATTATGTTTCTCTGAGAGACTTTGCATGCTGGTTCCACCTTGGAGGTATTCACCAACAACTTCTGCCTTTAATTTTGAACTGTATTTAACCATATAAAAAGCGCTCCATAACTGTTAGATTTCTTGTCTAACAATTATGAAGCACTTTAACCTTTTTGGTGCTATAGTGATATTTCTATTAATATATATTATTATTTTTAGCATTGATCTGTTAAGACAGTGGATATTTAAAAAAATTGGAATTAATAACATTAGAGTAGTTAACAATGCCGTAAATAAAATAAACACTTTTCTAATTAGAAAATAAAATAGTGTTAAACGAATCATTTAATTGAAAAATATTAAGTGAATTTTATTAAATTATATTATTGGAGAGATATTTAATAAAAAGAATTAGGTGGATTGATTTTGGCAAGGGACTTACTATTTTTTTGTTTTGGTTGTACATTGTATAAATGAAATTTATGAAACAAACAACTTTTCTAACTATGATGTGATTTCTAAATCATTACTTGCAATAATATATACATTTATAATGCCATGTTTTTTTGCATTATCAGGATTTCTATATAAAAATCCTAAGTCTAGTAAAGAATACCTGTACTCTATTAAAAAAAATTTATAAATTTTTCAATACCTTATATTGTGTTTTCTATTTTATTTGTATCGTTACAGCATTTAACAACCGTTAATAGATTGAATTCGTGGAGAAGTTTAATATATATATATAAGCAACCAATAGAATATCTTTGGTTCTTATATGCATTGTTTTTTGTGTTTGTTTTTATAGGATTAATAAATATTATGAGAATACCTTTTCATACTCAATTAGTTTTATGTATAATTCTGTTTGTCTTAGTACAATTAATAGATTTACCGTATTTTATATACTCAGCATTTTCATGGTTACCTTGTTTCTATGTGGGTATCATAATTGGGAAAAATATAAATATTCTTAATAGCTATGTAGTGTTTGCAGTTTCTTTAATAATTACGGTATTGGGATTAGCAGTTAGAATTTATTTGGGTGGTATGTGGTTTAGAAATAATGATATGTTGTTAAACACAGCCATTTTTAAAATTGGAAGTATATTTTTAATGTTTTTCCTTTTCTATCATTTTCGTAATAATAAATTCTTCAATTATTTTGAAAAGTATGGTAAATACTCAATCATTATATATTTAGTACACTTGCCTTTTTCATCATTTTTCAAGATTGTTTTACTTAGGATAGGAATATCAAATTATTTTCTTTTTCTATTTTTATTAATATTTTTGTCATGTAGTGCTTCAATATTTATTTGTTATTTATCAGGAAAGATGAATGTTGTAAATTTCTTTTTTCATCCCGATAAATATTTAAAAATAAGTGAATAGTAAATGGCCGACTTTATTCTAGCGGTACCAGCGTAGAAGTATGGTCACCTCATTGAAATAAAGGGTAAGGTATTTTTAATGGATAAAAAAACTAAACATTGTAAAAGTTTAAGTCAATCAAAAGATCGATAGAAGTATTTGTCAAGAGCGGTTTAATAATGTAAGTTTTTAGCAGTCGTTTTGTTTCCTTTAAATGATGTGATTTTTTTGTTATTTTAATAGCGTGAGCATGGTATACTAAGCGGACAAGAAAGCTTTCCATAACTGTAAAATTTTGTTTATATCGAGTATTGAACAATTGGAATAGTAAATTAATCTTGATCATGGCTGATTGGCAAATAGCCTACCTCATAGATAATTAAAAATTCATATTGCACGTAGCGACGAATTGTTCTTTCCATTAATTTTTTCATGTATACTGTGTAATCTCATTTGAAATTCATGACAATTGATGAATAACGCTCGCTTGTCTTGCTGGTAAGCTACGATTTCCAGACTAATTACTAAGTGAGCTTTATCGACACCAGAACTACTAATGAGAATCAAATTCTCGTGCTTATCTAAAAATGCTAAATTATGATATCCAATTTTGCCAATCTATTTCTAGTTCAGTTAAGCGAAGTAATGCCTCTGTAAACGGAAGTTGTTCACTGTTTGTTTGGTTTATGTAGATTGGAAATATGCCTTCATCTTTTGTAGATTTAATGCTTCTAGGTTATTTAATAATACCTTGGAAATGGATTATTTTACTCCTCCAGTTCAGTTCCTAAATTGTCATATTGTGTTGAATGTTCACTGATATAAGTTTTAATTTTATCTTCTGAATGGTCCTTTAAAAGATTGGATTTTTGATTTGCAACATTAAAATTAAATTGATTAGTAGTTACGTCGAGCGTCCTTATTGGTTCTTCGTTATAACAATATAGAATTCGTTGCTGATTGTCTGTTAAGACGACTTCAACCGTACAGCTGATGTATTTCGAATCTAATGAGTATTTAAACTTGCAGAAATTGACCATTGATTCCTTTGATACGACACAGGTAATGTCTTCTTCAGAGAAAGGATTCAATAAGTTTTGGTTGTACGATAAATAGAGTTGATAGGTATTTTGCTATCAACTCTATTTTTGTGGTGCGCCTGGCATGGGCGTTAACTTGGTAGTGAAGGTACGAATAAGGGTGGCATTTCATTTAAAGAATTAGTTTTGAATAGAGATAATCTCAATCTAGCTTATAACCCCAAACCTGTCAGAAGAGTAGAAATACCTAAACCTGATGGGTCCAAACGTAAGCTGGGTGTACCAACGGTCGCTGACCGTTTGATACAACAGGCGATTGCACAAGCAATGACGCCTGTGTTTGAGAATATGTTTTCTGATAATAGTTTTGGATTTAGACCAAATCGAAGTGCCCATGATACCATAAAATGTGTCGCAGAATTTTATGATCAAGTCTATCACGTTATGATAGACCTTGACCTAAAATCATACTTCGATACAGTCAATCATGACTTACTAATGAAATTCATCAAACGATATATCGATGATGAATGGTTATTGAGAATGATTCGCAAATTCCTGACTAGTGGTGTAATGGATGGACAACTATTTCAAAAGTCCGAGAAAGGAACGCCACAAGGTGGCAATCTTTCCCCATTACTAGCTAATATCTATTTGAATGAGCTCGATAAATTACTTATGTCCCGTGGACATAAGTTTGTTCGCTATGCCGATGACTGTAATATTTATGTCAAAAGTAAACGAGCTGGATACCGGGTTCTTGAAAGTATTTCGAAATTTCTTGAGAAAGACTTGAAATTAACCATCAATCGAAAGAAGACCAAAGTTGGTTCTCCATTAAGATTGAAATTTCTAGGATTCTCACTTGGTGTGTCTACTAAAGGTGTTTATATAAGACCTAGCGGACAAGCTAAGAAGAGAGTCAAACAGTCACTTAAGTTAATGACAAAGAGGAACCGAGGAAGAAGCCTCGATGTTCTCTTTAAAGAGATACATCAAAAGATGATAGGTTGGCTCAACTACTATGGGATTGGAAATATGAAAACATTCATTAAAAATTTAGATGAATGGCTTCGTTCGAGAATCAGACAATATATTTGGAAATCATGGAAGAAAATTAAAACTAAGATTAGAAACCTAGTAAAACTTGGTATGACAAAGAATCAAGCCTGGGTATTCGCCAATACCCGTAAGGGATACTGGCGAACAGCCCATAGTAAGACGTTGTTATACACTTTAACGAATAGAAAACTCGAGTCCCTTGGGCTAATAAATATGTCCAAGAAGCTCGAGTCTATTCAAAATGCTTAAATTAGTGAACCGCCGTATACGGAACCGTACGTACGGTGGTGTGAGAGGTCGGTGACTAATCGTCACCTCCTACTCGATTACGCTGATTGTTGAAACAATCAACGTAATCCTTTGAAATTTCTTTAATTTCCACAATGTTCTTACATTGTGGAAATCCATTGAGACATTTTATTTTAAATAGATGAAGGAAATTTTCAATTGGCGCATTGTCGAGACAATTTCCCTTGCGAGACATACTTTGTATAAATTCATTCACAGATAGTTCATCAGTATAACAACTCAATTGGTAATGTTATTCTTGATCATGCTCACGTTATTAAAATAGCAGGAAAATCATTTCGTTTAAAAAGAACAAAATGATTGCAAATACCTATGTTTTTAAACCGCTATTAACAGAATGAAAATCTAAGCTTGCAATTTTAATTTATTTTCATTGTGATATGACGGTTATTAATACCCCAAAGAATCCGATTAAGGCAACAATTATTATCCCATCGAATCCAATAATATCACCCCTTATTTCGGTGGATTTTTCAAAGCCATCGAATAATGCCTTTCTCCTCTTCATTATTGAACGATAGAATACTTGTAAGATTTTAAAAAAATAAAATAAGGTTATCACAGTTAATATAGTTAAAAATGTAAGAAAAACATAATAATTTGACAAACTAGAATTTATTGTACTTGAAATGTTGGATTTATTATTTGCTAGGTAAATGGTAAAAATGTCTAATAAAAATAAGTAAATTACTCTAAAACAAATCACACTTGCATTTTTTGATAAATTATCATTTGAAAGATACGCAATACTGACGTTAATACCAAATGCTAATCCTATAATGACACCTAATAAAATCGAGTTAAAAAATTGTAATATACTGATTCCCTCGAAACCACCAATAAATTCTATTATAAGAATTAAAATACTTGGGGTAGAGTAACTAAGCAGGATTATTGGAATTTTATTATTCTTCAGCCAGTAAACCAATTTGGAATTTAATTTCATTATGTTTCTCTTCTTTCGTTTCTTATTTTTTTACCATATTTAATTATAAGAAATATGAAAGTAAATAGTAGTATTAATTTTAGTCATTTTTAATAAAAAACAATAATATTTATTCCAACTTGAAGTTCAGGTCTATCACATAGATCTGGCTTTTTTTGTCCCATATCCCGAAACACCCTGGTAAATATGATAAAATTAACACAATAGGGTAAAGAACCAATGGGGGAAAACAAATGCACACAAAACACAAAAGTCATACTTTTCGTAATGTCTTTTTATCACTTGTGGCTTTGATTATTCTTGGTACGGCGGCATTTGGGATGTCGCATTATCGGAGTGTAAAGGCTGCAATTAATAGTTCTTTTGCACCGTCGGGTGTGGATAAAGAGCGAAATGTTAGTTCTATTTTGAAAAAGAGGACTCCGGTTTCTATCTTATTAATGGGAACGGACAATGATGAATCGGGTCGTAATTACACTGGTCGCACGGATTCGATGATGGTCGTGACGATTGATTCTAAGACTAAGAAGACGTCTATTACTAGTATTCCTAGTGATTCAGCGGTTGTTGTACCGGGCTTTAAGGGGAAATCTCCGGCTAAAATCAGTGCTGCTTACTCTTATGGTCAGGCAAAAACTGCGGTCACTACGGTTGGTAAGTTCTTGAATGTACCGATTGATTTTTACGCACTTATTAACATGAACGCCATGGAACAGGTCATTGATAAGATAAATGGTGTCGATATTTTTGAGCAGGGTCAAAAGACGCACATGAATAGTACTAAGGCTATTAATTATGTGAATGACGCTAATGATGACTATGGTCGCCAAGTTCGTCAATTTGAGATATTGAGCGGTATTTTACGCAAGAGTGACTCAATTTCGACTTTGTTAAATCAAGATTTCTTCAATACTTTGGCTAAGCAAACACAAACTGATCTGACTTTCGCTGATTTGAGAGTTTTGGCTAAAAGTTATTTTGCTGGTGATGGCGAAATTGACCAGACTCATCTAAAGGGTGAAAGTAATAGAATTGCTAAACAGAGTATGAAAGTGATCAAGCAGTCTGAATTGCAACGGGTAACTAATTTTGTCCGCGGTAATTTAAACCTCGAGCACGTTAAAACGGGGACGATTGCTTATAAGTTAGACGAAAAGATTCAACCAGACGTTAAAAAGAAAACTAAGAAGAAGAAATCGACTAAAAAGAGTAAGAAAGTAGCTACACAAACTGAGACTACCAATAATAATGCTTCTGATAACAGTAGTTCTGTTGGTAATGCTACAAGTACGGCCGACAATTCTGCGACAACTGGTTCTTCAACAACTGGAACTGGGTCCACGAATAGTAGTAATGGGACGGCTTCATCATATACTGGCGGTTCTTCAAGAGGAACTTCAAGCAACAGTTCTTCATATACAGGATCAACTGGTGGTAGTGGTTCGTCGTCGAATAGTTATTACGGTGGTGGCACGACTTCTTCCAATACTAGTGGTTCCACTTCATCTACGACAGGCAGTAATAGTTCCAACAATACTACTTCTTCAAATGATAGTAGTAATTCGTATGGCAGTGGTTCATCAACTAGTGATGGCTCAGATAGTGGTGTAACTAATGGCTATGAATCATCAGGTTATGGTGAATAATAGATAATACAAATAGTCCACAGATACTAGATGTTCTATCTAGTATCTGTGGACTATTTGCTATGCTTGAAATTTTGCAGTTGGTAGGTTAATAGTCATTATCATCCTCAATAATATGTTCCTTAGTCTGATTGAAAATAGTAATGATGTGTTGGTCACTCAAACGATAGTGGATATTTCTTCCACGTCTTGCGTTGGAGACCAAATTCAACTGTTTCAAAATGCTTAATTGATGGGAAATGGACGACTGGCTCATATCCAAAGTATCAGCGATTTCCCCGACACTCAGTGGCGTTTCTGACAAAGCCAAAATTATTTTGACTCTGGTCATATCCCCGAAAGCCTTGAAGACGTTGACCATTGCCTCCAAATCCTGATTATCTGGCAAATTCTGTTTTAAATTATGCAGAGCCTTTTGATGCTCGATTTCAAAATTTTGTTCTGACATTAATTAATCCTCTTGTTGAAATTAGGTTGCAATATAACAACTCATTATATTATAATTTATATATGAATGAATGTTCATATATTCATATGAGCATGTAAACCTTTTCAAGGAGGGCAAAACTGATGAAGTTGTACAATGTCCAAACTGATTACAAAACTAAAAAGAAAACTAATTCAATCAAAAATGAATTGAGTCTAGGAACTAAGTGGACGATCACGCGACTATTGATTGCATTTGTTTTATTGATCGTGGGTTCGAGTTCACTGGTTTCTCAGCCATTGAATATTATTTTGCTAGTCACGGCTTACTTAGTCATTGGGGCTCGAATCGTTTGGCAAGCGATCAAAAATATTTTTCATGGTGAGATTTTCGACGAGAATTTCTTGATGAGTATCGCTACTATTGGTGCTATTATTCTGAAACAATATCCCGAAGCAATTGCCGTGATGTTATTTTACGAGTTGGGTAATGTTTTCGAAGATATTGCCGTCAACAGATCGAAGAAATCAATCTCTGCATTGCTTGAAGTCAAGCCGGTTTCAGCAACGTTAATTTTGGGGCAACAGAACAAAGTTGTTGATCCAAGTGTTGTTCAAATTGGTGAAACAATCTTGGTTAAGCCGGGAGAAAAGATTCCGCTTGATGGAACAGTTGTCTTAGGAAGTTCGGCAGTGGATACTTCTGCTTTGACCGGGGAGTCAATGCCGCAGAATTTGCAGATAGGCGACACGGCTTTGAGCGGATCAATCAATCAGACGGGGACTTTGCAGATTAAGGTTACTAAACTCTACAATGATTCGACCGTTGCCAAGATTTTAGATCTAGTTGAGAATGCCAGCAATAAAAAGGCTGACACGGAGAAGTTCATTACTAAATTTGCCAAAATTTATACGCCAATCGTCGTTATTTTGGCGGTGGCTTTAGCAATTATTCCCTCACTAATGACGGGTGATTGGCACACTTGGGTCTATCGGGCTCTAATTTTCCTAGTGATTTCTTGTCCTTGTGCTTTGGTCATCTCAGTACCTCTGAGTTTCTTCGGCGGTATCGGGGCGGCTTCCAGACAAGGTATTTTGGTCAAGGGCAGCAATTACTTGGAAGCCTTGAATTACGTTGACACGGTGGCTTTTGACAAGACGGGAACGTTGACGAAGGGGCAATTCTCAGTTGTGGCGGTCAACCCTAAAAATGTCACTAAAGATGAATTGTTGCAGATGGCAGCGAGTTTGGAGAAGAACTCGACTCATCCGATTGCGACTTCGATTTTGAAAGCTTATTCAGGTAAACTCGTACCAGCGGTAAACGTGATCGAAAAGGCAGGTCATGGACTTTACGGCAAAGTAAATGGTCAAGAAGTGATCGTCGGCAATGTCAAAGCGATGCAACAGGTCAAGAATTTCCAAGCGACTGATGCTGTGGGAACGGTGGTCTATGTTGCGGTTAATCAACAATTCTGGGGCGATATCGTCATTGCTGACGTTGAGAAAACTGACGCCAAACGAGCAATCGAGCTCTTGAATAATCGTGGTATTCACAAGAACGTCATGTTGACCGGCGACAACCAAGCAGTCGGCACCACTATAGCTAAGCGTTTGAAAATGTCGAACGTCTATACAGACCTTTTGCCGGAAAATAAGGTTTCAATTATCAATGATTTATTGAAGGTATCACCTCAAAATAACAAGAAAGTTGCCTTTGTTGGTGACGGAATCAACGATACGCCTGTTTTAGCGACGGCTGATATTGGATTTGCGATGGGCGGTTTAGGATCAGATGCCGCCGTTGAAGCTGCCGATATTGTCATCATGGGTGACGAACCTTCCAAAGTTTCTGAAGCTATGAAAATTGCTAAAAAGACACGAAAAATCGTAGTCGAGAATATCAGTTTTGCTTTGATAGTTAAGGTTTTGTTCTTACTGTTAGGAGCATTAGGTATGGTCAACATGTGGCAAGCAGTTTTCGCTGATGTCGGTGTAACGATCATTGCAGTTTTGAATGCGATTCGATTGCAGTTTATTAGTTTTAGAAATTGAGATTTGTTTTTCTTTGCCGTATTTGATATGAGTGCTTGGGTGGACGGGAATATATTACTACCTTGTTAATCAAACATGCAGCGTAAACGCGAAACACAACATAGCTTTTTCCGCTTAAAAATAATAGGACTCAATAACTTAAGTTCGAGTTATTATGGCTTATTTTCTTTAAAGCAATACCTCATTTATGTTTTGTTAATCAAACATGCGATGTAAACGCGCGAAAAGCCCCAGCTTCTTCCGCTTAAAAACAAAGGACCCCAATAACTTAAGTTCGAGTTATTGGGGTCCTTTGTCCTTAATGCTCGGAAGCTAACCGGGGCTTTTCGCGCTCTCTATATTAAAGGCTTTCGGTTAAATTCCAATGAATGGTTCCTGTATAATCGCCTTGTTTTGGTAAGGTGTTGGTTTTTAACAAGATGCCATTATCGCTATTCCACTGGTCGCTGATATCAACGGTTTGAGCTTCCATTTTATCGCTTTTGGCAATCTGAGGATTGCTTTGTAAGGCGGTTGCTAAATCGTCTTTATTAACGTAGGCCATGGAAAGGTTTGAGGGTTGTTGGGTACTTTCATAATCTAAATTATCGGCTTCGGCTTTTAAGACCCAACTTGCTTTATAACTGGTTACGTTGAGGTCCCAATCGCCAGAGCGTTTGATATATCCGGCTTCAAAGGTCTTGGGATCGATTGTTTGGAAGCGATAGTTGTTGAAGTCTAATTCCAAAGCATAGGATAAAATACTCAAATTGAAGCTTTCGGTATTGGTCTTTCGTCCATAAGGATCGGTGAAGTAGAGGGTAACGGTTGCGGAATTTTTGTCGCTTGGTAGATTTATTTGATTGCCGGCTAAATCAAAGCTCATGTCGAAACTAGAATTTTGAG
Organism: Companilactobacillus alimentarius DSM 20249; assembly: GCF_002849895.1. Classification (NCBI taxonomy): domain Bacteria; kingdom Bacillati; phylum Bacillota; class Bacilli; order Lactobacillales; family Lactobacillaceae; genus Companilactobacillus; species Companilactobacillus alimentarius. The sequence continues at coordinate 1,288,269 of NZ_CP018867.1, read as the reverse complement.
CGGTTGTTGGATTATTGATCTTTAAACTAACTGGATCTTGTTGATCGACTGTGAAGACGCCAATCAATTCGTTAGGATTCAAGGTGTAATCAGAACCGTAAGAGAAATCAATTGGAAAATGTACTTTTCCGGTTGGTCCTAAAACGTTGATTCCGTTAGAAGTTGTTTTGGTGATAGTTGGGGACAATTTAGGAACGTTTATGTTGACGGTGGTTTCGGCACTGGCATAAGTTCCATCTTGTACGGTAATTTTTACAACGTTTTTACCTTCAGCTAAGACGTTATCGCTCTTAGGGTTCTTCAAGTAGTCGCTGAGAGTCTGGTCGGGTGATTGGTCATAGGCAATTGGTTTGAGGTCAACATCAATTTTCTTATCGTGGGCCATGGTTTGGGTCAACTTGTGGGTGGTTCCGTTTGCGTTGGTTATTTCGTAAGTCTTGGTTACGTTCTTATCTTGAAAATCGGCGTTGTCGGAATACTTGTAGCTGCCGGTCAAATCGACTGGCTTGTTGTCGTTTACAGTGATATCGGTCTTATCGGGGGTGATGATTAGTTCATTTTTAGTAACGGTGATGTTATAAGTAATAGTGTTAGAAACTAAGTCGTTACTGTCAGTTAGATGGACTTTGATTTTGTAAGTTCCGACGTCGAGGGTTTCTTTAGGGATATTGAGCGAAAAGTCACCAGTCGTGGAATCTTTCGCAACGGGAACAGTCCAAGTACTCTTTAAATCGGTATCGTTGCCGTCTTTGTCGTAGATTTCACCGTAAGCAGACAGGTCGTCGCCATTGAATTTTGAGCTCATTAAATACTTAGCGGTTCCTGTTAAATTGAAGTCGTCAGAAAGTTTGACTTTTTGAGTCTCACTATCCTTGTCAGCAGCAATCTGTAAACGCTCGTTAGTGATCATAAAGCCGTAACTCATAACATCGTTGTTGTAGTAGTCACTCTTGTAAGACGTGTGTTCAGGATTGACCGTCGTCGTCTTCAAAGTGTTGCTAGTGGGAGCGTTGGCAGTACCGTAAATCGTAACTTTCACATTGGTATTCTTTTCGGACAAAGCACTCAGATCAAGATTCAATGTTTGAACATCGTCGCCCTCAGCGTTTGTAGTCGTACTCAATTGTGAAGCGTCGATATAAGTTTTACTATTAGGATCGTCGGTATAGTCGATTTCACCGATATGATTATTATCGTCATTTTGATAGAGAACATTTTGTGGCAGCTGGATTTTAGCCTTGATGTCACCCGTTCCAGTTATCCCAGAACTGTAGTTTAGGTTATAAGTAAATGCTAATTTATCGCCATCATCAACGGTATAATCTTTGTCATCATCAGTTGGATTAGCAGCTCTGTGGTCAAGATCTTTAATATTGCGTCCTTGTGTAACGTCATATAGACCTGATTGGTCGAGGACATTTAAGACAGAAGGAATCTTTTCAACGATAATATCGTTTGATCCAGGAGTTGAATTTGGTGAACCAGTAGAACTAGTGAAGCCCCAACGAATCTTAGTCTGTCCGTCTTTTAGATTGAACTTTCTAAGGTCGATCTTTATTGGACTGTCACTATCTCGAGGACGTTTATCCCAAGTCCGATATGGCTTAACGGTACCATCATTTTCACGATCATTATAAACGTAACTGATATAGCCGTAATTACTGTCGTCAGTATCTGGTTTGTAAGTGAAAGAGAAGTGGTGCCAAGCGTCTTTACCAGTGGCGGTCTTTTCATAAGTACCACTGTCGGCTGGATAACTCCAAGCCACATGTTGACCCTTAGTTTCGGCAGTATTTTGGGAATCAAGAAGATTATCAAAATAGCTATCTTTAATATTACCCATAGCAAGATCAATAGCTGATCCTGTCACAACAGAATCATTACGGAAAGAATCGAATTCCAGTGCGAAACTGTTTTGAATAGCTGAACTGGATAATTGACTGGGATCGGTAGTAGTAAATTGGGAATCAGTGGATCCATAAACCCCAAGAGATTCACCAGAAGCAGCGTAATCATCATCGGATAAAAGGAGGTTATCTTTATGGTAACGACCGATAGCGTTGATACCGTTGTCGTCATTTTGTAAAACCAAAGTAATACCGTCACCGGAGACGTTGTAAGTTGGTCCAACATAGATCCAACCGGAAATGGTCTGTTCTTTGCTCAAATCAAAATAATTGTAGTCTTTAGATGAGTCATCGGGATTAGTTTTTCTTCCCCAAATCGAGGAGACTTGCTTGTCACCGTTGGTCATTTGAATAACGTCAACTGGATTAGGATTACTGCCGCCAGCTGTTCTGACTTGAACGGAGTTGTTGACGGTTTTACTTCCGGTATAAGTTGTTGGGTACTCAAATAGATTGCCTAATTTCATTCCGCTAGGTGCGGCTTTCAAAACGTCATCATCAGATGGTACAGCCTGTACTGTAGTTGACGGCATAAAAAAGGTCATTAATGTGAAAAAGAACATAATTAGTAAGAATGATTTATATTTAGTTCCCTGATGTTTCATAATCTTTCCACCCCAAGTAAGATTAATATTTGTAATTATGTATATATCATATAGTGTTATTTAATTATAAATGTATCTATATAAGACAATTAATTTAACAGATTTTGACAAAATCCATTATATACAACCATATTTGGTATAAAAAAAGATATAAAGAATAATTTCTTCAATTATGAAATCAGGAATTTAGGTGAATAGAGCTAAAAAATAGACCATCCCTGTTTTAAGGAATGGTCTATTTTTGATTTACTATTTGCTAGGTAAAATATTAATAATGTAGAGCAGGATGATAAAGACAACGAAGAGAACATACATCACAGGTTTAACTTCTTTGCCTCGTCCAGCGGCCCACATTGTTAAAGGATAAAAGAGGATTCCGAAAGCAAATCCATAAGAGATGTTGTAAGTTAGAGGCATACCCACGATAGTTAAAAAGGCAGGCATGGCAATTTCAAACTTACTCCAGTCAATTTGTTTCATTGATTGAGCCATCAAGATACCGACAATGATTAAAACAGGTGCGGTAATATTGGAAGTAACGATACTCAAAAGTGGAGAGAAGAACATTGCTAAAGCAAACATGACGCTGACAACTAGGGATGTTAAACCAGTCCGACCACCGACAGCAATTCCGGCAGACGATTCAACATAGGCGGCTGTAGGAGTAGTTCCCATAACAGCGCCACCAAACATCGAAATGGAATCAGCCATCAAAGCTTTACCGATTCGAGGCATCTTGTTGTTCTTCATGAAGCCAGCTTGTTCAGCCAAGCCGATCAGAGTACCAGCAGTATCAAAGAAAGCTACTAATAAGAAGACTAAGACAACTGCCCAAAGCTGTGGATTAGCTAAATCAGGTAAGTGAGCGATACCAACTCCAAAAGTAGGCCTCATACTAGGAATCGATGAAACAATGTGGTGAGGCAAGGGAATAAGTTTGGTTACTAAACCTAAGATCGTAGTCAGAACCATTCCGATAAAAATTGATCCGGGAACCTTCTTTGCCATCAATAACCCAGTTACGATCAGTCCAAATATGGTAAGCCAGGTAGTAGGTACTGTCAATGATCCCATCGCTACTAAAGTTGATTTGCTGCTGACAACGAGTCCGCCACCTTGCAGACCAACAAAGGCAATGAAGAGACCGATTCCTGATGCCATAGCGAGTTTTAAATCGTGCGGGATCGAATCAATGACTATTTCACGTAATTTAACTACAGAGATGATTAAGAAGAGAATACTGGAGATGAAAACACCAGCCATTGCCGTTTGCCAAGGAATGCCCATAGCTAAAACTACAGAGTAGGTAAAAAAGGCGTTGTCACCTAAACCTGGAGCAATTGCAATAGGGTAATTTGCTAATAACGCCATAAGCAGTGACCCTAAAATAGCGGAAAGGGCTGTAGCGGTGAAGACAGCTCCTTTGTCCATCCCTGCGACCCCTAAAACTTGGGGATTGACGAAGAGAATATATGCCATTGAGACAAAGGTTGTCAATCCTGCTAGAATCTCTCGACGAACAGTCGTCTGAGCTTCTTTGAGATGAAATAATTTTTCGATGAAACTTAAATTTACATTATTTGTGGATTCCACAATTAATCCCCCTAGGTTTTTCTTTACTTAAGAAATTATTACAGAATTTTTAAATAAATGCAAGAAAAACACGATTAATTATGTTTATATATTGTATATAGTTCGTGTTTAAATAATTACGATAAATTAATTTATATTATAAAATGTTATATAGGGATAAATCACGAACAAAAAGACACTTCGAACAATCAAGCGTGATTGCTAAAAGTGTCTTTATTGAGTAATAGATTTAACTGAAAATGTCTTCGGCAGGTTGGTCTCCGCTAGCGAAGGTGTATTCCTTACCGATTGTATTAGGATTTTGGATGATAAATGCCAAGGCTTTAGCGACATCGACACGTGGAATCGAGCCACTCTCATTGGGTCCGAGCAATTTAACTTTACCGGTTCCGTCGTCGTTAGTAAGGGCTCCGGGATGGATGATCGTGTAGTCCAAGCTAGTGCCACGCAAATGATCGTCGGCATAATGTTTAGCGGTCATGTATGGTCTGATGCCACTGGCGTCCCACTTGTCACGGTTATCACTGAAGAGTGAACTGACCATGATATAACGCTTGATTCCAATTGCTTCAGCAACCATCATTGTCTTAATGGCACCATCTAGGTCAATCTCAATTGTCAAGGCGTCGCTACTACCACCAGCACCGGCAGAGAAGACGATGACATCAGCTCCAGAAGCCTCAATTGAATTTTTAATATCATCAAGTGAAGCAGTGAGATCGATATATTGTGTTTCAATGTTATTCTCGTTGTAGGCCTTGATTTGTTCTTGACTGCGCAATCCAGCAACAAATTCAATGTTTCTTGATTGTAACTCTCCAATTAATAGGTGCCCCACTTTACCATGAGCACCAATAATAAGAACTTTCATATACACAAAACCTCCTTAGTTAATCATACTGTAGCAACAATTTTTTAATAATGCTAGTGTTTTGTACCTTATAATTATGATAATTTATGGTCACAAATAAAATTACAGCTTTCGTTTGATTTTACTTTCCTTCTTTATTATATTTGCTATAGGTAGTGAGAACTCTTTAGGGGGGTACTTATGAAAATATTAGGAATCTTAGCCTCACATCAAGAACATGGCCTCAATGCGCAAATGCTTGATCAAGTATTGGAAAATGTCGATAGTGATGTAGAAACAGAAACGATATATTTAGAAAATTATGATATTACACCACATAAGTATCATGAAAAAAATCCAGTTTTGGATGATTTAACGCAAAAGCTGAGCGAAAGTGACGTCTGGGTCTTTGCAGCTCCAACATATTGGCGAGAATTGACAGGAGTTTTAAAAAACTTTTTCGACTGCATGCGACCAAAGTTTGTCTATTTCAAAGAAAACGGGGATACCATACCAGGACAATTTAAGAATAAACATTATTTGAGCATCACTTCTTGTTACGTGTCACCACTAGAAAATTTTCTTACCGGAGTAACCGACGAATCATTTAAGACAATCGACCGTGTAATGACAGCCGCAGGAGTGATTAAAGTAGGAGAAATAGTCTTACCAGGAACTTTTGGTATGAAAGAAATTCCATATAATAAGAAGAAACTGTGTCAGAAGTATGCCAAGAAGATTTCCGTGAAGAAGAGAAAGGATGATTCAACCGTGAAAAGATATATACAGTTATTCTTTATGATTGCCGTAATGGCATTAATAACAATGGGGATACAAATACCATTGAGACCATGGGTAAGCGGTAATTTCTGGTTGAATTACATCAGCTTCACCGTAATATTCTTTGTATTGTTAGCCTGTATCCTGCATTTCGTGACATTCGTAAAACACAGACGTCGTTAAAAAGAGGGCGCAGGACAACGGGAGCTTCCGAGCATTTGCCTAAGAGCCACAATTATTCGCCGAACTTGCGAATAGTTGCGGTTCTGTAGCAAAGCACAGGAAGCTGTTGTCCGGAGCCCGTTTAGGATGCAGCAGGAGAGCGTATGGACAAAGAATTACGGCTATATCTATAGAGAACCTTTTAGGATGTAGCAGGAAAGCGCATGAGTAAAGAATTGTGGCCGTATCTACAAAGAATCTGTAAGGATGCAGCAAAGAAGCGAAAAGTAACTAATCTTATATAGTAGTTACAGTAGTAAAAATCAAAAACGAAAAAAAGACAGCCACCAGGCTGCCTTTTATTAACTAAAAAATCAATATTAGGGATGATTCACGGTATTTGCATAGGAATTGTACAAACACCAGAATTGACCAAATAAATTTTAATTCATTTGGTCAATTTGGTCCAATACTTTGTCATAACTAGGTTCGTCAGTTTGTACAGGAACAATTTCAGAATAGGTTATCGTACCGTTAGGATCAACTACCCAGACTGAACGTGCTAGAATATCCAAATCTTTGATCCAGATATTAGACTTCTCACCGAAATCATGTTTAACATCAGATAGCATTTGCATGTTCTTGACATTTTCTGCAGCACACCACTTTGATTGTTCTTCAACAGTATTAGTTGAGATAGTTACAAAGTTGATAGCAGAATGCCCATCGACTTCTTCATTGAAGTGTTTAGTTTGAACGCTGCAAACACTAGTATTGATATTGGGTACAACACTGATTAATAGAGGCTTGTCCAAAAGGTCCTTAAGTTGAACCTCCTGATTATCCTTATTTAAAACAGTGAAGTTAGGAAAATTGTCGCCCACGGATAGAGGAGTGCCAATTGTTGAAACGGTTTGTCCTTTAAATTCCAAATCCATATGATTCACACCTTTCATCTTTGTCATTAGAGTTATTATAAGTTACTGAAAATCAAAAACCTAGAAATTAGATTGTAAATTTGTTTTGTTATGAGGTCAGAGGATGTTATTAATAGGAAAAGATATAAAAATAAGAGATTTTGAAGAAACGGATTTTCCACAATACTTCGAATTGGTACAGGACAAAAATAATCATGATCTAGCTGGTTTAGAATACACCGACAGCGAGCAAACCGCTCATGAATTATTTGAATTATATCGTCAACGCAAAGACGCTCATGTTATTGCTACCCAAAATAATAATATAATGATAGGAATTATTGAAATGAATCATCGTGGTGAGTATTCAGGATTGTCGCAAACGCGCGAGATCGGATTTGTCATTGACCAAAAGTATCGTCAAAAAGGATATGCGACAGAATCTGTTCGATTAATTATTGATTATGGATTCAAAGAACTTCATTTAAGAGAAATTTGGGCATCGACTGAGGAGAATAATAAGGTTCCACAGACTGTTTTGAAAAAATTAAAATTTAAATATGTTTATAGTGCCGACCAAGCGCTTCCATTTGCGGAGCGTAGCAATATCGTCAAATATTATCTTTTACAAGAATAGTTCATTTTTTGTAAGAATTTCTTAATTATTTCGGAGTAAGTCTTTAGTATACGGATGGTATTATACTTCTTGTAAGGAGAAAATAGACTGACTTTTGATGAGAGGTTTTTTATATGAAAAGAAGATTGAGAACTACTAAAAGTCTCACAGTCAAAAAGCGAATAGTCGGTTTCTTCGCAATTGCCGTTATTTTGTTAGGTGTGGTAGCAGGATTCAGCATTAACAACGTTATTGCTGGATCTGACAGCACGACAGGAGGTGGCGCTGACAAATCAGCACCCGTTGCGGTAGTCGCTAAGACATCTGAAAGTACAACCTCAGGTGGAAGCGGCGGAGCAACCAATGCTAACGTCTTAGTTGGTGATAACACTGGTAGCAGTACTGGTAGTCAGACCCAGGCTAAGCAAAAGGATACCGATTATATCCCTTCGGTCAGTGTCAACAACATGTCAACATACCCACAAACGGGTGACGCACATGATTCCGGATTAGTCATTTTAGGATTCACTATTTTGATTGGTCTATTCGCTTTTTATGGATTGAAGTTACGGAAAGACTTCAAATCTTTACGGTTTTCAAGGGTAACAAAATGATTCAATTTAGATAAATAAGTTTTACAAATTATGAGATGTACGGAACGTAAAATTTGTTATTATCTAATTGTAATCAAGAAAGACAAAAACAAAAAATAATTTTCTATATCAGGGAGGATATATCATGAAATTATCTAAAAATGTTTTAGTAGGATCACTAGCAACAGCAGGAATCGTTTTGGGAGCTTTAGCACCAGCTGTAACAGCACAAGCTGCTACTTCAAGTGGTAAGACAAATACAACAGATGGTAGTGTTTCATATGCTAAAGATACAGATGTAGGACCACTTGGTGGTGAAGACAGTAAATTAGCAATCGCCTATGATTCAGCTACAGGTGCTGGCGATGGTGAAGCAAGTGCACAATCAAATGCTAACGTTACAGTTCAATCAGGTCTATTAACATTGGATGCTGTTCCTGATTTCGGATTTGCTAACGCTGCCGAAGGTACAACAGTTAACTTGGACAACAACGATACAAATGGTAACCCAGCAACAGATAGTCAAGGTCAAGACAAATTGACAGTTACAGATTCTCGTACAGGTGCACCTGGTTTCACAGTTGATGCATCAATCACTAAGTTCATGCCAGAAGGCTCATCAGATACTGCTGATGCTAAGGCTTATACTTTGAATTTGACACCAACAAAACTATTGAATGATAAAGGTGTAAACGTTTCAACAAATGGTGTTGCTAAGACTTCTGAAGCTCATATCAATGGTGATAGCAAAGGTAATGGTTCCGCTGATGACTCTAATGTTATCAATTTAGCAGCAGGTACATATGCTGAAGGTCCTATCAATGCTTCATTCAATAAAGATGCTGAAGATGCAACGTTGAACTTGAATGATACTGCATCAGCTGCTAAGACAGGTACTTCAAAGTCATACAATGCTACAGTTACATGGACATTGAAGACAGTTCCTGTATCTACTGATACTGGTTCTCAAGGTTAATTAATAAAGCAATAAAAATTTAAAAATAATGACCACTACTACAATAGTAGTGGTTTTTATTTTATAATATAACTGGTTAATACATTTATAGGTGTTTTTATTATGGAGGTTTCAAATGTTAAAATTTAAGTCAAAGTTTTCATTTTTGTTGCCATTAATGTTTGCCTTATTTTTAAGCTTATTAGGTGTAACGAATGTTACCGCTGCCACTTCTGGAGATTATACGATTGCTCCAAGTGGTAAGAGTAATGATGTCGTTAATATTGATAACGGAAGTTATTATATTACGGGGACACCTGGACAAAAGACAGAGATAAAGCTACAAGTGATCAATAAAGCTAGTTCAACGCGTAATTTTATTTATTATGCTGCCACAGCATATACCAATGATAATGGTGCTTTATCATATAATAGTATGAAAGTTACTGACCCATCATTGAAGATTCAAACTAGGGATGCTATTTCGCCTAAGAAATCAACTTTCAAAGTACCGGGGAATACTTCGGCTACTTTGACATTGAATGTGACGATTCCAACTAAGAAGTTTGACGGTACTATCATGGGTGGTGTCACTGTAGCTCCTTATAAGGAAAAGGCTAAGGGTACTGTTGGATCAAATGGTAACTTGATTAAGAATAAGTTCAGTTATTCAATTCCTGTTCAAATTCATCAAAAGGGTGCCGAAGCAGTTCAACCAAAATATTCAGTTAGAACTGTTAAACCTGATTTGACTACAACTTCTAAGGGTCAAAAACAAGGTGTTAAAGCCAATATTCATAACTCAACTAATTCTTATACTGGAAGTTTGTCAGCTAAAGCAGTTGTCACAAAGAAGGGTGACAAGAGTTTCAAAATTACGCAATTGTATGATTCACAAAGTATTGCGCCAACAACTAATTATGATTTAAGTATTCCATGGGGTAAGAAAGCCTTGCAATCTGGTGATTACCATCTGAAATTAACTTATAAGACTGCTGGTGGAATCAAGAGCTGGGTCTTAAATAAAGATTTCACGATTACTAATAACGATGCTGCTAAGTACAACAAATTAGCTGGTATCAAGCCAAATTACCTCTGGTTATATATTCTATTAGGAATTCTTGCATTGGCAATTATTCTGGGATTAGGAATTTACTTAGGTAAGAGAAACAACAATAAAAATAATAATAATGGTGGTAACGGTGGAACACCAACAAGACGTCGTCGTCGTTAATATTGTTTGATAAATAATTAAATATTAGGCTGTTCCAAGACTTGGAACGGCTTTTTTAGTATTATTAGAGGTGAAGTAAATATCAGGGGCAGATCAATGAGTAAAAAAATAATATATTTTCTATCAGCGATATTCTTTGCCTTTTTAGGCTTTATGGTTAATGATTTAGTTGTAAAAGCAGATATTAACGGAGTTACAGTGACCCCATTGATTGAAAATGGTGATACTGATGTGACCGATAGATTTGAAATTGTCGGTAAACCTGGTGCTGAGCGCACGGTTAAAATATCTATTGGTAATTTTGGGATCAATAAATTACATCTTAGAATTGAGCCTACCAATGCGACGACATCAATGGACGGAAAAATTGTTTATACTGATAAAGTTTTGGCGGGGCAATATGGCTTGCAGTATGCTTTTTCTAGTATGACTAAGGCCAAAAATATCGTTTTGAAGCCTAACAAAACTAAGGATGTAACTTTTAAAATAAAATTGCCCGATTCAAAAATTGACGGACTGATCATGGGTGGTTTTAATGTCTACGACACTTCCAAAGATGGAGCCAAGGGCAATGCTAATGTCCCAGTTTGGATAACTGGTGATAATAAAGCTGTCGGTGGCATTGTTAGTTTGCATAATTTAACTTTGGATGTGATTGATAAGAAACCACATATTATTATTAATTTGCAAAATAAAGAACTCGGTCAAATGAAAAATGTTATCGTTCATATGACTGTTAAACGTAAAAGCTGGCTGGATCGGTTCAATCTTGGACCTAAAAAAATGATAGCTGATACAACTTATGACAAAGTAGCCCCCAATTCTAAGATTCCGGTTGATTTTGATCAGAATCAAACTCCAATTCAGGCGGGTGAGTACGTCGTCAAAGGGGCGGCTCGAAGCGGCAAGGCTACTTGGACTTTCCATAAGACATATAAAATTACGCAAGATCAGGCTAATGATATCAACAAACGTTGCAAGGGACTGATCTATAACAAGACGACCACTTATATTCTGATTGTTTGTGTTCTATTGTCAGTGATTTTCCTTATCTTTTGGGCTATTTGGTACTCAGGTAGGAGTTAAAAATGAAAAAAAGAATAATTGTATTTTTCTCAACATTATTGTTATTGTTGGCAATCTTTTGGCCAGGGACGACTGTGAAAGCAGCACCTGACAAATCGTATGCTATTCAAGCAATTTTGCCCGATAATCAAATCAATAAAGATGAATCATATTTTGATTTGAAGATTACACCTAAAAAAGAACAGACTCTAAAAGTATTGATTGCAAATACCGGTAGCAAATCAATTAAAGTTACTGCTGAGATTAACAATGCTTATACGGCTGATTCAGGTGTGATTGGTTATGATAAATATGATGCTAAATTATATAAATCAAAGTTACCTTCACTGACTTCATTGGTTGATGGACAAAGAAAACAAACGGTTAACTTGAAGACTGGTGAAAATAAAACTGTTGAATTCAAGGTGAAATCGCCTGATTCCGAATATGCCGGAATTATTTTGGGTGGTGTGACGACGACAGCCTCGGTTAGTCCGACTGAATCGAAGAATATCAACATCAAAAATCAAGTTCGTTATGTTAAAGGGGTGGTACTGCGTTCAAAAGATGATGGTGTGATGCCGAAGATGCATTTGACAACAGCTGCACCTAAAGCTGTAGCGGGTTCAACCGGAATTGCGTACACATTGGACAATACAGCCCCAATAAACATCAATAAAGTCTCATTAGAAGCTAAAATCAAGCATAATGGAAACCATCAACTATAGTGCTAACAACCTCCAAATCGCTCCTAATTCCCAATTTAACTATTTTATTCCAGTTAAGAAATTAGGCTCTGGGACTTATAAAGCACACATAACTTTGAAAAATGATTCAGGCTTTTCGACTTCATTTGATAAATCTATAACGATTCAACAAAAAGAAGTCGACAGTATCAAAGATTCTGCTAGTCCTAAGCAGGAGAGCAACAATAAACAGTGGATTGCTATTATCATAGGAATTATTGTTTTGATTGCCATTGCCGTTTGGATGTACTTGTACTATTCCAATAGAAATGGCAAGAAGAGTCGTGGTAGATCATTCTTTAAAAATAAGGATTCTAATAAGACAACGAGATCAGGTAATACGAGATCTTCACGTCATAAGAAGTAATTTAATAAAAGCATAACAAAATACCTGTACTAATTGAGATTTATCAATAAAGTGCAACACAAAAGTTAGACAAAATTGAATATTGTTAAGCTGATAAGGCATGTTCCCTGTATTCGCGGGGAGTCATGCCTTTTGTTTTTCTTGAGATGCGTCGATTGTTAAACCAATCGACGTACTCCTTAGAAAGTTTCCTAAATTCTTTCATATCTTTACAAGGTGGAAATCCATTGAGACATTCTGTTTTGAATAGATGAAAGAAACTTTCGATTGGCGCATTGTCGAGACAATTTCCTTTGCGAGACATGCTCTGTATAAATCCATCTTCAGAAAGCCTATCAGTATAATAATTTAGTTGATAATGCCAGCCTTGATCTGAATGTATCACTGGGTTGCTTCCTTTAGGTATAACTGTCGTTAATTCATTTAATGTATCCATAATTAATTTACTATTGGGACTATTACTTACTTGGAACGCTAGAACTTCTTTGCTTGCCTCGTCGGTAATTGCGGAAACATAAGCCCATTCGTTATCCCTTAAACGAACTTGTGTGACATCTGTATGCAGGACTTTAAAGGGCTCAGTTTCATTAAACTGTTGATGTAAAATGTTGTGTGCGACCTTTCCAACAGTTCCTTTATATGAGGAATACTTTCCATTTTTATGACGATTATAAAGATTTACTTGAACATTTAACTCATTCATCAAGCGACGAGCTACGGCATCTGCTATGTGAACATCTAGTTTAATTAATCCTTCTTGTACGCGACGATAACCGTAGGTTAGGCGTCCACGACATTTTCCACTTTCAGTAATTTTTAATATTTCAGTTTTTATATCTTTGTACTTATCTACATGATTTTTGATACGTTTACGCTCATCATGGTAAGTGGCCTTTTTAAGTCCAATGGCCTTAAGAATATCGCCTATCTTATACCGTTCTGCTTTTGGAAGAGACTCTTGTTCTACCCTGATCTGATCAACTATTTGTGTTTTTTTGCGTCCTTTGAAGTTCCGAACAGGGTCATTGATTTTTTTAAAATATCATTCTCCAACTTTGTGTCATATAATTCTTGATTCTTCTTTGCGAGTTCCTCGCGAAGTTGATCTAATTCATTCTTGTTTATTAAATGACGTAATTTCTTTTTATCATTTTTCACTTTGGATTTTCTGCCTTTCGGATGAGACTTCAAGGCTTCTATGCCATGTTTATTGAATGCCGTTCTCCAGGAACTAATCTGACACTTGTTAACATCAAATCTGGCGGATACTTCAGCTAAAGTTTCATCATGAGTTTGATAGTAGTTTATCACATCAATTTTAAATTCAGCTGAAAAGCTTCGTTTAGTTTTTTTTCGCTTAAGCGAGTCTACGCCGCTTAAGCGATATTTTTGAATCCAGAAACTGACTTGCCGTTTAGGTAAATTATGTTTCTCTGAGAGACTTTGCATGCTGGTTCCACCTTGGAGGTATTCACCAACAACTTCTGCCTTTAATTTTGAACTGTATTTAACCATATAAAAAGCGCTCCATAACTGTTAGATTTCTTGTCTAACAATTATGAAGCACTTTATCAATTAGTACAGGTATTTTAGTGTGGTCAAAACTATGAATTATAAAAAATAAACTCTAACTTAGCCCAGAGCAAAAATTGAAATCGGCTCAGCCGAGAAATTCTTCTTGATTGGCGGTTTTTGCCAATTTAGAAGAAGGCTCGATTTGGAAACAATTTTTGATTTGTAAAATTGGTTTCAAACGATGCCCTCAGCGTTCCAGCCGAATTTCAATTTTTGCGGAGGGCGGGAACAATTAACCAAAACTTTAAAGTGCACGTTTTTTCTTATTGCTGTCAATCTTACTCTTCAATTTCTTGACGTAAACTTGATTCAATTGAATCAACAGCCAAATGTAATCCGGTCTGGTTGAAGAAATATCCCAAGAAATTACTTTCAAATCTTTTGGATATTTCTTCTTCTCGATGTCTAATGGTAAAACATCAAGTGAAGTTATCAAGACATCAACGTCTTCGTAGACATCGCTTGGAACGATTTCGACGAATTTTAAAGTTCTGATGTTTCTTAAGACGACTTCAGCTGCTTGGTTTCCAGGATCAATCAAAACTTTAACCTTGATAATATCTGAGGCACGAATGGTTGAAATATAACTAGGAAGGACTTGATAAAGGTTCTTGGAGATTAATTCTGCCGCATTGTAAATCCCGAGATATTCTTTTTGATCGACATTTGAGAAGAAGGTATAAATATCTTTGTATAAGTCAGTATATGAGGCTTGATTGCCTTCGGCATACATCGAATCTAGGTGCATGATTGAATAAGGTGCCATGATGTAATAAAAGACAATATCTCTTGTCACGTATAAAGTGCTTCATAATTGTTAGACAAGAAATCTAACAGTTATGGAGCGCTTTTTATATGGTTAAATACAGTTCAAAATTAAAGGCAGAAGTTGTTGGTGAATACCTCCAAGGTGGAACCAGCATGCAAAGTCTCTCAGAGAAACATAATTTACCTAAACGGCAAGTCAGTTTCTGGATTCAAAAATATCGCTTAAGCGGCGTAGACTCGCTTAAGCGAAAAAAACTAAACGAAGCTTTTCAGCTGAATTTAAAATTGATGTGATAAACTACTATCAAACTCATGATGAAACTTTAGCTGAAGTATCCGCCAGATTTGATGTTAACAAGTGTCAGATTAGTTCCTGGAGAACGGCATTCAATAAACATGGCATAGAAGCCTTGAAGTCTCATCCGAAAGGCAGAAAATCCAAAGTGAAAAATGATAAAAAGAAATTACGTCATTTAATAAACAAGAATGAATTAGATCAACTTCGCGAGGAACTCGCAAAGAAGAATCAAGAATTATATGACACAAAGTTGGAGAATGATATTTTAAAAAAATCAATGACCCTGTTCGGAACTTCAAAGGACGCAAAAAAACACAAATAGTTGATCAGATCAGGGTAGAACAAGAGTCTCTTCCAAAAGCAGAACGGTATAAGATAGGCGATATTCTTAAGGCCATTGGACTTAAAAAGGCCACTTACCATGATGAGCGTAAACGTATCAAAAATCATGTAGATAAGTACAAAGATATAAAAACTGAAATATTAAAAATTACTGAAAGTGGAAAATGTCGTGGACGCCTAACCTACGGTTATCGTCGCGTACAAGAAGGATTAATTAAACTAGATATTCACATAGCAGATGCCGTAGCTCGTCGCTTGATGAATGAGTTAAATGTTCAAGTAAATCTTTATAATCGTCATAAAAATGGAAAGTATTCCTCATATAAAGGAACTGTTGGAAAGGTCGCACACAACATTTTACATCAACAGTTTAATGAAACTGAGCCCTTTAAAGTCCTGCATACAGATGTCACACAAGTTCGTTTAAGGGATAACGAATGGGCTTATGTTTCCGCAATTACCGACGAGGCAAGCAAAGAAGTTCTAGCGTTCCAAGTAAGTAATAGTCCCAATAGTAAATTAATTATGGATACATTAAATGAATTAACGACAGTTATACCTAAAGGAAGCAACCCAGTGATACATTCAGATCAAGGCTGGCATTATCAACTAAATTATTATACTGATAGGCTTTCTGAAGATGGATTTATACAGAGCATGTCTCGCAAAGGAAATTGTCTCGACAATGCGCCAATCGAAAGTTTCTTTCATCTATTCAAAACAGAATGTCTCAATGGATTTCCACCTTGTAAAGATATGAAAGAATTTAGGAAACTTTCTAAGGAGTACGTCGATTGGTTTAACAATCGACGCATCTCAAGAAAAACAAAAGGCATGACTCCCCGCGAATACAGGGAACATGCCTTATCAGCTTAACAATATTCAATTTTGTCTAACTTTTGTGTTGCACTTTACGTAGGTCATGATATGCTTCAACGTTTTTTGATTATGGTAGACGGACATATCATCGTGATAATGTTCCTTTAGAAAATCTATAAAGTGATAAACGAGCGCATAGAACTTCGGATTGATTCTGGCGTTAGCATTGATTGGGCGATCAAATGCTGTATCGCTTGGTTGAAAGGCGGTATTTCTAAAGAGATTGATCAATTTATTCTCATTATTTAAAGCATTTAATGGCACGATAGGATAGTCGTCATGAGTTAAGATATCCTTTCCTAAGGTCTGGTCACTAAAGACGACATCATAATATGGTAATTCTTCGATATAGTTTCGTTTAATTATACGGATTCGAGAAATAGCTAGGAAATACTTCAACTGAAAATGTACGATGGGATTGTCAAAAGTCAATCCGGCTTTTGAAATGATCTGATCAATTGAATTCTCCTGAATCAAGCTAAATGGCCACTCTTGAGCATGGTAGGTATACCAATAGACATAATAAGCCATCCATCGGATATTTTTTTCATTGCCCTTAATTTCTAAGGTAGAATTTGAAATCTTTAATCCAAAGTTCTTGAGAAAAGCTCTGAACTTGGACATTCGACGATTGAGAGTTGACTTACTAGTGAAATGATCACTACTAAAACTCTCAAATGATGGGTTAGCACTGGTCAAGCCATAATTGAAAGCTTGAAAGACTACCGAGTTCTTTACTAAGTATAGGCGGTAAGTATCAACGGAAATCTTACTGAAATCGATCGATTCGATCTTGGTATCACTAGGATCAATTTCCGGAGCGACTTCGGTAAAATCTTCTAACAGTGCTTGGAAAATATTATATGTTTTTTGATACGTAAATTGTAATCTACTACTAATATTACTCAAGTTTACTTCACGAGGTGGCAGCGACTTAATAACAGTTAGCATTCGATACTTCTCTACGTCTTGCTTAACTAAGAAAATTTGCTCCAACATGTTTGTTTCCCCCGGCAATGTTAAATTAGAAAAGATTGGTAAATAATTTAAAAAATATAAGAAACACTACTTGCTACTATCTTAACATTTATTTATAATGTTTTGTAATCAGATAGAGGCGCAATTTTTATTAGTCATGTTTTGGAGTGCAGATAGGGTACATTGAAAAAACATTAAAGGGAAAATTGCCGAAATCATTTTATCCCTACTTGGTAAAGTTGATTGGGCTATTGCTTAAGAGGCAGTAGACTGTCGTATCAGAAAGTAATACTTGTTTTAAGAGCAAGATTACTTTCTAACGTTGAGCTATTGATTAATGGGATGATCGTAATCCTTATTGTCAGTAGTTCCTCTGAGAATAAGGGCTTTTTTTGTGCCCAAAATAAAAGGGGAATGAAAGATGGAAAATAATGATGTGAGTCGATCGTTAAAGACTCGTCATCTATCAATGATTGCGTTGGGTGGTTCGATTGGAACTGGTTTATTTGTTGCCAGTGGTTCTTCAATTTCGACAGCTGGACCGGGAGGAGCTCTGATAGCGTACGTGGCTATCGGTATTATGGTCTATTTCTTGATGACCAGCTTGGGTGAAATGGCTACTTACATGCCTGTTTCAGGTTCATTCGCTACTTATGCAACAAAATTTATTGATCCAGCATTTGGTTTTGCGCTGGGATGGAATTACTGGTTTAATTGGGCCATTACTTTGGCGGTAGATTTATCAACAATCTCGTTGGTGGTTAAGTACTGGTTCCCAAGTTGGACTTCGTGGAAAATTAGTTTAACTTTTATGATTATTTTATTGGTAATTAATTTTATTTCAGTTAGTTCGTTTGGTGAAACTGAATATTGGTTGTCATCAATTAAAGTTTTAGCAGTGATTATCTTCTTGATTGTTGGTGTGTTAAGCATTTTGGGGATTTTGGGTAACCAGAACTTCGTTGGTTTAACTAATTATTCTTATAAGAAAGCACCATTTGTTGGGGGGATACCGGCAATTCTGAGTGTGTTCGTTGTTGCTGGGTTCTCGTTTCAGGGAACTGAATTGATCGGTATTACAGCTGGCGAGTCAGCTACTCCGGAAAAGAGTATTCCCAAGGCTATCAAACAAGTTTTCTGGAGAATTCTGTTATTCTATATCTTATCTATTGCGGTAATTGGGGCATTGATTCCTTACACTAGCCCTAATTTATTGGGATCTGGCGCGGGTGACATTGCTATCAGTCCCTTTACGATCGTCTTTAAAAAGGTGGGAATTCCACTGGCTGCTGGCGTTATGAATGCGGTAATTTTAACATCAGTTATTTCTGCGGCTAATTCTGGTCTTTATGCGGCCAGTCGAATGCTTTGGTCGATGAGTAAGCAGGGAATGGCACCTAAGGCTTTTGCAAAAACTAATGGTCGTGGCGTTCCAGTATTTTCACTACTATTAACGGCTCTAGTGGGGGCAATTGCTTTGTTCACTAGTTTGTACGGTGATTCATTTTATGAGTTATTAGTTGCTGCTAGTGGATTGACTGGTTTTATTGCTTGGTTAGGAATTGCTTTCTCACACTACAGATTTAGAAAAGCATACTTATACAAGGGTTACGATTTAGATGATTTACGTTACAAAGCTAAGTGGTTCCCATTTGGACCAATTTTGGCAATTGTTTTGGGTATTATCATTATCCTAGGTCAAGATGTCCGCTCAATGGTCAATTTTAATATCGGAAGACTTTTGATTAGCTATAGTGGTTTGATTATATTATTTGTTTGTTGGCTGTATTATAAGATTCGTTATAAAACTAAATTCCTGAAATTGGAAGATATTGATGTCAAACATGAACAAAAACATAACCACTATTAGTTGATATTTGGGTCAGTTTAAATTATTATAAGAATTGTATATAACGCTAAGAGAGTGCCTACTCAAAAACCTTTCAGAGAAACGATGGTTGGTGAAAATCGTTAAGGTCTTTATTCCAGCATTCTGGCAACGGGTAATGCCGTTCGGGTTGATCCGATAAAGTCTGAAAGTGTAGTGTACTTTGTGTACGCTGAAACTGGGTGGTACCGCGAATAGTCGATTCGTCCCTTCATTGGGATGAGTCGGCTTTTTTGTATTCTTAGTAAAAAAAGGGAGAAAGCATATGTTAGATATCAAGCTAATCAGAAAAGATCCTGATTGGATCAAGAACAAGTTAGCCTCACGTGGTGTTACGAGTGAAGAAATTGATGAATTAATTGGCTATGACACTAAACGTCGTGAGCTATTAGTTAAGAGTGAAACTTTGAAGGAAAAGAGAAATACTGTTTCTCAAGGTATCGCTACTAAGAAACGCAACAAAGAAGATGCTAGTGACGAAATCGCTGCTATGAAACAAGTCGGAGCTGATATTAAAGAGTTAGACGCTGAACTTGAAGAGACCCAAGGCAAGATGAATTATATCTTGGTTCGTTTACCTAATATTCCTGACGATTCTGTTCCCGTTGGTCCTGATGAAAGTACTAATAAGGAAATCAGAAAAGTCGGAGCTATTCCTAAGGAAGGTTTCAAACCTCGTCATCACTGGGATATTGGGGAAGAATTGGGTATCCTAGATTTTGAGCAAGCTACAAAAGTGGCTGGTAGTCGTTTTGTTTACTATATCGGCATGGGTGCTCGTTTGGAACGTGCGGTTTATAATTTCATGTTAGATCAACATCAAAAGGAAGGTTATACCGAAGTAATTCCTCCATACTTGGTTAACAATGAAGCTATGTTTGGTACAAGCCAATTTCCTAAGTTTACTAAGGATGTTTATACCGTTACAGTCGATGAAAATCCTTTGACATTGATTCCAACTGCTGAAGTTCCCTTGACAAACTACTTTGCTGGTAAGATTTTGGACGAAAAGGATTTGCCTAAGTATGTAACGGCTCTAACACCATGTTTCCGTTCTGAAGCAGGTTCTGCTGGACGTGATACTCGTGGTTTGATTAGAATGCATCAATTCAACAAAGTTGAAATGGTAAAGATTGCTAAACCA
Source organism: Companilactobacillus alimentarius DSM 20249 (assembly GCF_002849895.1). Lineage (NCBI taxonomy): Bacteria > Bacillati > Bacillota > Bacilli > Lactobacillales > Lactobacillaceae > Companilactobacillus > Companilactobacillus alimentarius. The sequence goes on along the minus strand of NZ_CP018867.1, from coordinate 1,268,007 downwards.
GAGGAATCATACAACGAATTGGAAAAGTTGACAGCTAATGCTGAAAACATTTTGAAACAATTGGGCCTTCCATATCACGTAATCGTATTATCAAGTGGGGATGCTAGTTTCAGTTCCGCTAAGACTTATGATCTTGAAGTATGGATGCCTGCTCAAGACAAGTATCGTGAAGTTTCAAGTTGTTCTAACTGTCTTGATTTCCAAGCTCGTCGTGCTCATATCCGTTATCGTGACGCTAATGGCAAGACAAAATTAGCTCATACTTTGAATGGTTCAGGACTTGCTGCTGGTCGTACTGTTGCTGCTATTCTTGAAAATTATCAAAATGAAGATGGTTCTGTAACGATTCCCGATGTTTTAGTACCATACATGGGTGGAGTAACAAAAATTACTAAAGAAAATGCTAAATAAGTATTGACTCAATCCGTATAGATTGATAAAATTTAATAGTTCTGTTAAAGAGCTATTGAATTATTCCGGATTAGCTCAGTTGGTAGAGCATCTGACTGTTAATCAGGGTGTCGTCAGTTCGAGTCTGACATCCGGAGTTATAAATACTTAGGAAATCCTAGGTGTCTTCAATAAATTACATCTAGTTCATAGAATTAGGTGTATTTTTTTATAGGATTTCTTTTTTGCCGTGTTAGCTCAGTTGGTAGAGCATCGGTATCGTAAACCGGCGGTCACAGGTTCGACTCCTGCACACGGCATAATAAGTGCATTAGAGAATTTTAGTAAAAATAATAGAGTCCTGAAATGTTGTTAAGTCAGCATTTGGGGGCTCTATTTTTGTTTTATGAAAATCTGAGTTAGAATTTTAAATTTTCCTGATCAGAAGAGACTACTTCAAATTTAAGAAATAGCAAAGTTCTTCTCAAAATCTTCTTTATCATCAAAAGAAATCACATTTATATTATGTTGAATTAAATTGTCTTTAAATTGAGTAGATTTTAAATCCATTTCTTTAACTAGAACATTGAAAGAAATATCATTACCCGGATTGTTTTTCCTATATAATTCGGTATCTAACCAAATTCCCATTACCATTTCTGATACATTTTTATTCAGTGATGTATATAATTTTGTCCATTGAGTATCTTTAATTTTTTGGTGGAATACAAAATCCAAATCGTATACTAAATTAGATTTACCTTTTACGGAAAATCCAATATCAAAACTAAATCTTTTTTTATTTTCAGTGATATAATCTAACACATCATCTTTAAACATTCCTCTGGCATTACTTCTAGATCCAAACGCTAAATCTGAAATCTTAATTACACTATCCAATATGTCATTTATTATTTGAGCCACTTCCTGTCGAGAAGCAGTGGTTTTATAAATATCAAAATTATTGCTTAGGGATGCTTTATTGGTGTATAGAATGCTTTGAAGCAGTTTAAATCTAACGGAATTATTTTTTGTTAGATTTGTGCCTCTAGATTCGATATTCCAAATAGTATAGCCTTGATCAGAAACAGTGTATGTTGAATTATGATTTGATGTAATTAATAAAGAAATTTGATCACCAAACGGATCCACAAAAGGGGTATTAAATCTAATTTTATTTCCATCCAGTGGAATAAAATTTGATTGGTTATTAAGTTTTTCTAGCCATTCATTGGCAATTTCTACAGAATCAATCACGTCTGACATCTTAATACCTCCTTTCATGAATTAAATTGATAGAATATTATTTTCTATGAATGATATACTTTTATGATTCTTAACATTAGTATAGTCAAATATTTGTTGTAATGTAGTAAAAAAATCATCACAATCCTTAAAACTATTATGTGGTAGAGGATAGGCTTTATAATGCGTGAATGTATCATGTTTTGCTTTGAACTCTGTCTCGGAGAAAAGCTCCACACGGTGACCGCGGACTTTCCCATCAGAATTGTTATGGAAGCTACTATCTAAGTTTATCCTAACCAATGTGTATCCAGTAGAAGAATCTGCAAAATTCAAATGGATATTATCAATTGCATACATATAATATAATACAAACTGATGTTCGATACCATCTAACTTGCCCGTTATCTTTATCCTACCCTTTGATCCCTCGGTAAGTACATATTTGTTTTTGGAAACTGTTTTCTTCAATATAGATATGAGTTTATGGGCGTCAGCGTCTGTTAAGTCTAAAGATTCCATAATTTCCCCTTAAAGTATTTATACGTGATAAAATATTATTTATGATAACTGTATTGATTTGATGGATTACCATCAGGATTCAATGATCCGTTTTCCATACCTTGTTGTGTTTGCTTTTCACCAAAAGTTTTCATACTATCTGGTGTGCTCTCCAACGCTTGTAGTTGACTCATTCCATTATGCTCCACTTTATAAGCAGCAGGGGATTCACCATATTTATTAACGAATCCAGTTAAAGTATTCTCATCATAAGAAATGCCATTACTTGCTTGTTGCTGAGTATCTTGGTTGTCTTGAATGGGCTGTTGCTGAGGTTGTTGACTAATGTTGGTATTTGAGGTCTGTTGAGATTGGTCAGATACCTGATTTTGGGCTTGTTGATTGGTATTATTCTGTTGAGGATTATTTTGATTAGTTACCTGTTGACTAGTTTTATTAGCATTCTTTTGATTAGATTTTTTAGGAGATTTCTTCTTAGTTGAAGGAGTCTTCTTTTTTTTCTTTTTGACTATTGAGGTAGTCTTGTCCCTTTTATTAGTAGAAGAGCTTGCTGATTTATTTGTTGAGCATGCTGCTAAAGAAAGTGTAGTAGCTATTAGAATTGCTGAAGTAATTATTTTTTTCATCTTGATCCCCCCGTATTTTAAACATATAAATTTCTCCAAAGCTTTAATATTAATAATATTACGTATTGTAGTATAAAAAGACCCCACGAATAATCATATTTAATTTTAATGTATCACAAAATGTAATCCATAATAATTTAATCACTAAAAAATTATGAAGATAAAATAGAGTGATTTTGTTGTTTCTTTACGTTATCCAAATTTTATACAGAAAAAAAGTGTTCACACTGAATGAACACTTTAATGAAAAATAATACTTACCGTTTTAAGTTAAGTTTTATACAATAAATCAATTAATCAATTTGTTTCAAAGCGTTTTGCACAGCTTCTTTGATAGCACGACTGGAAGCGGAGGCACCTGAAATCGTATCGACATCAACGGAATTTTTCTTGACGATTTCTTTAGGTAATTCTTTCACAGCTTTCAAACCGTAATCTTCTGATTCGCTTTGTTTCAAAACTTCAACGTCTTGAATATTTTTATCGTCATCAACGGTTACTCGAACGACGATTTCATTACCCATGCCGGCACTTGACTTACCGATATATTGATTGGCTTGGGTTTCAAAATGTTCTTCGGAAACATCTGAACCTAAACCAGATTCATGAATACTTGCTGATGTTTGGACATCGACTTCTGGTTGAGTGGTCTCTGTTTTGACACTGGCGGCATTTTCACCAGCAATCTTACCGAAAATTAGATTTTCGGCTAAATTACTACCACCGTTATATTGACGTCCCATCAGACTGCCTAATTCACCAGCGGCGTAAAGATGAGGAATTACTTGATCATCATTATCAACAACTTCTGCTTTAGAATTATGCACTGGACCACCTTGTGTATTCAACAATCCTTGTACCATTGCTAAGGCGTAATAGGGACCATCGTCAAAGGCTGTCAAAGTTTTCTCGTCACGGTTAAAAGCGTAATCACGATGTTGATTGGCAAAGTAGTTGAAATCTTTGATGGTCTTAACTAATTTATCGGCGTCGACGTTCATAATTTCAGCTAAACTTGGTAAATCATCAGCTTTCACGACGGCTTTCATAAATTCTGGATAAGGGGCATTCTTGTCATTAATTAATTCGTCATACTTCTTTTGGTCAAAGACTACATAAGGATGGCGTTGTGCGTGTGGGATTCTCCAATTGCCGTGATCTTTGATGTGACCGTGGCGGTGGATCTCGTTTTCATCGAAGTAACGTGTTCCGTCATCGCCAACTACGATCAAACTGCCTTGATGGAAAGCGGGCCAGTCGAAGGGTAGAAATTGTGAACGTTGTCCCTTAGCTGGTTTGGGGGTTAAACCGTGAAAGATTCCGTATGATTCGTAGTTATTCATGTTGTAAAGTTGAGCACCGACTTCACTGGCCATTTTGACGCCGATACCTTTGTTGTAGAGGGAACCGATGGGATTTAGACTTGTTTCGCCTAGATAATTTTCAACCATTTTAGGATTATTTTCAAAACCACCAGTTGCCATAACGACCCCATTTTTGGCATGAACGTTTAACAATTGATCGTTGCGTTTGATTTGAACGCCGACGATTGCTTCAGTAGCGGGATCTTGAATCAAATGAGTTGCAGGTGTCTGATATAAGACGTCAATTTTATCGCTGCGCTTGAGAACTTGTTGACGAAGGTTCTTCCAAAGTGCGGAGTCAGCTACGCCTTCGTGAACAGCAACTAATTCGTGAGTAGCTTGACCACGGAATTCCGGATATTCGTGAGCCATAAAGTGCAAGGCTTTTGAAACGGGTGATTCAGGATGTTTACCCATGATGAATGGCTTGACTCCTAAATAATCTTTCAAATAATTAGGAATATTGTAAAGTCCAATAATGAATGTTTCCATCAAATCTTTGTCATAGGATAATGGATACGCCAAATCTTGATAATATTTGCGCAAGTCATCTAAGTTATCGCCTGAAGAAATAACTTGTCCAGCATAACGGGTATTGCCACCTTCATGACCTTCAGGAGCTGAATCAGTGATTAAAACTTTGGCACCGTTATCGGCTGCAAATCTGGCAGCAGAAGCATCAGCTCCACCGAAACCTAGAACAATGACATCATATGTTGCATTCCAATTTAATTTCGAATCCTTAAACATTTCATTCACTCCAATTCCTCTAGATGTTATGGTTAATATAACTCTAAATTGAAATCTTGTGAATATTTTATTAATTTGTGAAGAGGAACGAGGAAGTCAAATGGGATTGATTAATAAAAAATATTATGCCTTGGGGACTGTGATTAATCTTTCAGTGTCTGAACCAGCTGGTGAAAAGGAATTAAGTGCTGCCTATGATTTGATTAAAGAATTTGAAGATAAATTAACAGTTAATCGTACTCAATCAGAAGTGATGTCAATTAATCATCAAGCTGGAAAAACTCCAGTATCGGTTCCAAATGATACTTATGAATTGATTAAGCGGGCAGTTCTGGTCAGTCGTAAGCATTTAGGATTCAACGTTGCAATTGGACCTCTAGTCAAATTGTGGAAAATTGGATTTGAGGGCGCCAATAAACCTGACGATGTCGATATAAAGAAGCGTCTGAAGATTATTGATCCAGAGCGGATTAAGCTGGATGATGCTAAACAAACTGTCTTTTTGGATGATCCTGGCATGGAAATTGACTTGGGTGGAATCGCTAAGGGATATATTGCCGATAGAATTAAGGATTTATGGGAAAAACTAGGTGTCAAAACGGGTCTGATTGACTTAGGCGGAAACGTCTTATTAGTAGGAGAGAGCTTACATTCTGATAAGATGTGGAACATTGGGATTCAAAATCCTATCAAATCTCGAAATGTGTCATTGGGAGTGTTGCATACAAATGCTAAATCAATTGGTACATCAGGTATTTATGAACGAAAATTAGTGATTGATGGACATGAATATCATCATATGTTTGACAGTAAGACGGGGTATCCGATTAAGAATAATTTAGCTAGTGTAACGATTGTTAGTGATTTATCAATTGATGGAGAGATCTGGTCCACAATTGGATTTTATCAGGGGCTTGTTCAAGGACTAGCAATGATTGAAAAGCAGCCAGGGATTGAAGCTATTTTTATTACTAAGGATCTAGAATGCTTTACTACAAGTGGATTACAAGATAATTTTAGAAAAATATAATTATTTTATATGAAATAGATTCCAAAAATATGTTGATTAAAATTGTGAATAAATTTACAATAGAATTGTAAGATAATAATTGTGAATAAGGTGATTATTGATGAATAAATTTATTGCCATAGTCGGTTCTAATTCTAAGAAGTCGACTAATCGTGAATTATTAAAATATATGAAAAAACATTTTCAAGCTACTGCTGAAATTGAATTACTTGAAATCAAAGATTTGTCTCTTTATAAAAAGAGTGCAGACGAATATGTGCCTCAAGAAGCATTGGATATGGCCAAAAAAATTGAAGCTAGCGACGGGGTAATCATTGCTACACCAGAATATGATCACTCGATTCCGGCGGTTCTTTCAAGTGCTTTAGCTTGGTTATCTTATGGGATTCATCCATTTGTAGACAAACCAGTTATGATTACAGGAGCATCTTATGGATCTTTGGGGTCGTCACGGGCTCAATCGCAATTACGTCAGATTCTCGATTCGCCAGAATTAAAAGCTCGGATTATGCCTAGTTCAGAATTTTTATTGGGTCATTCTTTGCAGGCATTTGATGACGATGGTAATTTGAAAGATGAAAAAGTTGTCAAGCAACTAGATGGTCTTTTCCAGGACTTTGTTCAGTTTGTTAATATTTCTAAGCAATTGAATAATGCTAATGAAGTTAATAAGCAAAAAGCTGAAGAATTTTCTTGGGAAAAGGACTAGGAGGAATAATAATGAAATTAGTAGGAATTGCTGGTTCAATTGCTGATCAATCTTATAATCGGACACTTTTAAAATTCATTGCTAAGCATGCCGAAGGTGTAGCTGAGATTGAAGTTCTTGGTATCAATGATGTGCCAATGTTTAATCAAGATAATGACCAAACTAATAGTGCTGTGATTCAAAACTTAAGTAAGAAGATTCAAGCTGCTGATGGAGTTATTATCGCTACTCCAGAGCATAATCATACTGTCCCATCCGCTTTAAAAAATGTGATTGAATGGTTGTCTTACAAGATTCATCCATTCGATGGTAAACCGGTTATGATTGTTGGTGCCTCATATCACACACAAGGTTCTTCTAGAGCACAGTTACATTTGAGACAGATTTTAGAAGCTCCAGGAGTTAATGCTATAGTACTGCCAGGCAATGAATTCCTCTTGGGTGATGTTAAAGAAGCTTTTGATGATAATGGTGATCTTAAAGACAAGGGCACAATTGATTTCTTAGATACAACGTTACAAAAATTTATTAAGTTTGCGAAGGTGATCAACATGATTGATGCAACGGATGACTATGAAAATGAAGATTTGACTTCATCAAACAAAATCGACACTACAGTTGAAGGTGTTGACATGTCAGATGATGATTGGTTGGACAAAGCAGCTAAGAAGACCAATGCAGTCGAAGGCGACACGTATGTTAAATTGGATTGTGGATTATTAACGGTCAATCAATTGAACTATATGTTAAAGACGACACCATTGGAATTGACATACGTCGATGAAAATAACCAATTTATTTACTACAATAACTTTTTGCCAACTGAGAAAATGCTTGCCAAGAGAACTCCTGCACAAGTTGGGGACTCTTTAGCAATGGTACATCCAGGTAAAGAACGTGTTATTAAACATGTTAAACAAGTTATTCACGAATTGAGAACTGGTAAAACTGACTTGGTTTCAATGCCTGTACCAGGTAATAGCGGTGACCATCATGTGATGCACTATTACAAAGCGATGCATGATGAAGAAGGCAACTACAAGGGTGTTAACGAGTGGGCAGTTGATTTGAAGCCAATTGTTGACGAATATTTAAAAGAAACTGGACAAAAATTAGTTCCTGATCCAGATAATCAACTTGACGCAACTGCCGGTGCTTCTAAAAAACCAGATTCAAAGCCTGAAACAAAGCCAGAGGTAGATGCCACAAGTAGTGCATCGAAGCATTAAGTAGAATAGTGTAAAAAAATGAGCGTCTATTTATTAATTCCATTGATTATGATAATCGGTGTGAATAAATAGATGCTTTTTATTTTAGGACAAAAAAAGAGCCCATCTGAGGGGGATGAGCTGTTTTTTTCGTTACGTTTGGGTAACGACATTGCCAATAGTGTTGGGGGAAAGATATGAATGCTTATGAGGGTTTCCAAATTTATTAAAATAGAGGAATTTGTTAATTAATTAATGAAAGCATTCAAAGTAAATTATTGTAATGGGATTCACTGATTGATTGAGGGGATCAATTAGTGATTTTTTATGAGTTTACGATATGAGGATGTATCGTAGTTTAAGAGTTAAAAAGGAAGGAATCGCATCTCATATCTTTACCCCTTTCACAGTTATAATATAGCACATATGTTTAAACATGTTTAGTCAAAACTGAAAAATATTTTTATTTATTTCTAGTACGAATATTAATATTAAAAGAATGATAATAGTAACAAATTGTGTCCTCTTTAGGAATAATCTATATGGAGCAAAAAAATAACTCATCTGAGGGGGGATGAGTTATTTTTTACGAAAGTGTTGAGGGACGGACATGAATGCAATAAAGTAATTATTTATTAATGGGATTCAATCAAAGTAATAGATTGTCAGAAATGATATGAGGAATGTATCAGATCTGTTGCTAAGAGTGATAAAGGAGGAACTTGGTTAGATTCATATCTTTATCCCTTGCACATCTAATAATATACAACATATGTTTAAACATATTTAATCAATTCTTGTAAAATAAATTGTTTGATTTCAATATTGTAATATATTTCATTAAAATTCTTGATTAGATTAATTTAGAATTTATTTCCAAAATTAATTGACTATAATTATTTTTATTAAAAAAGTATTATGGTAAAAAAAACAGCTCATCTGGGGGGATGGGCTTGTTTTTTGCTACATCAGTTTGATATAGCACATTACCAGTAGTGTCAGAGGAAGAGATATGAATGCTTGTGAGGTTTCCATACTTGTCAAATAAAGAGGGATTTTATTAAGTGTAATTAATGAAAGCATTCAAAGTAATTATCATAAAATAGTATTACGCAGGTAGTAAAAATTGATTGAGGGGGCAATTTTTACTACTCTACGAGTAAAGTTAGGTTAACGATATGAGGATGTGTATCGCAACCTTTTAAGAGCTTAAAGAAGGAATTGCATTTCCATATCTTTTCCCCTTGCACATGAATAATATAACACATGTGTTTAAACAATTAAATTCATTTCGTGAAAAATTATTTATTTGTTTTTAATATCACAAATTTGATTATTATTATTATAATAACGTTATCATAGATTATTTATCTCATTTATTGAATGGCTTTATCTGAGGATAATAAGAAACTTTTAAAATATAATTTATAAGCAATTATAACAAATATATGTATTGATGATATATTTTTTTAAATATGGGGTAATCGCTTTCAATGTATTAGTGAATAATTTATAATAGTAAGAAAAAGGACGGTGTCTATTATGAAAGTAAGTATTGTAGGATGTACTCATGCGGGAACTTTTTCAGCAATGAATATTTTAAAGGAACACCCTGATTGGGAAGTTTCAGTTTTTGAACGTAATGATAATTTATCATTTTTGTCATGCGGGATTGCACTCTGGGTAAGCGATCGTGTCTCTGATCCGAACAAAATGTTTTATGCAAGTCCAGACGCTTTGAGCGATTTGGGTGCACATATGTATATGAAACATGATGTGACAGATATTGACTTTGATAACAAGAAATTGGCAGTGAAAGATTTAACTAGTGGTAAGACTTTTGAACAAGATTATGACAAATTGGTTATTACAACTGGTTCAGCTCCAGTTATTCCACCGATTTCTGGAATTGATTCAAAACGTGTTATGTTGTGCAAGAATTGGACTAATGCCAATGAATTGAAAGAAAATGCGGGGGAAATCAAGAGTGCTATCGTAATTGGTGCTGGTTATATTGGTGCTGAATTGGCTGAAGGTTATGCTACTTTAGGCAAGGAAACAACTTTGATTGATGCTTTACCTGATGTTTTGTCAAAAAACCTTGACCCTAATATGTCAGCCATTGCTGAAAAGGATTATCGCGACAATGGCGTAACTTTAGGCATGAATGAAAAGGTTGTTTCATTTGAAGAAACAGACCATAGCATTATTGTCAAAACTGATAAGAATAGCTATGAAGCAGATATTGCGGTAATGTGTGTCGGCTTCCGTCCTAATACAAAAATGTTTGCAGATAAGTTCAAGACTTTACCAAATGGTGCATTAATTGTTGATAAATATATGCATACAAGTATTAAAGATGTTTATTCAGCTGGTGATGCAGCTTCTGTTCACTACAATCCAACAGGGGATGACCAATATATTCCTTTAGCTACAAATTCTGTTCGTCAAGGAATTCTAGTTGGTAAGAATATTGAAAAGGATACTGTTGCTTATATGGGAACACAAGCTAGTTCAGCTGTCGAATTATTTGGCAGAACCTATGCTGCAAGTGGTTTAACTAAAGTTCATGCTGATGCTTTGGGTAAAAAAGTTGCCGAAGTAAGTTTGGAAGATAATTATCGTCCTGAATTTATGCTATCAACGACACCGGTATTGATGAACCTTGTCTGGGACCCTGAGACTAGAGTTGTTTTAGGTGGAGCTTTGACAAGTAAGTATGACGTCTCACAATCAGCTAACTTATTGTCATTAGCTATCCAAAAGAAAGTAACAATTGATGAATTGTCGATGGTTGATTTCTTATTCCAACCTAATTTTGACAAACCAGTTAACTACGTTAGTGCTTTAGCAGGTGCCGCTGTAGAAAAAGCTGATAAATAAATTTATTTTTGAATCATAATTTTTAACTATTTTACCCGTATTGATTGATATTCTATTGATTAATATGGGTATTTTTGTTGGCCTTTCTTTAAGAAATGAGCTGCGGTCAACAATCTCTTCCGGTTTACTACAGAATAGAAACCACGGGCAAAAGGCACCTGTAATTTCTATTCTTAGGTAAATCCTCGGAGATTCCCGGTTGCCTTTCGCTCTCTAAATTCATAAATAATTCTTATTTTTGTCGGAATACTTTCATAAAATGGCGGTACTATGTATTCATAGTCAAATATGGCTATACGAAAAACGAGGTGAAGCATATGAGGAAACATCCAATTCTCGTTCTTACGGGTGTATCTGTCTTAGCTACTTTTTGTACTAAGATGATTAGGAATTACAACGCAAAAAGATTTTTAAACTAGTTATTATTACTAATAACAACATTCAAACCAAAAATACGAATTAAAACCATTCAAACAAATAACTATTTAACTAAATGAGGTAAATAATATGAAAAACGATATGAACGAAAGCTTGCGTAAGCAAGCTTTTTTGCTGTCTAATATTTTACTAATAGTATTTTAAATGCTTGGATGTTTACTTATGAACATTTTTTTCTTATTATTTTGTTAGTCGACAAGGAGAAATTCATATGGTTAAACGTCATGTTGGGTACTATTTGGGAGCTTTTTTCGTTAATTTGGCTATTATTTCAATTATTTTTGCTATTTCCAATTTAGTTCCTTTTGGTAGTAATAATTTTTTGAGCAGTGATCTGGGAACGCAATACTTAACTTTTTTAACTGAATTAAGGCGTCAATTAGTTTCGGGTAATCTGCATTTGTATTTGTTCAGTCAGTCGTTGGGTGACAACTTTTTTCCAGTTATCAGCTATTATTTATTGTCGCCATTTAATTTACTGTTGGTTCTATTCAGTCCCAAAGCAATTCCGATTGCGGCTGATATTTTGATTATGCTTAAAATATCGACTATGGGAATTTCGATGGCTTATTTTTTGAAAGAATATTTTCAAAAGAGTACTTGGACTAATTTAATATTTACAATTGCATACAGTTTTTGTGGTTTCGTGGCTTCGTATTTTTATGATCTTATGTGGTTGGATGATCTGATCATGTTGCCATTGGTAGCTGTAGGTGTGATGCATTTGATTAAGCATCATCAGTATGTTTTATATTATTTTGCTATTTTATTTTCGATAATTTTTAATTATTATTTAGGTTACATGTTGTGTATCTTTTCGATCTGTTTCTTCGTCTTCATTGGATTAGAGGACCATCTTTTCAAGCAAAAAGATAAATGGCAGGTCATTAGATATTATTTGATTACTTCAGTTTTAGCTGGCTTGAGTTCGGCGGTGGTATTGATTCCTACTTTGGCTGGAATGCTAAAGACCGCAAAAACTTCCTTTAACATTTTTAATTATTTACCATCGGCCCGTTTTGGACTGGAAGCTTTGACGGAATTGGGTGTTGGCGGCAATAGTTTTGATCAGCGTTTGGAACACGGTCCGTCTGTTTTTATGACCTCAACGATTTTAATTCTACTATTAAGTTATTTCATCAGCGCGCGAGTTAAAAATCGTGATAAACAAAATTCGGCTCTTTTATTGGGAGTCTTATTGGTAAGTATGTTTGTTACCACTTTTAATACAATGTGGCATATGTTTCAAAATCCAGCCGGTTTTCCTTTTAGAAATAGTTTTATTTTTTCTTTTGTTTGTATTTTTATCGCTCGCAAGGCATGGGAAAATGGGGTTATTCAAGAATCAAGCGTTATTGTTAAAAGTACTTGTGTAGCGGGTATTCTAATTTGTTTAGGTTATTTAACGCAGTGGCTTTTACCAAAAGTTATTGAGCAGTTAGGATTTGACAGTTTAACTAATGAATTTAGTATTGGATATTTCTGGTTGAGTTTGGCTTGTATCGTGTTGTCAGGAATGTGTCTTTTACTATTAAAACGTAAGAAACAATTTTTAATACCGTTATACTTGCTGGTGATTTTTGAAGTTGTCGCTAATTTCAATGCGGTCATGAAGACAGCTAGTTTTGGCAGTCAAACAATTTATCAAAATGAATTTGACAGTGAAAATAAGATTCTAAAAGAGGTTAAAGATCAAAGCCACTTAGGGCATCGAATCATTGTTTCTAAATCAGGGTTGAATAAAGCTTTTCCAGAACAATATAACAATTATAACGATCCAATTTATTTAATATCAATGGTTTGAGTCTTTACAGTTCAACTTTGAATCAAGATACTCTGGAAATGATGCGAGATTTAGGGTATTTTAATTTGAATGTCCGGCGAATCAGTTATTTTGGGGGAACTAAAATAACCAATGCCTTGTTTGGAGTTTACTATCGGATTCGTCAGTGGAATAATCATTACTATGTTGAGGAGAATTACAATGCTCCTACCTTAGGTTTTTTAGTAGATCCAGATGTCTATGATTTTAAGATGAAAGCTAATCAAGCTTTGGATAATCAAAATGGATTGTGGCAATCTCTGAATGGCAGCAGTACCTCATATTTGAAAAATGTCTTATTGACTAGTATGAATCAGACAACTGAAAAAGGTAAAAAAGCCTATACGTACCAATTGGTTGCACGTGCTAGTGGACCGTTATACTTTTACGTAACGCCATTTAATTATATGAACAGTAGAATTTATGTTAATGGCAAGTATATCAAGACTTCGTCAGTGAATGTGTTCAGTGCAGCGACGTTACGTCTCGGTGATTTCAAACGAAATCAAAAAGTTAAGGTTAAAATTGTGACTAACAAAAGTCTGGATTTGAATCCACGTTATTTCCAATCATTAGATCAAGCTAAATTTGATTTAACAACTGATAAATTCAAACGAAACGAATTGAAAATTAAGTCTGACTTGAATCACGATACAGTTAGAGGCACGATTAATGTTAAACAACCGTCACCATTGTTGTTGAGTATTCCTTATGATAATGGTTGGAATGTTAAAGTCGATGGTAAGAAAGTTAAAGTTCATAAAGTCGTTTCTAACTTAATGGCAATTAATTTACAATCTGGTAAACATCATGTTGTTTTGAATTATAATGTGCCAGGTTTGAAATTAGGCTGGCTGGTTTCTATCGTTTCGGTAATTTTATTTATTGGCTTTTTACTAATTAATAAGTCAAAAGATAGACTCAAAAAATATTAATAATCGACTTTTTAAACAGAATTATAAAAAAGCCGGCGAAACATTTGCAATATTCTACAGATGTTATAAGATTCTGATATGAAACGTTTACATAAAATGGGGTGAAGTGATGTCTAAAAAATATATTATGGCAATTGACGAAGGAACAACTAGTACACGAGCTATTATTTTTGATCAAAAGGGGAGCAAAATAGCCGATGCCCAGCGTGAATTTACGCAACATTTTCCGCAACCAGGTTGGGTAGAACATGATGCTAATGAAATCTGGAATGCCGTTCAATCAACGATTGCTAATGTCTTTATCGAATCAGGTATTAAACCAGATCAAATACAGGGGATTGGAATCACAAATCAGCGGGAAACAACGGTGGTTTGGGATAAAGAGACCGGTTTGCCGATATATAATGCCATTGTTTGGCAAAGTCGCCAAACGTCTGATATCGCTGAGAAATTGGCAGGACGTGGTTATGGTGAAATGATTCATGAAAAAACGGGACTTTTGATTGATCCTTATTTCTCAGCTACTAAGATTCGTTGGATCCTTGACCATGTTAAGGGTGCTCAAAAGCGTGCTGAAAATGGAGAATTACTTTTTGGAACGATTGATAGTTGGCTCCTTTGGAAGTTGTCAGGCGGAGCAGCCCATGTGACGGACTATTCTAATGCTAGTCGGACGATGTTATTTAATATTCACACTTTGGAGTGGGATAAGGATATTTTAAGAATTTTAAATATTCCAGAGGCAATGTTGCCCCAAGTTCGTCCTAATTCGGAAGTTTATGCTAAAACCAAAGATTATCATTTCTATGGATCAGAGGTTCCCATCTCAGGAATGATTGGCGATCAACAAGCAGCGTTATTCGGACAGATGGCTTTTGAACCAGGAATGGTTAAGAACACTTATGGTACAGGTGCTTTTATCGTTATGAATACAGGTGAAAAACCCCAATTATCAGATAATAATCTTTTGACGACGATCGGTTATGGTATCAATAATCGCGTTTATTACGCACTGGAAGGTAGTATTTTTGTTGCAGGGTCAGCTATTCAATGGTTACGTGACGCTATGAATCTCGTTGGATCAGCGCCTGAATCAGAGGAAACTGCTCTAGCTTCAACGGATCAAGATGAGGTTTACGTCGTACCAGCATTTACTGGACTAGGTGCACCTTATTGGGATGCCAATGCTCGTGGTGCCGTCTTTGGTTTGACGCGAGGAACGACTAAAAATGATTTTATCAAGGCTACTTTACAATCACTGGCATATCAATCTCGTGACGTTTTAGAGACGATGAAAGAGGATACGGGCATTGAGATACCAACGCTTAAAGTCGACGGTGGAGCGGCTAATAATCGCTATTTGATGCAATTTCAAGCTGACATCTTACAAACTCCAGTACAGCGAGCTAAAGATTTGGAAACAACAGCTTTAGGTGCAGCCTTTTTAGCAGGTTTAGCAGTCGGTTACTGGAATGATTTGGAAGATATCAAACAGCAATATGCCACTGGAGCAACTTTTGAGCCTGAAATGGACTCTAAACGGGCTGATTATTTGTATGAAGGTTGGCGCGATGCAGTCAGTGCCACTAGAAAATTTAAGCACAGAGCAACTAAATAAGAGGCGTGATGCGCCTTTTTTGATGTTTGGGAGTAATTATGGATAAAGAATATATTTTAGCGATTGATGAAGGAACAACCACAGCCAGAGCAATTATTTTTGATCATAGCGGTAAGCAAGTTGCTATCGCTAGACATCCTATCAGACAAATTTTGCCTAATCCAGGTTGGGTGGAACATGAACCTAATGAAATTTGGAATGCTGTTCAAACGACGATTGCAACGGCTTTGATTGATTCTGGAATTAAGCCTAAGCAAATTAAGGCGATCGGTATTGCCAGTCAAAGAGAGACAACTGTGGTCTGGGATAAAAAGACAGGGTTGCCGATATATAACGCTATTGTTTGGCAAAGTCGTCAAACTTCGAAATTAGCTAATGACTTAATTGAAGCTGGTTATAAAGATGAAATTCATCAAAAAACAGGTCTAATTATTAGTCCATATTTTTCAGCAACAAAGATTCGCTGGATTTTGGATCATGTCAAGGGAGCCCAAAAGAGAGCTGAAAATGGTGAATTGCTGTTTGGAACTATCAATACTTGGCTACTTTGGAAATTGACCGATGGCGATAGTTTTATGACTGATTGCGCTAATGCTAGCCGAACCATGTTGTATAACATCAATACTCTGAAGTGGGATGAAGAACTCTTAAAAATTTTTAACATTCCCAAAGCTATGTTGCCAGAAGTTAAGTCTAATGCGGAAGTCTTCGGAATTACTAAGAATTATCAATTCTATGGTTCAGAGATTCCTATTTCAGGAATGACGGGTTCGCAGCAAGCTTCTCTATTTGGGCAGATGGCTTTTGAACCAGGGATGGTTAAGAATACTTATGGTACCGGGGCTTTTGCTGTGATGAACACTGGAAACAAACCAGCTATGTCAGACAACAATCTTTTGACAACCATCGCTTATAGTGTTGATGGAGAAATTAAGTATGCTCTGGAGGGTAGCGTCTTTATTGCTGGGGCTGCATTGCAATGGCTACGAGATGATATGAAATTGATTAGCAATACTCCTTCAACTTCTTTAGCTGCAAAGAAGTCGACTGATTTGGATGAAGTCTACGTAGTACCCGCTTTTGCTGGCTTGGGGGCACCTTATTGGGATAATCAAGCTCATGGAACTATTTTTGGTATCACAAGAGGGACTTCTGATAATGATATTATCAAGGCAACTTTGCAGGCAATTGCTTATCAGACAAAAGATATTATTGAAACGATGAGTTCTGATTCGAGAATTCCAATTGAAGTTTTAAAAGTTGATGGTGCGGCATCTGCCAATGATTATTTAATGCAATTTCAAGCTGATATTTTGGGGATTTCTTTACAACGATCATCTGAATTGGAAACAACCTCCTTAGGAGTAGCGTTCATGGCTGGGTTAGGTGTCGGCTATTGGAAAGATTTGGACGATATTAAGCAAAACTACCAAGCTGGAAAAGTTTATCAACCAGAAATGAGTGAAACTAAGCGTTTGGATTTGTATGGTGGCTGGAAAAATGCTGTTGAAGCAACCATGGATTTTAAGCACTAAGGTTAGAATAATAAGAGCCTATCTTAAAGGTCTCTTATTTTTTTTTATTGATGTGTAAGTATTTATGGAGCTTTTATTAAAATGGTTTTGACATGGTGCTTTTAAAAGCTTAATATTAATACATCATTGTGTAATGTGAGGAGAAGTTTCGAATGGATGAGAAAAAGGACCGAGGATTTTTCGGTCAACCGACAGGTCTACGGACACTGTTCTTAACTGAATTTTGGGAGAGATTCAGTTACTACGGTATGCGTGCCATTTTACTATTCTATATGTATTATGCGGTAACTAAGGGTGGTCTAGGCATGGACCGTACCACTGCCGCTTCTGTTATGTCTATCTATGGTTCATTAGTTTATATGTCTAGTGTTCTTGGTGGATTTATCAGTGATAGATTATTGGGAGCTAGAAGAACTGTCTTCTGGGGTGGTGTTGCCATTATGCTTGGTCACATCGTCTTGTCACTTCCTATTGGTCAAGCAGGATTATTTTCATCAATAGCTTTAATTGTTATTGGTACCGGATTATTGAAGCCAAACGTATCCGAAATGGTTGGTGGATTGTATACTGAAGGGGATCCAAGACGTGATTCTGGATTCAGTATTTATGTCATGGGTATTAATTTAGGTTCATTGTTTGCTCCACCAGCTGTAAATGCTATGAGTAATCATTTTAATTTCCATGCTGGTTTTTCATTAGCCGCTATTGGAATGTTTATTGGATTGATTGTTTACTGGTGGGATGGTCGCAAGTACCTTCCTAAGGAAAGTTTAAAAGCACCAGATCCAATTACAGACAAAGAACGGACTAAATTCTTCCAACGTGTTGCAATTGTAATTGTAGCAATCATCGTTATTGTTATCGTTATGATGTTCGCTCATGCCTTTACAATTGATAACATTATTACAATCATCAGTATCTTAGGTATCGCCTTACCAATTGGTTATTTTGTTATGATGATAACAAGTAAGAAAGTCACAAAGATTGAAAGATCTCGTGTCTTGGCTTACATTCCTTTGTTCTTGGCTGCTGTTATTTTCTGGGCCATTGAAGAACAAGGTTCAGTTGTTCTAGCACTTTTTGCTGCTGAACAAACTAGACTAAGTTTTGCTGGATTTAAGTTGTCAGCCCCATTGTTCCAAATGCTTAATCCATTCTTCATCATTATCTATACGCCATTCTTTGCTTGGCTATGGATCAAATTGAGTAAGATACAACCATCATCACCATCTAAATTCTGGATGGGACTAGTTGCTACAGCTATTTCATATTTCGTTTTGATTATTCCTTTGATGGGATTAGCACCAGGTGGCAAAGTTAGTCCACTCTGGTTAGTTCTAAGTTGGGGAATTATTGAAATTGGTGAAATGTTGATTTCACCAGTTGGTTTGTCTGCTACGACTAAGTTAGCTCCAAAAGCTTTCAAAGGACAAATGATGAGTATGTGGTTCTTGGCTGATTCAGCTGGACAAGCTGCTAATGCACAAATTGTTAAATTATTTAAACCTGGTGATCCTCAGAATGAAATGATGTTCTTTGGCGCTACAGGTATCGTTACATTAGTTGCCGCAGTTATTTTGATTTTGTTTGTTCCTAAGATCAAGAAATTAATGCAAGGTGTTAACTAAAATTTATTAAAATTAAATAATGGAGGACTTTATTGGAATTATGGCGTGTTGCCATATTCTAGTAATGTCCTCTATTTTTATTTGGATAAAAAGTATGTTTTATCTAAATTCATTATTTTTTGGCTGAAAAAGTAATTTTTTTAGAAAATCACTTGAAAAGAATGTATATTTTCGGTAATATTATTAAGTCGAATGAAAGACGTAGTATCTCATGGAGGGGTAGCGAAGTCTGGCTAAACGCGGCGGACTGTAAATCCGCTCCTTCGGGTTCGGTGGTTCGAATCCACTCCCCTCCATTCATTGGGTTATAGCCAAGCGGTAAGGCAACGGGTTTTGATCCCGTGATGCGATGGTTCGAATCCATCTAACCCAATTAATGAAAAAAGGCAAAATTCTGAATATGAATTTTGCCTTTTTATTTTTCTAATTTTTAGAGCAGTTATTAATTTTTATATGAAATACTGTATAATTAATGAAAGTAATGCACATAAAGGAGTGCCAGAAAATGAAGGTACCAGTATATATACAGATACATAATGAGATAAGAAAAGAAATTGAGTCGGGAAAATGGAATGTTGGAGAACGTATTCCATCTGAAAGACAACTATCACAAGATTTTGATGTCAGTAGAATGACTCTTCGTCAAGCTATTCAAACTTTAGTCGATGAGGGAATTTTACAACGACAAGTTGGTTCTGGAACTTATGTTGCCAGTAGCAAAGTCCAAGAAAAAATGTCTGGAACGACTAGTTTTACCGAAATAACTGAAAGTCAAGGCAAGAAGCCTTCTAGTAAAACTGTTTCATACCACGTGGCCGATCCGTCGATCAGTGAAATGGAAAAGCTAAAACTAACTGATGGCGATCAAGTATTACGAATGGAAAGAATCCGTTATGCTGACAATCAACCAATTTGTTTTGAAGTCGCCACAATTCCTGTCTCCATCGTTTCTTCTTTGGATAAGCAAGACATTACGTCTTCACTATATAAAGCCTTAGAGGACAAAGCAGGGTTAAAATTAGGTGATGCTACCCAAACAGTTTCAGCAATTTTGGCTTCTGAAAAGATTGCTAACTTTTTGAATGTTAAACGTGGATCTGCCATCTTGCGGGTAAGACAAGTAACTACTTTGGACGATAATCGTCCGTTTGAATATGTCCGTTCGCAGTATGCTGGAGACAGATTTGAATTTTATCTGGAGAGATAAAGGTTTCCTTTCAAAAGAGCTTTAGGGTAATATATTGTTTAGGACGTTTTAAATTTTTAACTGGGAGTCACCACATATGCAAAGATTTATTAAAAAGTATAGCATCTTCTTAATGTTGTACATTGTTTTTCAACCAGTATTGGACGCCGTTACTGGGTTAATGACTCAGACACATATGAGTGTCACGTTTGGGGTGTTGATTCGCATGGCTGTTATGGCCGTGACGGTCTTCTATTTACTTATATTCTTAATATTGAATCGAGATAATAGGCGTGGGTTTATGATGATTGGCTATTTTGTCATATTAGCTTTAGTTTCAGTCATCAGTCTATTCATAAATTATAAAACTAAGTCTTTGTTCGTAACTTCTTTAGAAATTACAACCTTGGCTAAAAGTTTGTATTATCCAATTATGCTATTGGGTTATTTATATGCTTTTGAGGAATTAGCAGAGGATCGAATCATCAATCGCTTTTTCCCTAAAGTTATCTTTATTGCAGTTAATATCATCAGTATCATCATGTTGATTGCTCACTTTACTAATACTAGTTTCAGTTCATATTCTTACTACAAGTTGGGTGAAAGTGGCTGGTTCTTTGCGGCTAACGAATTGAGTGCTATTGTTTCAATTACTTTCCCAATTATGGTTTGGTATGCATTGAAGAAAATTAATCGGTGGACAAGATTGTATTATTGGATTTCAATTATTTTGGCCATTTATTCAGCTCTATTGATTGGAACGAAGGGTTCGTTATTAGCTCTTCTATTCAGTCTTTGTTTGGCTATTTTGGCAAGTATCGTTCAGTTCTTTCGAAATCGTGATAGAAGAAAATACTTTGCAGGAATTTTTATTTTATTAGCAATCACTTTAGGTGGAATCATTAAAGCTTATCCAGCAATGGCTGTGGCGAGAACCTCAGAATTGCATACCGAAATGATCAAAGATAAAAAACAAAAGGCTAAAACTAAAAAAGGTATTACTAAAGATCAAAAGAAATACGTTCAAACTAATAAGACAGTTTCTTATTTATTTAGTGGTCGAACAGTTTACTTTGAAAATGCAGCGCATAACTTCTCCAAATCTACCTTGCCACAAAAGGTCTTTGGAATGGGATATGCTACAAACTTTAAGAAAGTTCAGGACGCTAAATTGGTCGAAATGGATTATGTTGATATTTTCTTTCAATTTGGTGTAATCGGAACAATCGTTTATCTAGCACCGTTACTATATTGCTTGATATATTTGATTGGCACATTCTTTAGAAAATTTGGGAGCATGTGGTCATCTAAATGGATTATGTTAGTTGCTAGTGTTTGTCTAGGGTTTGGTATGGCATTATTGACGGGGCATGTAATTGAGGCTCCATCAGTCAGCGTTTACTTTGTCTCGATTTTAGCTTATGCAATGTTGAATGCACGAATCTTTTTACGGACGAATGAAGATCCTTATACAATTGATGTAGAAGATTAAATGAATTAATAAAAATTCCTCTAACTTTTTAGGCTAGAGGAATTTTTTTATTTCTTTTTCTTTTCTTGTTTGATTAATTTCATATATTTAGGAATTGCCAACATTCGACCAAATCTTGTGGGTTCCGTAATTAGACGATAAAACCATTCGAGACTAAGTTTTTGGAAAATTTTTGGAGCTCTTTTTTTTGTTCCTGAGAAAACGTCAAAACTGCCGCCAACACCAATCCAAATTGCGTCGGCGTTATAACGGTATTTATTGATGAAATATTCTTGTTTAGGATAACCAAGCGCTACCAAGACGATGTCAGGTTTCTTTTTAACAATTTCATCAACAATCGGCTTGTCATCCTTAAAATAACCATCGTGATAACCGACTAGGTCAACTTGAGGATAATCATGTTTGATTTTTTCAGCAGTAGCTTTAATAACTTCTGGTTTAGCGCCAAGAATGTAGACTTTGAGTAATTTACGATTAGCAGTTTCAACCAAATATTTTAACGTATCGAATCCAGTGATACGTTCATGCATAGGAGTGCCCAAGCTATTTGCTCCTTTGATAATGCCAATTCCATCAGGAATGACATAGTCAGCGTTGTTAACAATTTTCAAAAATTTGCTGTCTTTTCTCGCTGAGAGCACAATTTCAGGGTTAGCTGTTACGATAAACTTGTTAGCATGAGTATCTAGATCGTAATCTAGATGCTGATGAAATTGCTTTTCAGTAAAATTATCAAATTGTGTACCTAAAATATCTATTCTATTTTTGTGCATAGCATTCTCCTTTAATGTATTATTATACACGAGAAAGATTAATTTGAGAGGTGTCAAAATGCGTGTTTTACATATCAATGCCGGTAATGAAGACGGCGGTGCTCGGACTTATATTGTTAACCTGATGAAGGGTCAGAAAATAATCGGTGAAAAAAGTGTTCTGTTAACTTTTCAGGAAGGACCAGTGTCTAAAATGGCACGTGAGAATGAATTGGACGTGACGGTTTTGCCACAAAAGCAACGCTTTGATCTGTCTATTCTAAAACCATTAACAAATT
This sequence comes from Companilactobacillus alimentarius DSM 20249, assembly GCF_002849895.1. NCBI lineage: Bacteria > Bacillati > Bacillota > Bacilli > Lactobacillales > Lactobacillaceae > Companilactobacillus > Companilactobacillus alimentarius. The sequence continues at coordinate 1,245,575 of NZ_CP018867.1, read as the reverse complement.
ATATTAATAATAATAATTTTGATATTGTTCACACTCATGGTCCAAGAGCTAATTATATTGTTTCTTTGATTAGGAAGAAAATTCAGGCTAAATGGGTAATTACCGTCCATTCTGACCCTAGAATCGACTTTTCAGGTATAAAGGGACAAGTCATGCTCAAATTAAATCTACACGCTTTAAAACAGGCAAATTCATTATTCTATATGAACCCTGATTTGGCAGATTACTTTAAATCGTTGAAAATTGATGCTAAGAGAACTTTTGAAGTTTTTAATGCCATTGATTTCACTGGAGCCAATCCAAGATTTAATCGTCAATCGACTTTTACCATCTTAGAAGTTGCACGGTTAGTTGAAGTCAAGAATCATCGGTTATTGTTGGAAGCTTTAAGCAAAGTTAATTTCAATTATAGATTGATTTTAGTGGGTGATGGACCATTGATGGATAGTTTACGGAAGTTAACGTCTGATTTAGGCATTTCCGATAAAGTGGATTTCGTCGGTTTTAAGGAAAATACAGGTAATTTTTATCAAGATTGCGATATCTCGATTCTGACATCTAAATCCGAAAGCTTACCAGCTGTCTATTTGGAATCCGCCGCCTATGGTAAGCCAGTTATTGCCACAGATGTTGGATTGACAGATAAAGTTGTTCGAGATGATACCGGTTGGTTAGTTGAATCTAACAATGAACAAGAATTGATTCAAGCCTTGAATGAAGCACATAGTTTTTGGAAAGATGATAATTTGAATCAAAAAGGAATGAATCTGTATCAGATAGTACGTGATCACTATTCGATTGAACAATTAGCTCGTAAAGTTAGTGAAGGATATGAAGCGACTTTAAAAGCTAATTAGAGTAGAATATATGGCAATAAAATAAATAAGGGAGCAATCATGACTCAATTTCAAGATGAAGATTTAACTTTGCATACTGATTATTATGAATTAAATATGATGTATACATACTGGAGGAAGGGTTTGCATAATCGCCGGGCTGTTTTTGAAGTTTACTTTAGAAGCTTGCCATTCGATAATGGTTTTGCAGTCTTTGCAGGTTTGGAACATGTAGTCGACTACTTGAAGAACTTGAGCTTTTCCGATTCAGATATTGAATACTTACGTGAATATGGGGAATATGACGAAGAATTTTTACGCTGGTTAAAGGACATGAAATTCAGCTGTACCGTGCGGTCAGCTTATGAAGGAGATTTAGTTTTCAATGAAGAACCAATCCTTCAAGTTGAAGGTCCACTAGCACAATGTCAATTAATTGAAACAGCTATCTTAAATATGGTTAATTTTCAGACATTGATTGCCACAAAGGCTGCTCGTATCAAAACTGTTTGTGGAGACGATCCAGTAATGGAATTTGGTTCTCGTCGTGCTCAAGAAGTTGATGCAGCTATTTGGGGAACTAGAGCAGCTTATATTGCTGGTTTTGACGCTACAAGCAACGTTTTGGCTGGTAAGTTGTTTGGTATTCCTATTTCTGGAACACATGCGCATGCTTTAGTTCAAACTTATCGTAATGAATATGATGCTTTCAAAGCTTATGCAACAACTCATAAGAATTGTGTTTTCTTAGTTGATACTTATGACACTTTAAAAAGTGGTGTGCCTAGTGCTATCAAGGTTGCTAAAGAGATGGGCGATAAGATCAATTTCTTAGGGGTCAGAATTGATTCCGGTGATATGGCATATATTTCAAAACGTGTCAGAAAACAACTTGATGAAGCTGGTTTCCCTAATGCAAAGATATATGCTTCAAATGACCTAGATGAAAAAACTGTTCTTAATTTGAAGATGCAGGATGCCAAAATTGATGTTTGGGGTATCGGTACTAAGGTAATTACTGCTTTTGATCAACCAGCCTTAGGCGCTGTTTATAAGTTGGTAAGTATTGAAGATAATCGTGGCAACATGATGGACACTTTGAAACTTTCAAGTAATGCCGCAAAGATTTCGACACCAGGTAAGAAACAAGTTTGGAGAATTACCAATAACCGTAAGAATAATAAGACCGAAGGAGACTATGTGACTTTCTGGAATGAAGATCCTAGAGAACATGGTTCACTTTATATGTTCCATCCTCAATATACTTATATCAATAAGACTGTGGAGGATTTTCAAGCTAAGCCAATGTTGCATGATATCTTTGTTGACGGTAAATTGGTTTATGATTTGCCTAATGTCAAAGAAATCAGAAAATACTGTGCTGATAATTTAGATTCACTTTGGGATGAATACAAACGTATTTTGAATCCACAAGTTTATCCGGTTGATTTGTCTTCAAAGCTATACAGTCATAAGATGAAATATATCGAAAAAATTCGTAACGATGTAAACAATATTAGATTAGGTGACTAAAAATGAGACCTTTACAAAAAGAGATTATAGAATTTGAACATACTAAACCAGAAATTGATCCTGAAACTGAAATTCGACGTTCAGTAGATTTTTTGAAGAATTATGTAAAAGATCGTAGTTTTTTAAAAACGCTTGTTTTGGGTATCTCTGGTGGTCAAGATTCCACTTTAGCTGGAAAGTTGTCAGAAATGGCGATGACGGAATTACGAGAAGAAACAGGCAATGATGATTATAAATTTATTGCCGTTCGTTTACCTTATGGGGAACAAGCGGATGAATCAGATGCAATGCAGGCTATCGAATGGATGCAAGCTGATAAAGTAATTCGAGTTAATATAAAAGATAGTGTCGACAATATGGTTAAAGCTGTTGAGAATAACGATATGCATATTTCTGATTTTAATAAGGGAAATATCAAAGCTAGAACTAGAATGATTGCTCAATATGCTATTGCGGGCGACAATCAAGGCGTCGTTGTAGGAACTGATCATGCGGCAGAAAACATTACTGGCTTCTATACAAAATATGGTGATGGCGCAGCTGATGTAACGCCACTATTCCGCTTGGATAAACGCCAAGGTAAGGCGCTACTAGAAAAACTTTCAGCTCCAAAGAATTTATATGAGAAGATACCTACGGCTGATCTAGAAGAAGATCGTCCAAGTTTACCAGATGAAAAGGCACTTGGAGTATCTTATAAGAATATTGATGATTACCTAGAAGGTAAAGAGATCGATTCTAAGAGCGCTGAAATTATAGAGAATTGGTACAAGAAAACAGCACACAAGCGTCGCTTGCCATATACTGTTTTTGACTAGATAAAAAGTGACATTGGGCAATCAAATATGGTTGCCTGATGTCATTTTTCTTTAATATTTGAATCGAGGTTATGATTGACAGCTTTTCGTATATATAATCTCGTGTGTTAGAATGAAACTGTATTATTGTAATATTCTATGAAGAGGTGTTTAACAGTGAACAATAATCTAGTTTCCCTTATGAAACCATCTGTTATTGCAATTAAGCAACAAGAGATTTTTAAATTCAATGCGCGCGCCAAAAGTATTCCAGGTGTCATTAATATGACCGTTGGTGAACCTAATTTTCCAACACCAGAGCATATCAAAGAAGCTGCTATCAAGGCAATTAATGATAATAAAACCCATTATACTGTACCTGAGGGTAATCATGAACTTTTGAGTGCCGTTTCGAAATATCTACATGATAAATATGATCTAAATTATGATCCTAAAACACAAATTGTTGCAACGACTGGAGTTACTGAAGGTGTTTTTTCAGCCTTCAATGCTATCTTGCAATCAGGTGATGAAGTATTAATTCCATCTCCAGCCTTCACTATTTATGGTCCAGATGCTGACTTTAATGGGGCTTCACCAGTCTATATTGATACTTCAAAAACTAACTTTAAAGTAACGCCAGATGTTTTGAAAAATGTCTTAGAAACTAATCCTAGAATTAAGATATTCTTGTTGAATTTCCCAAGTAATCCAACTGGTGTTAGTTATACCGAAGAAGAATTAAAAGCTTTAGCTGATATTTTAAGAAATCGTGATATTTTTGTAATAAGTGACGAAATTTATAGTGAATTGACTTATAATTTTAAACATATTTCATTCGGAAATATTCTTCCTGAACAGACAATCGTTATGAATGGATTGTCTAAGTCGCATGCAATGACTGGATGGCGTCTTGGAATCGTTTGTGGTCCAGCTGAAATTATTAGTCAGATCAACAAGATTCATGAATTGGCTACAACTTCGATTACCTCAATAACTCAATTTGCAGCAATTGAAGCATATAAGAATGGTTATGATGATCCTATTTCGATGCGTGAGCAGTATCAAGCAAGACGTGATAAGTTGTTGAGTGGTTTGAATAAATTAGGTTTTAAATGTCCAACGCCTAACGGTGCTTTCTACTTATTTGCTAAGATTCCAGAAGATTTAGAACAGGATGATGTTAAATTTGCTAACGATTTATTAGAAAAAGAGCATTTGGCAATTTTACCAGGTAGTTTCTTTGGAATCGGTGGCGAAAATCATTTGAGATTTAGCTATGCTGCAAGTATGGAGGATATTTCTCAGTGTCTTTTGAAGTTGGCAGACTTCACTAAAGGACAGAAAAAATAGCAACATAGAAGGGTAAATATGTTAAGCAGATTTCAAAGTATAATTAGTAAATTGGTGCTTATATGTCTAGGAATTTTTACATCAGTTGTTTTAATTCAAATGGGGGGATTCTTGACATTAAATTATTTAAAACCAGAACCAGTATTAACCATACTGGTTCTTCTTTGTGCAATTATTTTTGTTGGTGCAATAGGGTATCTTTTGTATCGAATTCGTGATGACGATAAGAATTTGAATCGACTAATTTTAATAAGCATGTTGTTCATCTTTTTGATTGTTGCCTTAATTTGGCTGAAGCTAGTTCCGCAGACGCAGGTCAGTGATTTCAAAACTTTTTGGACTAAAGCACCAAAGGCTTTGGCAGGAAAAAGTATATTCAGCTACGATAATGATTATTTTGCTAAGTGGGCTTATCAAACGGGCTTTTTAGTCTACGTTATGACGGTAGTAAAAATATTTGGTGAACACGTTTTTGCTATACAATTTCTAAATATTATTTATCAAGTTTTAATCCTATATTTGACATACTTAATTTCAATGCAGATTTTTAATAAAGTGAAAGTAGCTCGTTTGACAGTCTTTGTTTTGATGATTGACTTGGATTGGTTTGCTTTAAATAGCCAAGCCGATAATCAATATATTGGGATGCTCCTGTTTATGTTGACGTTTTATTTGATTATGCAGGATAAATATTGGACTTATATTTTAGCTGGCTTGACATTAGCCATTGGGAGTATTGTTCGTCCAATTGGTCCAGTTGTTATTGCCGGAATCATCGTCTATGGTTTGTTGTATCTCTTTATTAGCAAAGGTAAATTTTCTTGGATGGGAATTGTCAAAGTAGTAATCACGCTAGTTATTTACCAGATGATTTTTTCTGGAGCTAGTTTAGCTATTAAAAATTCTGGCTTAAATTCTTATGGCTTAACTAATCGGGATTCTGAATGGAAATTCGTAGTTGGTTTGGATGCAAATTCTAGTGGTTCTTATGATCAAGGGATGGTCAATCGGTTTGATCTTAAGGCTAGTCGAAATAAAATGAGTGCTAAGGAATATAAGGTCATTCATGAGAATGTTAACAATTTGAATGCTACACATGGTTGGCTGAAATTGTTCTGGCAAAAGAATCGGACCCTCTGGGCTGGAAGATCAATGGCAATTGACTTTACAGGATTTGATACGATTCATTCATTAAAAATGACTAATTTAGTTAAATTATTGGGATACATGGGGAGTGTAATCCTGATAGTATTTTCTTGGATCGGTTCAATAAGACTCTTTAGATTAAAACTCGATAATAATAAAATATTCTTGGTTATTTTGCCACTTATGGCGTATGCCGTTGTACAATTATTAATTGAAGTCCAAGGACGATATCGACTTGAATTCTTACCGATAGTGGCTATTTTAGCTGGTTTAGGATTGTATAGTTGTTGTGATTTCATTAAATTAAAGCGGGAGACGAAATAAATGTCTGATGGAGTGAAATTAAGCATTGTCGTTCCTTGTTATAACGAGGAAGAAGTGCTACATGAAACTACAAAAGAATTGACAAATATTTTATCTGGATTAATGAATGCCAGTAAAATTTCCAAAAATAGTAAAATTGTATTCGTTGACGATGGCAGCAAAGACAAAACTTGGGCTTTGATTTCCGAATTTTCTGATAAATATAATTGCGTTTCAGGTGTGAAATTGAGTCGTAATTTTGGTCACCAAGGGGCCTTATTAGCAGGTGTAACAACAGCCTCAGAAGATTCTGATGCCGTTATAACGATAGATGCCGATTTACAAGATGATGTTAATGCCATACCGAAAATGGTTAACGAATATTTACAAGGTGCAGAAATTGTTTACGGGGTTAGGAATAATCGTGATACTGATACAGCTTTTAAACGTGGGACGGCAGAAATGTTCTACCGTTTCATGGGGTTTCTAGGCGTTAAGTTAGTACCGGATTCCGCTGACTATCGACTAATGAGCCAACGTGCTTGCAAGGTGTTGTTGAGCTATAAAGAACGTAATTTATTTTTGCGAGGAATCGTGCCTTTGGTAGGTTTTAAATCAGCTAAAGTATTTTATGCCCGCAAGGAGCGTTTTGCCGGCGTTTCGAAATATCCTTTGCGTAAAATGATCAAGTTTGCAATTGATGGAATTACTTCTTTTTCAATTGTTCCGATTAAGATGATTATGGGATTAGGATTTTTCATCGTTTTGATTAGTATCGTATTGTTGATCTATAGTTTGGTTCAAAAAATCAACGGAAACGTTGTCGAAGGTTGGTCATCACTAATGATATCTATTTGGGCACTCGGTGGTGTACAATTAATTAGTATTAGTGTGATTGGCGAATATGTCGGTAAAATCTTTAGTGAAGTTAAAGGTCGCCCTAGATTTACAATTGAAAGAGATATTTATACTGAGAAGACACAACAAGAAAATAAGAGGTAACTGTTATGAATGCTGCACAAAAAAAAGCAATGCAATATGGTAATTTGATTAATGCAACTGTTCAAACTATTCAAGAAGAACAAGATAAATTAAATCCTGAATTTGAGAAGCTTCGTGATGCACTGGATCGTAGTAAAGTTGATCAAATTGACAGCGTAGAATATGTAAAGATTCAAAAGGATTTTGCTTCTGGAACTAAAAAGTATCAAGAGACACTTGCTAAATTAGATAAGGGTCGCGCTCCTGCAAGATTAATGGGGACGCATATCACATTGGTTTCAGCCTTTAGAAAGTATGTTGAAGCTTGTGGTGAAATGACTGATAGTATTGGCGATGATAAAAAAATTGACCGTCATAGATTTGACGCTTCTGAAAAAGAACAAGATGAAGCAATGGATAAGTTTTCAAAATTAATTCAAAAGTTGACTGATTTAGCTTAATATGTCTGATTTAGAATTAAATGAATTAGTGAAGAAGGTTTCTCAAGAATATTTTGGGAAGCCTTTTGTTCATCAGGCATATTTTAATAACCGTTTAAAAACCACTGGTGGGAGATTTCATTTACGTGATCGTAATATTGATATCAACCCTAAAATTTATCGACAATTTGGTTATGAGACATTGGTAGGGGTCATTAAACATGAATTGTGTCATTATCATTTGTATAATGATGGCTTGCCAGCTCAACATCGAGATCATAGTTTCAAGGTACTTTTAAAACAGGTGGATGGTCTACGCTATTCACCAATCCAGCGCACTGTAAGATCTAAAAATTATCACTTATATCAATGTAGTCACTGTCAAACAATCTATCGAAGGGTACGAAGAATTGATACTAAACGTTATGTTTGTGGTAAATGTCATGGAAAATTAGTCTATTTACGAGATATTAAATAATCATCTTGATAATTTATTTGATTATATGTATAATAGTTTCTGTTGCATGCGGGTATGGCGGAATTGGCAGACGCGCAAGACTAAGGATCTTGTGGAGAATTATCTCCGTGGAAGTTCGAATCTTCTTACCCGCATCTGTTTAAACAAATTTAGATAAAAATAAGAGGAATAACCATTGTGGTTGTTCCTCTTATTTTTTATCTATTTCTGAAAATCATCTAGAATCTGACGGACTTCATCAGTTGATTTAGCTTGCATCATTTCATTACGTAAGTCAATAGCACCCAATTCAGGACGAGCATAGATTTTAAAGAAACGTTTTAATGATGGAAAACGCGGAACATCATAGTGTGTGGCAAAGTCGTCAAACAAATCGAGTTGCATACGTAACAAGCTTAATAATTCATTCAAAGAATGTTTTTTTTGATTTTGTTCAAAGGCAAAAGGATTGGCAAAAACTCCACGACCAATCATAATGCCATCGAGACCGGGGTGTTCTTGAGCTAATTTGAGCCCAGCTTGGTAATCGGGAATATCGCCATTAATCTGCAATAAAGTTTGTGGAGCAATTTCATCACGCATTTTAATAAGATCATCAATTACTTCATAATGCGCAGGAACTTTACTCATTTCCATCTTAGTTCTCAAATGGACAGTTAGAAGATCAGTTTGTTGGCTCAAAAGCTTAGGAATCCAACTGTTAAATTCATCAACTTTACTATATCCTAATCGAGTTTTGATACTAACGGCCAGATTAGATTGTTTAGTAGCAGCAACAATATCGTCAATTTTTTCTGGATTGCGAATCAAGTAAGTGCCACCATGATTTTTAATAACTGTTTTATCTGGACAGCCGGTATTTATATCCACAGCTGAAAAGCCATGGCTTTTTAAAAATTCAGCTCCACTAGCAAAGTCACTGGCGACATCTCCCCAAAGTTGAACGACTGGTTTCTTTTGTTCTCTAGGATCAATAAAAAGTCGTCCGTCAACTGGAAATTTAGTTGTTTTATCAGTTATTCCTTTAGCATAAACGAATTCACTAAAGAAAGTATCTGGTGCACTTGCTTTAGCAATGACTTGACGAAAAACGGTATTGCTTACAGCCTCCATAGGCGCCATGGTAAAGAAAGGTCGCTGTTGTTTTTTAGCTTTTTTTGCTATTTGCGACCAAAATGTTGATTCTGTCACTTTCAATTACTCCTTTTATATACGTTACTATTCATAATACTAGTTTCAATTTTTTTAGGCTAATTTTGTAGCTTATTAGAGTCAGTTTTGAATCTTTTAATTAATTTTTGAGAAAATTAAAATAATACAACTAAATTTTAAAAAATCGCCTTAATATCACTGTTTAATTCATTAAATAGTCGTTATATCATAATTATGTATTTAAAATTTAACATTAATAACATTAAATGAAGTATATATTTTTTTATAAGGTGGTATAGTATTACTGATAAATATTGATATTAGATAGATGGGAGTGTTGTTCTTGTTTCTTGGATCTATTATTTATAATAAAAGACGAGAAATGAATTTGACGCAAATCGAGTTGGCCGACGATATTTGCACTCAAAACACAATTAGCAAGATAGAAAAGCATAATACAGCTCCAACGGTAAACATTTTAATCAAGATTTGTTTGAAATTGAATTTGTCGTTGAATGATGTTTTTAGTGACTTTTCAAGTCGGGATTCAGTTGAAAAGGAGAGTGCTCTGGACAAAATTGAGCATGATGCTTTGTCGTTCAAATTAAATGAAATTGATCAAAAAATGTCTAGTTTACAAGGGAAACTCAATAATAACGATATGAAACAATATGAATTAATAATAGGAATTGTTGAATATCAAAAAAATAATATTGATGAATCTTTGTTTACATTAGATAAAGTTCTACAATTAACTAAATCAGCTAATGATGACATATACACACTACTAGCTTATTTGTTCAAGGGATTAGGATATTTGAAACAAAGTCATATTGATCGAGCTCAGTATTATTTTCAAATGATTAGTGATTCCTTTGAAGAAAAATTAGAAATACCAAATGCTAATGAGTTAGAAGTATTGTTTCTTTGTAAGACTCTTGCCAAGTCTTTCATTGATATGAAGCTTTATCAAAAAGCATATCGTTTTAGTCACTGTGGATTGAATTACGCACAAAGAAATCATACTTCATATTTCTTGGACGAATTAAATTACAGTGCTGCATGTGCCGTTAAAAATGATCCTGATAAAAAAGATCAATACGATGATTATTATAATTTGGCCTATTATTTAGCAAAGTTTAATCAAAATAAGAATTTATTAAAAGAAATAAATCATTAGGGAATACCTTAGATGGTTTATTTTTTTATCAATAAAATAGCTAATTTTTGTAAAACATGTTTAAACAAATTATAATTGATTAAGTCTAAGGAGACTAAGGAAGTTTAAATTATGAAAAGAAAAGTAATGGTGACATTATTGGTCGCTTTGCTGGGTTTAACCTTTTCGATTTTATCCGTCCATAGTGTCAAGGCTGAATCCGTGACTAGCGGTAATTTTGTAGAAGTTGATGTACGTTCTGCTCAACTATATAATTCATTTGGATTATCTCTTGGAAAGTCAGAGCCAAAGGGTAGTGACTGGTATCTTGGGAAGACGGTTACTGTAAATGGAAACGATTATTATCAAGTAGCTACTAATGAGTTCTTGAGTTCAAATGATAGCTTTGTTTATCGCAACAGACCAGAGGTCATCAAGGTTTCGAGTGATGATGGCGATGTTCCTGTCTATAATCATAATCTTGTTGAAAGTACCAAAGTTGCACTGGCACCGAATACATCCTGGTATTCTGATCGTGTAATCACGACTTCAGAAGGTATGCCATTCGTTCGTGTGGCAACTAATGAATATGTAGGAATGTGGTACGTCATACAGCAACAATTTACAGAAAAATACTAGTTTATAAAAAGGGCACTCTAGGAATATACTAGAATGCTCTTTTTATTAAAATAATTTTTTACCTTTTTAAACGTTTCCAACTGCATAGGAATATTGATTATATAAAAAAATTAATAGAATTATATATCATTATAGAGAGAAATATGTTGAAAAATGTGTCGAATCCTTGTACTATTAAGTTGCTTATAGATATGCCGATAAAAAATATAGGCAAATGTGTGAATTGTTATAGTTTTATTTTATATGAAAGAATCAATCTTATGTACGCTATTTTTATGCCAAAAAATAGCCGAGGGACTTAAATTATTAAATTATAGTGAGGTATAATTATGAAAAAATCTATTGCTCTTTTAGTATGTGCATTATTTGGGGGCAGTATCGCTGCAACCGCTAGTGTTACTGATGTTAATGCTCAATCTGTAACGACAGGAAACTATGCTCAAGTTACAGAACAGGCAGCTTCTGTTTATGATCAGAATGGTAATAAGACCAATATTTCCGTCGATAAGGACAGTACTTGGAAAGTTAATAAGTTAGAAAAAATCAATGGCAATGAGTATTTCCAAGTTGCTCCGAATCAGTTTTTGAGTACAAATGATAGTTTTGCATACAAAAAACGCCAAATGATTATTAAAGTTCAATCATCTGACGATAATGGGTCTGTACGTGTTTATGATCATAATTTGAAACAAAGAACAGACGTATCACTTGCTTCCGGAACTAAATGGTATTCCGACTCTGCAATTTATACATCTCAAGGTATGCCTTTCGTACGTGTTGCTACTGATCAATATGTTGCCATGTTTGATGTAACTGAACAACAAGTAAAAAGTTCTATTAACTAATTTAAATTCAATTCTATGTGTGTGAATTCTTAATTAAGATGTTTATGGTATGCCGACCATAAATGTCTTTTTTTATTTTATATATCAATCTCTATGTACACTGCCGTATGTACTTAAATATTTATTAGATATATGAGGTGTTTCCTTAATACAATTCATAGTGTAATATGATTCGATGTCTTTTTTGATTCAAGTTTTGTAAAAAGCTTTTTCCTAAAGTGAATTAGAATGGCTAATAATAAAAAATGTTGCATTAATAGTATTGATTTGGAAATATCTTAAATAATTAAGAATTATGAATATGTTGTCTGAAGCTTGTTATAATAGGGTTTCTCGGCTTGAAAAAATTTGAAGATTCTTTTTTGTTACGATTTTGATATTAAAAATGGAATTTGTAAACAGCAATAAAGATTAATTAATAATTTTTGAAATTATATTGAATTTAAATAGTCAAATGAATCTAATATGAAATTATTTATTCATATCATCTATTTCATGAGTGGTATGTATGCTTTTTTTATGACAAAATGTCTTTAAATGTTGATAGAGTGGTTAAATGAATATAATCGGTATAGGTTTTGGGTAATTTGGAATAAAAAACGAGACATAACATTTTCAGCCCTTTATTAGGCTATGTTATGTCCCACTTTTTTAATATTTGAGAATTAAATTAATTTTTTGCTTGAATCAGTTTAACTTTTTTCAAAATTCCTTTATCAAAAGCCTTCATATATTCATCGCGACTCTTGAATTTCTTGTTCTTTAATTTGCGCTTAACATCAGTCCAATCATAGTAATTGATTGGAACCATATTGCGATCCTTGTTTTTAACATATAATTCGGAGAAGTTATTATCAGTTTCAATAGGACCCGTCATCCAAATATACTTATCGTCACGATATTTGAGGAAGTACTGACTATCACGACTGATGGTATTTTGATATTGTGAATATTCAATTTGCATATCAAAAGTCTGTCCATAGTCGTGAGCTAGGTAATCCATGCGGACTCCTAATACTAAGGCTATTAAACTAAATAGTGGTAATAAGATTTTTTCATAATTATTGAAGAAAATATCAAGGTTGATTGTAAAGATGGTTACTAAGAAAATATAACTAGCAAACATACATCTGGAACCAAATGGTGAAACAACGATGAATGGTGCGATAACAACATATGTTGATAATAATAGAGCAAAATTAGCAAGCTTATGTTTTGTGTTCTTTAATTTCAGACTATAAAGAATTGCCAAGATTGTAAACAACATTAAAATTATACCGACAATAATCAAATGTTTAGGAGTGTAACTGATTCTCAGGTAATGGAGCATTGTGTCTTTAGTTTCACCGCCACTCACTGAACGGTAAGAATCAGAACCAAATAATATCTTAAGATAAGCTCCATTGATAAACATCAAGATAGCACCGATAAAGTTACCAATTAAGATTAAATTGAGGACCTTCTTGAATTGCTCTCCAAAATGTTTTCTTAGAAAAATCCAAACTAAAATAATGTTGAAACAGTTTAACAATGTAATATGTTCAGCAAAGAATTGAGCCGAAATTGCGGCTAAAAAGATTAAAAACATGCTAGTACGGTAATAATGAACATTCTTGTTATCATAGTTTTTTAAGACCAGATATAGAAGAAATAACGGGAAGATAGTAGAGGGCAAGTAATTAGCAAATCCAGCATGCCAGCCCAAAATTTGTTTAAAAATAGAAGCTGGGGTTAGAAGAATTAAGGCGGTTGCTAAAGCACTTGAAACCAATCCAATATTTTTAGCGGGAGAAATTTGTTCCCGAATTTTTTGAATTAAATAAACAATAGTAGTAGGAAAAATCCCATAAGCCAAAAAGGCGAGAACTTTTACTTTAGTAATGGCGATAACTAATAGATCGCCTAAGTAACGTCCATCATAGTAGGTAAAGATTCCCTGGGGAAAATAATTACTACCGAAATAGGTCCCCCAATGGAGGTCGTCACCTAATAATGGCATCCACATACCAATTAGTCCGAAGATGATGAATAGTATGAAGTAAAAACTTAGTTTAGCTGTTCTTGTCATAAATACATCCTTAAAATTTTCATTTACTAAGAATATATTCTATCATTATTTCAAATAATATGAGAGTTAACTTGTGGAAAATAGAAGAATATTGATAGTATTAATAATTGATGAATAATAGGAATACAAAATTAATTACTAAAAAAGAAAAGGTGACTTTAACATGGAAAAAGTTGTTGTGTTAGGCTCAATCAATGTTGATACGATTTTAAACATTAAACGTTTACCAGTTCCTGGAGAAACTATGGCAATGAGTGACGAATCCAATGCTGGAGGTGGAAAAGGGGCTAATCAGGCAATTGCCGCAGTTCGTGGTGGTGCAAAAACTACTTTCATTGCCAAAATTGGTCAAGATCATGCAGCAGATTTTATGTTGGATACTTTTAAAAAAGATGGCTTGAATATGGAAAATATTACGGTTGATCCTAAAGCTGGAACGGGTAAGGCCTATATTCTATTAGATGACAATGGTCAAAACAGCATTTTGATTTACGGTGGTGCTAATCAAACTATCAGTGTGGACGATGTGAAGAATGCTGAAAGTTCTATTGCTGAGGCTGATTGCTTGATTTCTGAATTTGAGACTCCGATTGAAGCGACCTTGGAGGCATTTCGCATTGCTAAAAAAAATAATGTTGTAACGATTTTGAATCCTGCTCCAGCCAAAACCGATATTCCGGAAGAATTATTTCAATTAACTGACATTATTGTTCCTAACGAAACCGAAGCAGAGGCTATAACAGGCGTAAAAGCAGTCGATAAAAAATCAATTATAAATTCTGCAGATAAATTGAATAAAATGGGTGTCAAGCGTGTTATAATAACTATTGGTAGCAGGGGATCACTTTATTACACTGATGGTAAAGATGATTTTGTGAATGCTTACAAAGTATCAGCAGTTGATACGACCGCTGCGGGTGATACATTCATTGGTTATTTGGCCGCTAAGTTAGATTCTAATTTAGATAATATGGTTGAAGCAATGAAGTTTGCTAGCAAGGCCTCGTCGATTGCGGTGCAGGTTAAGGGTGCACAAAATTCCATTCCTTACGTTGATGATGTAAAAATTTGAGCGTTTATCGGGGAAAACTTTATACGTAGATTGTAATAAGTTGTTAATCATGTTACTATAAGAGTTGTATTTTTGAATGGTGAATGGTTCGGATGGTTTGAATGTTTCGTACTTTAGACTTTCTTCCATAATGTACCACGAAATAAATGCACAACTAATATATTATTTATCAGGAGGAATAGTCTGATGGAACACGGAACAGTTAAATGGTTTAACGCAGAAAAAGGCTATGGTTTTATTACACGCGAAGATGGTAGTGACGTATTTGTTCACTTCTCAGCAATCCAAGGTGACGGTTACAAGACACTTGAAGAAGGTCAAGCTGTAACATTCGACATCGAAGATAGTGATCGTGGACCACAAGCTTCAAACGTTGTTAAGGACTAATTATAACTTTAATAAACTTTGAACTTTTAAGCTAACTCACAGGAGTTAGCTTTTTTTGTGTCTTCAAAGAGAATTTACATTAAATTTACAGTTATTAAATATTACTAGTCTATTATTGTTATTAAAAAATAAGGAATAGTTAATAATGCTTGATTGGAAAAGAAATTTTAGAATTCTTTGGTTCGGCAGTTTGGTCACTGATATGGGCAATGCCATTACTTTACCTTTTATCGTCCTATTTATCGATACTCTGGGAAATTTTAACAAAACAGAATTGAATTTTTTTGGAGCAGCGGCTTTTTCGCTGACATATCTAACTAAAGCTCTTGTAGCTCCACTGTGGGGAAGATTAGCAGATCTAAAGGGGCGTAAGTTAATGTGCTTACGTGCTTCAGGGATGATGACTCTGACAATACTTTTGGTTGGTTTATCACCGAATATTTGGTTTTTACTATTTTTTCGTTGCTTGCAGGGGGCTTTTTCAGGCTATATTAATAATGCTAATGCCTTGATGTCGGTTTCAGTTCCCAAAAGAATTCAAGGAAAAGTTATGAGTAAATTAGTAACTGGGAGTATTACTGGGACTTTGGTGGGGCCTTTATTGGGAGGAGTTTTGATCACGATCATTGGATATCGTGGGACGTTTTATTTGACGAGCTTTTTAATGTTTTTGGTTTTTCTAGCCACTTGGGTTGGTGTACATGAAGAATTCGTTCCCATCAGTAAGGAAGAATTGAAAGAGGTATTGCCTATTATGAAAAAGATTGGTTGGCAATTCTTCTTTGCTCTTTTTGGGTCGCTATTAGCGATTCAAGCTACTACTAATGCAATTACACCAATCATCAGTTTACTAGTCAGAGAATTGAATTTTGACGGTCCTAATATAGTAATAATGACTGGAATAGTATCTGCTGCACCGGGTTTAGCAACAATTTTAATGGCAGGTGTTGTTGGAAACTTAATAGATCGTTTAGGGGCTTTGAAAAGCATATTGATTTTCTTGAGTATTGCGATTGTTTGTCTATTATTAACTAGCTTGATTCAAAACGTTTGGGAATTGATTGCCTTACGATTTATTTTAGGAATATCTGATGCTGCCTTAATTCCATCCCTACAAATTTTGACAGTTCGAAATATTCCTAATTCAATCTTTGGAAGAGTTTTTAGCTATAATCAGTCGGCACAAGCATTTGGAAACGTCTTAGGACCAATGTTGATGGCCATTATAGCAATGAATCTTAATTATAAAAGTATTTTCTTATTTTCAGCTCTTTTGGAATTATTAGCACTATTATCTTGGTGGTTATGTTTGAGAGGACAAGTACAGTTGGAATAAGAAAATAAATGATTTTTAAATTTCTGAGTCAAATCACAAAATTTTCAAAGTTATCAGCTATAATTATAGTTAATAAACTTAAAAGGGATAGATCAATTGCCACAAAAGAGAAGATATACGAAACATCGGACGCCTCGACGCAAAAGCGGACGGAAAAATAATAATACAACTGTCATTTTATTAGCAATTGTGGCTTTATTTGTTATCAGCTTCTTTGGTTACAGGCGATATGTCCAATATCAAAATGAGACGAAAGTTGAAATGGTTCAACAGAAGCACACTGCTTTTATAAAAAAGATTTCGCCATATGCGGTCGAGTTGGGACAGGATTATGGTGTTTTACCTAGTATTACAATTGCCCAAGCTATTTTGGAGAGTGACTGGGGAACCAGTACTTTGGCTAGCCAATATAATAATTACTTTGGTATTAAGGGAGACGATCCTGCAAATACGAAAGTTTTACAGACAAAGGAATATACTGATGGTCAGTGGGTAACTATCAACGGACGTTTTCGAGTTTATTCGGATTTTCGTGAGTCAATGAAAGATCATACAAAATTGTTAGTGAATGGTACCTCGTGGAATTCGCAGCAGTACAAGCAAGTTTTACAATCAAAAGATTATATTGATGCAGCAGTTGCTTTACAAGCTGATGGATATGCGACTGATCCTGGTTACACAAGTAAAATTATTCGGGTTATACAAAAATATAATCTTAAAAAGTATGATCAAGGTATCAAGTGAAAAACAAAGTATGATAGACTCTAATTATTCTATTAAATAGGGGAGAATGTAATGAAGGAACTAGAAGAAAGAATCAAAAAAGATGGTCGTGTTTTAGGCAAGGACGTGCTTAAAGTAGATAGTTTCTTAAACCATCAAATTGACCCAATGTTAATGGAAAGAATGGGCGAAAAATTTTATGAACATTTTAAGGATGCAGGAATCAACAAGATTTTAACAGTTGAATCTTCAGGTATTGCACCAGCTGTTATGACTGGTTTAAAATTTCAAGTCCCAGTTGTTTTCGCTAGAAAGCACAAATCCGTTACTTTGAGCGATGATCTTTATTCATCAGAAGTTTATTCATTTACTAAAAAGACTTCTAACCATATCAGTATTGCCAAGAAGTATCTTTCAAGTAGTGATAAGGTTTTGATTATTGATGATTTCTTGGCTAATGGTCAAGCTGTTAATGGTCTGAATACAATTATTGATGCCGCAGGTGCACAACTAGCTGGCATTGGGATTGTAATTGAAAAGTCTTTCCAAAAGGGAAGACAGATGATTGATAAATCAGGTACACCAATTTATTCATTAGCTAGAATTACCGCTTTTGAAGATGGACAAGTAGTCTTTGGAAAAGAAGACGAATAGTAATTAGGAAGGTGGAATTATGACTTTTATTGCGCCCGGTAAGACATTAGGAATAATCGGCGGAGGCAGTGAGACTTATATTTTTGAATTGGAAGCAAAGCGGATGGGCTTTAGGACTATACTGTTAACTTCTGAAGATAGCGATATTGCGACTCAAGCAGCCGATAGTTATTTAGTCGGTACCTTAGAGGATCTTAAGAATCTAAGTGAATTGGGCCATAGAAGCGACCTCCTTTTGTATATGGATGAAAATTTTGACAGCAGTTTGTTGAAGGAACTTGCTAAAGACTTTAATGTTGTGCAAGGTGCAGATTTGCTGGAAATTGTTCAAGATCGATACATTGAGAGAACTTTTTTGAATGATTTGAATATCAATGTGCCACCGTTCTTTTCAATTGTAACGGTCGATGATATTAAAAGAGCAATTGTAGAGATCGGATTTCCCTGTATTCTTAAACCAATCCAAAAGAATCAATCAGTTTTAAAACGACATATTTTGTACAATTATCGAGATGTTCAACGAGTTCAGAAGTTACTAAAAGATGGAACCTATATCTTGGAGGCTTGGATTGAAACTAAGTCTGAGTATTCCATTATGGTAAGTAAGGGAAAAGATGGTAAAATCCATACTTTTCCAATGATTCAAGAAATTTATGATGGCGAACATTTGATGAGTTCTTTTATATATAAAAAGAATAATCCTGATGTGGAAGCCGAAATGCAGCGAGTTGCGTTGTTGGTAGCTCAGAATGTTAATTATGTAGGGATTTTTGGCATTGGATTCATTTTGTCCGATTCCGGAGTTTTGTACGTCAAAAGAATTTTCCCTGGAATTAATTATTCTGCAAATGTTTATCAAGAAGCAACCGGCATTTCACAGTTCGAACTACATATCAGAGCAATTTGTGATTGGCCGCTTCCTGAAATATTCCCAATGGTCAATGCAGCAACCTTGAAGATTATTGAAGGTAATTTACCGCAAAGTTTAGATTTGCTTCAGGAAAAATCTCAATGGAAATTTAACTATTACACAGGTTTGAAAGCTAAGAATCAAGCCGACAGGGATGTCGGATATATTTCAATTTTTTCGGACGATTTAGAAGAATTAAAAAATGATATCTTAACAACTAATATTTGGAGAGTAGAATAATTCATGATTGATAGATATGTAACTGAACAGATGAAACCAATTTGGACGGACCAAAATAGATTTCAGGCTTGGCTTGAAGTGGAAATTGCCGCTGTTGAAGGATGGAGTAAAGAAGGCGAAATTCCTGCTGAAGATGCTAAGTTGATTGCTCAAAATGCTAAGTTTGACGTAGCTGAAATTGCTGAGATCGAAAAACAAACTAAGCATGACGTAGTTGCTTTTACCAGAGATGTTTCACGTTATTTAGGACCTGAAAAGAAGTGGGTCCACTTCGGACTTACATCGACTGATGTCGTTGATACAGCCTATGGCTACTTGATGAAGCAGGCTAATGATATTATTCGTGAAGATCTCAATGAATTTCTCGAAGTAGTTAAAGAAAAAGCTTTAAAGTATAAAGATACAGTTATGATTGGTAGAACTCATGGAGTACATGCGGAACCTACGACTTTCGGTCTGGTTTTGGCCAATTGGTATTCTGAAATCAAACGTGACATTGAACGTTTCGATCATGCTGCCAAAGGTGTTGAAGCTGGAAAAATCAGTGGAGCAGTTGGTAGTTATGCCAATGTTCCTACAAGTGTAGAAAAATTTGTCTGTGATAAATTAGGCATTCGTGCCCAAGAGATTTCAACACAAGTCTTGCCACGTGATCTGCATGCTGAATACATCCAAACGATGGCTTTGGTTGCTACTTCAATTGAACGTTTCGCTCTAGAAGTACGTCACCTCCAAAGAACCGAAGTGCGTGAAGCCGAAGAGTACTTTGCTGCTGGTCAAAAGGGTTCCAGTGCTATGCCACATAAGCGTAACCCTATTGGTTCTGAAAATGTGACCGGATTAGCTCGTGTAATCAGAGGTCATGCATTTACAGCCTTGGAGGATATGCCATTGTGGCATGAACGTGATATTTCACATTCATCAGCTGAACGTATTATTATTCCAGATACAACAGAGTTGTTAGATTATATTTTGAGAAGATTTACCAAGATCACCAAAGATCTGACAGTTTTCCCCGATAAAATGTTAGAAGATATGAATATTACACATGGTTTAATTTATTCACAACGTGTCTTGTTAAAATTAGTTGAAGCAGGTTATTCTCGTGAACAAGCGTATGATATTGTTCAACCAATGACTGCCAAAGCTTGGGATGAAAAGAAAGATTTCCGAACTATGCTAGAAAATGATTCACGCGTAACTGATAAATTATCCGATGCGGATTTAGATGATGCCTTTGATTATCATTGGCACTTACGTAATGTCGATGAAATCTTTAAACGCGTTGGATTAGAATAAAGAGCGATACAGAACATGCTCAGTCTTCGAGCATTAAGGCAAATAGCGTCAGGTAATCGAACTATGATTACCTGACGCTATTTGTTTTAAGCGGAAAAGACTATGTTCTGTATCGTACTTATATTACAAAAAATAGTTATGATACTAATCTAATTTTTAGATTAAAAACATATGTTCAATTTGAGCCACAGTTTTTCGCTCTAAACACAAAAATTTGCTACAATATAAACAGCTATTTTAAGTACAACTAAATTTTTTTACACAAAGATTTGAGGGATTTTTAAATTGGACGATACTATGTTAAAAGGACTTAACCCCGAGCAACAAGATGCGGTTAAGGCCACACAAGGACCACTTTTGATCATGGCTGGTGCAGGTTCTGGTAAAACACGTGTTTTAACTCACCGTGTAGCCTATTTGATTGAAGAAAGAAATGTCATGCCTTGGCATGTTTTAGCGATTACCTTTACGAATAAGGCTGCTAAAGAAATGAAAGAAAGAATTGGTAAATTATTAGATGAATCTGCCAATGATGTTTGGGTCTCAACCTTTCACTCTCTTTGTGTAAGAATTTTGAGAAGAGATATTGATAAGATGGGTAAGCCTAAGACGTTTACGATTGCTGACCCTAGTGAACAAAGAACTTTAATGAAACAAATTTTGAAGCGAATGAACTTGGACCCGAAGCGTTATGATCCAAGAGCTCTTTTGGGTACAATCAGCAATGCTAAAAATGAGTTACAAACTCCATCGCAATATGCACAAGTGGCTGCTAGTCCTTATGAACAAACGGTTGCCAGTGTTTATGATGCTTACGCTAAAGAAATGGATCGCAACAATTCATTAGATTTTGATGACCTAATTATGACAACTAGTCAACTATTTGATCAAAATCCTGATGTTTTAGATAAATATCAAGAAAAATTCCAATATATTCACGTTGATGAGTACCAAGATACTAATGAGGCTCAATATAAATTAGTTAAACAATTGGGTGCTAAGTATCGCAATGTCTGTGTTGTAGGTGATGCTGATCAGAGTATTTATGGTTGGCGTGGCGCTAATATTCAAAATATTATGAATTTTGAAAAGGATTATCCAGAAGCAACGACAATTAAATTGGAACAAAATTATCGTTCTACTAAATTGATTTTGAAGGCTGCTAATGAAGTCATTAATCACAATTCTAATCGCAAGCCTAAGGAACTCTGGACTGATAATAACGATGGTGAAAAAATTAAATTTTATCGTGGTCAAAATGAGTCAGACGAAGCTTTATACGTGGTCGACCAAATCAAGAACTTACTGTTAAAAGGCTTTAATTATGGTGATTTTGCGGTTCTTTATCGGACTAATGCACAGTCGCGTACGTTCGAAGAGAAATTAATGCAAGCCAACATGCCTTATAAGATTATTGGGGGTCATAAATTTTATGACCGAAAGGAAATTAAGGATGTATTAGGATATTTACGTTTGATTGCTAATCACGATGACTCGATGAGTTTTCAACGTGTGATCAACAGTCCCAAGCGTGGTATTGGTCCGGGGACAATTGATAAGTTACAAAACTATGCTGACGAGCATGGATGGTCCTTGCTAGAGGCCAGTGAAAATATTGAACTTTCGCCATTGGCTGCTAAACCTAGAAAGACGATTGGTCATTTTGCTAAGGTAATTGATGATCTAACTAAGCTTTCTGAGACTGAATCAATGACCGTCTTGATGAATCACTTATTGGAGGATTCCGGTTATATTGATGATTTGAAACAACAGAATAATTTGGAATCGCAAGCTCGTGTTGAAAATATTGAAGAACTTTTGACTGTTTCAACTCAATTTGATCAAGCTTATGAACCAGACCCAGAAGTTGATGAAACTCGTCTAACAACGTTTTTAACTGAATTGTCATTAGTGAGTGACCAAGATGATATTGAAGAAGAACAGACTGAAGTTACTTTGATGACATTACATGCGGCTAAAGGTTTGGAATTTCCAGTAGTCTTTTTAGTTGGTATGGAAGAAGGAATTTTCCCACTAGGTCGCTCGCTACTCAAAGAAGACGACCTAGAAGAAGAGCGTCGTTTAGCATATGTTGGTATCACTCGCGCCGAAAAGAGGCTATACTTAACCAATGCTTACAGTCGTACGCTGTATGGACGAATTCAGAATAATCCAACTTCTCGTTTTGTTGAAGAGATCAACGACGACGCGCTTGAACAAGTAAATCCTAATGCTGGTAACATGGGGACGAGTCGAGAAATGCCTTATAAACAACGTCGTCATCGTGCTGCAACGGCTGCAACCTTTACCTCACCAACTTTAAAAGCCAAGGGTGCACAAGGTGCTGAAAAACTTAATTGGAATGTTGGCGATAAAGTCGACCATAAGAAATGGGGTCGAGGAACCGTCGTCAAAGTTAATGGTGAAGGTAAGAATGCAGAATTGGATATAGCTTTTGACAGTCAAGGCATCAAACGACTTTTGGCTGAATATGCACCAATCAAAAAAGTTACTGATTAATTAAGAGGTGAGAGCATGGCTGAAATAACAAAATCCCAAGCTAGTCAAGAATTAGATAAAATTCGTCCCCAATTGAACAGTTGGCGAGATGCTTATTACACAAAGGATGCTCCCGTAGTAGAAGATAATGTTTATGATAAACTTTATAATCGTCTACTAGAATTAGAAAAAATGTATCCTGAATTAGTCACGCCGGATTCACCATCGCAGGAAGTTGGGGATGTTACATTACCGGATTTTAATAAGGTGACACATGAGATTCCCATGCTGTCGATGGGGGATGTTTTTTCCGAAGCTGAATTGGCCGAATTCAATGATCGAATTGAAAAAAATGTTGGACATGAAGTTGATTATAATGTTGAATTAAAAATTGATGGTCTTTCACTTTCATTAATTTATGAAAATGGTATCTTAGTTCAAGGGTCAACTCGTGGCAATGGTACAATCGGTGAAAATGTAACTGAAAATGTTAAGACAATTGAGGACATTCCACAAAAATTAAGTCGTCCTTTGTCATTTGAAGTTCGTGGCGAATGTTTCATGTCTAAAAAAGAATTCTTACGTTTGAATCAAGAACGTGAGAATCAGGGACATCAAGTTTTTGCTAATCCTCGAAATGCGGCCGCTGGTAGTTTAAGACAACTAGATCCTAAGATTACAGCCTCAAGAAAATTGAAGACATTTATGTACACGATTGTGACTTTCGATGATCTAAACGTTACAACGCAACATCAGGCTTTGGAGACCTTGAAAGATTTAGGCTTCAATGTTAATCCAACAGCCCAAGTGACAACTGGTTTGAATGGTGTAAAAGATTTTATTGAACGTTATGGCGAATTGAGGGATAAATTAGATTATGGTATTGATGGGGTTGTTTTGAAAGTTGATGATTTAGCACTTCAACAACAACTCGGTAATACGGTAAAAGTGCCACGTTGGGAAATTGCTTATAAGTTTCCACCAGAGCAGGCTGAATCAATCGTTCATGAAATTACTTGGACAATTGGAAGAACCGGTGTCTTGACACCAACAGCTGTGATGGATCCAGTTAGTTTAGCTGGAACTACCGTTTCGCGTGCTACATTACATAACGAAGATATGATCAAGCAAAAAGATATTCGTATCGGTGATACTGTTTTATTGCACAAGGCTGGCGATATTATCCCAGAAGTTTCACAGGTTGTTTTGAATAAACGTCCTAAGGACTTAATACCAGCTGAGATTCCTACTCACTGTCCCTACTGTGGTTCGGAATTGATTCATTTGGAAGATGAGGTGGCTTTGCGTTGTATTAATCCCAAGTGTCCAGCTCAAGTTAAAGAACAATTAACACATTTCGCTTCTCGAAATGCGATGAATATTGACGGGCTAGGTCCTAAAATTATCGAACAGCTTTATACTAAAGAGTTGATTAAAGATGTGGCAGATCTATATAAATTAACCGCTGATGATTTGGCTACTTTAGATGGATTTAAAGAGAAATCAATTAATAATCTTTTGACGGCAATTGATAATTCTAAAAGTAATTCCGTTGAACGTTTATTGTTTGGTTTAGGGATTCGTCATGTCGGAGCTAAGGCTGCTAGAATTTTAGCCGAGCATTTTGGTGATTTAGATAGTATAATGAATGCTTCATCTGAAGAAATTCTTGAAGTTAATACAATGGGTGAGATAATTGCTAATAGTATTTCAACTTATTTTAAGAATGATGATGTTAAAAAATTAATAAATGAATTAAAATCAGTAGATATTAATATGAATTTTATTGGTAGTTCGAATTCTAATGAAACAAATGACCATTTTACTGATAAAATAATTGTTATAACCGGAACATTACAAAATTATAAACGTTCACAGTTGACTGAAATGTTAGAAAATCTTGGTGCTAATGTAACTAGTTCCGTCACTAAGAAAACCGATATTTTGATTGCTGGAAAAAAAGCTGGCAGCAAATTAACTAAGGCACAGCAATTGGGAACGCAGATTATTGATGAATCAACATTGTCCAGTTTTTTGGATGATGCCAAAGAGTAGGAGAACAGTTTTGAAAAAATTCTTAAAAACTACATCATTATTACTGATGTGCTCGTTTCTTTTAGCTGCCTGTGGTAATCTACAGGATTCTAGTTTGTCATCAGGTGGCAGCGATACAAGTAAAAGCAATGTTCAGACGACAACCTCATCTGACTCGAGTAGTTATGATGTTTTATTAAGTGGTGGAAAATACAAGACTAGTGCTATTTCTGGAATTACTGCTGCTGATAATACTAATCAATTTAATAGTAGAAGTTTTGAAAGTGGATTGATGAAGTTGTCGAAGAAACAATTTTCAACTAATTCATATGTTTTCCAAGAAGGACAGATTTTATCCGCTAGTACTGTAACTAATTGGTTGGGTCGTAAGTCTAAGAAGAATTCTTCTGGACTTAACCCTCAATCCAATGGGTCAACTGCTGAAAATAAACGTACACCAATGTATTTTCAACAAATGTTGGAAGAGGATTATTTAACTAAGCAGGATGGTAAATACAAATTGGCAGGGATGTCGATTGGTATTGCGATGAATAAAACTGATTACTATCAGAAAAAACAATATGGTGCCACATATAAGACAAGTATCAGTACTGAGGAACAAAAAGAACAAGGTGAAAGGATTGCTAAAGAAGTAGTTAAACGACTTCGTGCTAATAAAGAAGTTGGCAATATTCCAATCGTCGTGGGCTTGTATTCAGTAGCGCCTCAAGATACTCTTGTCGGTGGGACTTATTTCCAATATTCTGTTAGCAAGAGTAGTTCTTTAGGTGATTGGACAACGTTGGATTATAAGAATCAAATGTTGCCAACTGTTAATGGAGAGAATGCCATCAGCAGTAGTGATTCTGATGCCTTTTCGAATTTTAAAGATCACATTGAGAATTATTTCCCTAATCTTTCTGGTGTAACAGCTCAGGCTCATTATGATGGAACTAGTTTGAAATCAATGGATATTACGATCAATACACAATTCGATGGTTTGGCTCAGATAACTAGTTTCACTCAGTTTGTTCAACAGAGTGCTTCGAAGTACTTGCCATCGGGAGCTGATTTGGATATTAATATTCAGACAGTTGACGAGCAACAATCAGTGGTTACGAGAACTAATGGTAAATTCACTTCACACGTTTATGATGCAGATTAAAAAAGGAGAAACTTTATGATTTCAAAAGATGAAATTTTACATGTTGCTAAATTAGCTAACTTGAAACTTCAAGATGATGAAGTAGATGATTTTGTCAGTCAATTAGGCAAGATTGTCGATATGGAAGGTAACTTGGCTAGCGTCGATACTAAGGGTATCGAACCAACTTACAACATGGGTGATACAGAAACTGTCTTCCGTGAAGATAAGGGGATTCACACTCAGACTAGAGAACAAATGCTTGAAAATGTTCCCGAAACCGACAATAACCTTATTAAAGTTCCAACGATTGTTGACAAGGAGGACGATGAATAGTGGATTACATGAAGGAAACAATCGATTCGTTGCATAAGAAATTATCCGACAAAGAATTGACTGCAGAAGATTTAACTAATCAAACTTTGAGTGATATCAATTCAAAAGAAGACAAGCTCAATACTTTTATCACAGTGAACGATAAAGCAATTGATACTGCAAAAAAGATTGATGAAGATGGCATTAGGGGTCCTTTGTCAGGAATTCCAATTGCTATCAAGGATAATATTGTAACTAACGGTTTGAAGACAACTGCCGCAAGTAAAATTTTGTACAACTTTATGCCTGTTTATAACGCTACTGTTATGGATAAATTAGATAAAGCTGGTGCAATTGATATCGGTAAAACTAATCTTGATGAGTTTGCTATGGGTTCATCCACAGAAACATCTTATTTTGGTACATCAGTTAATCCTTGGGACTTTAGTCGTGTACCTGGTGGATCTTCTGGTGGTTCAGCTGCTGCTGTAGCTTCTGGTGAAGTAATTGCTGCTTTAGGTACAGATACTGGTGGCTCAATTAGACAACCAGCTGCTTTTAATGGTATTTTTGGAATCAAACCAACTTATGGTCGTGTTTCACGTTGGGGCGTTATTGCTTTCGCTTCAAGTCTTGACCAAGTTGGTGTCATGTCAAAACGCGTAGAAGATTCTGCTAAAGTTCTTTCAGTGATTTCTGGTCATGATGATCATGATTCAACTAGTTCGGCTAAAGAAGTTCCTGATTATCAAGCTAATTTGAACAAGGATATGTCTGGCGTTAAAATTGCTGTTCCTAAGGAATTCTGGCAAGAAGGCACACATAAAGATGTATTAGAAAACGTTAATAAAGCTTTGGATGCTTACAAGAAGATGGGAGCTACTGTTGAAGAAGTTAGCTTACCTACTTTGAAACATGCGGTTGAAGTTTATTATGTTTTGGCATCTAGTGAAGCTTCATCTAACCTTCAAAGATATGATGGTGTTAGATACGGTTATCGTGCTAAAGATGTTAAGAATATCAATGATTTGTTCGTTAACTCTAGATCTGAAGGTTTCGGTGATGAAGTAAAACGTCGTATCATGTTAGGTACATTTGCTTTGTCAGCTGGCGCTTATGATGCTTACTTTAAGAAGGCTGCTGAAGTTAGAACTATCTTTATTAAAGAAATGACAGATGTCTTAAAAGACTATGATTTAATTATGGGACCATCAACAACTACACCTGCTTTCAAGATTGGTGAAAAGGTTGACGATCCATTGGCTATGTATATGAATGATATTTTGACAATTCCAGCTAACTTAGCCGGTCTACCAGCTGCTTCTGTTCCTGCTGGATTGGCTGAGGGTCTACCTGTTGGTTTGCAAATTATTGGTAAGCCATTTGCTGAACAAGATGTTTTGAATGCTGCATATGCATTGCAAGAAGAAAATAAATTTTATGAACAAATACCAACTGCACTTAAGGGGGAAGACTAATGAATTTTGAAACGACTATCGGACTAGAAGTCCATGTTGAATTAAAGACAAAATCCAAAATGTATAGTCCTTCACCAGTTGCTTATGGTGCTGAATCTAATATCAATACCAATGTTATTGACTTTGGTTTTCCAGGAACATTACCAACTGTAAATAAAGAGGGTTATCGTTTAGGTGTCATGGTAGCTTTGGCTTTAAATGCTCAAGTTGAAAATCATACACACTTTGATCGTAAGAACTATTTCTATCCTGATAATCCTAAAGCTTATCAAATTACTCAACAAGACAAACCATTAGCACATGATGGTTATATTGAAGTTGAGGTTGATGGTAAAAAGAAGAAGATCGGTATTGAAGAACTTCACGTTGAAGAGGATGCCGGTAAGAATACGCACGGAAATAATGGTTATTCTTATGTCGATTTGAACCGTCAAGGTACACCATTGATTGAAATTGTTTCAAAACCTGACATGCATTCTCCAGAAGAGGCTTATCAATATCTAGAAAACTTACGTAAGATTATTCAATTTACTGGTGCATCTGATGTTAAGATGGAAGAAGGGTCAATGCGTGTTGATACTAATATTTCCATCCGTCCAGTTGGTTCAAATACTTATGGTACTAAAGTTGAGTTGAAGAACTTGAACTCATTCAATCATGTTAAGTTAGGACTCGCTTATGAAGAGCAACGTCAAGCTGCTATTTTGAAGCAAGGCGGAACAATTGGTCAAGAGACAAGACGTTTTGATGAAAAGACAGGTGAAACATTCTTAATGCGTGTTAAATCTGGTGCGGATGACTATCGTTACTTCCCAGAACCTGATTTACCTGATTATGAAATTTCACCAGAATGGGTTGCTGAAATCAAAGCTGGTTTGCCAGAAACTGCTGCCAAGAGACGTGAACGCTATATCAATGAGTTAGGTATTCCTGAATATGATGCAGGTGTTCTTACTGATACAAAGGAAATGTCAGATTTCTTTGATGAAGCTGTTTCTTATAAGGCTAATCCAAAATTAGTTTCTAACTGGTTGATGGGTGAAGTTAATGGTTATTTGAACGAAAAACGTATTGGCTTGTTAGATACTAAATTGACACCAGAACATTTGGCTAAGATGATCAATTTGATTTCTAATGGAACAATTTCTTCTAAGATTGCGAAGAAAGTATTCCAAGAAACTATTGCTAATGGAACTGAGCCTGAGAAATGGGTCAAAGATAAGGGGCTTGTTCAAGAGTCAGATCCTGATGTATTGAAACCAATGATTTTAGAAATTCTAGATAATAATCAACAATCAATTGATGACTTTAAGAATGGTAAAGATCGTGCCGTCGGCTTCTTGATTGGACAAATCATGAAACAGACTCATGGACAGGCCAATCCTAAGGTTGCTAATAAGCTTTTGATGGAAGAATTAAAGAGTCGTTAGTGAGGGAAAGATATGCGTGCTAGACTTATTTATAATCCAACTTCAGGTCATGAGACTATGAACAGTAATGTTGGAGATATTTTGAATATTATTGAAAAAGCTGGTTATGAGGCTAGTGCTTACCGAACTACACCAAAGAAGAACTCAGCCAAAAATGAAGCCAGAAGAGTAGCTAAAGAGGGATTTGATTTAATCGTTGCTGCTGGTGGAGATGGAACTATCAATGAGGTCGTTAATGGGATTGCCGATTTGGATAAGCGCCCAGAGATGGCAATTATTCCTGCTGGAACTACTAATGATTATGCTCGAGCTCTAAAGATACCTCGAGATGACGTGGTTGAAGCGGCTAAGGTTATTTTGAAGGGTCAAAAACTACCAGTTGATATTGGACAAGCTGGCGAAAAGTATTTTATTAATATCGCCGGTGGTGGTTCAATGACGGAATTAACGTATGAAGTTCCGTCAGCTTATAAATCAATTTTGGGATATTTAGCTTACTTAGTTAAAGGAGCTGAAATGTTGCCTCGCGTTAGTCCGATTGACATGCACATCGAATATGATGGCGGTGTTTTTGATGGAAAAGCCACGATGTTTTTGATAGGATTAACTAACTCGATTGGTGGAATGGAACAGATTGCACCTAATTCAGTGATTGGTGATGGAACCTTTTCATTGATCATTGTTAAAGAGACTAATTTGCGTGACTTGGTTCACTTGATTGCTTTAGTTTTAAATGGTGGTCGTCATGTCTACAATCCTAAGGTTATTTATACGAAAACTAAACGTATTTCGGTACATGCAAATGATGAGAATCGTTTGATGGTTAACCTTGATGGTGAGTATGGTGGGGATGCACCAATGGAATTCGTTAATTTGCATGGACATTTAAATATTTATGCTAATGTGGATTCAATTCCCTTAAAAGCAATTGATACGCCAACGCTTAGCGAAAAAGATGCTGGCGAAAAGATTATCGAAGAAGAACGTAATCTCGATAGTAAAAATAAAGATAAGAAATAAAAAAAGAAATTGGAAGTGGATCAGTTTTGGACACTTCTTTTTTCTATGTATAGGTGAAAAATGGATAAACCAAATTTAAAGAAGAATCAAAAGATTGATCTTGAAATTCAAGATCTTTCGTATGAAGGCAAGGGTGTAGCTAAAGTTGATGACTTTACACTCTTTGTTGATAACGCATTGCCAAATGAAACGGTGAATGCCGTTATTACACGGATTAATAAGAATTTTGGCTTTGCAAGAACTTTAAAAGTGCTTAAAGAATCTCCTGATCGTGTGCATGATATTGATGCAATTTATGCTCAAACTGGAATTGCACCTTTGAGTCATTTGAAGTATGACAAGCAACTAGAATTCAAGCATAATCAAGTTGTCACAGATATGGAAAAGATTGGTTTAAAGAATGTAACGGTTAACGATACTGTAGGGATGGAATCACCATTCAATTACCGTAACAAGGCTCAAGTGCCAGTTCGTCAAATTAATGGTAAATTAACAACTGGTTTTTATCGTCGTCGTTCACATGATTTAGTACCAATGGAAAACTTCTTGATCCAAGATGTTAAAATTGATGCTGAAATTATCAAAGTCCGTGATGTTTTACGTAAATATAAAGTCCGTGGCTATGATGAACAAAATCAAAAAGGTCAAATTAGAACAATCATGGTACGTCGTGCTTACTTTACTGGTGAGATGATGGTTGTTTTGGTTTCGCGTACACGTGATATTTCCCATTATAAGGACATTGCTAAAGAAATCATGGACAATCCTGAAGTAAAATCATTGTATTTGAATGTAAATTCTAAAAATACAAATGTTATCTTTGGTCAAGAAATGACTCTATTAGCTGGTAAGAAATATATTGATGATAAAATTCTAGGTCACACATACCGAATTTCACCAAGATCTTTCTACCAAGTTAATCCTGTTCAAACACAAAAACTTTATCAAATGGCAATCGACAAAGCTGAATTGACCGGCAAGGAAAATGTTGTTGATGCTTATTCTGGTATTGGTACAATTGGAATTTCCTTGGCTGATAAAGCAAAGCATGTAACTGGTATCGAAGTTATTGAAGATGCGGTAAAAGATGCTGATCAAAACGCTAAATTGAATAATATTGAAAATGCCGATTTTGTTGTTGGTAAAACCGAAGATGTCCTAAACGAATGGGCAAAGAACAACATGTCAGTTGACGTTTTGATGGTTGATCCTCCACGTAAAGGTTTGGCTAACTCTTTGATTGATTCACTGAAGAATATTAAACCTAAGAAGATTGTTTATATCAGTTGTAATCCAGCCACTTTAGCTAGAGATTTGTCATTATTAAGTGATACATATGAGATTGGCGATATTACACCAGTTGATATGTTCCCTATGGCAAACCATATTGAAAGTGTTGTTGGTTTGGATTTGAAATAACCAATACGTATAATCAAAAAACTGCAACTAAATTAGTTGCAGTTTTTTTGACGTCTTTTAGAATAGAGGAAAATGAAAATTAAAGGAGAAAACGATGAATTGGATATTAGGCATTGGTGCATTAGCCCTAGGAATTTGGCAACTAGTTGTATCTAAGCAATATTTTGACAATATGAAAAATCAGTCAGCACCATTGTTATTTTCCATTATCGCTGTGATTTTTAGTATGCTTTTTGCAGCTTTTTTGATTGTTTATGGTTTAATAAAGCTTTTTACTTAACGTTAATCGGTAAAAACACGACGTTCATAAGAATTTTATGTTTAGCTTATTGTTTTTGAAATATAATGTTTCCATAACTAAGAATTGAGGGAATATTATGGAAATAATAGATCGTAAAAGAATTTTCTTAGGCAATAACTTAAGAGAATGTCGTAAACAATTAAAATTGTCAGAACAAGAAGTCTCTAAGATGATGCATGTTGATATTACGACGATTTCAAAATATGAACATAATACGAGAACTCCCGATATCTATACAATGATACGTTTTGCCGATATGTACGGAGTAAGTTTGGATGCGTTGGTTGGTAGGTAAATTATGAATAGAACAAATTAAATAATTTGAATAAATAAAAAGTAGAATCCAGAAATCAATTTGATTTCCTGAATTCTACTTTTCTTTATGAGACATTAATTTAATCAGTTCCTTATTTTTTCTAAAAGAAACTTCACAACTGGATTCATCAACGAAAAATAATTCTCTAGTTTTACTATCGTAACTAGAAACGTTGTCAAGATTAACTAAGTAGCTTCTGTTGCAACGAAAAAGGTTCGGGTAATTTTTTTCGAAGGTATTGAGTGAGCCATTGAATTCAGCTAATTGATTTTTAGCGATAACAAAGATTCGCCCAGGAATATCTTTCTTGGTATAGAGCATGATGAGATCATCCATAGTGATAGAAAAGAAGCGGCTGCCAATTTTGTAGTCGAGACGATTTTTGGAGCAGTGGTTATATTCTTGTAATTCTTTTTTTGTATCTCCGATATCTTCAGTGATTCGTTTCTTGATTTCCTCTAATCCCTTATCCTTTAGAATGTAATCCATCGGAGCAATTTTACGTTCCAATGTGGTTAAAGAGAGTTCATCATGGGTCGTGATAAAGACAATCTGCGATAAGGGTGAATCTTGACGAATCCTTTGGGCTAATTTCAATCCAGCCGTTTTGTCATTGAGAATTTGCATATCCAAAAAATAAAGTGCTTGTTTTTTAGGAATGTATTTTTTAAAGAAGTGATCAGTTGTTCCAGAACTTGATATGAGTTCCATGTTAGTATCGTTAATCAGAATACCATTTTTAATAAATTCGGCGTATTTCTGTCTTTGAATTTCGTTGTCTTCCAATAAATAAACAGGGTACAATTAATCACCTCCAACAATGATAAGGGTCATCAATAGATGTTCATGAATTATTTTTGTTTCTAAATAAAGATTATCAGTTTGGCTGATCAATTTGCGGACGTTACTTAAGCCAAAACCTGAATGGGAGATTTTAGTTGAGTAACCACTTTTGAAAATATTTTTGAGGTTTATATCATCTTTCAAAGGATTATCAATTGTGATTTCAGTAGTTTGACTATTTTGGGTAATCGCACAAGTGATTCTTTTGTCTCCAGTTGTAAAGCTGTCAACATATTCTAACGCATTGTCGATCAGGATTCCTAGAATTCTAACTGTGATCAAACTATCAGTTTTAAATTGGTAATTATCTCTCATTAACTCCAAATGAAAATCAATTTTACGACTTTGCGCAATAAAGAATTTTTGAATAATTAAACCACGGATCAAATCACTATCAATTTTACTAACTTGAGAAATATTGCCTTGACTGATTGTGGACATTTCTTTGTTTTCTTGAGTAATATCGTGATAATAATTTTTTAATTCTTGAGAATTACTTGAATCAATCAGTGGCTTAATAGCTAGCATGATATTTTGAAAGTCGTGTTTGAATTTGCGCAATTCAGTATATTGTTGCTGCACACTAGTTAGATATTCGTTTAGTTGTTTATTATAAGTTACCTTTTCACGAGCCTCATTTTGAATGGCTATCGTGTGAACGAAGAAGACCAGTTGATAGTAAGCAACGATTAATAGAATTGAAAAAATTAAAATAATGCTGGCTTGAATTGTTGCTGTGACTGCCTGTAGATCACTAATGATCAATATAATCATGAATGAAATAAAAATACTAAAAGTCAAAGCAAAAACACGTTTACCGAGTTGATATTTTTCAATTTGAATCCATAAATTAATGGTTTGATAACGAAAATGCTGAATAATTATAATTAGAATAGCTAAATAAGTAATATTGATAAGTAGTGAAGTTGTAACAAAGTATTCCTGATAAGTTTCTAATAATTTTAATTGCCATTTATTGTTGGAAATGAAAAAGATAATTCTGGAAGTGTAAGAGCCTAAGCAGAATAAAACTAGTTCAATATTAGCGGCCATGATTAAAGCAATTGATTTTTGCATATTGAGACGATCTTTTTTTACGAATAACCAATAGAGCAATAATAGTAATCCTACGAAAAAGAGAATGAAGATATCATCAACAAATAAACCGATATAACCAAAAATTAAGGATAAGGTTATATCGGTAAATATTTCTTTGAAATTGAAATCTTTAATAAAGTAATTTTTTAATTGAAGAATTGCAAACAGAACAAAAAAGTTTGTTACCAATTCTAGTTTCCAGTCTATATATACCATATGCCAATTGTATTTAAAAAATAGTTTTAATACAAGCTAATTATTAGCGATGGCACTTTGTTTGCTATCAGGGGAATTAGGATTATTGACACCATTACCAACAATATATTGATGAAAGATATTGATAAACTGGTTATTGTTGATCATATCAGAATGTTGAGCCTTATCTCCGGTTAGAGTAATCAAGGTATAGTGTTTGATTGTGCCCTCATAAATGTACTTACCAGCATCGACGCTGCCTAGAGGGACAATACCGTCATCGGTATAGAGTTGTGTGCCAGCAATTGAATAATAAGCTAAGTCGTTGGGAATTTTTGACCGTCCCTTGATTAGATCATTTAACATTTGGGTACGGTTAGAACTGCTTTTTTCTTCAAAATTATATGGTGTACCAACAGTTAAAAGCTGATTGATTGTCATGGTTGAATCATCAAAATAATTTTCGAGAAAGAGGGTCCAGATTAAACCACCATTTGAATGTCCAAAAGCGTTGAAGTTGTTGAAGCGATAACGCCGTTTAATGGTGTTGAAAGCTAGATCGAACCACTTGGCTTGTTTTTTGATATTTGAATAGCCATCGTTGTTGTTTTGAAAGCCAACTACGATAAAGGGCTGGGTGTCATTTGCACGTATTTTTCCACTATAAGTAATAGAATTATCGGTGTGAACGGTCATTTTTAAAAGACTGTGGTGTTCGTTGTACTTTCGATTGACAGTCTGAACAAGACCATCGAACCGATTTGAGGAAGCACTACTACCAGGAATCATAATAATTGGAGTCATGGGAGAATTGTAACGACCGGCTAGGGTGGTTACATTTTTTTTGGTCCAAATATATGAAGGTATTCCTAAAAGAATAAGAAAGATCAGCATAGCAACTAAATATTTAAAATTCCTATTTTTCCGTAATGAACGTGTGTGCATCCGCATTAATGTTCACCTTCTTCAAGAGCGAGATTATCAAGCTCTTTAACTTTAATGGCCATTTTAACAAAGGGAATATAAATACAAACGGAAATAATGATAGCCAAAATTGAGAATCCTAAGGCCTGCCAACTACCGTTTGTACCGATGAAGGCAATTAGTGGTCCGGGAGTTCCAATGGGCACAGGATAGACGCTAGGTGGCATTAAATGCAATTGAATGACTAATGCGGCCAACGTCATGTTGACCATCGGAGCCAGAATAAATGGAATTAGAAAAATGACATTAAATAATATCGGGATTCCGGTCATCAGGCCACTGCTAATATTGAAAAGGCTGGGAATAATGGCCCAACGAGCGACAGTTTGAAAGTCTTGATCTTTAGCCACAATCAAGATGGCAATAATCAACCCCAAAACGGCACCAGTTCCACCGAAGGTAGCGAAAGCATGATACAACGACGAACTAGTGAAGGGATTAGGGGCATTCCAAGCAGTATGTTTATCTAAAGCGTAATTGAGATTAACCGTCGACAGGGCATCCATTTTCTCCACGCCGAGGGATGAATAGGCTCCAGACCACCCTAAAAACGACATGACTAAGGTATAAAGTGAGAAGATAATGGTCTTGAAGAATTGTCCCCAATTACTTTTGGAGGAGTATTGTGAAGCTAATGCACTGACATAATTATTAGGCGCATTAATATAGTAGGTAATATTGACTAAAATGCTGATGATCATTGCTATCACAAGTGAGATGACGATTGACTTGGCTGAAATGAAAGAACGATCCAAAACGTTTTTCGTCGATACTTGCGAATGTTCTGGGATCGGACGGCTAGTTTTCTTAAAGATCCAACCGATGAAGATTCCTAAGATAATGGCAAATAGTAATCCTCTCAAACCTAATAATTGGGGATGAAAGGAGTAAGGTTGAACTTTGGAATAGGTATAATCAATGATCAGATAAGCACTGATGGCTGTAATACCGGCTAATTGGTCGTCACGGCGAAAGTGTTTCGCTGTGTATTTGGCAGCACCAAAAATGGCAATCACTGAGATCCAACCGAGTGACAAATTATATAGACCGGTCGAAATATCCTCGATTTGACGATATATAAGGTCGTTGGTGATATCAGGGAAAATATCGGTTAAAAAACCTTCTTTACCAATTACGACAGTTTGAATTATTTTAATGAAACTACCGAAGAGAGCAAATGGAAAAATTAGCAATAAGGTTTTTTGAATAATACGATAAATCAATAACTTTTGAATTTTGAGGGTAGTTAAAACTAACCCTTTTTCAAATTTATTCTGAAATTGAACTTTCATGTGAAAACACCTTGTATTTATTTATATTCATCCAAAGTATAACGTCAAACAAAAAAAGCCGCCATCATAGCGACTTCTTTTTATGTAAATAATGAATATAATAAATTGGCAAACCTAGTAGAGTGATCCCAATTCCAGTCATAGCCAATCCTGGTTGACGGAACAGAGTTGAAATAATGATATAAGCTCCACCAGCAAGGGAAATCAATGGTGGAATCGGATAGAAGTTAATTTTATAAGGGCGAGTAAGTTCCGGTTCTTTTTTCCGTAAAATAAAGACTCCGACGAACATCATCATTGAAAAGATCCACATAACGAAAACTAACATATCGGTTAAATAATCAAAACTACCCATGAAAATCATAATGATAGCAATGATTGTTTGAATCAAGCCAGCATTAGCAGGAACGCGAGTATTCTTAGTTAACTTGGAAAAGAATTTGGAGAAGATGATATCATCGTCAACGCCAAGCACATAAGGAACCCTTGCACCAGTCATCGTGTAGCCATTAACTGATCCGAAGACTGAAATCAAGATACCGATTGTGACAATTTTTCCACCGATATTACCAAAAATACGGATGGCAGATTCAGAAGCGGCATTTTGATTACCAGGAATCAGATGGAAAGGTAATTCTTTAATAAAGACGAAACTGATCAAAACATAGATCAAAGTAATTGCAAATAATCCGACAATAATTGATTTGGATAAGTCTTTTTCAGGTCGTTTCATCTCGCCGGCTAAGCTTCCGACGTTCATCCAGCCATCAAAGGCAAACATGGTTGCTAATAGTCCACCACCAAGCGATGACCAAAAACTAGCATGTGTACCTGCGGTAACTGGGAAGAGTGATACGGGATTACTTGAAGGTGTGAAAATACCAACAATGATGATTAGAGCAATTGGGATAAGTTTGGCAATTAGAGAAATTGCTTGAATCCTACCACCAACCTTTGCTCCCAAAAGATTGACTAGATATAAGAAAACTGCCAGTGAAATGGCAATTGGAATCTGCCAAGTCTTAGAAATGTTGCAGAGATTCATAACTTGTGTTGCAAAAATAATTGATAGAGCTGAAATTCCCGCTGGATAGTAGATAACTGACTGTGCCCAAGCGAGAAGAAAAGCTGGGATTTTTCCATAGATATATTCGATATATTTATAAATACCACCAGCTACGGGGATGGCTGAAGCTAGTTCAGCGACTGTCAAACCAGCATTGATAGTGATAAAGCCGGCTAATAGCCAGACTAAAATGGTCAGACTGGCACTACCAGTAGCAGCGGTCACACTGGAAATTTTGAAAAAGACCCCACCACCGATAACTAGCCCCATTACGGTTGATAGTGCTGAGAAGAAACCTAAGTCTCTTTTCAGACTGAATTTATCTGTTTCCGAGTTCATAAAGCAAAACTACCCCTCTCAAATAGCTTAAATTGCAATTATATACCATATTGATAGATTCTAGAAACTTTTTTAGTAGTAATTGCGCTTACATAAAAGTAAAATTGAGAAGAGGTGATTTTATGATTAATTTAGGAATAATTGGGACTAATTGGATTACAGAACAATTTATTAGAGCAACAGATGAAACAAAGTCGTTTTCATTAAAACACGTCTTTTCCAGAACGGAAGCAAAGGCTAATAAGTTTATTAAGGATTTGTCTAAAAAGGATATCCAAGTAAGTACTGATCTAGATGAATTCTTTAGTAGCAGTGATTTTGAAGCAGTCTATATTGCATCGCCAAATGGGCTGCATTTTCAACAGGCCAAATTGGCTTTAGAGCATGGAAAGAATGTGATTGTTGAAAAGCCTAGTACTTCTACCGTCAGAGAATTTACAATTTTGGACGATCTAGCACACAAGAATGGTCTATTCTTGTTTGAAGCAGCACGCCAAATTCACGAACCAATTTTCAAGAAGATTCAACACTATGTTGAGAATAATCGTGATGAATTAAGTGGAGCTACGCTATCTTATATGAAATATTCGAGTCGTTATGACGCTTATAAAGCTGGTGAATTGCCAAATATATTTAATCCTAAATTTTCTGGCGGTGCATTGTATGATTTGGGAGTCTACACAGTATATGATGCTGTAGTTTTGTTTGGTCAACCTGATTCAGTTAACTATGTTCCAGAAATTTTGGATTCAGGAATTGATGGCAGTGGTAGTTTGACGTTGAAATATCCTAAATTCGATGTCAATATAATCGTTGGTAAAACTAAGAATTCTTATATGACTTCAGAAATTTACTTCAATAGAAAAACTTTATTGATGGACAGTGGTGGAGATATTACTCACGTTAAATTGGCTGATGATGATAAGAATATTACAACTTTGCCAACATCAAAGAGTGACAATCCTATGGACTCAGAGGCTAGTGAATTTGCCAGAATTATTAATGAAAATGATCAAGAAACTTATGAAAAACTCTTAAAGTACGCTAGAATTGTAAATAGAATTCTAGAACAGGCCAGAACGAGTGCAGGACTTGTTTTCGGCGCAGATGAGGAAAAATAAAGTGGAAATACCAAAATTATATCAAGATTACTTTAAGCAAAATCAATTTACGGCTTTAACTAAGATTCAGGAAGCAGTTTACTTACCTTTTAAAGAAGGCAAGGATTTTGTCGCTATGGCACCAACCGGTTCAGGAAAGACTCTCGGTTTTGTTATGCCAATGCTAGAGACGTTGGTTCCTAAAGATGGACTTCAAGTATTGATCTTGGAGCCTTCGCAAGAATTGGCTATGCAAGTTAGAGACGTTATTCAGCCTTTAGCTAAGTTAGTAGATTGTCGAGTGCAAGCAATTACTGGTGGAGCTAATCCACAACGTCAATTAAAGAAACTAAAAGAGAAGCCCGAGATTATTGTGGCAACTTTGGGCCGTTTGAATGAATTGACGCAGTCACGCAAGATTAAATTAGGAAATATTGATTCTGTCATTGTCGATGAAGCAGATGAAATGTTGAACGAATCAAAATTGGAAACAGTCCGTCAAACGATTGCACAAATGCCAGCTGATGTTCAGATGACATTTTTCTCCGCTACTGGGAATGAGATTTTTAAGGATATGAGTAAGTGGTTTGGTCAAGAGTTTGAAGTAATTGATCAAAGAAATGATACGACCTATACTGCTGGGATTAAACATTACTTTATTGAGGCCAACAGTGAATTTATTAAGAATGCTTTAATTCGAGAAATGGCTCACAATAAAAAATTTTTGGGAATAGTCTTTTTCAATAATTCTCGTTCGCTTCATAAAGCAATCAGTGATTTGAATCATAATAAGACCAATTTCGTTTCCTTAGACAGTAAGATGTCTTCCCAACAAAGAAAGACTACGATGACACTTTTTGCCAGTAAAAAAGTTAATTTGTTGTTAACAACTGACGTGGCTGCTCGAGGGATGGACATTGATAATATAACGACAATCGTTAATTATATGGTTCCAAGAGATAATAGTGAATATATTCATCGTGGCGGACGGACCGGCAGAATGGGTAAGAGCGGTAACGTAATTACCTTTGGCAATAGCCATGATTTTAAGAATTTACGCGACTTTACTAAACTTGATATTCGTAAAGTATATTTGGATCATGATGGAAAAATTACGAAGAAACCCGTTGCTAAAAGAAAGCCAGTGAGTGTTGTAAAGAGTAAGCCTAAGGCTAAGAAACGTTTGCGTGATCAGAAGAATAAAGGGAAACGTAAACATATAATAAGCAATAAAAATTGAATTAAAAAGGCACCTATTCGAGAGAAACTAAAATACCGAATAGATGTCTTTTTCATTACTAAAATTATTGCCAAGGAAAATTTAAACTAATATTTTTATTGAATTTTTCCTGTTCTAACAATTTTTTCAAACGTTGATCTTGTCGTTTTTCATATCCAGCACAGACAAATTCAGCCTCACTAGTGTCAGGGTGAATTCTGGGTAAGACAATATTCTTGTCAGTTACGACAAAAGTGGAGAAACAAGTTAGACCGAGGAATCTTTTGCCGGATTTCAAATGCTCGCCGATAATCTTAGTAAAGACTTCAATAGAGCGACCACCCACACCCGAAACGTATGACTCAGTGCACATCGAGTCGTTAATTTTGAAGGGTAAGATGAAATTGACTTGATCGATTGAAGCTGTAACAGTTCCAATTCGAGCAATTCTGGAAGCTGCAATGGAAGAATTGTCATCGATTCTTTTTAATGTTTCTCCACCAAAGACAGTCTCATGTTCATTTAAATCTGAAGCGAAAACACGATGGTTACTGATAGAAAGTGTTTTACTACATGTCATTGTTGTC
Source organism: Companilactobacillus alimentarius DSM 20249 (assembly GCF_002849895.1). Classification (NCBI taxonomy): domain Bacteria; kingdom Bacillati; phylum Bacillota; class Bacilli; order Lactobacillales; family Lactobacillaceae; genus Companilactobacillus; species Companilactobacillus alimentarius. The sequence continues at coordinate 1,204,545 of NZ_CP018867.1, read as the reverse complement.
ATAAAGTAACCTCACAAATGTAAAGAATAGGATAAGTGCGAAATGAACCCAATAACTTGATTTCAGTTATTGGGCTCACTTAATGTTTGTGGATAATGATTTTTTATCTTACTATACTAAAAATGATCCCTCCCGGAATCGAACCGGGGACCTACTGCTTAGGAGGCAGTTGCTCTATCCTGCTGAGCCAAGGGACCAAAATAAAACTCATTATATAAAATTATATTCTCACATGAATAATTATTCAATATTATTAAATAATTTAGCAAGAAACATTTGAGTTTTGTGGTTTTAGGATTTATTGATTAATTTTTTACATAATTCTTGAAAGGCTTTACTATTAAATGACTCATCCAAAATAGAATCAACGACTGCGGCGGTCTCTTTAAAGTGTTTGATCCCGGATTCAGTAATTTGTAAACAGACCTCTTTTTGATTTTCATCACTGTGATAACGAACGATTGGTTTACAATCTTTGTTTTCCAAACGAACAGCCATTCTTGAAGTGGCGGCGGAACTTAGATGAAGAGAATCTTTGATTTCTAATAAACTAGCTTTTGAGTCGTATTGATCATAAAGATAGTGTAAGAAGCTAAATTCGGCAGCAGATAGTTGATATTTTATTAAAGCTTTATCCAGTTTGACTTGAATATCATTGTCGAAGTTCTTCATATTTAACCAAGTACATAGATTAGAAGTTTTGTTGATAGTAATCACTCCCTTAGGGTATTAATAACTTTTAAGTATTATGAAGCAATTATATTACTTGCGCAAGAAAAGGTATTTGACAAGGGTCTTAGAGATGGAAAAAATAAATTATTTGCTATACTAATCGTAAATAAAAAAATAGTTGAGGGGATATAAATGAGTTTTTATTCATATGATTATTTGGTTGCACATAATAATGAACCAAATTTCCTGTTTATCATTGGAATTCTAGTATTAGCAGTAGCTATATTTGTAACTAGTTATTTATATTTTAGAAATCGTTCTGATAACAAGTATCGGGATCTTTTGATAATTTTTGGATTGGGAATCTTTTTATTTATTGGAATTAATTACAATAATTATGAACAGCAATTGGATATTAGTAATAAATCCAGTGAAACCTTGAGTTTAATGAAATCGATTGCTAAAGAAAAAGATCTTTCGACTAAAAAACTTTACTCTAACAATTCAAGTTTAACTGAAGGAATGCTGATCAAGGCGGGCAAGAATATTTATCGAGTCAGCTTTGACGATAATCAAAGTAGTTATACTTTGACTAAAGCAAGCATTATTAGTACTCAAAAAATACAATTAATTAAAAAATAGGTGGGACAATGGTTTTGTTATATGGTGATTTAACTTTAAAGTTTATTATTGGCTTCTTATTCATGGTTTTACAAATTAATCTCTTTGGACGTGGCAATATTGCGCCGACTAGTGCTATTGATCAATTACAGAATTATGTGCTTGGTGGTATCGTCGGTGGGATGATCTACAATTCTAGTATTACGATCTTACAATTTACTTTGGTTCTTTTGATTTGGACCTTGGTAGTCTTTGTGGCTAAGTTCTTAACTAATCACAATAATTTCTTCAAGAAAGTTATCAAAGGAACTCCGCAAGTGATTGTAAAAAATGGCCGCGTCGATGTTGATTTAGCGTTGAAAAATGGTCTGTCGGCAAATGATTTGTCGTTTAAATTACGTCAGGCGGGCGTTTTAGATGTTAGAAAGGTCACACGAGCGGTCTTTGAACGTAATGGACAATTGACGATTATTTTGAAAAATGAAGATGGTTATAAATATCCAATTATCTTGGATGGGAAAATTGATATGGACGAATTGGCAACTTCTGGTAAAGATGAAGCTTGGGTCGAATCGGAATTAGAGAAGCGAGGATTGGATGTTTCAGAGGTCTATATGGCTAATTATATTAATGGTGAATTAGTTATATACAAATATTAATTTTTTTAGGCAAGCCAAAGTTTGTTTCTAATTATTTAAAAACTGTATTAGAATAGAACTGTAATAAATTTTGGTGGTGATAATATGGCAGGAAATTCTAAGGCTTTTTCATTATTCATGCTAATTTTTTATGCAATTTTATTGTATTTTGTTTTTGCTAACAAAAACATGATAGCGATGTATATGATGGGCATCGGTATGTTTATTGAAGCTTTAGTAAATTGCGTTTGTACGTTTCGATCAAAAACTAAATAGGGTGGCGATTATGAATGTCAGAAACAAAAGTTTACAATGATTATTTCTATGATGAACCAGTATTTGATTTACATGATGGTGGATATGTTCCACTAGAAAAGGTTGATATGCCAGATCAACCATTGAATATTCCTGCAGCTTTACAACCAAATAAAGTTGATGGCAACGATGTTTATTACACAATTACGGCACAAGCAGGTGAAACACAAATTTTGCCTGGTGTTAAGACTAAGACTTGGGGCTACAATGCTTCCTTGCTTGGTCAAACAATTGTTTTAAAACAAGGGGTTCACTATCATGTGCACCTTGTTAATCAATTACCAGAGGTTACTACCTTTCATTGGCATGGTTTGAATGTCACAGGACCAATTGTTGATGGAGGTCCGCATGCACCAGTTTATCCAGGTGGCAGTCGTGATATTGATTTCACATTGGATCAACCAGCTCAAACTGATTGGATTCATCCACATCCATGTCCAAATACAGCTCGTCAAGTTTGGAATGGTTTAGCTGCAGCTGTTGTTGTAACTGATGATGAGGAAGCTAAATTACCGTTTCCACGTAATTATGGAGTTGATGATATTCCAATTATTTTACAAGATAGAAGTTACCATGATAATCAATTAGATTATAAGAAAGATTATGATGTTGATGGTACATTGGGAAAGTATGCTTTAGTCAATGGCACGATCAATGGTGTCTTTAATGTTACAACCCAAAGAGTTCGTTTAAGAATGTTGAATGGCTCTGATCGCCGTGAATGGCGTTTGCATTTCGATGACAATCATGAATTTACTCAAATAGCTTCTGATGGTGGTACTTTGCCAGAACCAGTTAGATTTACTAAATTGATGCTAACTTGTGCTGAACGTGCTGAAGTCATCGTTGACTTTGGCGACAAGAAGCCAGGGGATGTTGTTGCTTTGATGAGTGATGACATGCCAATTATGAAATTCAAGATTGGAAAGTATGCTCCTGACGATACAAAATTGCCAGAACATCTTACAACAATCGATGCTCCAGAAGTTACCCCAGGATTGCCTGTCACACGGACTGTAATGTCAGGTATGGATGATCAGGTAAGATTGGATGGTAAACTCTTTGATATGCAAAGAATTGATCGTCGTCAAAAGATTGGTGATACCGTTTTATGGGATGTCGTCAATACTAATGAGATGGATGGCGGTATGATTCATCCCTTCCATATGCATGGTTGTCAATTCTTAGTTATCAGCCGTAACGGTAAAGCACCATATCCTAATGAACATGGTTGGAAGGATACTGTTGGTGTAAACGCCGGTGAAACAGTCAGAATTGCTGTTCAATTCACGAAATTCGGTGTTTACATGTATCATTGTCATATTTTGGAACATGAAGATACTGGTATGATGGCTCAAATTGAAGCCTATGATCCAGATCATGAACACAAGTATCATTTGTTAAGTATGGACGAAATGAATCATCCTAGAAAATAAATAAGTTATATTGACAACGTTTTCAGCCTAACTTAAACTAACTTATAGTAATTAGGCCGATGCGATAAATCTTCTTAATAATAAAAGCCACCTAATTTGAATTTTGAATTAGATGGCTTTTATTATTTGATAAGGTCGTAGGCTTTAAGGGGAATTTTATTTTGGAAGATAATAAGTTTAAAAAACGTCTAGGCTATTTGATTTTTGCTATCATTTTGGATGCATTCGCAAATGCATTGATGATTGACAGTAATATGGGAAGTGCCGTGTGGACAGCCTCAGCGGTCAATATTTCAGAGTTGCTACATTCTAGTTATGGAACAACGTTATTTATTTATGCGGTGATTGTTACAATTGTTAATCAACTTTTGATTGGAAAATTTGATAGTCATATATTTATTTCCAATTTACTATTTTCATTGCCATTTAGTTATTTAGTGGGTTTCTTTAGTGATGTTTTGAACCCGCTTCATTTTGAAATGAAGCCAATTTATGTACGATTAGTGATCGATGTTGCGGGCTTGATCTTAGTTTCGATTGGAACTTCAATTTATCAGCGTTGCAACTTGATTCAACACCCTAACGATGAAATGGCTTATCTGTTAAGATTCAAATATCTTCACGGCTCGGCTGGTTGGGGGCAGTTGGTCAGTTATACTCCACCAGTTATAATTATGATTATTTGTTTCTTAGTATCTGGTAGAATTTTGTCAGTCGGTATTGGGACGATTTTGGCAATGTTTTGTCAGGGAATAATTATTGGTATTTCTGATAAAATCGTTGTTCCTTCACTGAAGCATCATTATTCTTTCTAGTTTTATAAAAAAGAGTTAAGATTATTGATTTATACTATTGCGGTCTGA